>NZ_RJTM01000044.1 GCF_003725735.1 Sinomicrobium pectinilyticum | reverse complement strand
TGTAATTAATTTTAAATCAAATATTTGAATATATTTAATTAAATAAAAACTTAATTATGAGTCCAATACACAAAAAATATATAAAAAGCTGGTGTACCGTTGCATTTTTACTATTTGCAGGAGCCGTTTTTGCCCAGCAGAAATTCGATGAAGCTTATATAAAAGTGACGAATGAACGTGCGGAAAAAATAGTAAATGACCTGGGGATTTCCGATGCCGGAAAACAACTTCGGGTAAGAGATATCATAGCACAACAATACCGTGATCTCAGTGTTATTCACGATGCCCGCGACGAAAAGCTCAAAGCCGTGAAAGAAGGGACGGGAAGCAAAGAAGAAAAAGAAAAGGCCGCAAAGAAAATAGAAAAAAAATCAAACAAGGCCATTGCCAGGCTGCATAAATCATATCTTAAAAAGCTGAATTCCGAACTTACTCCCAACCAGGTAACCGGGGTAAAGGACGGAATGACCTATGGCGTTTTGCCCAAAACATACCGTGCTTTTCAGGAAATGCTCCCCGATCTTACCCAGGCACAAAAAGACACCATTTTAGCCTATCTTACAGAAGCAAGAGAACATGCCATGAATGCCGGGTCGTCCAAGGAGAAACACGGTTGGTTCGGAGAGTACAAAGGGAAGATAAACAATTATCTCTCGGCACAGGGCTATAACCTGAAGAAGGCCGGGGAAGAATGGAAGAAGAGAAGAGAAGCTCAGGCGAATAATAAGTAAGCAGAAAATACAAAAAGATCTGGAGTTAGTAGTTAGTTGTGTAGGCAATAGATAGTTGGCAGTGCAGTGTGCCTTGGTATAACTGTCTGCCGGCTTCTACTGTCTTTTTTGCAGTAATAGTAACACGAAGCAATGTATAACCCACCTCATACGTTAATGTTTACTCACCACAATATTCGGGGATGGAGTCTACTCTTATCATCCTTCTTTTTCTTTTGTTTTACCATCTGTGCCCAGGTAAAACATCCGGATATCCGAAAAGGAGATGACGGACAACTCGTGTATACCCGGGATGAGAAAGGTAATCGCATCCCCGATTTTTCCTATTGTGGTTATATGGCATCCGAAAAGCCCGTACCCGATGTGCCCGCACGGATTTTTGTGCCCGTAACAGAAGGCGATGCCACCGCAGGTATACAATCCGCCATAGACTATGTAGCTAGTTTGAAACCCGACAAAAACGGTTTCCGCGGGGCCGTATTACTCGGTAAAGGAACCTTTTCCGTACATGGCTCATTACAAATGCCCTATAGTGGCGTTGTATTGCGGGGCAGTGGCCCCGGGCCCGGTGGCACGATACTATCGGGGGCAGGAAAAATAAGACAGCCCCTTATCAATATAAAGGGGCAGGACAACAGGCAATACGGCGATACCATTGCTACAGCCAATACTTTTGTACCCGTAAATGCAACCGAAATTCCCCTGGTAAGCACAAAAGGACTGAAAGCAGGAGATAAAATATACATCCGGAGGATATCTGCCGATAGCTGGATAAAAACACTTGAGATGGAGGAATTCGGCGGAGAGACCGGGTGGATAGGATGGAAGCCGGGAGATGTAGACATCCTCTGGGACAGGCAGATAACCGAAGTTAACGGTAATACGATAACAATAGACGTACCCCTTACCGAGGCCCTGGACCCGCAGTACGGCCCGGCAGAAGTCATACCCTACACCTGGACGGGGCGTTCCTCGCATAACGGAGTGGAGAACCTCAGGCTGGTATCCGCATACGATACCCGCAATGAAAAGGACGAACAGCACCGTTGGTTTGGTATTATTATGGAAAACATAACCGATAGCTGGGTACGCCAGGTGACTTTCGAACATTTTGCAGGGGGCGCCGTAAAACTCCTTTCCACCGTAAAGAAAGTTACCGTAGAAGACTGTAAATCCCTCGATCCCGTTTCCGAAATAGGCGAACCGCGGCGGTATACCTTTTATACCGAAGGACAGCAAACCCTGTTCCAACGCTGCTATTCCGAATACGGCTATCACGACTTTGCCGTAGGCGGGTTCGGCACTCCGGGGCCTAATGCCTTTGTGCAGTGCAAGGCGTATTTACCCTACAGCTTTAGCGGAACCATCGGTAGCTGGGCTTCAGGTGTCCTGTTTGATGTTATGGAGATCGATGGTCGTGCCCTGAGCCTCAAAAACCGCGAACAGGCAGGCAGGGGAGCCGGGTGGACAGCTTCAAACAGCGTGTTCTGGGAGAGCTCTGCTTCCAAAATAGAATGTTACAGCCCGCCGACTTCCCGGAACTGGGCTTTTGGAGTATGGGGACAATTTTCAGGAAACGGTCACTGGAAAGATGTCAATAGTCATATCTCACCACGCAGTCTCTACTACAGCCAGCTGGAAGAACGGCTCGGAGAACTGCCTTACGATCCGTACATCATAGATCTCGGTACCGAGCCTTCCTCCAGTCCCACTATAGAACAGGCAGCCGAACTCACCGCATTGGCGGCACAGAAAAATACGGAACTGTCCGGCTGGATAGGCAGGGCTTCGGAGAGAAATCCCATACCTACAGAACATCACAACATTAAAAAGGCAGAAGACCTTATTTCTTCCTCATCTGAAAAAACAGTACCCGTTTCCCGAAAAATACAATTGCAAAACGGCTGGCTTACTTTCGGAGAAAAGCTCCTGACCGGGACACGCTACACCGTCCAATGGTGGCGCGGCAGCCTGCGTAAAAGGGAGATAGACAGGGCTGCTCCTCATATTACCCGTTTTTCACCCGGCTATACAGGTACGGGCTATACGGACAACCTGGACGAAGTGGTGTCTTATATGGCTGCCAATAATGTAGCAGGTATAGAACACAATTACGGGCTCTGGTACGATCGCAGAAGAGATGATCACGAACGTGTACGTCGTCTCAACGGTGACGGATGGCCGCCCTTTTACGAACAACCCTTTTTACGCAGCGGAGAAGGAGAAGCGTGGGACAGGCTAAGTAAATACGACCTTACCCGTTATAACGACTGGTACTGGAACAGGCTCAAAAGCTTTGCCGATAGGGCAGAACAACAAGGCAAGCTGCTCGTACACCAGCAGTATTTTCAGCACAACATACTCGAAGCAGGGGCCCACTGGGCCGATTCGCCCTGGCGTCCTGCTAATAATATAAACCATACAGGCTTTCCCGAACCACCCCCATATGCAGGGGATAAACGCATCTTCCTGGCCGAACAGTTTTACGATGTAAACCACCCGGTCCGGAGAGAACTTCACAAACAATACATACGCAAGGGGCTGGAAAACTTTGCAGGGAACAGCAATGTTATCCAGCTTACCAGTGCCGAGTATACCGGGCCCCTGCACTTCATGGAATTCTGGCTCGATGTGGTGGCCCGGTGGGAAGAAGAAAGTGGCCGGGACCAATGGACAGGCCTTAGTGCCACCAAAGACGTACAGGATGCCATACTGCAAGACCAGAAGCGTTCCGCTGTGGTAGATATCATAGATATCCGTTACTGGTATTACAAAGAGGACGGTAGTGCCTATGCACCCCCCGGAGGCAAAAATCTCGCTCCGCGGCAACACGCACGGAAAATGAAAACAGGCAAAGAGACCCCGGAACAGGTGTATCGTGCAGTACGCGAATATCGCCGTAAATACCCCGGTAAGGCCGTGATCTATTCCACTCCCGGTTCCGGAAGGTTCGGCTGGCCTGTTTTAATGGCCGGAGGCTCGCTGCCCGCAATTCCCGAAGTGGATTTACCCCGGTTTTATACCGCCCTTCCGCAAATGACCGTAGAAGAAAGTGCTCCGGAATCCGTATGGGTACTGCAGGAAGAAGGAAACAGTTACCTGCTGTATTTCAAGGATAAAGCAACCTATAAGCTCAACCTGGAAAACTACAGGGGGAATTACGATCTGTACCAGGTGGGCCTGTCCGATGGCAAAACCACTAGGAAAAGTACATTGCGCGGAGGGCGCAGGCATACTATAGACGAAACCGACAAACTAATATTCATCGTAAAAAGATAACAGAACATGACCCGGAAATATCGCAGTACATACCTGCTGTTAACTGCTGTAATGACCCTAACAGCCTTTTCTTGTAACAATAAGGAAAAGAAAAAAGAAAAGGAAGCAAAAGAAACCACTGTAGCAGTACAGGATCAGGATGTTGCCAAACTGGAAATATCCGGTAACCGGCGCTTTTTTGCCACGGAAGACGGGAAACCTTTTTTCTGGCTCGGAGATACCGCATGGTTACTGTTCAATAAGCTGAACAGGGAAGAAACAGACGCATATCTCGAAGATCGTAAAGTTAAGGGATTCAATGTTATACAGGTAATGGTGCTGCATTCCCTTGATGCCGTCAATGTCTACGGAGATACCGCCCTGATAAAGCAGAATGTGGCCCTGCCCGTTGTTACACCCGGTAATAGCTTTGAAAACGAAGAAGAATACGATTTCTGGGATCATGTCGATTATGCTGTAGAAAGTGCGGAGGAGAAAGGCCTGTACATGGCACTTGTTCCTGTGTGGGGTTCCAATGTAAAGGCAGGAAAAGTAGAGGTCGGAGATGCCCGTAAATACGCATCTTTTCTTGCCGAAAGGTATAAGGACAAAAATAATATCATTTGGCTGGACGGGGGCGATACCTTCGGGAACGAATATACCGACGTGTGGAATGCCATAGGAGAAACACTGAAAAAGGAAAACCCGGACAAGCTGGTTACCTTCCATCCCAGGGGGCGTATGCAGTCATCCGATTGGTTCCACGACAAGTCCTGGCTCGATTTCAATATGTTCCAGTCCGGCCACAGGAGATATGACCAGGACGACAGCGAAAGAAAGTACGGCGAAGATAACTGGCGGTACGTACAGGCGGACTATAACAGGAAACCCGTTAAGCCTACCGTAGACGGCGAACCTTCCTATGAAGGCATACCACAGGGCCTGCACGACCCGCAGGAACCGTTCTGGGAAGACAAGGACGTAAGACGGTACGGGTACTGGTCCGTTTTTGCCGGGGCGGCAGGGTATACTTACGGACACAGTGCCGTTATGCAGATGCACCGGCCCGTAGATAAAGAAGGCGCTTACGGGAACAAGAAGTACTGGACCGATGCGATCAACGACCCCGGGGCAGAACAGATGCAGTACCTGAAAGCATTAATGCTTCGGTTTCCCTATTTCGAAAGAGTTCCCGACCAGTCCCTCGTGGCCGACCAGGGGGAGCGGTATGATTACCAGACCGCCACACGTGGAACGGATTATGCCCTGGTATATACCTACAACGGACGAAACATCACCCTCAATATGGGGAAAATAAAAGGCGATAAGGTCAAAGCACAATGGTACAGTCCCCGCGATGGACAGATGCAGGATATAGGGACATTCGACAACACCGGGAAACAGGAGTTCGACCCGCCCGGGAAAAAAGAAGACGGCAACGACTGGGTACTCATTTTAACCTCGGTGTAAATTTGATAATGAGGCAATGAGATAATTCGATATTAAAAGAAGAATTCCTCCCCTTCAGGGGAGGTGCCGTGGTAGCTGAGTTAACCGAAGTAAAGGCGGAGGTGTCCCCAATTCAGTTCTTTAATCAAGAGAATAAACCTCTCCCCTTGAAGGGAGATGCCGTCAGGCAGAGGAGTGTCCCTCAGAAAACATAAAACCAACAAAAAATCATGTGCCCCGCAATGTAAAGGCACTAATAAAGAATAGACAAATGACCCGCTTTATATATAGCTTATTTGCACTGTTTTTCCTTTTTTCCTGCACTACAGGAAAAGATGACGAAATATATATTTTCACCTCGTTCCGCGAACCTGCTACCGACGGCCTCTACCTGGCCTACAGCAAAGACGGGTACCAGTGGGAAGATCTCGGTGGCCCTTACCTGAAACCGGGGACGGGAAAAAGTGGTATTATGCGTGATCCTTCCATCGTCAAAGGTCCCGACGGAACTTACCATATGGTCTGGACCACGGAGTGGAAGGGAGGTAACGGCTTTGGCTATGCCAGTTCGCGTGACCTGATTAATTGGTCCGGACAAAAATATATCCCCGTCATGCAGCACGAGCCCGATGTGGTGAATGTCTGGGCGCCTGAAATTTTTTATGACGAAGACGAAGACCGGTATATTATCATCTGGGCATCTACCATACCGCACCGCTTTGAAAAAGGGGAAGAAGAAGAGAAGAATAACCATCGTATGTATTATGTGACCACGAAGGACTTCAAAACCTTTTCGGATACGAAACTTTTTCTCGATCCCGGGTTTAGCGTCATAGATGCCGTGATCGTCCGCAGGGGAAAAGACGATTACGTACTGGTACTTAAGGACAATACCCGTCCCGTCAGGGCCATAAGAGTAGCTTTCGGTAAAACGCCGCTCGGGCCTTTCGATAATATTTCCGAACCTTTAACGGATTTCCTTACGGAGGGGCCCACCGTATTGCAGAAAGATAACAAATGGCTTATCTATTACGATCAGTACGGGGACAAGAGTTACGGGGCTGTTTCCACTACCGATTTCCGGTCTTTCGAAGATATACACGAGCAGATCAGTCTGCCCGAAGGGCATAAACACGGGACCATCAGTACCGTTTCCCGGGAAGTATTGCAGGGGCTGCTGGAAAAACATAAAAAAGAAACCCGGAAAACGCAGGATACCGTCCATTATACCGGTAAAACCTTCTCCAATATCGATTATCATCACGGGCAGTTGCCCCTGGCAGTAGGCGTACATGCTAGGCAGGTGATGCGGGCCAGCCGGGAACATCCCGGCCAGGCCGATGGTTTTGGATGGACATACAACCACGCGCCCAACCTGGCCTACTGGAATAACACGTTTTTCTTACAATATCTCAGTGACCCGGTAGGTGAGCATGTTCCGCCCGGACAAACCTTTCTCGTGACATCGCCTGACGGAAAAAACTGGGGGAAACCGCAGGTACTGTTCCCGCCGTACCGTATCCCGGACGGGTGGAAAAAAGAAGGACGTGACGGGGTTGCCAGGAATCTCGATGCCGTTATGCACCAGCGTATGGGATTCTATACAGCTTCGGACGGACGGTTGCTTACTCTCGCTTATTACGGTATTGCCCTGGACAAAAAGGACGATCCTAACGACGGGAAGGGGATAGGCCGTGCCGTAAGGGAGATATACAAGGACGGTACTTTCGGCCCTGTATATTTTATCAGGTATAACAAATCATGGGACACTTCGAAATCTGCTTACCCCTTCTATACCGAAAGCGATGACGAGGGGTTTGTAAAAGCATGCGATGAATTGCTGTCCGAACCCTTGATGATGCAGCAATGGGTAGAAGAAGCAGATCGGGACGATCCGCTTATTCCGTTGAAAAAACAGTTTAAGGCATTCAGTTATTACCATCTCGATGACGGCAGGGTCGTAGGGCTGTGGAAACATGCGCTGACCTCCATAAGCAACGATGGTGGCAAAAGCTGGGAATATCATCCCCTGAGGGGCCCCGGCTTTGTAAACAGCAATGCCAAGATATGGGGACAAAAAACATCAGACGGCAAATTCGCTACGGTCTACAATCCCTCCGAATACCGTTGGCCTCTGGCCGTATCCACAAGTGAAGACGGCCTCGAATATACCGATCTTATGCTTGTTCACGGGGAGATCACCCCTATGCGTTACGGAGGAAACTACAAGTCCTACGGCCCGCAGTATGTAAGAGGAATAACAGAAGGTAACGGTACCCCTCCCGACGGAAACCTGTGGGTAACCTACAGCGTGAACAAAGAAGACATATGGGTGGCCTCGGTACCCGTACCATTAACCGATACGGCAAAAAACCATGCGGCAGATGTCTTTGATGAACTGCCCGGCGGAGAAGAACTCAGAAACTGGAACATTTATGACCTCGTACTTGCGCCCGTAGGTATAGAAAAAGGAAAAGACGGTAAAAAATACCTGTCGCTCCGGGACAAAGACGCTTTCGATTACGCAAGGGCAGAGCGGGTAATCCCCGAAACGGCCCGTTTAAAAACTTCCTTTACCGTTGTGCCCCGGCAGAACGACAAGGGACTCCTGCAAATCGAGTTCCAGAACAAACAGGGATTACCGTCGGTGCGGCTTATTTTTGACGAGGACGGCATATTAAAAACCAAGGCAGGGGCCCGGTTTAAGAACCTGCTGGAATACGAGGCAAACCGGAGTTATACCATAGAAATGGCCCTCGATGCAACTACGCGCTCCTACACCATGAAGATCAACGGAGAAGATAAGGGGACCAGGATATTCTATGCCCCCACGGCAGAATTCAGCAGGATCATGTTCCGTACGGGTGAACAACGGCATTTCCCTACCCCGGATACGCCGGCGGATAATTACGAAGACCTGCCCGGTACCGGTAAACAAATACCCGAAGCAGCATTTCTGCTGGAATCCCTCACCACTGAGAATTTTTGATGAAAGCATTCTGTAGACATATTATCCTTGTTTTAACCTGTACAGGTTTT
>NZ_RJTM01000043.1 GCF_003725735.1 Sinomicrobium pectinilyticum | reverse complement strand
ATCGGCATGCGGAGAAGCCGAAGGCACTTTCCCGGAGGCGGTACGGCTTACCTGTGAAGCAGGGACAAACCCCATGGGCATTAATACGCAACATCCCCGATTGGGCTGGCAGTTACAGGCATCCGGAACAGACGTCCTGCAAACCGCTTATCGCATCCTGGTAGCCACCACCAGGGAAAAACTGGAAAAAGGAGAGGGTGATGTATGGGATAGCGGTACGGTAAACACGGCAGAAAGCCAGTGGGTGCCTTTTAAAGGCAATCCCCTGCAGGAAGAGCAGTATTATTACTGGAAAGTAAAAATATGGGACAACCGGGGGAACGAATCTCCCTGGAGTGCGGTAAACACCTGGTACCAGGCCCCGGAACAAAATACCTTGAAAGCCGGTTGGATAGGGGCAATCCGGAAAGAGGACAGCCGGCTGCCTGAGGGCCGGGACTTCCATACCCCGACCCTTAAAAAGAAAAAAAGAGATTCCATTGTTGCCGCCGCCGACTCCCTGGCCGGTAGAAGTATCCTGCTTCGAAAAACGTGGAAAAACGATAAAAAAGTAAAAGAAGCCATAGTTTTCATAAGTGGATTGGGGCAGTACGAACTCACTATCAACGGGGAGAGAACAGGAGATAGTGAGTTTGCCCCTTTATGGTCCGACTATGATAAAACCGTGTATTACAACACCTATGACGTTACCGCACAGCTGGCCGAAGGTGAAAATGTCGTGGGGGTGATGCTCGGCAATGGCATGTACAACACCCTGGCAGGACGATATTCCAAATTTTATGTCAGTTTTGGCCCGCCCACCCTGTTTTTCCGCCTGAAGATCACCTACACAGACGGAACCGAACAGGTGGTCCGTTCCGATGGTTCGTGGAAATACGATTACAGCCCGGTAGTATTCAACAGTATTTTCGGAGGTGAAGATTACGATGCCCGGCTCGAACAACCCGGCTGGGACCGTCCCGGGTTCGTAGATACCGGTTGGAAAGCTGTAGTGATACAGGAAGCCCCAGAAGGAACATTAAGGCCGCAGACCGCACCACCGGTAAAAGTGTTGCGGGAGTATACCGTAAAAGAACAGACCGAACCCCTTCCCAGTATATATGTACTGGATATGGGACAGAACATATCCGGTTTTCCCGAAATTAAAGTAAAAGGCAAAAAAGGACAGACCGTACGCATATGGGTAGGAGAATCACGCAGAGATGACGGTACCGTGGCACAGGGTGGTTCCGGAAAGCCATACTATTATCAATATACCCTGAAGGGAGATGGCGAAGAAACATGGCGCCCCAGGTTCAGTTATTATGGTTTTCAGTACGTCCAGCTCGAAGGAGCCAATTACCTTGAAGCCCGCAACGACACCCTGCCCACCATTTCCGGTGTAAAGTCGCTCTTTGTATATAATTCCGCCGAAAACACCGGTAGCTTTACTTCTTCCAACGAAATATTCAACCGTACACACCAGCTTATCGACAATGCCGTGAAAAGTAATTTCCAGAGTGTTTTTACCGACTGTCCGCATCGCGAGAAGCTCGGCTGGCTCGAAGAAACCCACCTTAACGGCCCGGGGCTTATTTACAATTACGACCTGAGGACCTTTATCCCGAAGATTATGCAGGACATAGCCGATGCGCAACGGCCGGACGGGCTCATTCCCAGTATAGCACCCGAATATATTGTTTTCGGAGGGGATTTTTCCGATTCGCCCGAATGGGGAGTGGCGGGAGTTATGCTGCCCTGGATGTATTACGAATACTATGGCGATGCATCCCTTATAGAAAAGTACTACCGCGTAATGAAAAAGTATGTCGATTACCTTACGACTACCGCCACAGACCATATCGTATCGCACGGGCTGGGAGACTGGTACGATTACGGTGAGCATGCCGCAGGATATTCCAAAAACAGTCCTGTTGCCCTGTCTGCCACATCCCATTATTTCATGGGGACCAAACTGGTTGCCAGGGCAGCCGGGATGCTTGGTAAAACAGAAGATGCCCGAAAATATAAAAATCTTGCAGAAACGATCCGCAAGGCTTTCAACCGGGAGTTTTTCGACCCCGCAACGGGACAGTACGGCACCGGCAGCCAGTTCAGTAATGCCGTACCGCTTTTTATGGATATCGTAAAAGAAGAGAACAGGCAGAAAGTGCTGGAGAACCTCCTGGCCGATATCCGGAAACACGGGTATCGCCTGACTACCGGTGACGTGGGAAACCGCTACCTGTACCAGGTACTTGCCCGTAACGGATATAACGACGTGCTGTATAAAATGCACAACCATTACGATACTCCCGGTTACGGGTTCCAGATCAGGTTTGGGTTAACAACACTTACCGAGCAGTGGGACCCCCGCAAAGGAAATTCCCTAAACCATTTTATGATGGGACAGATAGAAGAATGGTTTTTCCGCAGCCTTGGGGGCATCGTCCCGGATAAAGAAAAACCCGGTTTCCGTCATTTCTTCCTGCAACCCGAAATTGCGGACGATTTAACATATGTAAAAGCCGGGTACAATTCCATGTACGGCCCCATACATTCCGAATGGCACCGGGAAGGGAACACCGTGAAGTATACATTCGAAATCCCGGCAAATACCACGGCAACGGTAAAACTCCCCGGGGCCCGGCCCGAAGGGATAACCCTGAACGGGAAAACCATACGGGAAGAAGACCGGTTAACCGATAGTGACCTGCCTTCGTTCCATCTAGGTTCAGGAAAATATACGGTAGAATATACATGGGAACCGTCACATAAAGACAGCTTATGAAAGACAATAAAAAGATAAAAAAAGAATGCAGGAAGGCTGTGCCCGGAAGAAGGACATTTTTATTACTATTGTTCCTTCTGGCATATGGCAGCGAATTGTTTTCGCAAAACTCCGATAGTAAATATAACCAACCTATTTTGCACACTATTAATAAAATAGAGCGTATATTTAATGTAAATATTGAAGATGAAAGAGGACTTCTGAAAGACAAGAACCTTGACTATGCTGACTGGCGTATACGCTACGGACATCCTGAAATATCCCTTACCAATATCCTCGCCCCGTTCGACCTGACTTTCTTTAAGGAGTCCGATTCCGTTTACATCATCAGGAAGTTCGAATATCCCCGGCGTTCCGTAAACGTGGGGGAAGAGCGTCTGCAATACCTGAAGACCCTGTATAGTGATAAAGAGAGCTGGGAAAAACGCAGGGACTCCCTTAAAAGCTGTATGTATGCTGCCCTGTGGCTCGATAAGGCCCCGGAAGCACCCGGAACCAAACCTATTCTTACCAAAAAAAGAATATACGATGGCTATAGCGTGGAAAATATCGCACTTGAAATACTCCCGGGAGTATATGCCACGGGCTCCGTATACAAACCATATCCCCTGAAGGGAAAACACCCGGTTATCATATGCCCCAACGGGCATTTCGGCCAGGGAAGGTACCGGGAAAGCCAGCAGGTACGTTGTGCCACCCTGGCGAGAATGGGTGCTATAGTGGCCGGTTTTGACCTGTTTGGTTGGGGAGAATCGCAATTGCAGTTTCCTTACGAAAACCATCACAACAGTATTGCGGCAACCATACAGGTACTGGACGGCATGCGTTTACTGGATTACCTGCTTACCCTGCGGCATGCCGACCCGGAACGGGTAGGAGTTACCGGAGGTTCCGGCGGAGGTTCCCATACCATGTTCCTCACCGCACTGGACGACAGGGTAAAGGCGTCTGCACCCGTAGTTATGGTTTCCTCTCATTTTTCCGGCGGTTGTCCCTGCGAGAGCGGCCAGCCCCTGCACCTCTGTGGTGACGGTACCAATAATGCAGAAATTGCCGCTATGGCAGCACCAGGGCCACAACTCATCGTATCTGACGGAAAAGACTGGACACAGGCCGTACCCGGGCTTGAGTTTCCTTTCATACAACGCACATATGGTTTTTATGGAGAGAAAGACCGCGTTACCAATGCCCATCTCCCCGACGAAGGTCACGATTACGGGAAATCCAAACGAATGGCCGTGTATCGTTTTATGGCAGAATACCTCGGTCTGGACCTGAAAAAAGTACAGAACAGCAAAGGTGAAATAGACGAATCCGTTTGCGTGATAGAAGAAGAGAACACCCTGAAAGTATTCGGGGACAACGGGGAAAGACTACCGGAAAATGCCATAAAAGATATTAATGCACTATATAAACTTTTCGGAGAAAAAAATGAAAAAATACAATAACAACAAATAAACCATTAGTTTGTACTTTAAGGAATAACGAATGATGAATACTGAATATCGAATGACGAAGTTTTAAGAATTCTGAATTCAACTCAAACAAGTTCTTATAACACTTCGGAATTTACAAATCACAAAAAACTATCGAAAAGATAAAAGTTCTTCCCCTCAGGGGAAATGCCGAAGACAGAGGGGTGCCTCTCGAAAGACAGAATAAATTCAAAAACATACATAAATAATAATCCCGATGAAACTATCACACATCGTACTACTATTAATCTTTTGTACCGGAGCTCTTGCTACGTATGCACAATCCCCGCAAAACCCCATGAAACTCTGGTACGACAAACCGGCATCGAACTGGAATGAAGCCCTTCCGCTCGGAAACGGCAGGCTCGGGGCCATGGTATTCGGAGATCCTGCCATGGAGCGCCTTCAACTGAATGAAGAAACCATATGGGCCGGATCGCCGAATAACAATGCCAATCCCGAAGCACTGAAGGCATTGCCCGAGGTGAGGAAACTTATTTTCGAAGGGAAATATAAGGAAGCCGACGCCCTGGTCAACAAGGAAATGATGGCTACAACCAATAACGGGATGCCTTACCAGACCTTTGGCAGTTTGTATATTTCCTTTCCCGGGCATGCGGCGTATACCGATTATTATCGGGACCTGGATATTGCCAATGCTACGGCTACCGTAAAATATAAAGCGGGCGATGTAACCTATACGAGAGAGATTATTACCGCCTTCAGGACCGATGTTATAGCTGTTAAGCTCTCTGCTGACAAACCGGGAAGTATTACCTGTAATCTTTCCATGAACAGTCCGTTCGATCATACCGACCCTTATGCCAACGAAGACCAGCTAGTCCTTTCTGGGGTTAGCAGTACGGTAGAAGGGCAAAAAGGAAGAGTCAAATTTATGGGGCGGCTGGCGGCAACGCACCGGGGAGGAAAAATTACTGTACAGAACGGTATTATGAGTTTCGACAACGTAGACGAAGCTACCCTGTATATCTCCATAGCCACCAATTTTAAGAACTATAAAGAACTGTCCGTAGACCAGGAGCAAAAGAGTAGGAACCTTCTCCAAAAAGCCCTGGCTCAAGATTTCGACAATATCCGTTCCGCACATATCGCGTATTACCGAAAATTTATGGACAGGGTATCTCTCGATCTCGGTATCACCGATGCCGCAAAACTACCTACCGATCAACGGATCAGGAACTTTTCGGAAGTGTCCGATCCGCAGCTTGCGGCCCTCTATTTTCAATTCGGCAGGTACCTGCTGATATCCAGTTCACAACCGGGCGGACAACCCGCCAACCTGCAGGGAATATGGAACGATATGCTTTTTCCGCCCTGGGAAAGTAAATACACCGTAAATATCAATGCCGAAATGAACTACTGGCCGGCACACTCCACCAATCTCACCGAAATGCACGAACCCTTTGTACAGATGGCCGTAGAAGTGAGCGAAAGCGGGAAAGAAACCGCCAGGGTCATGTATGATGCCGACGGTTGGGTACTGCACCACAACACCGATATATGGCGCTTTACCGGGGCAATAGACATGGCTGCATCCGGAATGTGGCCCACCGGCGGAGCGTGGTTTTGTCAGGACTTATGGGACCGTTATCTATTTACGGGAGACAAAGAATACCTGGAAAAAATATACCCTGTAATGAAAGGATCGGCCCGGTTTTTCCTTGACTTTATGGTACCACACCCCGAGCATGGCTGGCTGGTGGTAGTGCCCTCGGTTTCCCCGGAAAATACCCATGCTGCTAACGACGGAAAGGCGTCCGTAGCGGCAGGGACTACGATGGATAACCAGCTGGTGTTCGACCTGTTTACCCATGTCGGCGAAGCAGCCGCGATATTGGGTACGGACCGGGACTTTATATCGCAGCTGGCCGCAGCTAAAGCCAGGCTTGCACCCATGCAGATAGGAAAACACGGCCAGTTGCAGGAATGGATGCACGATTGGGACGATCCCGAAGATAAACACCGGCATGTGTCGCACCTCTACGGACTGTTCCCCAGTAACCAGATTTCCCCCTTCCGCACCCCGGAACTGTTCGATGCCGCAAAAACATCCTTAAAGTTTCGTGGGGATAAATCCACCGGGTGGTCTATGGGGTGGAAAGTGTGCCTGTGGGCCAGGCTGCTCGATGGTGATCATGCCTATAAGCTTTTGCAGGATCAGCTCAGCCTGGTAGTCCCGGGAAAAAAGGGTGGCGGAACCTATGCCAATATGCTCGACGCACACCCTCCGTTCCAGATCGACGGTAACTTCGGCTGCATAGCCGGTATAGCCGAAATGTTCGTACAAAGCCAGGAAGGTGCCGTGCACCTGCTTCCGGCATTGCCTTCGGCATGGAAAGACGGTGAGGTCAAAGGACTCGTAACCCGCGGAGGGTTTATACTCGATATGACCTGGAAAAACGGTAAGCTTCACAAAGCCACCATAACATCCGGAAACGGGGGGAACCTGAGATTGCGTTCCGTAACCGGGTTAAAAGGAGAAAACCTGAAAAGGGCAAAAGGGAAAAACACCAACCCGTTTTTCGCGGTTCCCGATATAGCCGATCCGGTTATAGCCGATAAGTCTAAACTAAACAAGGTAAAGTTACCCCGGTATAAAGAATATGACCTGCAAACCGTTGCAGGAAAAACATATACGGTGTATGGAGGGTAGGACGGTGGCTTCGGTACACTTCCGCCTTTCGGGCGGAAGCACTCAGCCACCTTCGTAAAGGCTTTGAAAACCTGCCCTTCCGCTTTAGTTTATCCTGAGTTTATCAAAGGCCAAACTTAAAACCTGTTACCTGAAACCTGAAACTTGTAACCTGTAACCTGTAACTAAAAATGAAACCCATCCTTAAATACATCTTCATCACCATTATCACTACGACACTCAGTTGCGGTACGGACGGACAGGCCGGTAAACCGGCTGTCCTGAAAGCAGAAGATTTTGCACATTATGCAGCCTATTTTAACCGTATGGAAGATGAGAACATTCGTCAGGCCATACCCAACGACAGCGCCTGGGCATGGATGAAAGAGAATATCCCTTTATTCCAGTGCCCGCAGGATAATTTCGAGGAAATGTATTATTACCGCTGGTGGAGTGTGCGCAAACATATTAAAGACACCCCCCGGGGCTATGGTATTACCGAGTTCCTTGTAGAGCGTTCGTATGCCGATAAGTACAACCTCATCAGTTGTGCCCTCGGGCATCACATTCGCGAATTCCGCTGGTTGCACAATCCCGGATATATAGAGCAGAACGTACATGTATGGTACCGTGGAAATGAAGGGGCCCCCATGAAAAAATTACGCTCTTTCAGCAGCTGGACGGCATCTTCCCTCTATGATCTTTACCTGGTAAACGGGGATAAGGATTTCCTTCTCGATATGCTTCCCGACCTGCTCAATGAGTACAAGGCATGGGAAAAAGACCGGGGGCGTCCCGACGGGTTGTTTTGGCAGAATGATGTTAAGGACGGTATGGAAGAATCCCTGAGCGGGAGCCGTCATGAGCGAAATGCACGTCCTACCATAAACAGTTATATGTATGGTAATGCACGGGCTATTGCCGGCATAGCCAGGCTGAAAGGCGATGCCGGGCTTGCGGGGCTGTACGATGCAAAAGCGGATACCCTCCGACAATTAATCCAAAAGACCCTATGGAACAGTTCCGATCGTTTTTTCGAAACCTATACACAGGCCGATAGCTCAGCAAACGTAAGGGAAGCTATAGGATTTATTCCCTGGTATTTTAACCTCCCGGAACAGGGTAAGGGTTATGAAGAAGCGTGGCAGCAAGTGAAAGAAGAGGAAGGTTTTCTCGCTCCTTTCGGCCTTACTACCGCCGAACGACGAAGCCCCCGCTTCCGTACCCACGGTACGGGAACCTGCGAATGGGACGGCGCCGTATGGCCTTTTGCCACTGCCCAGACTCTGACGGCCATGGCCAATGTACTCAACGGGTATAAGCAGGATTACATAAATAAGGAAGATTATTTCAAACACATGAACCTGTATGTCGAAAGCCAGTATTATCGTGGCAGGCCGTATATCGGCGAATACCTGGACGAGACCACAGGGTACTGGCTTATGGGAGACTGGGAAAGGAGCAGGTATTATAATCATTCCACATTTAACGACCTGATCATTAACGGGCTTATAGGGCTACGCCCGAGAGGAGACAACAAAATAGAAGTGAGCCCGCTTATCCCTCGGGATACATGGGACTGGTTTTGCCTGGATAATGTACTGTATCACGGAGACATTCTCACCATCCTGTGGGATAAAACCGGGGAGAAATACCATAAAGGCAAAGGCTTTCGTGTATTCCGCAACGGAAAGGAAATAGCTTCAACCGGGCAATTGGAGAAGATTATAACAGAATAAAAACAAATAACATGCACCGATCTGGCGCTCGTTTGCAACGAGTGTCGATTTATCCGGCTTTCATGCGCGTTGCAAACGCACTTTATAATAAGTACTCGTTTCCGCCTTGCTTAAACGAGCACTAGTTTGGAAGTTTTGTAGTGTAAAAAGAAATATAAGAATAAGAAACAAATACAAACACCATGCATATCCGTATTCTTTGCCTGATATACTGTTTAGTGAGCCTGACTACCATCTTTGCAGCCACGGATGGTCCCGGTATCGCCATAACCGACCTCCGGTGTGAGATGCTTACCGATCCGCTGGGTATCGATGTTGTGCATCCCAGGTTGAGCTGGCGCTTGCGGCCCGGTAAAACAGGCGGGCATCGCACAGCTTACAGGATCATGGTTGCGTCTACCCGTGAGAAGCTCGAAAACAATGAAGCAGACCTCTGGGACAGCGGCAGGGTACAGGACCAAAATGCATGGTATGTCCCTTATCGGGGCAAGCCCCTGCATAGCAAGCAGCAAGCCTGGTGGAAGGTAAAAGTATGGACACCGGAAGGCGAAAGCCCCTGGAGCGATATGGCTTACTGGAGTATGGGAATACTGAATTATGCCGAATGGAAATCCACCCGGTGGATTGGTATGGACAAAGCTTTTGGATGGGACAGTATAAACCAGTTTTCCCGTTTGTCCGCACGCTATCTCCGTAAAGAGATTGAAGTGGAAAAAGAGGTGGCCCGGGCCAGGGTGTATATTATGGGATTAGGCATGTACGAACTGTATATCAACGGTGAAAGGATAGGGGACCAGGTGCTGGCTCCCGTACCTACCGACTATACTAAGAATGTAAAGTATAACGTCTATGATGTCACTGCCGTACTGCAACCCGGTATCAATGCCCTGGGTGCCATACTCGGTAACGGAAGGTACTTTACCATGCGCCAGCATTACAAGCCCTATAAGATAAAAACTTTCGGTTTCCCGAAAATGGCCATGCAACTGGATATAGAGTATACCGACGGGACCCGTGAGATCATTAAGACCGACGAAAGCTGGAAGCTCACGGCCGACGGCCCCATCCGTACCAATAACGAATACGACGGGGAAGAATACGATGCCCGCAGGGAAATGCCGGGCTGGAACCGGGCCGGTTATGATGACAGCCGTTGGTTGAATGCCACTTACGTACAGGAGCCGGGCGGTTTCTATGAGGCACAGATGACACCGGGTATGCGTGTTATGGAAACGATAGATCCCGTCGCCATAAAGCGTAAGGGCGATAAGTATATTCTCGATATGGGGCAGAACATGGTAGGCTGGCTGCGTATTAAAGTCAGCGGAAATGCCGGAGACCAGGTAACCCTGCGTTTTTCCGAATCGCTCGGGGAAGACGGATCGCTCTATACCGAAAATCTTCGCGATGCCAGAGTAACCGATGTCTATACCCTGAAAGGGGACGGGGAAGAAACATGGCATCCCGCTTTCGTTTACCACGGTTTCCGGTATGTGGAAATAACGGGCTTTCCCGGCGATCCCGATTTGGAAAACTTCAAAGGAGAAGTAGTGTATGATGCGATGGAAACAACCGGGACATTCGAAACTTCCGATGTCACCCTCAACCGGGTTTTTGAGAATGCCTATTGGGGAATAAGAGGTAATTATAAAGGAATGCCGGTCGATTGTCCGCAACGCAACGAACGACAGCCCTGGCTCGGGGACCGCGCTACCGGGGCCTACGGGGAAAGCTTTGTCTTTGGCAATGCCACGCTTTATGCCAAGTGGCTCGACGATATACAAAAGGCCCAGACCGATGACGGAGGCATTCCCGATGTAGCCCCCGCTTTCTGGCGGTATTACGGGGATAATGTCACCTGGCCCGCTACATATTTTACGGTAGCCGATATGTTGTATTCCCATTATGGAGATACCAGGGCCCTGGAAGCCCATTACCCTTCCATGAAAAAGTGGATGCAATATATGGAAGCCAACTACCTCAAAGAAGGGCTTATGACCAAAGACAAGTATGGCGACTGGTGTGTACCCCCCGAGTCCCTGGAGCTTATACATTCCGAAGACCCCGCACGTAAGACAGACGGTGTATTGCTGGCCACGGCCTATTATGTACATCTTCTGCGGCTCATGACAAAATTTGCCGGTGTTATCGATGCCCCGCAAAAAGATTTAGAGCATTATCAGAACCTGAAGGAAAAAATGACAACGGCCTTTCAGCAACGTTTTTTCGATGCGGAGCACAACTATTACGATAATAATACCGTTACCGCAAACCTTCTGCCTTTAACCTTTGGTATGGTCCCGGAAAACAGGGAGAAGGAGGTTTTTGATAACATCATCCGCACCATAGAAAAAACCAATAACGGTCACATCAGTACGGGGGTCATAGGAACGCAATTCCTTATGCGAACCCTTACCCGTTACGGCAGGGCAGACCTTGCTTATAAGCTGGCCTCCAATACCACGTATCCGAGCTGGGGCTATATGGTAGAAAACAGGGCCACAACCATATGGGAACTGTGGAACGGTAACACCGCCAGCCCGAAAATGAACTCACAGAACCACGTTATGCTGCTCGGTGACCTGCTGGTGTGGTATTACGAGGATCTCGCCGGAATTAAAAGCGCCCCGGGTTTTCCGGGGTTCGGGAAAATAATAATGAAGCCGGCCTTTAACAGTGGTTTGGATAAAGTATCCGCAACCTATAATTCCGTGAGAGGACAGATCGGAAGCCATTGGCACAAAAAAGGAAGGAAGCTGGAATGGCAGGTAACCGTTCCGCCGGACGCATCGGCAGAAGTACACCTTCCCGGGGAAGAAGCAGAAAAAGTGAAGATCAATAAGAAAAAATTAAACAGCAGCGGAACAGACTATCGCCGGGAACAGGGAAAAATCATTGCTGAACTACCTCCGGGGACTTACACTATCCGGATTGACGGATAACACGGTAAAATCGGGACAGTGCAGGATACCCTTAATAAATGTATTTTTTACATTAGCAGCGGTAGATCATAGCATAAAACAGAAAAGATGAAACCGACATGATTAAAATAATCCTTGATACATATAGGAGAATGATTGTTTTGATCTTCAAACCTGCATGCCGGTCAGGCAGGAGTTTCATTCCTGTGCTGAACTTATTGAAGCATGACTATTAAAAAAATAATAAAAAGAGACATGAAAACCTTACGTATTGCAGCGCTGGTATGCGTCGCATTGACTTTGTACAATTGCAAGACAAAAACCAAAACACCTCCTGAGAACGAAACCTGGAGAAAAGGTATCGTAACAGACGAATTTATTTACGAAGAAGCGCCATATCCTTCCTGTCATGCCGCCACTATAGCCGAAACCCCGGACGGATTGGTGGCCGCATGGTTCGGTGGCACCAAAGAGCGCAATCCCGATGTGGGGGTATGGGTAAGCCGTAAGACCGGCGACAGCTGGAGCACACCTGTGGAAGTGGCCAATGGCGTTATTAACGATACCCTGCGTTATCCTTCGTGGAATCCCGTCCTGTACCAGGTTCCCAACGGCGACCTGTTGCTGTTCTACAAAATAGGTCCCAAACCTTCCGAATGGTGGGGGTTAAAAATGAGTTCTTCCGATGGCGGAAAGACCTGGTCCGAGCCCGAAGAACTGCCCGATGGCTATATAGGGCCTGTAAAGAATAAACCCGTCCTGGTCGAAAACGGTAACCTCGTGTGCCCAACCAGTACCGAAGGTAACGGCTGGCACGTACGTATGGAGATCACCTCCGATTTCGGAAAAACGTGGAGCATGACCGATACCATACCCAGGGGACCGGAACCCATAAATGCCATTCAGCCCAGCGTGCTTACACATGGTAACGGAAAACTGCAGATCATTTGCCGCACGCGGAACAGGGCACTGGCCACGTCGTGGTCCGAAGACTACGGAGAAACCTGGTCAGACTGGGAGTTGCTCAGCCTGCCGAATAACAATTCGGGTACTGATGCCGTAACCCTGCAGGACGGGAGGCATCTCCTGGTATATAATCACGTGTTGCCGCCGGACGGAAAAGTAAAAGGGCCGAGAACGCCCTTGCACGTCTCCTTATCCGATGATGGTGTAAACTGGGAAGCATCCCTGATTCTCGAAGATTCCGAGATCAGTCAGTATTCCTATCCCTCCGTGATCCAGGGGGCGGACGGTATGATCCATATTGTTTATACCTGGAGACGGGAAAAGATAAAATACGTAAAGGTAGACCCCGATAAAATGGTGTCTTACCCTATAGAGAATGGTATATGGCCTGGGGTTTCGGTACATTCCGACCAGGAGCCGGAAAACTCAGCCTCCTTGGGAGCATCGTTGTAATCTTATAGAGAATCTGAAAAAGACAGAACAGAAGTGGCTGAGTGTCTGAGCGTAGCTACAAGTATATTGAACAAAGGTGGCTGAGTGCCCGAGCGAAGCTACGGGTGTATCGAAGCCACCGACCGTAACCAGTACCCAAAAAACCCGAATAATGAAAAACCAACATAAAAAGAACCACCGCAGGGACTTCCTGAAAACCGCTTCCCTGGCTACGGCGGGGATAGTGGTGGCCGGAGCATGCACTAACCCCTTACACGCACTTACCGCAAATACCGGAAAGCAGCGGTATAAAATAGCCGTTTGTGACTGGATGATACTTAAAAGACAAAAGCTCAGTGCCTTTTCCTTAGCCGAAGAGATCCATGCCGACGGTATAGAACTGGATATGGGCGGACTGGGCTCCAGGGAAACTTTTGACAGTAAACTGTCCGATCCTGCCATGGTAAAACAGTTCCTCGAAGCCTCCCGGAGTACCGGTGTGGATATCAGTTCCGTAGCCATGTCCGGGTTTTATGCCCAGTCCTTTGCCGAACGCCCTACGGTAGACCGCATGGTACAGGATTGCGTAAATACCATGAAAGCAATGAATGTCAACATAGCCTTTTTGCCCCTCGGTGTACAGGGCGATATGGTAAAATACCCCGAATTGCGCCCCAAAATCGTGGAAAGACTTCGAAGCGCCGGAGAAAAAGCAGGTAAAATAGATGGGATTATCGCCGTGGAAACCTCTTTTGATGCCACCGAAGAAAAGAAGTTCCTGGAAGAAGTTAATTCTCCCCACATCAAAAGTTCCTTCAATTTTGCCAATGCCATAAAACATGGAAAAGATATCAGCAAGGAACTTCGCATACTCGGAAAAAAGCATATTGCCCAGATACACTGTTCCAATACGGACGGTGTATGGCTGGAAAACGATAAACAGGTAAATATGCCCGGCATAAAACATACCCTCGACAAAATGAAGTGGGAAGGATGGCTTATCGTAGAAAGATCAAGGGACGTAAATATGGTAAGGAACGTAAAAGCCAACTACGGTGCCAATGTAGCCTATCTGAAATCTGTATTTCAGTAAAAACGTGATTTTAGATGTAAGACCCCCTGGCGCTCGTTTGCAACGAGTGCCTCCAACCAACCCGGGGCTTCGGGCTTCGGTACATTCCGGCTCCGCCGGAACACTCAGCCGCCTCCGTTTCGACAAACCTGCAACCTGCAACCTGCAACTTGTAACTTGTAACCTGTAATATAAAACCAAAATGCAACAAACCCGGTCATACATACCGTATTTTTTCCTTATTCTGAGTATAATATTCCTGTCCTGTTCCCGGCAAAAGCAGGTAACCATCATATACGACGATAATGCCTCCCCGAGAATACAATTCGGAGTGGAGAAACTCTCGGAAGCATTGCAGGAAGCAGGTTATAAGACCGGTATTTCATCCGATACCACACTGGTTTCCGGGAAGGTAAAAACCATTTATATCCGGAATGCCGGAGATGCTTCGCTCCGGAAAGAAGGTTTCCGCATTGCGGCAACAAAAAACGGGTTGCAGGTAGAAGGTGCAGATCCGTCCGGGGCGCTGTACGGTGCATTGGAAATAGCGGACAGGGTCAGGGAATCCGGTGAGGTCGACTTTACGCTCGATTTCTCCGATGCTCCCGAAATGGTGCTTCGCGGTAGTTGTATCGGGGTACAGAAACCCACCTATCTTCCCGGGAGAACCGTATACGAATACCCCTATACCTCGGAAACCTTTCCCTGGTTTTACGATAAAGACCTGTGGATAAAATACCTTGACAATATGGTGGAGAACAGGATGAACTCCCTTTACCTGTGGAACGGCCACCCTTTTGCCTCCCTGGTAAAACTGAAAGACTATCCTTTTGCCGTAGAAGTAGACGAAGAAACCTTTAAAAAAAACGAGGAGATCTTTCGTTTCCTTACCGAAGAAGCTAACAAAAGGGGCATCTGGGTAATACAGATGTTCTATAACATTATCGTATCCAAACCCTTTGCCGAACACTACGATATCAAAACCCAGGACAGGCAGCGTCCCATAACGCCGCTGATTGCCGATTATACACGTAAGTCCATTGCCGCTTTTATAGAGAAGTATCCCAACGTAGGGCTTCTGGTAGCCCTCGGAGAGGCCATGAGCGGTAAAGAGACCGATGTGGAATGGTTTACCGAAACCATCATTCCCGGGGTTAAAGACGGTTTAAAAGCTTTGGGCAGGACCGATGAGCCCCCCATTATTCTCAGGGCACATGACACCGATGTGCCGTTGGTTATGAAGCACGCACTGCCCCTGTACAGCAACCTGTATACCACCCATAAATATAACGGGGAATCACTCACCACTTACGAGCCCCGCGGCCCGTGGTCGGAGATCCACAAGAAACTCAGCCAGGCGGGTTCCGTACACATTTCCAATGTACATATTCTGGCCAACCTGGAACCTTTCCGTTACGGTTCGCCCGACTTTATTCAGAAAAGCATACTCGCGATGCACCACGTTCACGGGGCCAATGCACTGCACCTTTACCCGCAGGCGTCCTATTGGGACTGGCCGTATACCGCCGATAAAACCGAGCCCCGTTTGCTCGAAATGGAGCGCGATTGGATATGGTATAAAGCATGGGCGCGGTACGCCTGGAAAAGCGAAAGAAAAAGGGCAGACGAAATAGCATACTGGGGAAATATGCTGGCCGATATGTACGGGACCGGCAGGGAACAGGGCGAGGCCATTCTCGATGCCTACGAAGAATCCGGTGAAATAGCCCCGAAAACGCTGAGAAGGTTCGGTATTACCGAGGGTAACAGGCAAACCCTGCTGCTCGGTATGCTTGCCAGCCAATTGGTGAACCCATATAAATACCATATTTATCCCGGGTTTTACGAATCCTGCGGCCCCGTCGGGGAAAAGCTGATAGAGTATGCCGAAAAAGAATGGAAAGGAGAGGAGCATACCGGGGAGACCCCCGTACAGATCATCAATGAAATCACGGCACACGGAGAAAAAGCGGTAGAGGCCATAGAAAAGGCCGAAGCCGGGGTCACTAAGAACAAGCGAGAGTTTGGACGGCTTAAAAACGATATGTATTGCTACAGGGCCTTTGCCAATTTCTTCTCGTGGAAAGTAAAATCCATGCAGCACGTACTGCGGTACCAGAATTCCGAAGACCTGATCGACCTGGAAAAGGCCGTAGAGCCGCTGGAAAAGAGTATAGTGCACTATAAAGAATTAGTAGAATTAACTAAAGATAATTACTTGTATGCTAACAGTATGCAAACCGCACAAAGACGTATACCGATAGGCGGAGACGATGGCAAGCACAAAACCTGGGAAGAAATGCTGCCGCTATACGAAAGAGAACTGGCTAACCTTCAAAGAAACATAGAAAGGCTTAAAGCATCCGAAGACGGAAAACTCCGGAAAGAAGAAGTAAAGCCGTGGATATCTGCAGAAGTAACCTTACAACAGGAAGCAAAAAGATATGCGGTAAAGAAGGGTCAGCAGGTATATGAAGGAATACCCGCTACAGCGATAGCTGGCGAACTTAAAGCGCTCAAAGGCGTATGTATATCGCAGGAAGAGCAGATAGAACGGGGTACACGCCTTAAATTTCGGAATGACAAGCCGGTAAAGGTAGTGGTCGGGTACTTCAATACCGATCAAAAGCGGTTTTTATTACCCCCCGTACTCGAAACCAATGCGGCAGGTAACCTGCGGGGAGAAGCCGAAGTAGTCATAGCCAATGCAATGGAAGTAAAAGATATGCCGAGAATAAACATACATACCTATACATTCGATGCCGGCGATAACGAACTGGTGCTGGACAAAGGCCGGGCCCTTATTCTCGGGTTTATAGATGCGGAGCAGGAGATCAAAGACCGTGACGCCGGGCTCGTCGGGGCAGATGAGAAGAAAGCCATAGATTGGTTGTTTTATTAGTTATTGGGTTAATGAGTTATCAGGCAACCCGGGCTTCGATACATTCCGGCAAAGCCGGAACACTCAGCCGCCTCCGCCATGGCTGCAACTTGAAACCTGCAACTTGAAACCTGCAACTTGAAACCTGCAACCTGGAACCTGCAACCTGCAACCTGGAACTTGCAACCCGAAACCCGTCCAACTATAAATTAAAAAAATGTACAAAATACTAGCTTTAATATGTTTATGGTGCTGCATTCCGGGAATGTCTGCCGGACAGGAAAAATTCGTCCGCCGGGTCATTTCCTTGAATGCAGATTGGAAAACAATAGCCAGGGAAAGTCACGATACGGTCGGAGAAGCATCCTTTATCCGAAACAATTATAAAGACAGCAACTGGCAGCAGGTAAACGTACCGCACAACTGGGACCGTTACGAAGGATACCGGCGTATGAAGCACGGTAACCGTCACGGTACGGCCTGGTACCGCCGCGAATTGTTGCTGGACAAGAAAGAAAAGAACAAGCGCTATTTCCTGTTCTTCGAAGGTGTCGGGTCTTATGCTACCGTGTGGGTAAACGGGCAGAAAGCAGGAGAACACCAGGGTGGGCGAACCACGTTCACCCTGGATATTACCGATGTTATACATGCGGGGAAACCCAATATCATAGCCGTAAAAGCCGGGCATCCCTCCTTTATTACCGACCTGCCCTGGGTATGTGGCGGATGTTCCGGTGAATGGGGCTTTTCCGAAGGCTCCCAGCCCATGGGGATATTCCGTCCCGTATCGCTTGTCGTTACCGGGGATATCCGTATAGAGCCGTTCGGTGTACATATCTGGAACAGTGAAAAGATATCCGAAGCAAAAGCCCGGCTCCGGGTAACGGCAGAAATACACAATTACCGTAAAAAACACGCCCGGATACAACTGGAACATACGTTGCGGGACAGTATGGACAATGTCGTGGCCAGGTCCGTTCAGGACATATCGCTGAAAAAGGGAGAAGTCCTGGAGACCGGAAAAACAGAACTCGAAGTAGAGCACCCGTATTTGTGGTCGCCCGAAAACCCTTATTTGTATCGGTTGTCCACTGTCATTAAGGAGGACGGAAAGGTTGTAGACAGTGTAGACACTCCTTATGGTATACGCTGGATCAGCTGGCCGGCAGGTAGAGAAGGAGACGACGGGCGCTTTTATCTCAACGGCAAACCGTTGTTTATCAACGGCACCTGCGAATACGAACATCTGACGGGTAAAAGCCATGCCTTTACCGCAACACAGGTTGAGGCACGTATAGACCAGGTCAAGGCTGCCGGGTTTAACGCCTTCCGCGAAGCACATCAGCCGCATAACCTGCGGTACCAGCAGCATCTGGACCAGGAGGGATTACTGTTCTGGAGCCAGTTTTCGGCACATATCTGGTACGACACCCCGGAATTTCGCGAAAACTTTAAAAAACTCCTGAAACAATGGATACGCGAACGGAGGAACAGCCCTTCCGTGGTACTCTGGGGATTACAGAACGAAAGTGTCATTCCCGAAGCATTTGCACGGGAATGTACGGAAATCATACGGCAACTGGACCCGACCGCATCCGCCCAAAGACTGGTTACGACCTGTAACGGGGGAGAAGGGACAGATTGGAATGTAGTACAAAACTGGTCGGGTACCTACGGAGGAGATCCGTTCAACTACGGGGCCGAGCTCAGCAAAGAATGGCTCAATGGCGAGTATGGCGCCTGGCGCACTGCCGGGTTGCATGGCGAAGGCCCTTTCCGACAGAAAGGAGATTATACCGAAGAGCGCTTTTCCCAGCTTATGGAGATCAAGGTAGCACAGGCCGAATCCGCAAAAGATAAAGTAGCCGGACAGTTTCAGTGGTTGTTCTCCTCCCACGAAAATCCCGGCCGTATTCAGAACGGGGAAGGATGGCGGGATATAGACCGTGTAGGCCCGGTAAACTACAAGGGCCTGTTTACCGTATGGGGAGAACCTCTCGATGCCTATTATATGTATATGGCCAACTACGTCCCGGCGGATAAAAACCCAATGGCCTATATCGTATCGCACTCCTGGCCGGACAGGTGGACGAGCGCCGGTACGAAGGATAGTATTGTGGTGTATTCTAACTGTGAGGAAGTAGAACTGTTTAACGATACCGGTAAGGTTTCCCTTGGCAGAAAGAAAAATCCGGGCCGGGGGAAACATTTTCAATGGGATAACATACCTGTAAAGTATAATGTACTGTATGCCGTGGGGTATGAGAAAGGGCGGAAAGTTGTGACGGACATGGTAATGCTTCATCACCTTCCCGAAGCTCCCGGCCTGGAGCAACGGAAAGAAGCCCCCGGCGATATCCTCCTGCCCGAAGAGGGTAAAAACTACCTGTACCGTGTCAATGCAGGCGGACCGGAATATACCGATACCTATGGCAATGTATGGGCCGCCGATGTACATAAGGGTGCGGACAACACCTGGGGGTCGCTTTCCTGGACCGATGATTTTGACAACCTTCCCGATTTCTATGCCAGCCAGGGCAGGACTTTCGACCCCGTGTCCGGTACGGCCAACTGGCCCCTGTTTCAGCATTATCGTTATGGTATGGACAGGCTTCGTTATGAGTTTCCCGTACCTGAGGGAGAGTATACGGTAATGCTGTATTTTACCGAACCCTGGTACGGAACAGGAATGCAGGCCGATTGCAGTAACTGGCGCAACTTCGATATAACCGTTAATGACAGTACCGTACTCCGTAATTTCGATATCTGGAAAGAAGCCGGGCACGACAGTGCTGTGAAAAAGACTTTCAGGGTCCGCTCCGCACATGGAAAGATTAAAATATCATTTCCCGAAATTACTTCCGGGCAGGCCATTATAGCAGGCATAGCCATTGCTGCGGATAATCCCGGGACCGGCCCTGCACCGGCGTCTCCGCCCAACATCACCGGGATAAGGACCAGTGCCGTGGCTGATGGAAACTATGAACTGGTCAGTTGGTCAGACCTGGGGCAGAAGGTATATACCGACAGCCCTGCAACTTTTTCCGGACTGCCTTACCGGCTTTTCGGGGCAGATCGCCTTCGTTTTTCAAAATCACTTGCAGACAGGGAATTCCAAGGTAGTTTCGTAACCCTGAAAGCTTCCGGGATTTATGTTCTTATGGACAGCCGGGTAACCCGTTTACCCGCGTGGCTCAAGGAATATGAAAAAACAGACGATGTCGCGGCAAATGGAGAAGGTGGAGAATATACCGTATGCTATCGTAAGGCAAGCCGGGGAGAAAACATCGCTTTCGGAAAAAACGGGAGTATTGCAGG
>NZ_RJTM01000042.1 GCF_003725735.1 Sinomicrobium pectinilyticum | reverse complement strand
AAACCCGCCTCTATGTACAGTATAGTGGTGGTTCCGGAATACGATATGGGAGAAGATGACAACTCGCGTCCCGTCTTTACTTTCGAAGCCGAGGAGGCTGCCATATCCGGTAAGGAGCCCGAACGCGGACATTTTAAAAAAGAAGATTACGTAACTTTTGTAAAAAACGGGGACAACAGCATCACCTGGGAGGTAAACCCGGGACTGGCCGGGGAATACCTGTTGCGGTTCCGGTATATGAATACCAATGCCGAAGCTATAAAAGTGCGGTTGCAAATAGAATCCTCTGACGGTATTATGCTTCGTGATGATGATATCAGTTTCCCGGTGGCGGGTGTCAAGTGGAAGATACTTAATACCACTACCGGGGGGTACATCAATGCAGGGACCTATAAAATACGGCTGTCCGCCCCCGATCTCAGCCGATTGCGACTGGATAAAATGGAATTCCAATAGGGGAGAGATGAGATTTTAGACTTTAGAGAAGAGAAGAAAAAACTTATCCTGGTATTTGTAAATACGCTCTGTGAACCTCTGGGTGTCTTTGAGTATCTCTGTGCAATAACTGTAACCTGCCCTTCGGCTCGGGAACCTGAAACCTGGAACTTGGAACCTGGAACCTGGAACTTGGAACTTGGAACCTGGAACTTGGAACCTGAAACTTGTAATGTAACCAATACTATGATAAAAACAACCAAAAACCTGTTTTACCTGGCTATAGCTATGATCCTCTTTGGCTGTCATACCGAAGAAGAACCGGCTCGGATCATTCAGGACTTCAATGAAAGCTGGAAATTCCGGCTGGGTGATACCCTCAATGCTTCTGCCGTGGAATACGACGACAGTTCCTGGCGTGTACTCGATCTGCCCCACGACTGGAGCATAGAAGGAAACTTTTCCGAAGACCATCCTGCAGGTACTGCCGGTGGAGCGCTGCCTACGGGAACAGGGTGGTACCGTAAGATCTTTAAAGTACCCGCGGATTGGAAAGACAAGGTGGTGCGGGTGGAATTCGGGGGGATATACCGTAACAGTGAAGTATGGATCAACGGGCATAGCCTGGGGAAGAGGGCTAATGGTTACATCTCTTTCGGGTATGATCTCGGTCCCTATCTGCAGTTTGGCGAAAAGGATAACGTACTGGTGGTAAAAGCCGATAATTCACGGCAACCCAATTCGCGCTGGTACACCGGTTCCGGTATCTATCGCGATGTAAAGCTGGTGGCCACCGGCAAGTTACACGTGGCACCGCAGGGAACATATGTAACCACCCCGGAAATTTCCGGAGATTCGGCCAGAGTGGTCATGGAAGTGGAAATAATCAATAAAAATACAGAAGAAAAAAAACTGAAAGTAGCTTCCGAGATCATGGATGGTTCAGGCCGTAGCGTGGCCTTTACTACCGTGTCCCGTACCGTTGCTCCCGGGCAGGCTGTTACCGTGCAACAGAACATGACCGTGGAAAACCCGCAATTGTGGAGTGTCGAAGCTCCCTACATGTACAAGGTACACACCAGGGTGTATGAGGGTGACGAGAAGACGGACGATTACGAAACCCCGCTCGGGATCCGTTATTTTGATTTTGATGCCGAAAAAGGATTTTCCCTTAATGGCAAACCGATGAAGATACTGGGTGTATGCCTGCATCACGACTCCGGGGCCCTGGGGGCGGCCGTTTACGAAGATGCCCTCCGGCGGAAACTCGGGCTCATGAAGGAAATGGGGGCTAATGCCATCCGTACCGCGCATAACCCGCACTCTTCGGTATTACTGCGCCTGTGTGACGAAATGGGCCTTATCGTACAGGATGAAGCTTTTGATTCCTGGAAAAAGAAAAAGGTAAAAGAAGACTACCATACCGATTGGGATACCTGGCATAAGAGAGACCTGCAGGATTTTATAAAGCGCGACCGGAACCACCCCTCCGTAATGATGTGGAGCATAGGCAATGAGATCCGTGAACAGTTTGACAGTACCGGGATTACCATTACCCGTGAGCTTACTGCTATTGTAAAGGCACTGGACACCACCCGGCCCGTAACAAGCGCACTCACCGAAAACAACCCCGAAAAGAACTTCATTTATCAGTCGGGGGCCCTGGATCTTCTGGGGTTCAATTATAAAATAGATGCCTATGAAGATCTCCCCGACCGTTTTCCGGGAGCCCGCTTTATTGCATCGGAAAATGTCTCGGGCCTTGCCACCAGGGGCTGTTACGACATGCCGTCGGACAGTATCATGCATTGGCCTGAGGCATTCGATGCGCCTTTCGAAGGCCATGCGGATCATACCGTATCGGCTTACGACCAGGTTACGGCCTACTGGGGCGCTACCCATGAAGAAACCTGGAAAGTGGTCAAAAATCTCGATTTTATATCCGGGATATTTATCTGGGCAGGGATCGACTTTCTCGGCGAACCTGTGCCATATCCCGATTATCCCGCTCGGAGTTCCTATTACGGTATAGTAGACCTGGCCGGATTTCCCAAAGATGTGTATTATATGTACCAGAGCGAATGGACGGACAAGCCCGTATTGCACGTTTTTCCGCACTGGAACTGGAAAGAAGGACAGGAGGTGGATGTATGGACCTATTATAACCGTGCCGATGAGGTAGAACTTTTTCTCAACGGCAAATCACTCGGTAAAAAATCCAAAAAGAAAGGAGAGTTCCATGTAATGTGGCGCGTGCCTTATGCTCCGGGTACCCTGAAAGCTGTGTCCAGGAAAGGCGGCGAAGTGGTCCTGGAGAAAGAGGTCCGGACCGCGGGAGAAGCTGCGGCATTGCAGTTACAACCCGATAAGGACTATTTAAGAAAAAATAAAGAATCATTGTGTTTCATAACGGTGAATGTAGTAGATAAGGAAGGGAACTTAGTCCCCGAAACAAAAAATAACGTATATTTCGACGTCAGTGGCGGCGCAAAAATAGCGGGGGTGGACAATGGTTACCAGGCCGATACCACTTCGATGAAAGCCCCGGAAAAGAAAGCGTTTAACGGCAAGTGCCTGGTTATCCTGCAATCTGACGGAAGCGGGGAAAAAGCTGTCCTTAAAGCCCGTTCGGAAGGACTGGAGCCCACAGAAATAGTGTTAAATATAAAATAAATACGGAACTTACAATGCCGGTGGATTCGGTACAACAGTCTGCGGCTGTTACTCAGCCACCTCCGTGGGGAGCTTTGCAACCTTATTCAGGCAAGGCCAACATGTAAACTTGAAACCTGTAACCTGTAACTTGAAACGTAATCTGTAACTTGAAACCTGAAACTAAAATGAAATATATAGTATGTGAGACCCCCGGGAAGTTTGTGCTGGGGGATAAGGACCGGCCGGAGATCAAAGAAGGGCACAGCCTGCTTAAAATACACAAAGTGGGGATCTGTGGTACCGATCTGCATGCCTATGCCGGTAACCAGGCCTTTTTTCAGTACCCGCGGGTACTGGGGCACGAGCTGGCGGCCGGGATTATTGAAACCGGGAAGAACGACAGGGGATTGCAGACAGGCGATAAAGTTATCGTTATGCCTTACATAAGCTGTGGAGACTGTATCGCCTGTCGTAAAGGCAAGACCAATTGCTGTACGGATATCCGGGTACTCGGTGTACATGCCGATGGCGGTATGCAGGAAGAGATCGTGGTCCGTAATGACCTGTTGATCCCCGTAGAAGGATTATCCTATGACGAAATGGCCATAGTGGAGCCCCTGGCCATAGGGGCACATGCCATTCGCCGCGCAGCCCTGGAGGCCAATGAAACCGTTGTGGTCATTGGCTGTGGCCCCATAGGGCTCGGTATCATAAAACTGGCTAAAATAGCCGGCGCCAGGGTTATTGCCATAGATGCCGTACAGACCCGTCTGGAATTTGCACGGAATATAGCCGGTGCCGACCATGTGTTTCATGTCTCCGAAGACCCTGTTGCCGGGATAAGCCATATTACCGACGGCGACCTTGCCACTGCTGTCTTTGATGCCACAGGGAACAAAAGGGCCCTGGAAAGTGGTACGGATTATATGGCACATGGCGGAAGGTATATCCTTGTGGGACTTTCCAAGGAAGACCTGGTATTCAACCACCCGAAGATACACGCTAAAGAAACAACCCTTATGTGCAGCCGGAATGCCACCCTGGAAGATTTTGAGTATGTCATAGCTCACATCAGGGAGTTCCCGGTAGAGGCTTTTGTGACCCACAGGGCACACTATACCGAAATGATAGCGAATTTCGACCAATGGCTCGACCCCCAAAACAATGTCATAAAGGCTATGGTGGATTTTAACTGACGGTTTTCGTTACAGGGTTGCACATCTTTTACAGGGTAAAGGTCGGACGCGGCTTACCGGTTAAAACAAACAAACCCGGTACTTGTTTCCGCTGCGTTTAAACAAGTACCGGGTTTTCCGCATATGGCCAATGCCCCTTGCAAAGAAGCGTATGCTATTAAGCCTGTGACACTCATTGTCTTTCCGGCTCTCTCATCCAGCCTGATCATACTCATTAACGTGAATAATGGATAAAAAAAGGGTTCCCTCTTCATCTCGATAATAAGACTTAAATATCATTCATGTTCATTATACGCATGGCAGCGAACAATATGCGTAAAAACTGTAACCTCCCGGAAACTTTTACAGTCTTACCGAGGTAAAACCGTAAAAAATGATTAAAATAAACCAGATATACAGGGCTGGATTTCTGGCGCTGTTCCTGCTGATGGTATTTTCCTGCAAGCCAGGCAAAGAAGTGTCCTCTCAAAACCAGAAAAAGTTCCGGCAGGAAAATCCGCTGTTCTCATCAAAATTCGAAAACCGGGTAAAGGGGCTTTATAAAGAAAAAGGGCTTTTAGGGGATTTCATCCTTGCTGTGGTTGATGAAAACGGATTAGCCTATTCATTTGCTTTTAACAGGGAGGTTTCAGGCGGCGGAAAATCCCCGCTTCATACCGGTTCGCCCATTTACATTGCTTCCGCTACAAAGGCATTCACAGGTACACTGCTAAAAATACTGGAGAAAAGAAAAATACTCGATTTAAACAGATCACTTAATGATTATCTTCCACAACTAACCTACGATAATCGTGTAGACACGAAAAAAATCAACATCAAAGACCTCTTAAATCATACGCATGGCACATTTAGTACCAGGATGACATGGAAAACGGCATACCTGGGGTATGGTGGTAAAAACGAGGAGTTGATCCACGATTTAAACTCGGACTTCCTTTTTGATCCGTCGGGCAAGTTCCGCTATTCGAATGTAGGTCCGGTTATTGCCGGAATGGTGGTAGAAAGTACCACGGGAAAAACGTGGAAAACCCAAATGAAAGACTGTATTTTCGCCCCCTTGAAAATGGAGAATACAAGTGCGGACGTCAGCGATTTTAACCCGGAAGATATCCGTCCTTCACTTACCATTTCCGGAAAACAGGGAGTTGTAGCGCGTGGATTTTATAAAAAAGACATCACAATGCACGCAGCAGGAGGAATAATCTCAACCGTCAACGACCTTTCCGGGTGGTTAAGTGCAAATATCAGGAAAGACACCGTTTTGCTGGATAAGAAAAACTGGACGGAACTTCATGCGCCGACCACGGCACAGGACAAGGAATATTTTACGTACCACCGCTCAGGATATAGTTTAGGTTGGGATATCGCCGAATATCACGGGGAAAGAATCCTGACACGTTTCGGAGGGTTGGCAGGAATAAGCTTTCATATGTCATTTATACCCGCTAAAAAGATCGGAATTATTGCCTTCTCCAATGACAGCAGGGCGTATTTGCTGCCTCACTTAATGGCCAATTATGCCTATAACCTGGTCCGTTCCATGCCTGCCGACAGTATTTTTAAGAGTGAAAAGCCAAAGTTTGACGAAAGTTTTAAAAAAGAGGATGAAATCTCCTATCCCACCGGTCTACAACTTCTGGTCGGAAGCAGGGGAAATGATGACATTACGGGCACCTATAAAAATTCCGAAGGCTGGCCGGTGATTTCCATTGAGAAAAAAGAGAACCGCTACCTGTTTGAATGGGGGATATTGAACGGAAAAGTTTACAAGAACAAGAAAGGGGATGGTTACTCCACCCACCTTGGGGTCCTGACAAGGGATTTTGAAATCCGGGGGGATACGCTTTTGACAGGGTCATTGGTCTACAAAAAAGTAGCAGAATGAAAACCGTACCCGGAATTAGGGTAAATAAATGTGAGTAAGGGATAGGAAAAAACTCCCATTTTCATCCCCATGGTCCAGATGTCAGGGGAGGAGGTTTTTAAAATGTTTAAAATAACCAGGTTGAGTGCTTGTAATTCAGAAGGCTTAAGCCTTATTCACATTAAATAAAGCGAGGTCACACAGTAGTCAACACTCTACTAAAGCCCCCCGGGTTCCTCAACTGATAACCTTTTTTCCGGACAAACTTCGCTTTTTAACAATATTCCTCAGGAAAAAGAGCAGCGCAAGGATGCATAAGGACAATATAACATAACTCAGGGCCATTCCCGGTTGGTTTTGAATATGCAATACGCTTACCACGGCATAACTTGCCACGGAGGTTACCAGGTAGCTGGCCCCGCTGGTAAGCCCGTTGGTCACCCCTGCATATTCCGGGAATCTTGTCAGGCAATACGTAAAATATACATTGTACAGGAACCCGTTGAAGAGGTGGAGGAGATATACAAACCCTGCAAAGACATAAATATTGGAAACAAATTTACCCGTACCGAACATCAGCAGGGCAATAACAATTTCCATAGCCACCCCGAAAAACAATTTCCGCAGAAAGGGGTATGTGCTCAGGGAGCGCCCCAGTATACCGCCACTCATGATCCCCACCCCGGAAAGCAGGGCGCAGTAGCCCGTGACCACGGGAGAGAAATGGAAGTGGTTTTCTACGAGGAAGGGGGCAGACATGGCAAATACCATAACCATGCCGTATGTAAGACCTAGAATGACCAGCCCTGTAGAAAAGTCCGGGGCTTTAAGCACGGTCTTATAGGTGGAGACCAAACTTTTCCGCTTAAATGCCGTGAACCCGGTAAAGGCTTCGCCTGAGAAAAACCATTCGACAAACAACATCACCAGGGCATAGAAGCCGAGAAAATAAAAACTCGATGTCCACCCGAACCCTTTTTGCAGGTACCCTCCAATAAACGGAGCGGAAATCGGGGCCATGGACCAGATGATGGTCAAAAGGCTGGTGTAATGCTGCAATTTTTTACCCTTGTAGATATCCACCAGGAAAGCCCTTTTTCCCACGACAATAAAAGCCGTGGTAATACCCTGCAATACGCGCATGGCATAGATGAGGTAGATGTTGTGCACAATGGCAATGGCAAAACTGCTGAGCGAAAACAGCAGCAAAGAGGCCAGGACCAGCTTATACCGCCCGAAACTGTCTACCAGGCTTCCGGCTGCCAGCAGCGAAATCCCGTAACTCACCAGGAAACAACTCAGCGTCATCTGTATCCCTTTACTGTCTGTTAACAGCATTTCCTGCATTTCCGGGAAAGAAGGCAGGAAAATATCCGTTGCGAGTCCCGAAAGCGGAATAAGTAAAAATATGGAGATCGTACTGATCCTTTCGTACTTTTTATCGTATACTTTCATAGCAGGTAAATCCGAAGCGTTTTTACAGGACAAAATTATCTGTACTTACCCGATGAAAAAATAAAGAATTCAAATCAAAAGTTAAACAAATCAAATATTATCGGGGACACCTGTTTTGTATTGCTTCGGACTTATCCCCGTATGCTTTTTAAAGAACGAATTGAAGTGTTGCGGGTATTCGAAACCCAGGCTGTTGCCTATTTCAAAGATGCGCCAGTCGCTGTACCGAAGCAGGTTCATGGCTTCCGTAAGGATCCGCTCCCGTATCAATTCGGAAGTGGTTTTTCCTGTTTGTGCCTTTATGCTGTGGTTCAGGTGGTTTACGTGGATATGCAGGAGGTCCGCATAGTCCGCCGGGGTTTTTATTTTTAAGGAAGCTGCGGGCGATTCTATGGGGAACTGGTTGTCCAGAACTTCCATGAACCGTGTTACCAGGTCGCGGTGATGTATCCCCGGAAATTCTTTCTTGTCCGATGTTTTTATTTTTATTCCCGTATAAATAATAAGGTTAAGCAGGTCGCGCAACATACGGTCCTTATAGGCAAAATTACTGCAATATTCATTTCGCATCAGGCTAAAATACTGCTCTAACTGCCGGTACTGGCCATCGGTGAGAAACAAAAAGGGGTAAATGTCGTCCTGGAATAAAGAGAATAGTTTCCGGAAAGCTTTCCGGAGTCCCGGTGTGGCAAAGTATTCGTTGAACAAACAGGTAAAACCATCCTGCCCGTCCCCGGTATTCTGCCAGCCATAGCGGATACTGCGGTCCGAAAAGAACAGGGCGGGCCTGTCGATAATCACTTCCCCTTTTTCCGTATACAGGACCGCATTCCCGCGGGTAAGGACTATTTTATAATAATCCCTCCGGGTAAAACTGAGCGCGGTAAAACAGTTATCCCTTTTGAGTATATTAAAATGTGCCACAGCCCCCGAGGCAGATAACAGGTCGTCCGGTATCTGTTTGAAACTATGGGCGTAATATTCCTCAAGTGTCTCTTTCTCTTCCATATGGCAAAAGTACGAAAATCAAATATTAATAAAGTTGAGGGAAGTGAGTAATTAGGTTATTGAGTTATTTAATCATTCTGTAACTCCCCAACTTATCAAGCCGTTTCTCCCCTGTAGGGTATTCTCTCAAATTACCACATATATTATTTACAAGATATAGTCATTTGTACCTGATATTTTGGTATTTGAAATTTTAATACTAAATTCATTCGATTTTTGAAAATATGATCTTAAATTATCATTTAAATATTTAAAATGGTAATTATGATATGGTCTGTTTACTGACATGGTATTTTCTTTCATGCCGAAAGCCTGTTTTATCACGGGTATGCCATAGGTGTGAAAAACCATACCTTTGATTAACGGTGAATTGGTGGCCGGAACATGAAAGGAAACTAAAATAGCCGTAATTAATGCAGGGTTTCAACCTTTGACCTGACAGCAAAACCAATAATTATGAGATTTTGAAATCCGCGAACCCCCGTAAAATCTCGATGCGTAAATACAAGGTGTTGTTCAACACCTTTTATGATTCCCTCTGTTTGTTTGCCTGCAGATACGTGGACGATATTGAACTTTCCAAAGATATCGTACAGGAAGTATTTATCCGTGTCTGGGACATGGAGGTTGCTTTCCGCGATGAGAGCGCTGCAAAATCTTACCTGTATACTGCGGTAAAAAACAAGTCGCTGGATTACCTTAAAAGTAAAGAATACAGGAGCAAGAACCCCCTCGAAGCCGCTGACCTGAAAAAGCTGGAGTCGGATGCCTTCTTTGCCAGGGAGGTATTGTTAGAAGAATCTTCCAAGATCATCCGGGAAGCCGTAGACAAGCTGCCTTATAAATGCAAAGAGATTATAAACCTTAGCCTGAAAGGGTATAAAAACGATGAAATATCCCAGGCCTTATCCATTTCTATTAATACGGTAAAAGCACAGAAGCGTATAGCTTATAGTAAGCTCAGGGTAATGCTGAAGGGAGCGTTTTCCATATTGTTTTCCTTGTTGTAAGGGGGAAGTTTTGGAGTTCGGAGTTCTGAGTTTTGGAGGAAGTATGTATGGGTTAAGTTAGGGAGCGGATGTTTTTTTGCCATAGATTCCCGGTGACTTCGGTATGACGGCCTGAAGGCCGTCACCCAGCCACCTCCGTTTAGGCTTTTATATCATAACAAGAGCAAACTTTAACAGCCTGTACAAAGATGGCTGAGTGCCCCGGTCTCCGACCGGGGTGTACCGAAGCCCCGGCTTTATACAGCCTAGATACTATCTAAAAAAAGAGGCTATCCTTGCGAATAACCTCTTTACATTCACAGTACGGTAAACGCACCCAGGTGCGGACTGTTGCAGGCCAGGGTTTGGGTCTCATTATTAAAATACGACCAGGCCTGTATTTCCTTGCCCGTATAAATATCGGGCAGGGTGACCGTTGCGGACAGCGCATTACGGGCAGCAAGGGACGGGTAGAGGATAAAATCACTCGTTTCCTCGCAATAGCACACCAGGTTTACTACGTCGGTAGCCAGGGCATTTCCCTGCTGTGAATTGTCTTCCCAGCCCAGGTTAAATATCCCCCCGGCTTCCGGTGTCAGGGCCACATTCTGGAAGCCCGCCAGGTCGCCTTTGGTAACCAGTACCTTGTTGTATACCAGTTGCGGCATATCGTTTACCACTTCCATGGCTTCCCCTATGGTATAGGAGACTGCCAGGTTCACTCTCGATTTTGCTCCTCTTTCAGTACCGAAATACATGCTTTGTATACTTTTGAGAGGTTGCAGGAAAGTTACAGCAAGTTTAAACTTCAACTGTTGTAACACCTGTTTGTCCGTAGGTGGCTTTTTGCTGGGCTTAGGCCGGCTTCGGATAATGTCCTTGCCACGCCAGTTAGCACCGACAACAGTACCTACTTTTCCTGAGAACCCACCCAGGATTCCCTTTACAATTGTTGCCATACTAAAAATATTTATGGTTAATAATCAGTAAGATATAAAGCTTAGGAGCAGGTTGTATGTACGTGTCCGCTTTTGTCCGGTTTTGGCCGCATTTGTCTGTTTTTGTCCGTACAAATACGGCGTTCCTTCGGGTTTTGTCCGGGTCTTGTCCGGGTATTGTTCGGAAAAAAAGATGTTTTTCCGAAGGTAACCCGAAGGTAACCCGAAGACAACCCGGAGAAAGGTAGCTTATATTACCTGTCAGGATATGGGAATTATACCGGAGTAGGATATCGGTGAAGAAAAAGAATAAGAGAAGGAATAAAAGAAGATGTGACCGGAGATTACTTTTTATTCAGCTTTTTTTCGATCATCTCTCTGGAATACAGATATTTTTTACCCAGTTTGCCATAGGGAATTTCCTTGTTTTTTCGCATACGGCGCAGCGTTCGTGCACTTATGTTAAAGGTTTGTATGATATCTGCATTGTCCAGATACTTTTTTTCTAAGGTGGGATGACGGCGTAAATTCCGGATTTCCGTATGAATCTTTTCCATTAAGGAAACAAGACGCCTCAGGTTCATATTTTCAGAGTCCATAACGGTGGATATTGATTAGGTTTATTCTACAATATAAATAAAAATCCTTTTCACAAGCATCTTATTATGAGTATATTAACTTATTCTGTAATAAATTACCTTCATTTTTTATTTTTTTTAACGCAGGATTTTCCTGTTCCGGTGGCTTCGGTACAATGGCCTGAAGGCCCTCACTCAACCGCCTCCGTTTTTGTTTTTTTATGTAACTTATAACAAACTTTTATAGCCTGCACAAAGGCGGCTGAGTGTTCCGGACATAGCCCGGAATGTACCGAAGCCCCGGCCCCGAAATACCAGAGCGCTATGTATTAACCGGCATTCTCCAGGGCTCAATCTTAAAAAAAACAGGACAAAGATTGTGTATATTTGTGTATTAGTAACAACATTTAGTTTAGGCAATAATACATTATAATTGATAGAAAAATGATAATAAGCAATAGCACAATCAACGATATAGACGAAATATTCCGATTATATAAAATTGCTTCGGACTATCAAAAAGCACAAAAAAAGGTAACCGTATGGCCCGACTTTGAACGAGGGCTTATTGAAAGCGAGATCAGTGAAAACCGGCAATGGAAAATAACTATTAATGATGAAGTAGCCTGTATCTGGGCAATTACTTTCAGTGATGAACAGATCTGGGAAAAGAGGAATGAGGATAGTGCCGTTTATATTCATAGAATAGCAACTAACCCCGACTTCCGTGGCAACAACTTTGTTGCGAAAATTGTAGAGTGGGTTAAAGAATACGCAAGATCTACCGGAAAACAATATGTAAGACTGGATACTACGGGAAACAATGTACGGTTGATTGAGCATTATAAAAACTCGGGTTTTGATTTTTTAGGGATGTTTGAACTTGAGGATACGGCAGGGCTGCCAGGACATTATAGCCAGGCACCTGTGTGTTTGTTTGAGATTAATTTGAAAGATTAAAACCGAAAAATAAGCAACGTCCATGGTTCTGTCCCCGGTGGCTTCGGTACACCAGCCTTCGGCTGGTGCTCAGCCACCTCCGTTTTGTTTTTTTATGTAACTTATAACAAACTTTTATAGCCTGCACAAAGGCAGCTGAGTGTTCCGGGAATAGCCCGGAATGTACCGAAGCCCCGGCCCCGAAATACCGGAGTGCTAAGTATTAACCGGCATCCTCCAACGCTCAATCCTAAAAAATGAGGACAGGGATTGTGTATATTTGTGTTTTAGGGGTAATTGCGGTAGTATTGAATGATCTTAACGTAAAACCTCACGCAATAATACAGACTTAAATAATTCCCGTATGAACAAAAGGATAGCAATATTTTGTCTTATCGTATTTGCATTTGGCAATACCGGATGTAATAATAATACGGACTCAAAAATACAAGTAGAGAAAACCGGGTACGAAAAGCCCCCCATTGTCAAAGAAAAATGGCATTGGGACAGCCCCGGGAAACAAAATGAGAGTGCGGGATATACACAAGTTGTAAAAGTTGGTAACACGATCTACATTTCCGGTGTTCCGACAGCCGATTTAAGCCCGGATGGTATAGCCGGAGTATACAAAACCTTGGAAGAGTGTTTGAATGCTTTCGGAGCATCTTCGAAGAATGTAGTGAAAGAAACACTTTACACCACGGATATAGAAACCATGAAAAAATATAATGAGGTAAGAAAAAAATTTTATCAGGGCGACTTCCCGGCAGCCAGTTGGGTACAGGTAAGCAGGTTGTATGAACCCGATGCTAAATTAGAGGTAGATTTAATTGCACAAATCACAGAAGGTGACGAATAAATCGTTTTCCCTGTTTGTAAACCCCTGACGGTATTGCCAATAAAATGAAAAGCGAAGAAATGAACAACAATATAACAGGTGAGAAGATAACCTTTAGCAAAATGGAATTGGAAGAAGCCCGTACGGCAATAACCTCTTTAATCCATAAATGTGAAAAAGCTAAAGATAAAGTGAAAAAGAATTCTTCTCAGGAAACATTATTGAAAAGACGTATTAAAGCATTACAGATTTCAGCCAGTTTGATTGAAGAGAAAATTTCAAAGGGAATTTGATGAAATGAAAGAAAACGGTGGCTTCGGTACAACGACCTGCGGCCGTCACTCAGCCACCTCCGCTTTGGCTGTTTTGATGTAGTTTATTACAAACTTTTACGGTTTAAGTAAAGACGGAGGAGTGTACCAATGGCTTTGATACAATGGACTGAAGGCTACCACTCAGCTATCTCCATTTTGGTTTTACAGCATAGCAAGAGCAAACTTCTACAGCCCAAGCGTAGGCGGCTGAGTGTTCCGGCTCCGCCGGAATGTACCAAAGCCCTGGCTTAGCAGATCACCTCATTGATCTTCTCCCAAAATGCCGAACAAACCCACGTTTTTTCTGCAACATGAGGAAAAATATATTTGTGTGTTGGCAGATAGTATGATTGCTATCCAAAATTTAATAATTAAATATATTAATTCGGGTAGTAGGCTCTATTCTACTGAATAACTTGGAAAATGAGACGAACGATAACCAGAAGTGATAAAAATTTGAGAATTCTGAATAAGTTAATTGTGAACGGATTTTATACCGGTTATATCGGACCAGAAAAGTTTGAACTAATGTGAAATCGTTTTCCAAATAACCATAGACTAATCGGAATTTTGAATAACGCAGGAGAATATGATTTGAAATTTGACTTTAAATCACCGATGAATATTTTAGCGAAGTTTTTACTCGGCCTCGGAATTCTGATTTCAATAATTTCCTTAATTAAAGGAAATTGGATTTTACCGATCTTGCTTGTTGTTTTGGGACTAATAGTGTTTGCGAATTTTAAATTAAAAGAGAAAAAAGAGATAAATCTGTTGACTGATAAACTTTTGGAATTTCACAAAGCAGAATATGAATAAAATAAAAAGAACACACAATGTAGGCTTCCCTAAAACAAAACAGCCCAAAATTCAAACAGGTACTAAACTCCTGATTTTATTTCCTGATCTTAATTTCCGAAAACTCTTTCTCAACAGCAGCAAAAAACTCGGAAACTTTAATATTTAGGGCTTCGTAAATTCGATAAATGATAGAAAGAGAAATTCGATAATTGCGATCCTTTTTACGCAGATTAGTTACTCAAAAAGTGGAATTATAGCTTTCCTTGTCGTGTTAATATCTAATTGATTATGATTTGAGTTTTCGGTACTTAATTGTTGGAGATTAACGCTCTTCAAAAACGCGTTTAAATCCTCTGTTGTTTTAAATATGGAAAAACTGGAATTGGATAAATCACACATTATTCCCAAAAGATAAATCTTTCCGACGCCCCAGGTAGATGCTCCTTTGCTCTGAAAAAAACATTCTAAATACAAATAGTTGTCCTTTTTGAGATGGACTTTGGAATAATCTTTATTGGCAGCATTAGGTTTATCAAACTGTGAATTCGTAAAGTAATCTTTCATAGCGTTAGTACGAATATATAAGTCTTTCCCATCCGAAACAGCGAAAGCATTTTTTACTTTCTTTCCATGGCTATCCGTAATTTTAAAATTATTACTGATTATATTTCGATCTTCCTGTACCGTTATATGTTCTTCGGATGCAGGTACTTTTTTTAAAAAATCCTGAAAGGTATCATAAATTCCGGAAGGGTAAGATGCAGTAGTACTTTGTCCATAAGTATATTGCAAGGTTGAGTATAAAAAAAGGAGTATTATTTTTTGCATCATATTTTTTAGTGAAATTTACAAAATCAATAGTATGAATATATACCTCGGGATAAAAAATCTAGCCCTTCAATTTAGCTTTAAAATTCAAAACCTCCTCATCTCTTAAAGAGTCATATATTTTGGAAAAATCACTAACCTTAAACCCCATAGCCTCTATAATTCTAATCAAAGTAGTAGATTTTGGTGCAGATTTGGCATTAAAAGTATCGGATACTGTAGCTTTTCTGATGCCGCTATTGAGAGCAATTTTGTTATAACTATCTCCAACATCATCGTTTTTTCCCTTAGATAAAGAATTGGTTTTGCTCCTTTCCATAAGAGTATTCAAACTTAATGCTATTCTGATTTTAAGATATTTCTCATCTGTATTTTTCATATATGCAATTAAACATATTGTAAATAAAATAACGGTACGCTTGTCCGTACCGTTATTTTGTCTTATATTTGAATTGATATCTACAAATAGTAGTTATTTGTTTATATTTGCGATTCTTCTAAAAGCAAAAAATATTAGAAGCTATTCGCTTAAAGTCTCTATCTGAAAACTGGCACTTTTCTATACCATGAGACATAAGTGAAATTGGCTCACGACCCGGGCGTGGGCTCACTTATCATGGTAAGGTATGCCAGTACCTCAGATAGATAAGTCGAGTTCCACGCCTATTTTATTTCCGGAAACTCTACTGCATTAAGCAAACAGCATGTTTTACAGAAGTCTTGCATACATGCTCCCCTTTTTACCCTCGTAGTGCTTAAAGCCATAGCATAGCAGAGGACAAAAAGGCATACTGCCGCCGGCTTCGGCGGGCAGGAAGCGCAAAGGCAGTGGTACTGCCTGTACTTATTACCCATATCAAAAACTTTAAAAACACCGAAAATGACGTACAAT
>NZ_RJTM01000041.1 GCF_003725735.1 Sinomicrobium pectinilyticum | reverse complement strand
CCCATGCAGAGGCATATCCTCAACCGCAAACTATACCAGTTGTTTAAAGCCAAAAAACTGGAAGGGTTCCACGATGCCCTGAAACTGCTGGCCCAAAAAATAGACTGGTATGTAAATGCCCATAGCACCAACGAGGAGGAGACCAACCGGATAATACAGGAAATTTTTATACGCCTGTGGATGAACCGTGAGCACCTGAAGTATAACACCTTCGAAGATACCATACACGCGATGACCTATAAGGTCACCCAACAGTTTTTTGAAAACCCGGAAGACGCGCTGAAATGAGCATGGAACGCCACATAAGTTACCGGCAGATCAACGGCCTTCGGGCCGGGGATGCTGTGGCCTT
>NZ_RJTM01000040.1 GCF_003725735.1 Sinomicrobium pectinilyticum | reverse complement strand
TTATAACGTTTTCACCCTATTGCACCCGCGACTGATAGTGTTTGTAAGGCCTTATACCTGCCAATGATGACGATGCCCGGGATATAGTGCAGAATGTATTTGTAAAAATATGGCTAAAACGGCAGAACATCGTACATGGTACTTTTGTAAAAGAAGTGTTTGCCATAGCCAAAGAAACTGCATTGCAGCATCTGCGCTGTCACTTGCGTTATGCCGGGAGCGGGGAGCGGTGATACCGGGGCTTCGATACAACAGCCTT
>NZ_RJTM01000039.1 GCF_003725735.1 Sinomicrobium pectinilyticum | reverse complement strand
GCTCCGCCGGAATGTACCGAAGCCCCGGCCGTCACTCAGCTATCTCCATTTTGGTTTTACAACAAAGTAAAAACAAACTATAACAGCCTGAGCAAAGGCGGCTGAGTGCCCCGGTCTCCGACCGGGGTGTACCGAAGCCCCGGCCTTTGAATAACAATATGTATATTTGTATGTCAGCGGTCATGGCAACTAACGACTAAAAAGAGCATACCGTTGTTACTGTTCACGGAAAAATATGGCGGTGAAGATGATGCGGAAGCAGGAGCATATATTTCAATTGCGGAACGGAACTATTGAGAATGTAGAAACCAATATGAAGAAAATATCAGCATTACAACAACTCCGGTTAACAACATTAGAAAGCCAGGGATTGTTGCAGGCATCGCCGTTTGGAAAAGGAAAAGAGGCAGTATTAAATGTGTTGGAACATCTTGGATATGTACAAATAGATACCTTATCAATCGTTGAACGTGCTCATCACCACACCCTTTGGACAAGAATCCCCGGCTATAAAACAGAATATTTAGATGCGTTGGTAAAAGAACGCAAGGTGTTTGAATATTGGTTTCATGCTGCATCATATCTCCCTATGAAAGATTTTCGTTACGTTTTACCCCAGATGTCAAAGGTTAAGCGAAATGAATCGCACCATTATAATGCAGACCCTAAAGTAATGCAATATGTAATGGATACGATCCGTGCAGAAGGCCCGAAAAAAGCAAAGGATTTTGAAAGTAAAAATAAAAGAACAGGAAGCTGGTGGAATTGGAAGCCGTCAAAACTAGCGCTTGAGCGGCTTTTTATGCAGGGAGATCTGATGATTTGTGAACGTAACGGTATGCAGAAATTATATGACATTACCGAAAGGGTACTCCCCGGTGATATTAACACTACAGAACCAAGCCCGATTGAATTTGCCGAATATTTAGTAAAAACATACCTCCGTGCTTACGGATGCACAACTGTAAAACAAATTACACATCTTAAAACAGGGAAAAAAGTAAGGAAAAATGTCAATGAGGTTTTAGAATCAATGCTTCGGGAAGGTATTGTCCAAAAGGTAAATATAGAAGGTATGCCTTCTGTTTTTATACAAAGCGATTCAGAAGAAAAAACACTCAGAAAGACCAGGCCGGATATCCGGCTTCTGTCACCATTTGACAATTCGATTATTCATCGCGACCGCACAAAGCAACTTTTTGACTTTGATTTTCGTCTTGAATGTTACACCCCAAAAGAGAAAAGACAATATGGCTACTTTTGTTTACCTATCCTATTCGGAGATACGTTTATTGGTAGAGTGGACTGCAAAGCACATCGAAAAGAGAAACAATTTGAGCTGATACACCTGCATATTGAAAACCCGGATACAGACATTGAATTGTGGATAGAACCTTTTATAAAATCAATAAAACGTTTTGCCGGCTTTAATAACTGTCAATCCATAACCTTAACAAAAGTAACCCCTTCAAAACAGACCGACATAATAAAGCAGGCCATACTTATATCCGGACAAGGATAATGACATGTAGAAAGCCGCTTCTGATCCCACAGGAATACATCAACAATATGGGCTGTACAATCCGTTTTCTGAACGGAATTGATTATAATTTTACTTACTTTAGTCACACGGAATAATTATTCCGGGTAATTCACAGAAAAAATGGTAGCCATCATAGCACAAGTATTGACCGCTTTGGTCGCATTGGAACATCTGTATATTTTATGGATGGAAATGTTTGCCTGGGAAACGGTGGGGAAGAAAACATTCAGGACTATTCCCGCAGAATTGTTTAAACCCACAAAAGCGCTGGCCGCCAACCAGGGGCTATACAATGGTTTTCTCTCGGCCGGATTGATCTGGTCGTTTTTAATTTCGGACCCGGAGTGGACTACAAACATTCGTTTATTTTTTCTGGGTTGTGTAATCGTTGCAGGAATATACAGAGCCATGACAGCTTCCCGTAAAATATTTATAGTCCAGGCTTTACCGGCAATTATCGCCTTTGTTTTTGTGTTGGTCGCATAACAGGAAAGGTTACAACAATTTTTATCGCATACTAAAACCAAAACTATTAAAATGAAAATCATACTATGGTGTTGCATGTTATCACTCCTTGCTTTTAATGAAATTTATGCTCAGGATAGTCTCCTGAAGGAAGTGGAGTATACCATTATTGCAGAAGGTACGGACTCACCTGTTCCGAACCTGCAAATCGTTTGTTTCAATAAATTTTTTAATAAAGATTATTTGCCGGCCGATTTCAGGGAAAAATATAAGCTTAACGAAAAAGGACTTTATAAAAAGAAAATGCTGATTGAGATTTTCCGTACTGACGAAGACAAAAACGGATTTGATGATATTGAATTGGTTGGAATTAAGGAAAATAAGGAAAGTATGGTCGTGGAATATAACCTCGTCAATTCGGATAATGAAAATGACGATAAAGCATTAGCCCCCTTTCTTATTGTCCAGGTCCCGAAATCACAGAAACAAATCAGGTTTATTGTAAATGGGAAGGAATCGGAAGGAAGAAGTACAAAACTTTATGTAGATTAAAAATACACTGCTCCTTTCGCAAAAGACCTTCTATGTTAAAGTAAATTGAATTTAGCAACTGTTTAATTGCCAATCGGGTTTTCCCGTGGCAACACACATAAAACAATGCGGCAAACGTTTATAATCCTGCTTATCGGGCTGACAATAACACTGGGTTGTTCAAACCGTAGTTCCGACAAGGATAGAAAAGGACCCGGACAAATAATCCGGAATGGGGACATTATTTTCCAGACTTCAACATCGGGCCAGAGCAAAGCTATTCAATCAGCAACAAACTCCAGGTACAGCCACATGGGCATTATTTACCGGGATAACGGGCAGTATTTTGTTTATGAAGCCGTTGAGCCTGTAAAACTAACTCCTTTGAAAAGATGGATAAATCGGGGAGAAAAAGGGCACTATGTCATAAAACGATTGAAAAATGCCGATAAAGTGCTGACTCCGGATGTTGTAGCAAAAATGAAACAGGCAGGGAAGCAGTTTAAAGGAAAACCCTATGACATTTATTTCGAATGGTCGGACGATAAAATCTATTGCTCCGAACTCGTCTGGAAGATTTATAAACAGGCGGCCGGTATAGAAATCGGGGAGCTCCAGCGACTTTCGGACTTTAACCTCGCCGATGACATTGTCCAAACCAAAATGAAAGAAAGATACGGAGATAATATTCCAATGGACGAAAAAGTAATTTCCCCCGCTGCAATGTTCCGCTCGGACCAATTGATTACGATTGAAGAAAAATAAAAACACCATACCCCGAAAAGAATTCCCCGCCACTGTGTATCTCCGCGCCCTCTTTGTGCATCTCGTCAGCTCAGAAATGTGCAG
>NZ_RJTM01000030.1 GCF_003725735.1 Sinomicrobium pectinilyticum | reverse complement strand
TGTTTTGAGGTCGTTGTTTTTCTGAACAACAATGTTTAAGTGTAGTGAATTAACAGTCCAGGCCCCGGGGAAAGACAAAAGTCGAGGGTATATCCGGGGGGTTGGGCCCCGCCAAACTCTCTGTTCCGCTTGTGGAATACTCCTCTTCGGAAGAGAGCGTGCCTTTTATCTTATCCATTATTCACGTTATTTAACTATTTGTAGTGGTTGGGATAGGGTAGGCCCTTACCAGTTTCACACAGGAGTTTAAGGCTCCTGAGAAAAATGGCCCAGTCATAATTACAACCTGTATAGGTTTCTGCACTATCTTTCCATCCATCGTGATAAAAGGTCAAGGATGTTCCCCTCTTATGTGGCCGTAACTCAAAAGAAATGGTAGTACCTATCCATTCTTCATACGCCCCGACGCAAAGCCATTTTACCTTGCTATTCGTCTGGAGTTCTTCAATTTTCATTTCTTTGACATAGTCCGGTTCAAATTCAAAACGTATAGTACTACCGATTTCAGGTTTTGCTTTTGTTTTAGCTGTCCACCAGCCCGCAAGGCCTTTTTGTGTTGTTAATGATTCATAGATTTTTTCAATCTGTGCTTCGATGACCAATTTGTGATTAATGCTTTTCATGACTAAAATTTTATTTGATAATTGTGTTTAAAAACAGATTGTTGAAAGATGTAATACGGACTTTGTCATAACTCAATCCCGACATTAAAAATAAATTCAGCTGTTTTCGTCCCGGTGGCGATCGCCAAGCACCAATACCATGGTAATTAATCCTATGACAAAAATGCCCAGTACGAGAGGGAAAACGCCGTGTACCATGAAATGGCTGATAATTGACCCCAATGAGGCCCCTATGAAAAAGAAAGAGGTTCCGTATATGGATGATGCCATACCTGCCATATTACCCATTGGTTCCATGGCCAAGGCACTACTGTTGGGTTCAGCAGCTATATTAATGGCCATGAGCAGGGCAATGGCAATAAAGAACAAAATCATATTGGGCGGATCGCCGGAGATAACGGTAGACAATAACAAAAAACCTCCTATAACAGTATAAATGACAAGAAGCCATTTTATGGTTTTGCGTGCCCCGTATTTGGACGAGAACCGGGAATTGAGCAAAGCACAAAGGGACATGAGCAGTCCTATACCGGCAAAGACCCAGGAAAATAATTCAGGCCTGCCATAGATCTCTCCAACTATACGTTCTGAACTGGCCACCCAGGAGCTCAATGCCGTGAAGAGCATAGTAGTGACTCCAGTGTAACGAAGGAATGTACGGTCGCCGATAACCTTCCGGACGGATTGGCTCATACTTTCCCGGCGCAAAGAAATGCGCTGCTCACGTGGAAGCGATTCTTTCAGGCGGAGGGACCAGAGGAAAATAACCACCGCAAACAGCGGAGGCGTAAGGAATACCATTTGCCAGGATGAAACCGACAAGATGGCTGACCCGATAAATGGCGCGAGAACCGGAGTAAACAGGAAAATTGTAAATATCAGGGACATGATGCGGGCCATCTGGTCACCGACAAAACGGTCACGTACACTTGCTATGGTTGTCATGAATAAGGCCGATGCACCCATACCCGCTACAAAACGTGCTGTCAGCATCAGTTCCAGGTTTGGCGCAAAAGCGGCAATAATCCCCCCTATAATGTACAGTGGAAACCCCACGCGCAGGATGGGCAACCTTCCGAAACGGTCTGAAAGTGTACCAAAAATAATCTGAGCGACTTGTCCCATGAAAAAGAACCCGATAATCTGTGCCGTAACCGTAGATTCCGGATTAAGCCCAAAGTGCTCGCGAAGTTCATGAAACGCAGGGAGCATAATGTCAATCCCCAAAGCCGTTAATGTCATCGTAGAGGCTGATAAAGCGATAAACTCTGACGATTTCATTTGCCCGGATTTGGCCTTTTCTATTGTATTTCCTAAAACACGATCCTTATGGCCTATCGAAATACTGTGTTCTGACTTTTCCATTTTTTCTGATTGTTAAGTGTTTATACAATTGTACAGAACAAAATTATTGTCTATAAAGGACTTTTAGAGGTGGCTGATGAGACATTTTGACGGGTTGATTTAGACAAAACAAGTTTCTATCTTTGAAAAAAACCGAGGTGGACCAAATACGTTTTAAATAGCCTCTGAACATTTCGGCATTTAGCCTTCCCGGTTTTTGGAAACTGGTGTTACTGCAACTTTTACGGCAGGTCTGTTAAACTAACAACATAAAAAAATAGCGATGAAGCATTTGACCATAGTAGTACCTGAAGGGCAGGACAATCTTAGTAGCATTATAGGCCCTTATAATATATTTAGTAGGGCCAATGAATACCGGAGAGAGTCTGGCAAAGGAGACCTGTTTACCATTCGCCTGGCAGGGATTTCCAGGAAAATGGATTTCGATGACGGCTTGTTTTCAATCAAACCGCATGTTGATATTTCTGCTATTGCCAAGACCGATCTCATAATTATCCCCTCGGTCGATCATAATTCCGAGAAAGCCATAAAAGGTAATAAGGTGCTTATAGACTGGATTGTAGAGCAGTACAAAAACGGGGCAGCCGTAGCCAGTATTTGTACAGGCGCATTTGTACTGGCATCTTCCGGCCTGCTCAACGGAAAGCATTGTTCTACACATTGGGAGGCTGCTGAGGACTTTAGAAAAATGTTTGGCAGCGTAACCCTGCAGACTGACAGATTGATTACCGACGAAAACGGGATTTATACCAATGGGGGCGCATATTCCTTCCTCAACCTTATCATTTATCTTATTGAAAAATATTACGACCGCCAAACAGCTATATTCTGTTCCAAAATCTTTCAGGTCGAGATTGACAGGCAAAGTCAATCGGCATTTATCATATTCAACGGCCAAAAAACACATGGTGACGAAATGGTGAAGAAGGCCCAGGGACATATCGAAAGCAAGCCGCAGGAAAAAATTTCGATTACGGAACTATCTTCTAAGTTCGCGGTCAGTAGGCGACAGTTCGACCGGAGGTTTATCAGGGCAACCGGGAATACCCCACTGGAATATGCACAACGGGTAAAAATTGAGGTAGCCAAAAAAAATCTCGAAACTACCCGGAAAACGATCAACGAGATTATGTACGAAGTGGGTTATTCGGATGTAAAGGCATTTCGTGAGGTATTCCGAAAAATTACCGGCTTAACCCCTTTGGAATACAAGGAACGGTATAACAAGGAAAGCGTTGTAACGATATAAAAGTAGAACCACTCCACTTCTGAATTTTTACACTGCTTTATACCCAAGATCACAGTTCAGGACGGGCGATTTTGCTTTTTTGACTTCCTTTCATACCCAGATCACAGACCTTGGCGGAATCCACCTCTGTAACCGCTGTTTTCCTGCCTTTTTTCGAAAAACCAATTTAAGCGTTTCTTCCTTTAAAAGAGAATTTAAAAAGTCATACAATCATTCTCCGGCCAACTATATCAAAGCAGAATAGATTTCTGAAAAGTACAGCGATCTTAATGTTCTGGTCAACAATGCCGGTACCCGGCACCGGATGAAAATTACCGGGGAAGATTTCTTCAAAAGAGCGAAGCACCACCCGTATTGTCCTTTTCAATTACAAGAACCTGAAGTTTGGTTACTTAATAGTGTCATGGTATTATCAACTTTGTATCTGTTAATCAATATTACAAACGATATGAAAATTACAGTTACCGGCTCATTGGGCCACATTGGTAGAACATTGACAGAGATCCTTATGGAAAAGGGAGCTGAATTAAAAGTAATCAGCAGCAACCCCGAAAGAAAAAAATCCATTGAGGAGTTTGGGGCCACTGCAGCTATAGGTAGCCTGGAAGATGTGGGTTTTCTGGTTGAAAACTTTAAAGGGGCTGCTGCGGTCTTTACCATGGTTCCGCCCAATAATTATTTCGATCCAAACCTTGACCTCATAGCCTATTATAAAAGGTTGGGTGAAAATTATGCCAAAGCCATTTCAGAAGCCAATGTGAAGCATGTTGTGAATTTAAGCACTATTGGAGGGCATTTGGAAGAAGGTAACGGAATTTTAAAAGGTGCTTATTATGTGGAAGAAACATTAAATAAATTACCTTCCGGAATTTCCATTACCCATATACGCCCGACTTCTTTTTACTATAACCTGTACGGTTACATGGAAACCATAAAATCTGACGGGGCTATCTATGCGAATTACGGTAACAGCCCCATCCCATGGGTGTCTCCTGAGGACATTGCTCAAGCAGTGGCCGAAGAGCTTACCCGTTTAAATTCAGGCAGAAAGATTCGCTATGTGGCCAGTGAAGAACTGACAGGCGACCAGACTGCCGAAATTTTGGGAAAAGCCATTGGCAGGCCGGAATTAAAATGGCAGTTGATAAGTGACGAAGCGGTTACGGACCGGCTTAAAGCAATAGGAATGAATCCAGGTATTGCCGAAGGCCTTACCGAACTGTATGCCGGGCTGAGAACAGGGCTATTGGCAGAAGATTATCAAAAAAACAAGCCCCAACCGATGGGAAAAGTAAAACTAAAGGATTTTGCAAAGGAATTTGCCCGAATTTATCATAATAATTAATATCTTGAGGTATGGCTGACAATGTGCCTTATAAAATCAGTACCATAAGTGAATATCACTCCTTCAGGGGATTGCCCGCACCTGAGCATCCTCTGGTCAGTGTTATTAATTTTGATGACATACAGCTAAAGGAAGAAGAGCCCGAAAGCCTGGTTTGCGGTTTTTATACCATTGCCTTAAAGCGTCATCCTGATGCCAGGTTAAAATACGGACAACAGGAATATGATTTTAACGAAGGGGTCATGCTTTTTATGGCCCCCGGACAGGTTTTTGGAATCAGAAAGGGACTGGAAGAAAGACCTACCGGCTGGATGCTTATGTTGCACCCGGATTATTTGTGGAATACCAGGCTGGCCACAGCCATTAAGCACTATGAATACTTTGATTACGCTATCCATGAGGCCCTGTTCCTTTCCAAAAAGGAAGAGGAATCAATTACCGGTATTTTTCAGATTATCCGGCAAGAATACCATACCAATATTGATAATTACAGCCATAACATCATTATAGCGCAATTGGAACTGTTACTCTCGTATTCAGAGCGGTTCTATAACAGGCAATTCATTACCCGAAGCATTGCCAGTCACAAGATTCTGGAACAACTGGAAGAAATTCTTAATGGTTATTTTACAAAGGATTCACTCATTGAAACAGGGATTCCTACTGTACAGGGAGTGGCAGAAAAGCTTCATGTTTCTCCCAAATATTTAAGTAGTCTGTTAAAGAATTTAACCGGACAAAATACCCAACAACATATACATCACAGACTGATTGAAAAGGCAAAGGAAAAATTATCCACTACCGGGTTATCAGTTAGTGAGATTGCTTTCCAGCTGGGTTTTGAGCATTCCCAATCTTTTAGCAGGTTATTTAAAATGAAAACCAAGCAATCACCAATGGAATTCAGGGCAAGTTTTAATTAAGTTTATGGAGGGCGCTGTAGAAAAACCGAATAACGGTTGGGGTTGTATTATTCCTGGAGCATAGAACAGAACAGTGCCAGCCCACGCCGGTACTGCTTGTATTTACAATCTGTTAAAACCCGTTCGCTTCAAACCTGACCGGCAGGTTTTCAGGAAGGTAAGAAGAAAGAGTTTTCACTTCTGTAACATACTTGTTAGGATAAGCTGAACAGGCACTAAAAAATCTTGAATGTAACGGGAAGAAATTTATAAAGAGGCAGGTGATGGCCTGGAAAAAAGATGATTAGGAATATTGGTATCGCAATACACAAAATGATATTCCCCGGTAATTCCCTTTTCCAAAATGAAAGCCGTTTTTTCAGGCATGAACTCTACGATATCCGGTGAGCGGGCAGGGGAGTAATTGCCGGTAATGGTATATGTCGAATAAAGCACAATGAGCACTATATCATCATTGTCATGATGCGTCAGCACGTGCAGCCCCGCTATCTTCATCGAAATGAAAAGGAGAAGGAACAAATAATTGCTCCTGCTTTTATTGCCCTTTCATTTTTCGGTTGTTGTTTCATTTTGTACGAGGTTGTTTAATTTCTTAAAAGCAAACTTCGGGGCTATCCGGGAGAGCCGGTATAATAGCTTTGCGCCGCCCACCCGGATTTCTTCTTTTCCCTGATCCAGTCCTTTGAGCATTTCGGCAACCGCCTTTTCGGGAGGTATGGCAATTTTCGGGGGATTCCCTTTGTGCCAGGGCGTATCTACCGCAGGGAAAAACACTTCGACCACCTGTACCGGCTTTTCCCGAAGTTGGTGTCGCAATACCTGTGTAAAGGAATGCAAGGCCGCCTTGGTAGCATTATAAAACGGATAATCTGCTCTCGATACATAGACCAGTCCGCTGGTAATATTAATGATTCGGGCATTTTGATTGGACAACAGAAAGGGCAGCAAAAGTTTGGTCAATCGAATCGGGGCCACAAGGTTGGTGGACAGTTCCTTTTCTGCTTTTTCCACAACCTCTCCATCCGTAATAAAGTCTGTTTTATGTACAATGCCCGCATTGTTGATCAGTATATTGGTTTCGGGATAATTTTGTTCCAGCCATTTCTTTAAAAGCCCGCAGTCCTTTGGTTGGCTTATATCGCAGGGGTAGGTTATTAAATCAGGAAATTGTTGCCGGGCAGCAGATAATTTAACTGCTGACCGGGAACAAATAATCACTTTATTACCTAGTTGCGAAAAGCGTTTTGCCATTTCGAGCCCCAGACCCGAACTGCCTCCCGTGATCAGAATGGTATTGGTTGTAATTGCCATAACGATTTTTGTCAAATATGTATGGCATAAAATTAGGCGGCTTGTGGCAATCCTGCATTGACCTATGTTAACCGGACATTTTTTTTCGTATCCGGCTGAGGGATTCGGGTTTTATGCCCAGGTAAGAAGCTATCATTTGTTGTGTGACCCTCTTTTCCAAATCGGGAAATTCCGAAAGGAAGGTCCTGTATCGGGCTTCGGCATCTAACAAAAGTAGTTCCCGTTCCCTTTTTTCTTTGATGTAATAACCTCTTTCAAGGGCAAAGATCAGGAATTTATCCCAATAAGGGCTGTTATTCTGCAGTTGTAACCATTTCCTGTAGGTCACCTCTAAAATTTCAGAATTTTCCAGGGCCTGGATATAAAAGAAAGAAGGTGTCCGGTTGCGCATTGCAGAGTAAGAACTTAAAACATTCCCCGGGAGAATAAAACCTTTGGTAAATTGATTGCCTTTTTCGTCAATATAATAATAGCGAAAAAGCCCGTTGAGTACAATAGCGAATTTACGGGGAACCTGTCCTTCTGAAATATAGGTTTCCTCTCCGCCTAGCTCTACTGTCTTTGATATGGACAACAGATCATCCGATTCCTTTTCGGGAATGTTTAACGTATCTAACAGTTTTTGTACGGACGATTTATTCATCATATGATTTTTCTCTCTTAAATATATTATCTTTTATTTAAAGAAGTTGAATACCGGTTCATTTCGGACGAAAATTTGATTTTTCATTTGTGATAACCGGGAGTAGGGGGAGGGGCCGTATATCAGGTTCGATGAATTTATTCATTCTTCATTTTATTTTTAAGTAAAAAATTATATTTGATAAGCAGTTGGCAACCATTTAAAACAATAAAAATGGATAATTTTTCTTTCAACCGGGACGAATATTTGAAACGAATTAATTTTAATGGAAGGATTTCCGATAATTTTGAGTTCTTAAAGTCAATTCACCGGGCCCAGCACAGAACTATTCCTTTTGAGAATTTTGATATATGTCTCGGAAGAAATATAAACCTGGAACCTGATGTGCTGGTAGAAAAAATGGTAAAAAACAAACGTGGCGGTTACTGTTCTGAATTGAACGGCCTTTTTTTACTGGCTCTTAAATCTTTCGGATTCGAAGCACGTACTTTACTTGGTAGGGTGCATTTAAAAGGTAAACCAACCGGAAGAGGGCACCGGGTAACATTAGTAACAATAGAAGGGGAAAAGTGGCTGGTAGATACGGGATTCGGAGTTGATACCCCACCCGTTCCTATACCCTTAACCTGTGACAGGCCCGTTTCATTTGAGGATCAAACATTTCGATTAAAAGAAAGTAGTTTATACGGATTTATGCTTCAGAGTAAACATGATACGGACTGGAAAAACTTATATAGTTTTGATTTGAACCACGTTTGTGCCGGGGATATTGAGTACGGAAATTATTTTACATCAACTCATCCCAGATCGTTCTTCGTATCATCGAGAGTTGCAGCGCTTCCGGTGGAAAACGGTATGATTTCTTTATTTAACATGGAACTCAAGAAAAGAATTAATGGAAAGGAAGAAAAAATATTTCTCGAAGCGGGTGAATCTTATATACATGTTTTAGAGCAAGAATTCGGGATTGTACTTGATGCAAAATACGAAGACCTGAAACCGTTGGATTAAAAAGATCTTATCTGCAATGAAAAAAGTGCTGCCCCAATGGAATTCAATGAACAAAATTTTAATTACCGGAGGGAAGGGCAATTGGGTGAAATGCTCCTAAAACAGTCGGACAAGGAAGGTTTTCAGCTCTGACAATTACTATAATGAAATTCTGCGATGAGAGCGATAGAAAAATATATTAAAATAAGGGTATGGATAATAAAGAAATTTTAATGACGGCAAATAAAGCGGTTACAAAGGGTGATAATGAAGGGTTTTTAGCATTTTGTACCGAAGATACGAATTGGGAATTTGTAGGTGATATAACCCTGAAAGGCAAAGCAGCCGTCCGCAAATGGATGGCGGAAAATTATATAGAACCCCCGAAATTTGATGTCACAAATTTAATTGCCGAGAAAGATTTTGTTACTGCAATAGGGAAGATTACAATGGCCAATGGGGAAGGTAAAACGGTCCAATACGAATACTGTGATGTATGGCGATTTCGCAATGGCAAGATGGCCGGACTCCGGGCTTTTGTTATAGAGTCAAAGAAATCGGGGATTAATCATTGATCATGGATGTGATGATGCTGATCTTCGCATGATCCCGGTTTAATTTCCGGGATTATACTTATAAAAAAACGTTTTTTAGTTCCTGTCGATATTTCTGCTGTGGGCTTTTTTTACGTTTTTTGACATGTACTCAAAAAATATTTTACCAATCGTTCGGTAAAATGAATTTATGTTGTATATTTGTCCTATGAGACCACAAAAAATTCTGGAGGAAGAAATAATAGCCGGGTTAACCAAGGTTTTCCGTGCTAAAGGGTATGAAGGTGCCAGTCTGCAGGAACTGGCTAAAATTACCGGTCTTAAAAAGGCGAGCTTATATCATAGGTTCCCTGAGGGAAAACAGGGAATGGCTCTGGCAGTCATCACTCATCTGGATAATTGGGTCGAAGAGCACGTTTTCCGGGAATTGCTGGACGAAAACAGTACACCACAGCTTAGGTTGAAAAAAGGGTTAGGTAATATCAACAAATTATACGATGATGGAAAGGAGGGGTGTATCTTTAATGCATTGTCTATGGAAACAGGATTAGATCTGTTTGAAGAGCAAATAAAAAATGGAATGAAAAAGTGGATTGACACCTTTAAAGAGGTGGGAGTAGCCTTTAATTTATCTTCTCATGATGCCAAAGAACATGCGTTGCGGAATTTAATTGAAATTCAGGGAAGTTTAATTGTGTCAAAAGCGCTCGGGGATTTTACAATCTTCCAGGACACCATACAAAATATTGAAAACAGGTATTTGGGTGCCTAAAAAAATTTCCCCAGAATATTTACCGATCGTTCGGTAATTAGTAAATTGACATCGATGTATTTTAACTCAGGATTTTTAACCATTAAAATTAATTAAAAATGACACAGATTAAGTATAGAACATTAGAAGTGAATGGCGTGAACATAGCTTATCGTGAAGCCGGGGACATTAAAAAGCCAACCATTGTACTGTTACATGGTTATCCCTCGTCTTCCCATCAATACAGAAAAGTATTGGATCAGCTATCCGATGAATATCATCTTATTGCACCGGACTACCCCGGTTTCGGGAATAGTGATTTTCCTTCTCCCGGCGAGTATGAATATACCTTCGACAATTTCGCTGCAACCATAGATATTTTCCTGGAGAAGAAGGAAATTACTTCTTATGCATTAATGATTCAGGATTATGGTTCTCCTGTCGGATTCAGGATTGCGACGAAGCACCCGGAGAGGGTTACCGCCATAATTAATCAGAATGGTAATGCCTATGAGGAAGGCCTTGGAAAGGCATGGGCACCGGTCAGGGAATTTTGGGCCGACAGGAATGAGGATACGGAAAAAGCAATCTTACCCGCGTTCTCATTAGATGGACTCAAATGGGAATATACCCATGGCACCAGAGATCCGGAAAATGTGAATCCCGATACCTGGCATTTGGACTATTTAAGGATATCCAGGCCGAATAGCCATAAGGTGAATCTGGACCTGTTTTATGATTACCGGAATAATTTGAAACTATACCCGGAATGGCAACAATATTTAAGGGAATATCAGCCGCCTTTGTTGATCGTATGGGGAAAAAATGATGCGTATTTTCCTGAAAGCGGTGCTGAAGCATTTAAGAAGGATGTCAAGCAAATTGACTATAATATCTATGATACCGGACATTTTGCTTTGGAAGAAGATGGGGACAAAATTATCGGGAAAATCAGGGCTTTTATGAAAACGATATAACGGATACCGATCGTGTACATGTGAAATTATCCTGACCCGGGACTTTGTTGAAATGGCCCGGGAATTTCCATCCCGTCATGGTTATTGGTCTCAAAAAAAGTTTAAAACTATGCACTTTAGTGCTCCCGATAATAATTGGGATTCCTTTCAGGTTCTAAAAAGGCACTTTCAGAAGTAAATAAACATTTGTAATTCAGTTAATTAATTCGTAAATTAGAA
>NZ_RJTM01000212.1 GCF_003725735.1 Sinomicrobium pectinilyticum | reverse complement strand
TCCAGCCGGTTTCTACTTTGATCTCCTTGGCGCGGATGTTGCCGTTGACGGCGAGTTTCCATCCGGCTGCATTATCTGTTCCTATACCCATATTACCATCCACACTGAATTTATTTCCCATGACCCGAACTCCATTGCTAAAATCTCCATCGAAATTAAGGGTTAAAGAAGTATCCCAGCATACTAATGCTCTTTTCCAGTTAGTATCACTATTTCCTCTTTTCATATAGAGATCTCCGTTACTGCCGGATAATGAAAAGGAATTATTTCTAATACTTCCGTCTACCGTCAGTTTCATAGTTGGATTCGTTACCCCGATCCCTATGTTACCATTATTGAGTAGTCGCATTATACTTTTATTCCCTATGCCTTGAATATCCAGTCCGTTCTCTGCTCCTTCGCCATCTCCCCCAATCCGGATCCTTGCCACATTATTAAACCAACTTAAATGGAGATTGGCCGCCGGATTATTAGGGTTAACTGTTTGTATGAGACCATTCGATTTTATTTCACCTTTTACTTCAAGTTTCGAAGTAGGATTAGTCGTTCCGATCCCCACATTCCCCGAAGCAGGAAAAGTATTGGTTTGAGCATTAAAAGTAAAAGGGAGCAGAAGGAACAAGACCCCCACCCTAACCCTCCCCAAGGGGGAGGGGATATATGCTGATATTCTTTTGAATGTATTTCTCATATTACGGCTTTTTAAGTGCATCGATTTCTTTACGGAGTTGTTGGTTTTCTTTCTTTAGCTCTATCATGTATAAAGTCAATTCCTCAATCTTCTGCAACAATTTGGCATCCATCTCCCCCAGGAATATCCCGTTCTCTTCTACTTCCTTGGCACTGGGGATATCTTTTAAATGGCCTTTTTCTTTGATATGCTGTTCTACTTCTTCCAAAGTGGGTAGGTTGTAGCTCTCTTCAAAGACAAAGTCGCTCCAGCCCGTTTCGACTTTGATTTCCTTGGCCCGGATGTTGCCGTTGACGGCAAGTTTCCAGGTGCCGGGGTTGGTTGTGCCCATTCCTATATTTCCCGTATTATTTACCAAAAAGGGAATATTGTCCAAAACACCATCTTTATTGCTATCTGTTCTTATAGCAAAACTATCTTTATCATCATTGCCAAAAATATCTACAACAAAATGCCCCCATTTTCTTCCTTTTACGGAAACCGCTGTAGATGTAGATCCAGGATTTAAACTGCTTACATCCGTATCCGGGTTTATGATAGTACCGTTAATACCTCCCAATCTCAAATTGCCGTATACATCAAGTTTTTCTTCGGGATTAGTAGTCCCTATCCCCACATTGCCCGAAGTCGGAAACACATTGGACTGAGCATAAAAAGTAAAAGGGAACAAAAGGAATAACACCCCCACCCTGGCCCTCCCCCAAGGGGAGGGGACATATGCTGATATTTTTTTGAGTGTATCTCTCATATTACGGCTTTTTAAGTTCATCGATTTCTTTTCGAAATTGTTGGTTTTCTGCACTTAGGGCTTTTACTTCCTTTTGTAATTGTATGGTATAGAGCGTCAAC
>NZ_RJTM01000211.1 GCF_003725735.1 Sinomicrobium pectinilyticum | reverse complement strand
TGGGCAGGTTGTAGCTATCCTCAAAGACAAAATCGCTCCAGCCGGTTTCTACTTTGATTTCCTTGGCCCGGATGTTGCCGTTGACGGCGAGTTTCCAGGTACCGGGGTTGACAGTGCCAACTCCCATATTTCCGTATTCATTAATGAAAACTCTTGGTTGCGGAGCAATTACTTCACCTGCAATAGTATTACCTGAACCTGTATAGAAAAATAGCTTTCCCCAACTACTTCGTATACCTGAATACCCATAATTCCCGGTATGTGAAGTAGGCGTAAATAATTTATTATGATTATCTCCACCCTGAATCACTGCCAGGTTTGATCCGAATATCGCATTTCCGGCGGATGATCCGCTAATATTAGCACCAAAATTATTCCCAACAACTAATGCTGAATTAGGATTGGTGTCTCCGATTCCTACATTCCCGGAAGAAGGGAAAACATTATTCTGGGCATAAAACATACCTGGCATAATCAACCCAGTAAGTAGTAGTTTCTTCATATTTATTGCTTTTTGAGTTGGTCTATTTCTTCCTGCTGTTTTTTGTTTTGTTCCAGTAAAACTTCTATTTGCTTTTGCTGTTGGATAGTATAGAGCGTCAATTCCTCTATCTTCTGCAACAGTTTAGCATCCATCTCCCCCAGG
>NZ_RJTM01000210.1 GCF_003725735.1 Sinomicrobium pectinilyticum | reverse complement strand
TCCCGTTCGCTTCCACTTCCTTAGCACTGGGAATATCCTTTAAATGGCCTTTTTCTTTGATATGTTGCTCCACTTCCTCTAAAGTGGACAGGTGATAACCTTCTTCAAATACAAAATCGCTCCAGCCGGTTTCTACTTTGATCTCCTTGGCCCGGATGTTGCCGTTGACGGCAAGTTTCCAGCTTCCCGAATAATTTATTGTACCAATACCTAAACTTCCGTCAAAACTTGAAGGCTCACCGTTACCTCTCAATTTTGTATTCCCTCCTAAATCCAGAAAGCCGTATTCTCTGCCGTCATCAAATTTTGCAAGATGGAGATATATTTTTAAGGAATTATCACTTTCCGTAATAGACAGGCCTTTGTGTCTTTCCGATTGATTAATTTGTAAAGGAGTCTGCGGGGTGGTTATACCAATCCCGGTATTTCCAGAAGCCGGAAAAGTATTGGTCTGGGCATAAAAAGTAAAAGGGAGTAGCAGGAACAAAACCCCCAC
>NZ_RJTM01000209.1 GCF_003725735.1 Sinomicrobium pectinilyticum | reverse complement strand
TGGCCCTACCCCGAGGGGAGGGAACATATGCTGATATTTTTTTGAGTATATTTCTCATATTGCGGCTTTTTAAATTGGTTTGTTTATTGATATTTTAAAAGTCAATCGGGTTTGCTTTTCAATATATGGTCAGAAAACCAGTTTTACGCTGACCACGGCAACTGTCCCGATAATCCCGATAATTATCGGGATCGGGATCGGAACGAGGAAAATCTCCTGTAATGAATTTGATCACGGTATTAAGATCATTGATATGAAGTACAATCTATTTCTTTATAATCTTACGGGTTTCCTTATGACCGTCCTCATAGATCACTACCATAACATATACGCCTATGGGGAGCATACCGAATTGCAGTTCGGCTTGGGTCTGGCTCTTAGCAACAGCATTTTTGTTGACCAGCTTACCGGTGCTGCCATA
>NZ_RJTM01000208.1 GCF_003725735.1 Sinomicrobium pectinilyticum | reverse complement strand
TAATTTATTAGGGGGGTTAAATTACTTAGGGAGTATAAAAATATAAAATATTTTCATTTGCTGCTCGAAAAAAGAAAATTTTACCATTTTTTAACCCGGGATAAAAGTTACGCACCACTGCTCTGATGTTTGCAACTTCACAGTCTAAGCCCTTCGACCAAACGAAAAATGCCTCTATGTGGTCTCCCTGTTTTCTCATTGAAGCCCGGAAAACGGCCATTAACACAATCCCTTTTTCACTGAAGGGAACTCCGTATGCAGCTCACCCATTCCCATTAGCCATATACCGATCCCCTTTTGATTTCATACCTGGTTGCCTTAGCCGCTAACAGGGTTGGGTTTATATTGTATTGGGAACGGGTGAACGGCCGGAGGCACCATGTTTGCCACAGACGCAATTAGGTTAACCGCTTACCGGGTTGCTGTTTATTACCTACCCGGATGAGTTGACGGCTCGGGAAGATGTGTTTGCGGTGTAACGGACTGGATCCATCACCTACCGGATGATGTTTACAGCATACCGGCCTGGGTTGACTGCTTACCGGATTACTGTTGATTTCACACCGGGGGGTTTACGGCGTATAGCATAGCCCCGGCAGCCGGAAGGACTCCGTTTACGGCTCAGGGAAATGGATACATGGTGCGATACATCCCCTTAGCGGTAAAAAGATAAAGAGATGAATACATAAGCAGTTGGGTCAGCGGTCAACCCGGTGGCCTGTGCATGTGAACCCAAATGCAAAAGCGGCGAACTGAGATCAGTCCGCCGCTTATGGGGTTGCTTATGCGACATACGGGAGCCGGTTCCGTGTATACACGTTCCCTTAAATGGCATTATCCGGGCTTGCCGGGGAATAAAAACCCTAATAGCTTCCTCCACCCAAAATGCTTCCGGATGACCCGGGCCAGGATTACAAGGCC
>NZ_RJTM01000207.1 GCF_003725735.1 Sinomicrobium pectinilyticum | reverse complement strand
TGACCGCTATGGCGATCAACCACCGGCTGACGCCGCGGGTGCCGGTACGTGCTACGGTCTTCACCTCGTACTGCTGCACTTCCCTGGTATCACTGCTGTCCCTCAGGTTGCGTTTTTCCTCCCGGGTATGGCTATGGTGCTCATTTTGCAACGCATCGTAAACAGTGTTACGCTTGCCATAGATCACCACCTTTTCGGCCTCCCCGCTGAAGCCCGAATCGCGGTAATAGTTAAACCGGCCTACAGGATTGATAACCACTGCTTCCTGTTCCTGTAAGGCCCGGTGTACCTGTACCACCGACAAACTGTCGAACTGTTCGACGGACATGGCGCGGAAGTCGGTTATTCGTGCTTCCGAACGCTGTTTGATTTCGCTTTGCCGGTGGCGCCGGGTACTGCTACAGGCCACAACACAACAGCCGGCCCACAGGATAAATAGCTTTTGCAGGGTGTCCATGATCATTCCTTTACCGTGGCACGCATCGAGGACACGGGGCTCCAGGCGCTTACGCCGTTCTTGTTGCGCGCCCGTACCCGGAAATAGTACGTCACCCCGTCCTGTACGGGGGCATGGAAATTACCACGGGAGCTCGAAGTCCGCCCGGCGGGCTGCCATAGAGGCTGCCCGTTTTCGTCCAGCGTATCGGCAATCTGCTTCTCGTACTCATAAGCTTCCCGAATAGCCGGGAAATCCAGCAAGATCTCATCCGGCCTCCGGGAAGCGCGGATACGGGTCCACTCACAGGAAGAAGGGACACTTATACTCCTGGGGCTCGCTACGGGGTAAAAGCCCGAACTGAGTTGTGTGGAAGCCAGGTCGGTAAAGTTGTTGATGTACGTCGTTACCCGGCGCATCATCGTCACCAGGGCGGCGCGGGCTTCGTCCTTTTCCTTGGTTTCCCGAAGGTTGCCGCCTGCGGCGGTAATGGCCTGTTTCTCCAGGTAATCCTGCGCCACGGGATCGTATTCCGCAAATGGCGGGTACAGGTCCGGGAAATGGGTATTCGTCCCCAGGGCATCCAGGGTGCGTGTGGCCAGTACGGCCAGGTCGCCATCACTCAGATGGCCATAGTTTGTTACTAATTTTGGTCGTCTCATTTTTTTGAAATTTTTTATGTTAAACATTTTGTTTTAGTCAAAACCTCTAAAAGGCTCCTCCCTTTTGATAAAGGGAGGTGGGCGGACTTTAGCCCGGTCGGAGGGTTAGAAAGCCCAGGCCATGGTAAAAGAATAAACTTTAGGGAATTAGCCCTATGACTTGGGCTCTCAAACCCTCCCCCCTTCGCTTCGCTGGGGTACCTCTACTTCGACTTGGCTCAGCACGGCGCCTTTATCTGAAGGGAGGAGCCTTTGAGATTTGTTCTGTGGTTCTCTGCGGTCCTCTGTGCAGCTTTGTGTTATAGCTATTTCACAGAGACGCACAGAGGTTTCACAGCGCTTCACAAAGGTTTTATAGCGGGGCTAATCATCCGTCCACCGGGCAATAACGGTAAGGGTTCGTACAGGGCGGCGTTTGCGTACTACGGCGTTATTCACATTGCCTTCTACGGTATAGGCCCAGTTGCCGGTCCAACGGTCTATAAAACCGGCGTGGGCTATGCGGCCCAGGCTGGTATTGTAGAGGCCGAAGACGTCGCCGGCACGCGGGGTTTTTTGGGCCTCCCCTCCTTTTTTGTTCCTCCGGATCACCTTGCGGTCCGGGAGCAGTGCGGGGCTCCAGGGGGTGCGGGGTTGGGCGTAACCCGCCTTGTTAAAACAGAAGCTTACGAATGCGGCACACCACTCATACCCCTCACCCAGGCCGGTATAGCGGAGGTATTCCGCTACCCGCTTGCCATCGTTATGCCCGGTGGCTTCTTTAACGCCCACTTCGGCCGTGTAGACCCGGCGCAGGGTGCTTACATCATTCGCGAAAGCCAGGTGGCCATACCCCAGAACAAGGAGATATAACCACCCAGGTAAATACATACGTGTTGCCATAATCTCAGCTTTACGGAATGTGTGGTAAAGGAACTATCCAGCAGCCGCCTGAAGCCGCGGTACAGTTGTGCGGCCAACAGGCC
>NZ_RJTM01000206.1 GCF_003725735.1 Sinomicrobium pectinilyticum | reverse complement strand
GCATCTACCGTGGCCGCCGTGTTGTCTACCAGCCGCAGCAGCGGGCCGGCATACAGGAAGGTCGAAAGCAGGAGGAGGATAAGGGTGGCCTGTTGCCCCCATCTTCGCAGGTGACGGTACCTGGGCCCCTGGGCCCGGGCATGCAGAAAATCGACATAGTCGTCTTCCCACGTTACTTTCCGCAGCCGGAACCGTTCCGGACGCGGGGGTCTTTGAGTTTCTTTTTGTGTGTTCATCATCTTTTGTTTTTTTTAATGTTCATTTTTGGAGTTTTGGAGTCCTGGAGTTGGGGAGTCCTGAAGTTTTGGATACTGTCTCACCAACTCATCAACTCACCAACTCATCAACTTCTCCATGCAAAGCTCCCGGTGAAATGTTAAAGCTTTTCCCTATAGGATACGTAATTACGATAAACTTTAACATTTATAAGTTTTGAGCGTATTTATGTTAATTTAGGGGTAGTCCGCCCGGAATAGAATACTAAATTGAGGCAAATTTCAAGGAGAATGGAACAAAATTTCACCTACGGATTTCTTTCGTAATACCGAAGAAAATACATACAAATAAGAAATTGGAAACAGATACCTTTAAAAGGCGTCATCTTCATCCATTTTTTTGGACAGCCGGAAGATGAGTTCCTCCAAAAACCGTAAGCGTTGCCCTTTACGCATCCGGATCTCCGCATAGGTTTTATACACCTGTGGCAAGCGGATGTCAAAAAGAGTTTCAAATGCAGCAGTAATTTCCGCAATATCAGCTTGTCCGTGGTTAATGACTTTTCCGCTATAAAGGGCATAGATCAGTACGACCAAATCCGTCTTGGTCCCTGTCCAGGCAAGATAATTCCCGGCATCACCATTCAGGACAGAAAAAGATCCCGAAGAAAGTTCTTCTATATTTTTTTCCAAGTGTTCCGTAACCCGGTCCATAGCCTGAACCTGGGCCCATAGCAGGTCATGAGAGGTGGAAAAATCCGGATCGCGATAACCTTCTATCCCCGTAGAAAGCGGGAAATGCTCCAAAGCTTTCCGGGTAAAATATTCCGGGTCCCGATGCGTATGCCCCTGTTCCATATAATACACAAATTCCCGATGTCTTTGAAAAAACTTGTCGGCTTTGTGAAGTTGCTTTTTGTAGAACTGTTTCTGAAGTTCGCGGTCTGCCCGGGGTTTACGAAGTTCACAGGAACCTATTTCCGTAAAATAGATCAGCCAGCTTAAAGGGATAGCCTTGATCTCTTTAAAAAAGCGGATTTCGGCTTCCTGGGTATTCAACCCGGTCTGCTTTACGATGTCCCGTAATCGCGACAGGGTCTGACGGCATAAAAGCACACCCTGACGTATTGCAGGTATGGCATGGGATAAAACAGTTATCTCCTGTACTTTCCGGTTAAAATCAGTGATTACGGAATTGTATTCCATATTCATGAGGTATAACGATGAGCTAAAGAAAATATGCCTGTTATGTGGTTCTTTGAAGAGATCGCCATACGATAACAGGGCTCCTTTCACCGGGGTAGGTTCGGGCCATGTTTCAGCCCTTTATGGTGCATGTTGGTCGTATAAGAAAGCCTAAACTGGATATTTCGGTGGCATAGTGCCACCAGGAAAGATACTACAATGATATAAAAAATATGTTACTGT
>NZ_RJTM01000205.1 GCF_003725735.1 Sinomicrobium pectinilyticum | reverse complement strand
TAATTTACGAATTAATTAACTGAATTACAAATGTTTATTTACTTCTGAAAGTGCCTCGATAGCGAAAATGAAAAACCCCGTTTTTTTGGCTGTTTGGCCATTTTTCGGGGTTTTGTTTCTCTAATGTACGGATTAATACACTGAATTACAAATGTTTATTCACTTCTGAAAGTGCCTAATTTGAATTCACACAAAATTTTGGATACTGACAAGAAGAGCTTCAATTCATGTTAGTCTTTACTAATATTGTTAATTTTATATGTAAAACTAATCAATAGATATCTTTGTAAAAGTTCACTCTCCGAATCTTGTATATAATCATTAGTTGTATATCTGTATGCACTTATATTTTCATTTAATAAATCATATATTCTCAACCGTGCAATTCCTTTGCCTTTAAATAACTCCAAACCTAAACTAATATTCCAAAGAGTATTAGATTTACTAAAACCAGGTCTTATGTCTGGTCGATAATTAAACTGTAGATCGTTTTCTAAAATTATATTTTTTGGCCAATAAGTTGTAGTATTAACACCTATGGAGTGTGAAAATATATTATTATCATTCAAAAATTCATTGTCATATGTGGTTATTATCTTTCTTGGACTATAACTAGTCTTAAACTCCAATAAATCTCCATACCCATATATAAAACTGAATAGTGGATACATACTAAGCCTACCCGTCCTATATTTAAAATCATTCAAAAAATTATATGTTCTCAAATATCTCATATTAAACCCAACACTATACTTATAAGAAGATAACTTGTTCTTGCGTATTTTATTAAAAGAAACTCTAAAATTGGAGTTCATATTTCCATCTACATTAGTAAAAGTTGTACTATTTAAAAAATCACCTTGTGTTTCCTTTATTTGCGCAATTGCATTATCCATATATTCAAAGCTTCCATAAACAAATATCCCGGATTTCATTTGATAGTTATAATTATCGTAACTTACGGAAAAAGCATTTGAAACTTCAGGCTTTAAATCTAAATTCCCAGTTATAATGTTTAAAGGGTTCGTCACATTAGACACTGGTGATAAAAACTCAATTTGCGGAAACTCCGCATTAGTTTGATAAGTGAAATTTAAATTATTACCATTATTTATTTTATACTTTATATAACTATCCACATAAAAGTTATTAAATGATTGTATAATTTTATTTAATGATAATGTCTCATTATTATTCTGCTTTAGATAGAGCCATCCCAATGAAAAATCAGCAGAAACTTTATCCCCTGCATACTCAAGACCTACAGATAGAATGCTAGAATAGTTTTTTACAGTCAAATTAGAGCTTAATTCATCATCAAAACGATCATAATCTTCATTATTATCATTAGAGTTGTATATACTGCGATTAAATTTCTTCACTTCTTTTGAAACTTCATATTTTAAATTTAAGAACAGTTTTTGTTTTAGAAAATGTTGGTACTCAAGTGTCCCTTTCCAAGCGTCTTCTCTTGAGGAATTCTCAATTAATTGATTTGTAGTTGAGCCCTGATTTAACACATTAAAAACTTTTAGATTGGCGTCAAGAAATTCATTATAAACTTTATCTATATTAGTATTTGAAAACTCTATATTTAAATAACCTCCTTTGTTCTTGAATTTACTCAAATAATCAATCTTATTGCTAAACTCTTTTTCATTTCCTGACAAACTACTAGAAGTAAAGCTGCTGTTTTGTATCTGATTATCTTCATTTATTGTCTCTGAAGAGGTAAAATTATCTTCAACTTTCTTAGTAAAATCAAAAGAAGGAGAGATAATTATTTGTGAGTATTTTCCTAAATTATAAACAAGTGTAGAATTCGATGAATGGTTATTTTCTCTTGCATAATTTGTCGATTTGGATTTAGTAAAATAATGTTGATTAGGCAGAAAATATTCTCTGTCCACTATCTGATTATTATCCACTTTTATATCTGAATAAAAATACTCCACAAACAAGTCACCTCTGCCGACCCCGTCAGTAAAATTAAATCCAAGATCACTACTTGTTGATATTCCTTGTCTATTGCCCCTCCAAGATAAATCTCGCGCATTTCTGCTAAGTTCAGATAGGTCATCATAGGTGAAACCTGGATTGTCTATATTATTAGCTCCCCCCAGTAAACTAATTCTCTGATTTCCATTTAGATAATTCACTATACCACTAATTTGATATTTTTTTTGATCTCCATAACCAGCGGAAAGTCTACCAAAAACCCCCTTATCATGATCTTTTTTTATTTTAATATTAATTGTCTTATTATCCGATGATGATCTACTATTGGTAAATTCCTCCTTTTCAGTTTTTGAATCAACAACCTGGATTTTATCAATCATATCTGTTGTAAAACTCTTAGTAGCTATTTTGATGTCTTTGCTGAAAAAGGGTTTTCCGTTAACCAAAATATTATTAACCTCTTTTCCATTTACTCTTATTTTCCCATCATTTTGTACCTCGACACCGGGTATATTCTTTAATAAATCTTCCAAAGTGGAGTCTGACCTTGTATTAAATGACTTAACATTAAATTCTAAAGTATCTTTTTTAACCAAAATAGGAGATGCTTCACCAGAGACTATTACTTCCTCTAATTCAAGGGATGATGAATTTATTAAGATTTCTCCTAAATTGATTTGTCTATTGAGAAGTTTAATTTGGCGGGCAAAATTTTCATAACCTACATAAGAAACGTAAAGAAAAAGTACATCGTTATCTGTTTCTCCAATTAATTCAAACTTTCCATTTTTATTGGTAATAGTATAACTGATTAATTTTCCCTCCCCTGAAGACTTAACAAATACTGTGGCTGATTCTAAGGCTAATTTTGTGTCAGAATCTTTTATTAAACCTTGTATATTGAAATCTTGAGAATTTATAAGGTTAGTACCCACCAGTAGTATTGTACACACTAGCTCTATTAAATTCTTCATTAACCTTATTGAAATTACACCTAAAACTCAAGATTAAACACTCACTTTTCTTTCACATTTTTCTTTAGCTACTTCAGACGAGTAATACCTATAAAGAAAATCGTAGCAAACCATTTCGTGAACCCTATTTTTAGACATGAATAATCTATTCATAAACATATGAATATAGCTTGTCATTAAACCATCTAATAACACGTCCAATCTGTCTTTCTCTTTATATTCTAATATTTTTGAAATATATAATTCAGACTTTTCCCTTTTTATCTTCAATAACTCTAATATCTCCTTATATCGATGATTGCCTTCTTCTTGCAAAGTCATAAAATATTCTATATCTCCCCTTTTAAGTCTATATTTATCATCCAACTGTTTTTTTAATGCTCTATTTATTCCATGCTCTTTTGCAAACCCACTTTTCATTCTTGTAAGTAAATCCAATTTCTCATTTAATGAATAATTAAAACAACTTAAAAGATTATCGACAACTTTTAGCGCAAATAGCCATCTAAGTTCCTGTCCCTCTCCTTCATCAATCATAGCCAAAAATGACAGAATCATTTGACTTTCATGGAAAAATAAAGTTTCTGACCGATCAATAGTATAAACTCCATATCTTTCTAACTCTCTGGTATATGTATCCATTTGAACTTTCCACACTTGTTCATAGCCTATAAGGTCTTTTAACAAGGGGGTTAATCTGTTTATAATTAACGAGATATTACTAACTTTGGAACTATAAAACCTAATCCTCAAATGATATTTCGGATCTGAATAGCGAATAAAAAACCACTTATCAATAATCTTTTCTCTTATTAGATCAGATACAAAAGGTTTTATTATCTGAGTAAGAATATAATCAGAAGTTCTGGGTCCAGTATATATTTTATAGTATAACCAATTTTCTCCTGGAAGAAAATTTCTAACCACTCCATTTTTAGGCATCATTAATTTTTTTAGAGTTATAAAAAGGAACTATTATTTCATTAGCAAAAGATTCTCCTTTTTCATTTTTTACAATTCCGTCTTCCATAAATAAAAATTCCGCTATTTTAAAAGAGTTTCTATTTTTGACTGTTTCTAATAGAACTTTTACGGAATCCAAATTATGTAAATTAATTAATAATTCATTATCTCCATCAAGAAGTGAAATATACTGAGGAATGTTTTTCGTTTCTTTAAATTGACCGATCTTTTCTTTAAGCTTTATATTATCATCAATAACATTATATAAATGCTTCACATCCTCTTTATCCAAATGCCACATTGCCTCCTGTAATATTATGTTTTTATACTCAAATCGGGGTATAAATTTATATTCATTTACTAAAGGTCCCAAAGTCATTTCCAATACTGGCCGTACTTTTTGGTTCTGCATGTCACCCAAAAAATGATAGATGGGTAATGTTTTTCTCCAATAACTATGTGCGTTTGTAAGTTTCGGAATAATCTCCTTACCTAATCTTTTAGACCTGAGAAGAACTTTACCGTTATAATTAACTGACACATACAATTCATTTAGTGAAATTTGATTGCCGTTCGATAAGTTTGATTTTGCTAAATACGGGATCTCAAATTGCCTAAAACTTGGTCGTAGCAATATATTTCCTACTCTTGATTCAGGTAAATGAACTATTTCAGCTAAGATTTTATCTTTATTCATTAAAGTTTCTTTATCTATAATTTCTTGAGCTAATATATTTATGTCATCATTACCATGACAAAATCTCCCTATAAGTTTAGCACCACTTGACCCTCCTGCGACACTGAGTTTTACCATTTCTTTGCCATCAATAATTCCTACTGTTCCCTTAATCCATAGAGAATCCGGTAAATCTCTCCAATTTTCCTCAAATTCCTTAAAATCGTCATCTCTTAGTTTTACAACATATAATTCCTTGGAAAAAGCCTGTGTGATTTTGTTGAACAAAATCTTGTGTATAGGAGATAAAGTTATTCTTGTATCATTACTACCATTTCTTTCGGGTAGAATTAAGTCATTAATTAATGGGTTTATTTCACCTGAACTTTGGTCTTGTCTGTAACCAACACCTAACTCAGTATCAAGAGCCTTTGATAGCAGAACCTCTTTTTGTTCATATCTTTCTTGAAAAACAGCTTTAAATCGATCTATAAAACCATTTTCTCTTGGTAGAGTAATCTTATTTAAGAAAGTAAGCCCATCCTTAATTAATTCAACCATTGACGCACTTAAGAGATTATGTTCAACCTTGGAAAACATATCTGTTTGAAACAGATATTTTAATTCAAAATCTGTCTTTAAAGTTTCTAAATCTTTACTAATTTCTATATATTTTTGAGGAGGATTAGATAAAGTCTTATCCAAAGCCTTTAATTTAGTTTGCGTGCGCTCAATAACATCCAACAATTCTGATGTTCCCTCGAGCTTTTGTAGTATATTTTTAATTTGTTCTATGAATTCTGGACCAGTGACCGAAGGTTCTAATTCGCTAATTAAAAGTTGATTATCTACAAGTTCATATATAAATTCAGAAGCCTCTTGTTCCGTAATTTCATCATCCACCAATAAATTTGATAAATCTTTTAATAATGCACCACCTTTTGCTCTATCAAGAATCTTGCTAAGATACGGTGAGTCTTTTACAGCAACTATATGATGGTATCTTTGACCATTTATATAGCCATATTCCACATATCTAAGTTGTCTTCCTAAACTGTACAAGCTCGTATTGGGATAAAATAATAATTGTTCTTTAATTCCTTGTATTTGAACAAGATCTTGAGATAAGGAGACAAGATAGTTCATATCTAGTCTTGTATGCCTATTATTACTTTTGTAATTTGATAATTTTATATTTGTATTATCCTCGAATTTACCTACAGCACATCCTGCAAATAAGCCAAAAGGTGTTGGCCTTGTTGACATTCGAAAAATATATTTAAGTATTGAAGTCTTTAGCCTATTTCTTTTTTTTTCTTCTTTTATCTGATTATTCTCCCATCTTACTATTTGTTTGTAAAGTGGAGGAGAAGCGAGAAAAATAGCTTCTCTTATGGTAGGATCTTTTAAAATATTTTTTATTCTTTCGTCGGATATGGTTTCTTCAGAAGTTAGGTTTTTAAAAAAATTTAGGGAAAGTAATGGCGTTCTTAGTATGTACTTATTATAATCTGAATAAATATTCCTTTTTTTCATATACTCTAAATAATTTTGTTTTTTACTGGAATGGGTGAGTAAATATTATTGAGGCAAGTCCAGAAGGTGTGAAACAAACCATTTGAAATTATTTAGCGATCTCCTATCTATTTCTCATCCAAGTATGTTCCCGGTATGTTTATTGAATAAAATCACTTCCAAATGAAGTTTGATAGACTAAGTTAACTGATCATTAAACATTCATCCCACGAATAATCACCAGAAAGATGACTAAGTAAACTTAACCCTATACCTGTTATTCCTTCTAATAAAGATAAATCTTCCTGCCAGTCCTTTTTCATGCCATTCCATTGTTTAAAACCAGCATACCCATCCTTATAAATGGCCCTTTTCAAACCATCCTTAATCCAAAACTCTGCTGCTTGGCGAAATATCCCTTCATTAGTTTCTGCAAACATTCTATTAAATATTTGTGCATTTCCAAAAGACCCATGACAAATACCTGCGTCAATCACCCTACTATCTTTTGAAGAAACACGCCGTGCGGAATGTTTCAAGATGCTAATAGATAAATCTTTAAGCTTAGTGTCCTGAAGGTTTTTTGAAACTTGCCAAAACGAAATTCCTACACCTAAATCTCCGTAGCACCAAGCCAAACGGCTCCCATTTTCATTTGCTTTTCCATCCTTTATCCAATTGGGAAATAAAGAAAAACTTTTCATATCTTTTGCCATTTTGGACTTGATGTACTCCACACCACCATAGATCATCGGCTTCACATGCATCTGAAATTCTTCATATTTATGTAGTCTGGAAAGAAAATTAATTACACTTGACATCCCATGTGACAAGCTTAAATTATACCCTTTAACTTTTGTATCTCTCTTAAGCGTAGATAGCCATTTTACGAATCTTCCTTCTTTTATTGATATCTCATCTAACATCAAAATTAGTTTCAACAAAGATTCTTTATACTGATTTTTTAGCAACTTTGACTTTGTATTCTCATATCTTTTTAAAAAATAGTAACCATAGCCAATAGCTCCATGAAGGAAATCATAGTATTTATCATCCATGTTCTTCATCATCAGATGATTTAGAGGCTTGTCCAAAGTAATAAGTAATTCGTCATTATTATTGTCTATTATCTGCTTATTTTTCAAATGGTCAAGAACCCACCCCATACCAGCTAACCCCATACAATATGTTGGCATTGAAACTCCTTTATTTACTTTATTGACGCCTTCTGTTAAAATTTTAATCCCTTTATTGTATAAGTCTTCATTGTTGGTATATTCAGCATAATAAAGATAAAGCATGGCAATTCCCGATATTCCTACTAGTCCTCCAACTTGTTCATAGTTTGAGCTATAAATATCTAAAACGTCAATAATATCATCTAATTTTTTTTTAATTTCGATTTCACTTATCATAGTAATTATATGCCACTTAAAATTTCTAAAAACTTTAGGTTCACCAGTCAATTTATCGCATGAAAAAGACCAGTTTTTAAAAACTGGTCTTTTCCTTGTAAGAAACTAACCTTCTTGATCAGCATCACATGAATCTGAACAATTTGTAGTACCACAACATGATCCACCACAATCAGAGCAAGTCTCTTCTGAAGTAGCACCTCCTTTGATACTGTTCTGTAGAGATAAGTCTGTAATCACAATCTTACCTAAATCTAACGATTTTAGTGATTTTTTTTCCATAAAATAAATATTTAAATTAAACAATATGCTTAAATCAAATATACAAATATTTGTAATTAAATGTAGTTTTTACTTAATTTATTGTTGTATTTTAATACAAATTAATGTGGGAAATTAGTAAATAAAGATAAATAAATTCATTTCCCAATGCTCTGCCATTAAAGTTCGATGTACTCTCTTTAAGTAAAAAACGAGGGATAAGAACCTATTGAATTTCATCGAATAGTTTCCAGATGAACAAAGGTGCAGGCAGTATTTAAAACTGTTTTGAGAAGACAAGGTATGGCCTACAAGAAGGGTCAGGAGAATAAGCATCACTGGTTCTAGGCTAAATGGCAAGGGTAGTACGCAAGTTGTTACTTCAGGACCATCATAAAAAAGTTAAAACAATCCTTTTTGACCTTTTCAGGAGGATTGTTTTTTTATTAAATTTATAGGAACTAAAATTTTACACCATGAAGAAAAAACAATTAAAAACCAGGCTTACGTTAAACAAGCAGACCATCAGCAGGCTATCCGGTAAAGAAGCATCCCGCATTATGGGAGGTGACGGAGATACTACTCAAAATCACACCGTCTGTGATTGCGATCTGGCCGAAACAGACCAGGGCGGTGGATGCGAAGGTTCATTTATGTTAGTCTGTGAAACATTAGGGTGCGGGGACAATACCGGAACCCGGCTGCCCTCCTGTTGGAATTGTTAAGAGATACAATAGAAAGAAAAATGAATAGTATAACCCAGACATGTTTTTTCACGACATGTCTGGGTTTGTACTTTTGGACAATTTCTTAAAGGGATAAAG
>NZ_RJTM01000204.1 GCF_003725735.1 Sinomicrobium pectinilyticum | reverse complement strand
CCCTGCGGGGGGTACCCCCCGCAGGGGAGAACAACCAGACAGAGTTTAATTTACAGACCCCCGTATTGGAGAGTTCACCTGGGTTTGGTATTTTCCAAAAATTGGAGTTTCATCACTTACCACAGCATACTCTTCCAAGGGATCGATTCTTTTCAAATGATGCTCTTCGAAACCTTCCAATTCCTCTATCAGCTCTTCGTGTTGAACACCAAAGTCAAAAATTATTTTACTATTCCCCAGTTTATACTTTAATTTTTCATGTTCTTTCCTTTCAATTTCTTCCTGAGAGAGATCGTTTTCATCATCCACCTTTATCTCATCATCACCTGAACAGCTCCATAAAAGGAATATTCCTAATAGTAGTAATACTTTTTTCATCTATAAATCATTTTATTGCTTTTTGATTTGCCATAAAGATATATAAAATCCTCTTTGCTCTTAAAATGATTTTCTTGAACAGCCGAACAGCCTTCCTTTTCCCTAAAAACAAAAAAGAGCATCCTCAAGAGAATGCTCCTTCACGGGTGGAAGACCGGTCTCGAACCGGCGACCTTCGGAACCACAATCCGACGCTCTAACCAACTGAGCTACAACCACCATTTAATTGCGGATGCAAATGTAATTTTTTATCGTCTATCCGCAAAGAAAAAATGTAATTTTTTATATCAAATCCTGCAGAGAACGTACCGCCACATGGCGTTCCGCCGTAAACCCTTCCGCGTGGTCCACCCCTACTATACGGCCTAAATCCCTGGCCCTGTAGGTGATGCTATCCAAAAAGTTCCTGCTGCTGATCGGTGTCTCCGGCTCCTTACTGTGCGGATCAAAAAATTGCGATGTGTAAGCAGAAACGGCCTCTACTTTCATATGTATAAACCCGGACACATCCACAACTACATCAGGTTCGAGGTTTTTCCATTGGATATAGTGGTAAACCTGTTTTGGCCGCCATGCTTCCTGCCCGGTTTCTATTTTTACCAACCCGCTTAAAAAACAGGCGTCACTGGTTAACTTGCTTCCTTTTCCGTGATCTATATGCCTGTCGTCAACAGCATTGCAAAGTACTACTTCAGGACGATATTTTCGTATAATTTTTATGATCTCCAATTGATGTTCTTTGTCATTTACAAAGAACCCGTCGGCAAACGCCAGGTTTTCCCTTACGGCTACCCCCAGTATTTCAGCGGCACGGGCCGATTCTTTATCGCGTAGTTCGGCAGATCCCCTGGTTCCCAGTTCACCCCGCGTAAGATCCAGTATTCCCACTGTTTTACCTTGCGCAACTTCCTTGGCTATCGTGGCCCCGCATCCCAGTTCCACATCATCGGGATGTGCCCCGATAGCTAATATATCCAATTTCACTTGTGACTTCCTTTCCCTTAAATGGTTATAAAATTATCTCTCTGCAAAATTATTATTCCAAAGCAAAAAAAGAGACTTCTCCGGCTTTTTCTTTTGTTTTTATGGCTTTCTTTTACCCTACCAGCTCCGTTACTTTTACCAGCGCCTGTTCTATGTCTTTTATAAGGTCCTTTTTATCTTCAATTCCTACGGAGAAACGCAATAATCCGTCGGATATTCCCTGTTTATGCCTTTCTTCGGTACTCAGCAAGGCATGGGAAGTAAGCATGGGAGAACTAATGGTACTCTCCACCCCGGCCAGGCTCATGGAAGGTTTTATTAAACGGAGTTCCTTCATAAACTGCCGGGCATCCAATCCGTCACGTAGCTCAAAGGATAACATTCCTCCGAACCCTTTCATTTGTTGTTTTGCCAGGGCATGGTCCGGATGGCTTTTCAGGCCGGGATAATATACGGCAGATACATCCGGGTGTTTTTGCAGGAACCTTGCCAATTTTCTGGCATTCCGGTTTTGTGCCTTTACACGCAGCCCAAGTGTTTTGATACTTCGCTCCAGCAACCATACCGTATAATCGCTCAGGTTTCCCCCGAAATTTTTACCAAACTGCAGGACTTTCTCCACATGCTCTTCAGAACCTGCCACGGCTCCGGCCAGTATATCACTATGTCCCCCGAGGTATTTGGTGGCACTGTGGATAACGAGGTCTATACCAAAATCGGCCGGGTTCTGGTTCACCGGGCTGGCAAAGGTATTATCGAGCATAGATACCAGGCCGTGTTTTGAAGCTATTTGGGCAACTGCTTTTATATCGGTTACCGTAAGCAACGGGTTAGAAGGGGTTTCTATGAAAATGACCCTGGTGTTCTTACGGATACAGGTTTCGAAGTCTTCGGGGGCCCATCCCTCTGTAAATGTATATTCGATCCCGAATTTATGAAATTCTTCGGTTACCAGATTAAAAGTTCCGCCGTACAGGGTCTTCTGCAGCACCACATGGTCGCCCCGGTGCAGAAATGCCATCAATGCCGAACTGATCGCAGCCATGCCACTACCAAACAATAATGCTTTCTCCGTATGCTCCAGCGCCGCAATTTTACGGGAAAGGGCTTCCTGGTTCGGCGTATTGAAATAACGGGGGTAACGTTTTGCCTCCACGTCTTCGAAAGCATAGGATGTAGCCATGTACAAGGGAGATATTGCTCCCCGGTATTTTTCATCCCGGAGTTCTCCGGCATGTACACACAAAGTGTTTAACTCTGGTTTCTTGTCTTTCATAAGGGTTAAGTTATATTTCAGGTTCTTGCTGATTCAAATAATAGAAACCTCATAATCCCCCGGATAATGCCGGTCAAATCAATCCCTACCACTTCCCTGTCCTTAAAACGGTCCTGAAGGGAGAAGGGGTTGTCATCCTTTCTACAGTTATAAGCAGGCTCAATGACAGATTGCCGGCAATACAAAATTGGCATGAGAACGGTATACGCAAGCCATTACCAACCTGTTTACCAGGCATTGCAATTCTATAATATTCAATTGTTTTTCCGTACTACAAAAATAAAGAGAGTTAAACAATTCTTACCGGCATACGATCTGTACTCCTTCCGAAGCTGCTTTTTTATCCTCTCTATGGCCTTTCCCAGGTTTTTCTAGTTGTCTGGCGACACACACGGTCCGGAGAAGTCCTGTTTTACCTTTTGTCATTCGTATTTTCTCAGCTTTTAATCCAGTCGGTGATAACGGGATCATTTGGCAGGGTCTTCGGAGCAATAACCTTTACCAGATGACCGGACTCATCGATCAGGTATTTCTGGAAATTCCATTCTACTTCCGAATCTTCCTTGCCATTTTTCGCTTTCCGGGTAAGGAATTCGTAAACAGGGTGCATATCTTTCCCTTTCACCGAAATTTTGCTCATCATAGGAAAGGTCACCCCATAATTCTGTTTACAAAAAGCGGCTATCTGCTCGTTACTTCCGGGCTCCTGCCCTCCGAAATTATTAGCCGGGAAACCGACGATCACAAAATTATTGTTTTTATACATGTCGTAAAGTTCCTGCAGGCCTTCGTATTGCGGGGTAAGTCCGCACTCGCTTGCCGTATTTACCACCATGATCTTCTTTCCTTTCAAATCACTGAAATCAAAGGTATTGCCATACAGGTCTTCTACTTCAAACTGGTAAATCGTTTCTTTATCCATAACATTTTGTTTTTGCCCATACACTGTCACAAATAACAATATAAAGGCCGGGATTAACAGTTTTTTCATCATTCTGAATATTTACATCTAAGGTAATTATATTTGAGGGTAATACAAAAGACAAAACAAGAAATAAAAACTCCCGGAAACCGACAGTTCCTTGAGAGGATACTGCCTTTATCCGGGAGTTGCTCCTGGTGAGAAAGTATAATTTATTCTACTCCGGAAATCTCTTTTAAGGTTATGTTCCTCCAGTATACTTTTATTCCTCCCCCATCATGAATCTGCAGTGCTATTTTACCGTTGGCTTCTCCTATTTTATCATCTGTAAAATCGATCATCTGTTCTCCGTTGAGCCAGGTGGTAACACGGTCGCCCTGTACTTTTATTTTCATATGGTTCCACTCACCGTATTTGAGCGCTTTTTCCTTTTCCGGTTCGGGTTTTATGAGCCATCCCCGACCATAGGACTCGTAAACTCCTCCTGTGTGAAGATCGGGCGGGGCTACTTCTACCTGCCATCCGGAAATTTTGGTCCCTTCTATATCGGAACGGAAGAAAACACCGCTGTTACCGTCAGCTTCCTGTAAAAACTCCACATCCAGTTCAAAGTCCTTATAGCTTTTGTCGGTGGCAAGGTACCCGTATTCTTTGTCCGGGCCACTTTCGGCAACCAAAAGCCCATCTTCGACATACCATTTTTCCGTACCGTATATTTTCCACCCGATAAGGTCTTTTCCGTTAAAGAGCTCTGTTTTTCCTGAATTACATCCGCTCAGGATCAAGGCCATCAGACAGGCTAGTATTCCGTTTTTCATAGTGTAAATCCTCATAATTTTCTTATTTTAATATTTTTAAACCATATAAAACTTCCGTGGTCCTGCAGGCCGATAAATCCTGATTTTGCCTTGCCGTAATCAGGAAAGTCTTTCCACTTCCCTTCGCCCTTCCGCTTTTTCCAATCATCGGACCACGGCTCAAACTCTACTGTTTCTTTCCCGTTGAGCCAATAGGTAACTTTTTCAGGGGTAAATACGATAAGGGTAGAGTTCCATTCTCCCGCGGGTTTTACAGCTCCTTCGTAATTGGGAGTATACATCCCGTAATCCGCTCCTATAGACTGCCAATCTTCCAGTTTTTCCGGGAATCCTATCTGGTCTATCATCTGGTATTCGGGAGCGTTGTAATAGGGAGCATCGTATTGTTCTCCCTCCAGGACATGATAGAAAACCCCACTGTTCCCTCCTTCGGCTATTTTCCACTCCATGGAAAGCTCAAAATTTTCGAAAGGTTCCTTTCCGTACACAATGTCTCCGCCTATGTCCCCACCTTTTCCAAGGGATTTCAGCGTGCCGTCTTCGACCACCCAGCCATCGGGCAGGGTTTCCTGGTTATAGCCTCGCCATCCGTCTGCGGTTTTCCCGTCAAAAAGTAATACCCAGTTTTCGGATTTTTCCTTGTCGGTCAGGATATTATCCTTCAGAGGCATTTCCATGGCATTCGGCATTTCAGTTTCCTTTTGCCGTTCTTTTTTCTCGGTCTTACAAGCCCCGAAAACCAAAACTGCCACACCAAGGGTTATCAGTGTTTTTTTCATTTTTGTTGATTTTTGAATAAAATATTTCTGATTTTGTCTAACAGTTTCCTTCTTCTTATCCGATTACTTTCATCTGTACCGGGTCCCATTTAATGTATTTATTTTGAAAATAGCTATCATTACACAGCAATGCCGGGGCTGCGGCACGGAAACCAAACACGGGGTCTTCCACTACCGTCCCACCATGACGAATAGCCCGGAAAAAGTTGGCGAAATGATCGTAATGAGCCCCTTTGTATCCTTTTTCTGCCTGATATACGGTCTCAGTCGGCGGAAGTATTTTCTTTCTGCCCGCATATCCGCCTGTTTCTTTTACTTTTTCCTGAAGGAAAGGATCTGCATCTATATGGTTATTCCGTTTCAATACCACATCATCCCAGGTAATTTCCATAGCGCCTTCGCTTCCCACAATTTTAAGGTATGTAGAACCACTGGTCCCGTCTACGAAATTACAGCGCAGGGACAGATTAAAAGCGGGATGCTGCCGGCTTTCCGGATAATTGAATATCCCCAGTAAAACATCCGGAACCTCACGGCCGTCTTTCCAGTACCGCAGCCCACCCATGGCCGATATTTCATCGGGCCCGTAAGAACCGGTTATAAAGTGCAAACTGGAAAACAGGTGCACAAACAGGTCACCGGACATACCGGTACCATAATCCAGGTAATTTCTCCAACGGAAAAAACGAAGCGGGTCGAAAGGATGCTTTTTTATATTGGAAATATACCTGGTCCAGTCTACTGTCTTTTCAGAAGCATCTTCCGGCACAGCATACTGCCAGGCTCCCAGGGGAGAGTGCCTTGCCCAGAAACCTTCAGCGTAATTGATATCTCCTATAGCCCCTTCTGCCAAAAGCTGTTTTGCCTTTTCATTACCCAAAGAAGAAAGCCCCTGGCTACCGACCATATATATTTTTCCGGATTTTTTCCAGGCATTGATCAACTCATGCCCTTCATCTACGGAATGTACCATCGGTTTTTCACAGTACGCATGTTTACCGGCGTTCAAGGCATCAATACTGATTTGTTTATGCCAGTGGTCGGGGGTACCGATAATAACGGCATCAATATCTTTTCGCTTTAATATTTCCTTATAATCTTTTGTTTTGAATAAGTGATTTCCCCATTTTTCACTGGCCTGGTCCAAGCGTCCGTCATAAAGGTCACAAACAGCTATCATCTCTACATTGTCGTGTTTGAGGGCAGTATTCATATCTTCTGTTCCCATTCCCCCCGCGCCTATAAGGGCAAGCTTCAGCGCTTGTTCTCCTGAGGAATTGGCTGCCGGTCTGTTCAGGTAAGTGACCTTACTGCCCTGTGTACCCATGGTGTCTTTGGCAAGGATCGCCGGGGTTACTGCAGTTGCTGCTCCCGCCAGGCCGAGATTTTTCAGGAAGGATCTTCTTTTGTTCTCCATAGTCGGTTGATTTTAAAGTTTAACTGCTGTAAACTTACTGGCACACGGGATATTAACCGGGGTAATATTCGGGGTAATAACAAAAAATTACATTATTTTACCATCATTACACCGGGAAATCCGGTTCACATATTTCCCCGTAAAAGTTCTCGTATAACCTCTTGTAATGATCTATCACCTTTTTGGCAAGCGTGTGTTTGCCTCCCCGTAAAAGAATGGATACTTTACGCTGCACTGCAGGTTCATAGAGAGAATCGGTCGTAAGAATGGCCCCGATAATGCGAAGTTCTTCTTCATCCGTAAACATCTCTGTATTTTCCATACATGGTACGAGTACATCCAGTATCTTATTGGCATAATCGGATTTAAAAATATCTACCCACTCCAGTTCAGTCTGAGGAAGAATAGGGCCACGACTTACCAGATCGGCCCATTGTAAAATACTGTCTTTATCGGGTAATATTTCTTTGCTACGTGAAAATACCGGAATTCTGCGGTCTATCTCCCAGATATCTATCTCCACATTATTCCCTGCTTCCAGTCTCCACATTTTGTTGGCGTACACAATATATACATCCAGTTCGTTTTCGAAAATATTGCGGATCTCCTTAATATGGGTACTGCGATTATTTTTCACACTATCCGCGGAAAAACCCGGCCAGAGTAAATTTCCCATTTTTCGCGACGATATTCCTCCTTCTTTGAGCGTATACAGGATCAGCAGGAGAAGGAGTTCCTTTCTTTTAGGTGACAGCCGGAAGGTAATGTCTTCGCCACTACTACCGATAAGCTTGAACTCTTCCAGCAATTGTATTTTGTTCTTCCTATATTTCTCAATGCTATCGGGGATTGTTTTCTTTTCTTTCGTTACGGCAATAGCCGGAACTTTTTTTCCTTTTCTTTTCTTCCGATAATAGAATAAGGCACTTATAATGACGAAAAACAATACACCACCTGTAGCATAAGGCATAACGCTAGCCGGGGAAACCGGAATAACACCAGAAGCATACACTTCTCTGACTTCACTATCGCTGAGTGCCCTGTTCCAGACGCAAAATTCGCTGAGCCTCCCCTTATAATACTGTCCCCAGAGGTTGGAACCTATGAGAACGGAATGGCTGGTCTGCTCCAGAGCGGATGCCGTAGTTTCATCTACCAGTTCGCCATTTATATAAAAATATATTTTTTTATCTAGAGAATACACATAGGTAAGATGTGTCCATGTATTAACCCCGAGCAGGTTTCCTTCGCTATAATGGTCTTTAAGCCCCGGTGTGGTGAATTGTAGTTTTCCGTTAAATATTTTAGCGGAAAAAGCTTCTCCTTTACCTACAAGGCTCAGGCTTCCGGTAATTTCTTCGGGCTTTACCCATGCCGATACGGTTATTTCATTAAAATCCGAATCCCGGGCATCCCTGAAGTCTATATAACTCGTCTTCCCGTTGAAGCAGGCTACCCGTCCCCGCTCCTCGTCTTCTTCAAACTTCACATCGGTATAGGTCCCGTTATCATATGGAGGTACGGTATTAGCCGTATTTTCCCGTAACGGAAGGTAATACCGCAGCCCTTCTTTTATGTCATAGGGATACGCCTGAAATACTTTTATGCTGCCACGTACACTGCCACTGAACGAAAAAATATCCGGGGAAAACCAGTATCCCCGCTTTTTCGGGGAAAGCTTCTCCGAGGTGGTAACAATAGGACCACAGGATTGTGTGTGCGGTAATTCTTTCCATTTTACCCCTTCAAGCGGACGATTACCCAGGTGTACATCCGCGCGTTTAAAAGACAACCCGGAAATACTGTCTATATAAGGCCGCCATAAAGACGGGATATCGGTATGAATAAAATTGGGAAGTTTGCCTTCCTTCCGCAACAAGTTCTGCAATATGCTTTTGGTCGTATTCTCCGTTTCTTCATCTTGTATATCCACAAAAGTCAAAGGCCTGCACCTGTCTTGCCCGTGAAGCGAATCTCCTTTATAAATCAGAGAATTAATCCAGTTCTCCATGGCAAAAGCAGATGATGTGCCTCCTTCCGCAAACACCAACAACCCGTTGTCCTCCATAGTATTTAATAGCACTTTGCTCTCCTTTTCCAAAAAAGGGGACAGGCCGGATGCTTCTACTTTATCAATAAAACCGTTATAATTTCCCTTTACGAAAAAAACAACAACCTGTGGTGTCTCCGTTCCTTCCAGGAAAGTCCGGAAAATACGGATGTGCTCTTCTGTGAATTTATCTGCATCGAACATGAAAGCACGGTAACCGTGCTTCAATTTAAAATCGGCTTGGGTAAGGCCCTCTTCTGTCAAAAAAATACTTTCGGACAAAGATTGTCCGTAAAACGATGTGCTTGCAAAAGCAAGTAACAGAAGGAATAAAACAGATAAAAATTTCCGGGCAGGCATTGGTTGGCTACTTCTTAATTTTCTCCTAAAGTATAAAAAAAGAAAAGCTGTTCAAAACCGGATAAAAGAAATAGATCATTTTTTATAACAATCATGAAGTGCACGGGACGGGAAGTTTTCAGCCCCTGTAAATTTGGAAATATCTTAATGTCTTGTTTGTCCGGCCAAACGAAGAAATTCTCATATGCGGGAATTTTTAAAATTGACAGTTCCGGGATATTGCGGAGTAAATAGCAGGTTTTAGTATTTGGAATAGTGTTTTCTTTCGGTGTGGGGTATAAAAAAACCCCTCACTGTTTAGTGAAGG
>NZ_RJTM01000203.1 GCF_003725735.1 Sinomicrobium pectinilyticum | reverse complement strand
TCTCTCCCGTGGTATAGGCCGCTATCAGCTCCAATATATCGTCAGTGATCTTATCCATGACCGTATCGTCTATTTTATATATTATAATTTCCTAATATCAGGTGACAAAATTTAACATGAATCTTTCAGAAGAAAGTAATTTAATAGGTATACTGGAAAAGTATAAATCATAACCACAAGCATCCCCCGACGGTCTTTAACTACATTACCCTTTTTTTTGTAGTCGGTGTCGGAAAAAGAAAAAGCCCCGTTTTTTTTTTGCAGTTTGGTCAATTTCCAGGGGTTGCTATGGTACAAAACAATCAATAAAAGCAATCTCACACACAATTCCGTCATAATCACTACCTCTCAATCTGTTTTGTATCTGCACTGAACTAAACCTATGAAACCAACATGATTAAATTAATCATTAAAGCACAAACACGCATAATTGTTTTAATCGTCGAAGCTGAGCGGCAGTCAGATGAAGGTTCCATCCCGATATGCTCCGGGACAAGTGGTGACCATTGAAAAAACAATAAAAAAACACATGAAATTGCTCTTTAGTTACCGGGTTATTAAGTTACTGAGTTATTCAGACAATACCGCGTAAACTCAATAACTTAGCAGTTCAAATCAACTACCTCGGGGCAAGCCCGCGAGGTATTCAAACGAGCAAACCTTAGTTCATTTCGATACAGAGCATCGGGGAATAAAACCCATTTAATGGGATTTAATAACTCCAACTATCGTATTGCATTTCTTGTGGGCTCACCATTTATGATACGCCACAAACCCAATGGGTTTTTATTCTGCAATTCCATGGGCAAATAATCCGGGTCCCAGTTTTGGTAAGCGACCGGTTTCAAAAACCGTTTAATGGAGAAGGGCCCGACAGCGGTAAACCTACTATCGCTTGTTGCCGGATAACCACCTCCATGCTGTGTTGCATAAAGTACCCGAACACCGTTGGAGAAGTTATTCAACATTAACCTACCGGCCATATCGGACACGGTTTCAACGAGTGCTTGATACTTATGCAAATCCTGTTTTTCTGCAAATATGCATGCCGTTAATTGACTGGCAAAATGTTGGGACAAAGCAGCCAGTTCGTCTTCATTTTTATACGTAACCACAATAGAAAAGGTTCCGAAGACTTCTTCGGACAGATTTTCATTGGCCAAAAACACCGGCGTGTCGGTTTTTAACACGATAGATTCAACTGAAATTCCGTCTCCCGGTTTTCCTTGTGCCAAAATCTCCACCTGATCGACATTCAGGGCTGCCGCTTTTCCCCTTCTGAAGGAATCTGCAATACTATCCGTTAATAATGCCTGAGGTTCCATTGCCTTTAATTCATTTTGCAAAACTGCTGAAAAAGAATTGAACTCTTCGGTTTCAGGGACAATTAATACTCCGTTATTGGTGCAGTACTGACCTGCTTTATCCGTTAAAAAATCTTTAAACCGTTGCGCAAATGCAGCCGCATTATTTTTCCAGTATGCCGGCAATACAAAAACAGGGTTTACACTTCCCATTTCTGCAAATACAGGGATAGGTTCCGCTCTTTTGCCGGCCGTATCGTAAATGGCCCTACCCCCGGAAACGGATCCCGTAAAGCCGACAGCTTTGATTAATTTGTGCTTTACCAGGTATTGTCCTCCCGCATTCCTATTGGAAAAAATCTGCCCGAAAAGCCCCTTGGGATAACCTGCTTTTTCTAAAGCTCTTTTAATAACCTGTTCCATGTAAACACTCGTTTTCGGATGTGCAGCATGTGCTTTCACAACAACAGCGCATCCGGCGGCGAATGCCGCTGAAGTGTCAACCCCGGCGGTTGAAAATGCAAAAGGCCAGTTACTGGCTCCAAAAACAGTTACCGTACCCAAGCCCTTCCCGATCGTTCTGAGATCGTAACCCTCATAATCCGAACCATGCACCTTCGTATCGATACGGATATCCAATACATGGCCCGACAACAGGGCTTCCGCATTCTCTCTCCACGCTTCTACCAACCAGCTCTTTTCAGCTCGCAGGGCCTCTTTCGGAAGGTGTGTTTCCTGATGTGCTATTGAAATGATTTCTTCATCTGAGTTTTCGATCTCACTGGCTATACTATGCAGTAAATAAGCACGATCTTTGACATGCTTATTTTTATACCACAAATACGCCTGATGGGCCTGTTTTACGATTTTGTCTATATTTTCTATCGAAGTAAATGAATCCATAACTTACCTTTTTGTTTCTTCTCTCAATATTGTGGCCGGGAAAATAATTCTATACAGACAATGTCCACCTTCGAGGTGCTCCTGCCACTATAAGACGACGCTTTTTCCGCCCGGTGATCTCATTCATAACCGCATCCTCTATTATTAGATATTATAAAAGATCAGAAACGGGTGACAAAAATTAATTTAACGTGACTTAATGTCGTCCGGGTTCTTTTTGTTTTTCTCCTTTCCAATGCCAGGGAGATGAGTTGTAAATCTTTGAACCTTGTAGTGTTTGGAAGACCTTCCGTTGGTCTTAGTAGGTGTCGTGACAGAGCAAAGCCCCCTGCGGTAGGAACATGTAGGTACAAAATGGTATGGCAACAGACTCTTGTTATGATTTTTGTGAATATGGTCATCATAGCAAACACGCTAAAAACAAAATGGAGAATCTACGAAATATTATAGATTCTTAGCATATCTCTACTCGCCCCCCTGTAAAATAGCCCCTTACTTATTTCGGTTACAAAACATCAAAGAAATAAAAAAATCAATTGAAAATCAATGGATTTCAAACGCTTACTATTTTTTAATAAAAAAAACCTATATTTATTATGATATTTTTCTTTCTTTAAAAGAAAGTTTTTCATCAAAAATATAATATAAATTTCTCTCTTAAATAACATTAGATAGCCTTATTATAATTTTTAAACTAAAACCGAAAATGATATGAAAACGCAAAATACTGTATTGAGAATCTGTACGGCCGTCTTTTTGTTTTTTACAATGATGAGCTGTGAATACATAGACATCCCACCAGGCGAACCTACGGAGCCTGACGAAGCTAAGGTGTACGTTGCCGGATATAAAGATAATGTAGCCATGTTGTGGAAAAATGATGGACCTCAATATCTTACTAATGGCGAAACAGGAGCTGCAGCCCAATCAGTAACTGTTTCGGACGGCAACGTATATGTGGCAGGGGTGAACAATGGTAAAGCCATGTTATGGGTAAACGGCAGAGCTCAGGCTCTTACTAATGGAACACAACGTGCTGTAGCTTCGTCAGTAGCTGTTTCGGGCAGCGATGTGTATGTGGCAGGGGAGAACAATGGTAAAGCCATGTTATGGGTAAACGGCGAACCTCAGGCTCTTACCGATGGGACACAGAGAGCTCAGGCATTGTCAGTAGCCGTATCAGGCAGCGATGTGTATGTCGCCGGATATCTACGTAAATCCGCCAAAACAGAAACAATAGCAATACTTTGGAAAAACGGCAAACCTCAAGCCCTTACCGATGGGACACAGGAAGCTCAGGCATCGTCAGTAGCCGTTTCGGGCAGTGATGTGTATGTGGCAGGGTTTGAAACTGATGTTCATAGTAGTAACTATCTAGCCAAGCTATGGGTGAATGGCAATGCTCAAGTTAAAGCTCATGGAGGTAAGGCTTTGTCAGTAGCCGTATCAGGCAGCGATGTGTATGTCGCCGGATTTGCATACGACCATAAGAACGACGTAAGCGCAGCAATGCTTTGGAAAAATGATGAATCTCAACAGCTTACTGATGGGAGGGAATCTCAAGCCCGGTCAGTAACTGTTTCGGACACCGATGTTTACGTGGCAGGAACTAAAGTTAATGAAGAAAACGATAAGGATGTAGCCATGCTCTGGAAAAATGGCGATCCCATTCAATTAGTTGAGGTTGATACCACTTTTTCCGCCCCTGTTACCGGTGCTATGAGCGTATTTGTAGAACAGTAACTGGTCAAGAAAGGCGGTAAACATAAAGGGGTTAGCTAATAAGAGGAATAATGGCAAGCGGAAGTATTTCTATGTGCTAAAAGCCCAACTGGTCACAACAGAGAATGGAATCCCTGTGGAGATGTACCTTCCCCTATCAAAGAATACATGAGAGAACGTATAGAAACCAGTATCAGCCTGATTACCCGTCCCTGATGTCAAAACATATAAATGCCGTAACCCCGAAAGGGTTTGTCATCAAGCTAATACTATTCGTTATGGCTTTCCAACCAGATAATTTTATTGAAAAACTGGAAACGCAGGTTATTTAGTATTCATTTTGTTTTAGCACCCCGTTCGAAGCCATGATATCCGCATTCGGGATCGGGCAGGCAAACTTCCTCGAATGTTTTTCCAGGGTATAGTGCACCGGGGACTCATGATCCAGTATGGTAGATGCATTATACGGATAAAAAGTCCGTGTCATCACAACATCATCCGAAGGGTCATCATTATTGTTGTAACGCCGCACATCAAACCAGCGGGTCACAAAAGGCATTTCCCTGCGGCGTTCTTCGGTCAGCTTAACTACTGCTTCCTGTTGAGAAGCTGCACTGAGGTATTTAACCCCGGCTGGCGCATCCGCATTCATCCTGGCCTCCCTGAGTTCATTAAGTGTTTGTATACCTTCCTGCCATGCTCCCTGACGGATCTGGCATTCTGCTTTGGTAAGGATCATTTCAGGAACCGAAGGACCGTTAGGGATTTTGCTAAAATCGAAAAATACATAGCCCGGATAACTATAAGGCGGGTCTATAAATCCTCTGTGATAGGAATAGTGTTCCACTATATGGTATTTATACCTCAGGTCATAGGTATGATCATAAAGAGCCAGCAATTCCCGGGAAGGGAAGTTATCTGAGATATCATCAGAATATCTTAAATAATAAAATTCCCCCCATTCCAGTAAATCGGTAGGGGCTGTGCCTGCAACAAAGCTATGCGTATATGGGTATTTCAACCTAATGGTAGTGGTGTCCGGATCAAAAATGGTCACCTCGTAAACTATATCCGAGTACCGCATCTCCGTATTGTAATTTCGTAACCGGTTGTATATTCCCAATGCCTTCTCTGCGTATTGCTGTGCCCTGGCATAATCGTATAATACCAAGTAATACCTGGCCGCAAAAGCATAAACCGCTGCCTGGCTGGCCCGCCATGTCCGCTTTTTATTGTTGACCTCTTCGAGTGAGGTGGTTAAGGTCAGGGCTTCTGTCAGGTTGGCATCGATAAAGTCCCAGGTTTCTTTAAGGGTTGCCCGGGCAACCGGTTCTTCAAAACCAGTCGTTTCTTTTATAGGGAGCCCCGGCTCTTCCCAGTTCGCCTCCGTATAGGGCAGGCAATACACATTGGCCAGTTGAAAATAGCTATACACCCGTATAAAACGGGCTTCCGCCTTGAGTTGCTGTTTCCTGTCCTCACTACCACTAACCCTGGGAAGATAAAACAGGACCAGGTTTGCTGTGAATATTTTCTTCCATTCGCTTTCCCAATACGCTATTTTCCCATTGGCCACATCTTTTCGTTCCCAGGTAGCATACTGAAGCTGGAATATATGAAATAAACCTGGCCTTGAATCATATAACTCCGTAAACAGTCCATAATCATCTGTTCCGAATACCTGTTCTTGTGACGGTTCCGCTGCAAAAAAATTGTAATTGTTCAACAGGCTTTCCAGGTCCTCCACAGTTTCGGGGACTACGGAGGATGTTTTGGAAGGTGGTTCTTCCAAAAAATCATTGCAGCATGTAAAAACACTTGCTACAAAAACAACAACTATAAATTTGTACATGTTCATCGGTTCTTGTTTTTTTATCTTCTTTATAAGCCACCCATCCGGCACCTAACAGCCTGGAAATATAAAAAACGGGGATCTTCCTCCATTAAAAACTAAAGTCCAGCCCGAAGGTAAAAACTGGTTGTGGTTTCAGGTTACCCATGGGATATTCCGGATCCTCGCCATAATCGTTAAAGAAAATCCCCCCTACATGATTGGCCTGTGCAAAAAAGCGCAGGGTGTATACACCGAGTTTAGCCCTTACATTTTTGGGCAAAGAATAACCCAGGCTGATCTCCCGGAACCTGATATGGGAAGCATTCACTGTTAAGTAATCGAGGTAAGGGGTGAACTCGCCCCACATAAAATATTGTCCTTCGGCATCCACAGGGACAGGTACAACTTCGGAAGGATCGGAATCGAGAACTTCGCGGTAACGCTTGTTCACATGGGTAACATTGCCGTCCCCCATCGGATGGTAATTAAACCCATGTCGCCTGAACACATGGCCAAACCTGGCGGTAATGATAAAAGAAAAATCGAAATCATAAACCTTCAAAGAGCTTATCAATCCCAATGTCCTCGGGGCCACACGAGTTCCCTGGTCGAACAGGTATTGACGTCCGTCTCCAGGCGGAAGGTTCTGAAAGGAGAATTTCTCATTATCCGGTCCGTAAAAAGAAGGGAGCAGGTGAGGGGCCGATACAGTCCCGGTATTGACCATACCGGCATAGCGGTACGACCACAAGGTGCTTGCATCATAACCTTTTACATAAGCCTCTGTAACGCCTTGGGAAAGTTCCGATGCAAAGTAAAAGTTTTTGTATAATTCCGTAATTTTATTATTATTATAAGAATAATTAACGCTTCCCGACCATACAATATCCTCACCCTTGATGGGAAGGACTGTACCCAGGCTGATCTCAAAACCCCTATTGGACATAGTTGCACTATTTAGCTTTTGCCGGTCGGTACCATGTACGGAAGGTATGGATTGCAGGGCGATCAAGTCCGTACTTTTCCGGTCGTAGAGATCCAGGGTTCCGTACAATTTCCTCCCAAAAAACGAAAAGTCCAGGCCCCAGTTAACAGTCCTGGTCCGTTCCCATCTTAAAGTAGGATTGCCATAGTCGGAAATACCGGCTGTGTTTTCCCCTGTATAAAGATCTGGTTCGGCATTGATGTTTATCAATGGTAGAAAGGACGTTGATTTGTCAACGTTTCCGTTATATCCATAGGTAAGCCGTAGGTTTAATCGGTCTATCCACTCCCGCTTGTCCATAAACCCTTCACGCCCCAGTTGCCAGCCCAGCCCCACAGACCAGAACGGGGAATAACGATATTCGGGATCGTCCGAGATCAGGTTGGAAGCATCGGTACGGTAACTCCCTGTCACCGTATACCTATCGTCAAAAGTATACCCCAGGTTGCCGTATAATGAAAAATACCGGTCTGTATCGTATTGAAATCCATGTGCGGTCGGGATTCTAAAAGAGTTCCCTCCCCAGTCTACCAACTTATCAGAAGGGGTTAACGACTCTACAATAGTCCGGGTCTTCTCATTATATCCATAAGCCAGGGGGTTTTGTGTAAATTCCCGAACCCTATCCGAAATTTCAGAACCCGCTATAAAGTTTATATTGTGCTTTTCACCCAATGTCCGGTCAAAGCTTAACTGGTTCCTGAAACTATAGGCCCGGACCCTTATTTTAGACTGGGCTAAAAAACCTCCCTTCGGGATATTGGCAACAGGAGACGTATCGTAATCCTGGTTCCACCTGGAAGTTGTATTTATATAATTCCTGACAGTAAACGATTCTTCAACATAATAGCTTCTACCTCTCGTATTGAACAGTTCATACTGTATTCTCGGGGAGAACATCAGACCCTCAAGCATCTTAAAGGTCAGCCCCGCCTGGAAACGGCTATTTAAGCCCGTAAGCGTTCTATCCCTGTTCCTGATCTCCGATATGGGATTATACGACCAGTCCGGGTACGGAAATTTGTCCATAGGCACAAAAGCTTCCATATTCGGCATGTAGTAGTGCAGGTAAGACATATCCGTCAGGCTGCCATCGGCATTGACCAGCATGTCATAGGGTTGAAGATCATGGATGAAATTTAAGTCCACCCCGTTAGTTTTTACCTTTTCATACCCGAGCATCCCCGAGAAATCAAAGGTAAGCCAGTCCTTAAGGTCGGTTTGGTTCTTATAGTTAATCAATACCCGTTCCTGTTCATCGCCTTTAAAAAAAGTCTTGCGGTCTTCCAATAGTATTGACAGTGTATTGGCTATATGTTCTCCCCCTCCCGAAACCGCTACATTATATTGTTGTGTTATAGGGGTTTCCAGTAAATAATCCCGGATCTGTTTTTGATTGTTCAGCCCCCTTAACCTTGCCAGGGTAGCATCCCGATCTTCCGGGGTGATCCGGCCCAACCTCGCTTCGTTCATCGCCGTCACTGCAAGGGATTGAGGGTATACAATAAACATTGCAGGGGGTAGAGGGTTTGATCCTCCCCCGAAAAGATCAGTATCAAAGCCCTTTTGTTCATAATCAATCACCTCGGCACCGGTGGCTATCGGGTTTACATAACCCAGGTCCAGCTTGCCCGAAGTCTTTACAAAGGAAGAAACCGAGACCCGTAGCTTTCCTTGCTTACTCTGTTTACTGGTCACCACAATAACCCCGTTGGCCGATTTGGCTCCCCAAATGGAGGCTGCAGCGGCATCTTTTAATACCGTAATACTTTCCACGTCGTTCGGATTAATGCTTTCCAGTCCGCCTTCTACCGGAAAACCATCATATACCACCAAAGGCTGTGCATCGGCCAGTAAACTCGACTGGCCCCGGACCCGGAAATTCACTAAACCATACGCCCCGACCGTACTCTGAAGGCCGGGCACCACCCCCACAAGCCGCTCCGCTACGCTCGAAGCCGGTTTTTCCAATTGTTCTTTTGCTACCGAGACAAAAGCCCCCGTGGCCCGTTCCCGGGATATGGTCTGGTAACCGGTAGACGCCAGCACGACTTCTTCCAAAGCAGTTACACTTTCTTCCAGTTGTACATCAATTACGGAAGAGCCTGCTTCAACAACAACTTCCCGGGGCGTAAAGCCCATAAAAGAGAAAGACAAGCCCCCTCCGGCAACAAACTCTATATGGTAATTCCCGTCAAAGTCGGTAACAACACCGTTCTCACCCCCCTTTACTAAAACCGTAACCCCGGGAAGCGGGTTTCCTTTACTATCGGTAACTGTTCCCCGGATATCAACTGTTTGCGCGGCTGTAGTTACTCCGGAGATCCCCTCCTTTTCTCTTACAATAATCGTATTGTTATAAAATTCATAGGAAAAATATTCCGGGGCCAGGATCTTATCCAGTAAATCCCCCGTCCTCATCTCTCCTCTTGCTATCTTAACGGGGGAGGCACCCTCCAGAAGAGCAGGACGATAAATAAATTCGTAATCTGTCTGGCTTTCGATCAGGTGAAAAACCTCTTTTACAGATAATACAACATCCGTATCAATACGCACACGAGCATCCTGGGAAAACCCTTCGTAACACCCCAAACCAAAGGCCACGGTACAGTAAAGAATAAAGTTTTTCATCCCTGCCAGCAGGAGCAATCTCCCCATCAAAACGGGCACCCTCCTTTCATTTAGTTTTCATATAGTTCGAGTGCAGTTAGTTAACCTTTTTTAATTATCACTCTATAAGGAATAGAACTACTCCGTGGAAAAGATGCTGGCTTTGTTCCTTTTTCTGTTTCTCTCCTGGTAAGGGAGAAGGACCTATATTGAGAGGCACTTCGAGAATCTCTTCATTATGTAGCCCTTATACGCTGAAATATGCTGTTTTATTTTTACTTTATAATGAGGGTTCCATCCTTTATCTGAAAACTCACCCCGCCTACACGCTCTATCTTCTCCAGCAAAACGGTGACA
>NZ_RJTM01000202.1 GCF_003725735.1 Sinomicrobium pectinilyticum | reverse complement strand
AGTATCGTTTGATGCGGGACTTGCCAGTGCTTTTGAAGGGCTGCATGTCTATGAACTGGACCGTGCACAGGATGTTCCCGGGGGAGAATTCCCTGAAAGCGGACTTTGGGCCACGATACAGGATTTTAACATTGACGGGCTTTGCCTGCTATGTACGCTGCAAAATCCTGACTTTGCGGTAGATACGGATTTAACCAATTATGCACAGTTTAATATACCTGCGGGAGTAGGTTCTTCCATAACACAAAACCTGACCGGTTTCCCGTTCCGCGGCACAGCCGATGATTTTATACAGGTAGTGTTGAGTCCGGAAAGCGGTGTTATTGATGCCAGCCTGTTAGGGGCCATTACAATACAAGCCATGGATGGCGGCGAACTTGTAGGAGAACCGATAGAAGCATCGGCATTATTGAATGTAAGTCTTCTTCCGGGAGATGGTAACAGGTATGCTCTGAATTTTTCGCCGGGAGTGGCTTTCGATGGTGTTCAGGTAAAAATGGGATCTACTCTGGATCTTCTTAATAATCTGAGGTTATACGGGGCCAGAATAAAATTCCCGGATCCGGATATAGTTTCCGGTAATGTAATCATGCCCGGAAATTCTACAACGGTGGAATTATCTCCGAACGGGGGAACCACCCTGGATTGGTTTGCCGATGCCGAAGGGGGAGACCCTATAGCGACGGGTAATTCCTTTACCACACCTGTCTTAGATGAAAATATTACCTATTATATAGAGATAAGCCGTGATGGTTTTGTCGATCCGCAACGTTTCCCGGTAAAGGTATTTGCTACCAACGATACTTGGGCATTAGCGCAGAACTGGAACGTTTTCGGCGGATGCCTGATCTGTAATGTAACAGATCCGGACAATGCAGCGGATGGAGATCCTACTACTTATGCGATACTGAACCAGACTGCAGGCGTTGCAGGAGGAATTCAGATGAACCTCTTTGACTTCCCGCTTCAGGGACTTCACGGTGATAATACACAACTGGTAGTTGGCCTTGGCGGTGGCGTTATTGATGCCAGCCTTTTCGACGGACTTACCCTGCAAAGTTTTAACGGTGAAAATGCAAATGATGACCTTGCGGATAGTGCAGAATTAATAAACCTGCAATTGCTCCCCGGTTCTACGGACCAGTATGTACTGACCTTTACCCCGGGTGCCGATTTTGACCGTCTGCAATTAAATTCGTCTGCTTTGGTAGACCTGTTCAGTAACCTCAGGGTATACGGGGCAAGGATACAGTTTGTGAAACCGAATATAGTTTCCGGTCTGGTAACTACTCCCGGAACATCTACTACGGTAGTAGCGGAACCCGTTGCGGAAACCAGCCTGGCATGGTATGACCAGCCGGAAGGAGGAACACTCCTGGCCAGTGGTAATGAACTGACTACACCGGAATTAAACGAAAATACTACATACTATGTAGAAGTAAGCCGAGACGGTTTCGTCGAGCCGGAAAGATATCCGGTGACAGTAAGCGTTATGGATGCGCCGGTAGCGGGAATTCCTACGGTTAGGGTGTATGCGGATGGCCAAACTAACGGAGGGACTCCTCTGCTGGCTAATGTAACTAATCCCGGTAGGGCAGCTAATGGAAACAAAGATGATTATTCAACTTTGACTGTTACCATTTTAGGCGAGGTTTGGCAAAAACTGGATTTTACTACACAACAACCTGGTCCAGACGATCCGGTACATGTGAAAATAGGTACAAATACTGGTTTGCTAGATTTGCTTACAGGTCTTACATTACAGGCATATAATAATGACGATCCTGTAGGGGAAGCGATAACATTAGGTAATCTTATTGGGTTATTAAATGGAGCAGATCAGGCAGATATTGTACTGCCTGCTCCTGGTGTGCCATATAATAGTGTAAGAATCTATTCATCTGGTATAGCTCTTGGAGGAGGAGTGAATATATATGGTGCCTACTTTAACGAACCTGGAGACGGAGTAGCCTGTGATACGGCTTCAGATATCCTTTGGGGTAGTGAAGCATCACTTGCCGGTGGGGTAAATGCTGTTGATGATCCTCAGAATGCTATCGACGGGGATGAATCTACATTTGCGGAATTACATGCTACGGTTAGTGTAGCGGGTAAAACGCATATTACGGCATTGTACCAGATGGTATCTACTACCGGAGATTCTATTCGCGTCGCTTTCCAGAATCCCGGAGGTCTTTTGGATCTCGGTCTGTTGTCCAGTTCATTGACAGTAAGGACGTTCCTGGATAATCAGGATAACGGTGCTTTAGATCTTGATGCGGATATTCTTCGTTTGAGCCTGTTACCGGGTACCTCGGACATACAAGTGATAACCTATCCTATCGATGTACCTTTCAACCGTATCCAGGTATCTATAGGAGAAGGCCTTGCTACTGCACTGAGCGCATTACGTGTCTACGAGATAGGCCGTGTAGCTCCATCCCCGGTAATTGCCGGAGGATCGGATGTAACTGCCTGTGTGGGTGAAGATGTTACCCTTGAAATAGATTTCCCGACAGAAAATGTCGTGTATAACTGGTACGATGCCGAGACTGGGGGAAATCTGGTAGGATCGGGTAATCCGTTTACTATCGAAGCCGCGAATCTCGAACTCGGAACAAATACATTCTATGTTTCTCTTTCCAAAAACGGTTGTACGGACGAGGCTTCTGCCCGTACCGAAGTAACCGTTAACGTACTGGAAAGCCCGGAAGCACCACAGGTAGTATCTGCCAATGTATGGGCGGCACCGGGAGGGTCTGCGACCTTACAGGTGTTAGATCCGGATGAAAATATAACTTATAACTGGTACGATGCGGCTGCCGACGGCGAATTGCTGCATACCGGCGATACTTTTGAAGTAAGCGGTGTTACTGCGGACACTCCTTATTATGTAGAAGCAGTTGCGGGAGAAAGCTGTATCAGCCCGGCCCGTACCGAAGTAACCGTAATGGTATTGATGCCACCGGTTATCGATCCGATAGGAGCAACAATTACCCAGGGAGAAACTGTGACTTTCAACGGATTGTCCCCCGACGGTACCGAGGTGGTCTGGTACGATCCGGATGGCAATGAAGTGGCTGTAGGCCCGGAATTTACTATCCCCGATAATCTTCTGCCCGGAGATTACGTATATACCGCTACCACAAGAGACCCGGTAACAGGAGCGGAATCCGATCCTGTGGAAATACCGGTGACTGTAGAGCCCCTTGTATTGGCGGCGCCTACGGTAACTCCTCCTTCAGCCGTTATTGACGAAGGAGATACCCAGACGTTTACTGCTACACATGATGTCCCCGGAGTTACCTTTACTTGGTATGATCCGGACGGAAATGTAGTAGCTACAACACCTGAATTCACAACACCTGCCGATCTTCCGGTAGGAGACTATACATACACGGTGACTGCAACCGACCCGGGAACAGGAGTGGTTTCGCCTCCTGCGGAAGTGCCTGTTTCCGTACAAACAGCCGGTGGCGGCTTACTGCCGCCTACCGTAAACCCTCCTTCTGCGGTAATTGCCGAAGGAGATACGGAAACGTTTACGGCCAGTCATGACAATCCTGGTGTAACCTATACCTGGTACGATCCGGATGGTAATGAGGTAGCGGCAACACCTGAATTTACCACACCGAGTGATCTTCCGGTGGGAGATTATACCTATACGGTAACCGTAACCGATCCGGATAGCGGCGAAGTATCCGCACCGACAGAAGTTCCGGTAACAGTGGAGCCTGCCGGTACGCTGTTACCGCCTACAGTGACCCCACCTTCGGCAACTTATCCTGAAGGAGATACGGAGACCTTTACGGCCAGTCACGACAACCCGGATGTGACCTTCACCTGGTATGACCCGGATGGTAATGAAGTGGCAACCACTCCGCAATTTACCACCCCTGCCGATCTTCCCTTAGGAAATCATACCTACACGGTGACAGCGACTGACCCGAATAGCGGAGAAGTATCTGACCCGACAGAGGTGCCGGTGACCGTAGAACCTGCAAGTACTTTAGCGCCACCCACAGTGACGCCGGAATCTGCAGTACTCAACGAAGGCGATACGGAAACCTTTACAGCCGGTCATGACAATCCCGATGTCACCTTTACCTGGTATGATCCGGATGGTAATGAAGTGGCAACTACGCCAGAATTTACGACCCCTGCGGACCTTCCCGTAGGAGAATATACATACACGGTGACAGCTACTGATCCGAATACCGGAGAAGTATCTGATCCGACTGAAGTACCGGTAACCGTAATTGGTGCGGGTGACCTGTTGCCGCCTACGGTAACACCGCCGTCTGCAACCTATCCTGAAGGAGATACGGAGACCTTTACGGCCAGCCATGACAACCCGGATGTGACCTTTACATGGTATGATCCGGATGGTAATGAGGTGGCAACTACGCCAGAATTTACGACCCCTGCGGACCTCCCGTTAGGAGATCATACGTACACAGTTACGGCAACCGATCCGAATACCGGTGAGGAATCCATACCGACCGAAGTACCGGTAACGGTAGAACCCGCAAGCGGATTGGTATCGCCAACAGTAACACCGCCTGCAGCGACTATAGAGGAAGGAGAAACTGAAACCTTTACGGCTACTCATCCTGACGATCCTGATGTAACCTATACTTGGTACGATCCGGATGGCAATGAAGTGGCCACCACACCTGAGTTCACTACACCGGATAACCTTCCCGTAGGAGAGCATGTGTATACGGTAACGGTAACTGATCCGGACACCGGGGAAGTATCCGATCCAACCGAAGTTGTAGTAACAGTAGAACCGGCTACCGGTACCTTGTTACCGCCAACGGTAACTCCTCCTTCTGCAACGGTTATGGTAGGAGATACGGAGACCTTTACGGCCAGTCACGATAATCCCGATGTAACCTATACCTGGTACGATCCGGATGATAATGTAGTGGCCACAACACCTGAGTTCACTACACCGAATGATCTTCCGGTGGGAGATTATGTCTACACGGTAACCGTAACCGATCCGGCTAGTGGGGAAGAATCCGCACCTACCGAAGTACCTGTAAGTGTAGTACCTACCGGTACGTTGTTACCGCCAACGGTAACACCGCCTTCGGCTACTTTAGAGGAAGGGGAGACCGAAACCTTTACGGCGAGTCATGACAATCCCGATGTAACCTATACGTGGTACGATCCGGATGGCAATGAAGTGGCCACAACACCTGAATTCACTACACCGAATGACCTTCCCGTAGGGGAGCATGTATATACGGTAACGGTAACTGATCCGGACAGCGGAGAAGTATCCGATCCTACCGAAGTCGTAGTAACCGTTGAACCGGCTACCGGTGAATTACTGCCTCCGACCGTGGATCCGGAAACAGCGACGATAGAACAAGGTGGGGCAGTAACCTTTACGGCATCTACCGATTATCCGAACGGGGAAATTTTCTGGAAAGATGCAGACGGGAACGAGATTGCCGCAGGAGAAGAGTTTACTGCCGGACCGGGACTGACTCCCGGAACATATACCTATAATGCGGTAGTCCGTGATCCGGATACCGGAGAAGAATCCGGTCCAGCCCAGGTAACACTTATTGTTACCGAACCTTCTATACCGGAAGAATGTCTCCCGGCTTATGAAAGGGTATATGCCGGTACTCAGACATCCAGCGGTGTTAATAATCCTGCTAATGCGGTAGATAGTAATCTGGAAACATTCAGTTCCATTCCTATCCCGTCACTCTTCGGAACAAATACGCAAACACTTCAGTTCGGAGGAACATACAGTCCTGCCAACGGGGATGCGTTACATGTAAGGGTGAGTACGGATATTACACTTTCATTGCTGGGTAGTGTAACTATTACGGCACAGGCCTACAATGGTAATGTTGCAGTAGGAGCACCGGCAGAATTGTCCGGAGGAGTACTGCTCAATTTACTTGCAGGACAGAACGAAGCGGATATAGTGGTTCCTGTCGGAAGCCCGGATCCTGCTGTCAGCTTTAACGCCGTCAGGGTACAAGTATCCGGTGCATTGCTGGCCGGAGGTGTTATAAATATACATGAAGCGTATGTAAACCAGTCAGTGGAAACTCTCGCTGAATGTAATATCGTGGAAGATATAATGACCGGGGTTACCTCAGGTGCCTTGGGTACTCTAAATGGAGTTAGCGCCGAAGAGAATGCGGTAGACAGTGATATAACTACAGCAGCCCTGTTACGTCAGAATGTAGGGGTAGCCGGTTATGTTCATTTGACTACGGTTTATCCGGCACCTTCTGTTTCCGGAGATTCCATTCGTGTGGTCCTTGCCGATCAGGATGCCGGTTTGCTTGACCTCGGTGTAGCTACCGGAATTAAAATTGTTGCTTATATGGGCAACACTCCGGTGCACGAGGTATCGGTTCAGGAAGGACTTTTAAGCCTGAAACTCCTCGGAGGAGGGGACCGATGGGAAGTAGCTACTGAAGTAGACCAGCCATTTGACAGGGTTTCCATACAGCTCGGAGGACTCGCTTCGGCCCTGGAAGGAGTTAATGTTTACGAAATAGAGCGCGTTCCCGGTATTCAGCTGGAAGGCAATAATCCCGGCGATAATATCGTAGAGGCCTGTCAGGGTGGAACCGTGAATCTTACCGCACCGGCTGATGACTGTACTACTTATGTATGGTACGATGCGAGAAACGGCGGAAATATAATAGGAGAAGGAAACCTGGAATTTGAAGTTCCGGCCGACTGGACTCCCGGAGAACATATCGTATATGTACAACCTGTACGTTACGGTTGTGAAGAATCCGGCCGTATCGCGGTAACTATCCAGGTAAATGAAGCTCCGACAGCAGATGATATTGCATTGGAGACTGATAATCCTGACTATTGTGAAGAAGAAGATGTACTGATCACCGCTACGGCAGAAGGAATGACCAGCCCGGTGTTCGCATGGTACACAGACCAGAATAAAGAAAACCCGGTAGCTGATGCCGACGGAGTTACGTATGTAATTAATAACGGAGAGCTGTCCATCAGCGGATTGCCGGTAGGAACACATACTTATTATGTAAGTGTAAAAGATGGTGAAGATGGTTGTGAAAACGTTGCGGGGAACCTGGCGGAAGTATCCGTAACAGTGAATCCCGGGGCTACTGCGGCAGACATACAAACAAGCGATCAGGTGATCTGCTTCGGGGAAACTGCCGTATTGGAAGCAACCAGTACAACTGTTACAAATCCGGTATTCAACTGGTATGATAACGAAGATCTCATAGGAGATCCGGTATTTACCGGGCCCGTATTCGAACAAAGCGGGTTGACAGCCGGATTGTATACATATTATATTACAGTTCAGAACGACGATACCTGCGAAAATTCAGCAGATGAAGCTGTAGCGGTTACTATAGCTGTTCAGCACCAGATAACTGCGGAAGATATAGAGCTTCCCGGAGATCTCAGTCAATGCCTTGGCTCTCCCGTGGCCTTGTCAGCTGCTGTAAATACTGCCATAACTGTCGAAAACCCTGTATTTACATGGTACCTCGATGCGGCCGGAACGCAGCAGATCACGGATAATATGGTGTTGGACGGAGCTACATATACGGTTAACGGAAGTGATATGACTGTTGAAGGTCTTGCCGAAGGAACAGTTATCAATTACTATGTTAGCCTGGAAGGAGACAACGTATGCGGAAGCCTTGACGGCAACCTGGCAACAGTACAGGTAACCATAGGAAATGAACTCGCAGCTCCCGAAGTATCCGAGTCCGATGTCATGGTATGTGAAGGAGAAGATGCGGTATTGTCCATACTCAATCCTCAGGATAACCTGGAGTACAACTGGTATGAGACTGCTTCCGGGGGAACTCCCGTATTTACAGGGAATGATTTTGAACTTACTGCCGTTACGGAAAACGCGGTTTATTATGTAGAAGCTGTCGGAGACGGCGATTGTGTTAGCCTTACGCGTACGGAAGTTACCGTAACGGTTAAAGATTACGCCTCTGCTGCCGATATAAGTATAGACGGGGTAACTGAAATATGTGAATACGATGACCTTGTATTGACTCCGACTACCGGTATAACAGACCCTGTATTCCGTTGGTATGCCAATGCTGATAAAACCGGTGAGATCGTGGATGGGGTTTCTGCAGAAGGAATACTCACACTTTCCGGGCTAACCGAAGGGACTTACACGTATTATGTGAGTGTAGAGTCTGCGGAACTATGTGAAAACCCTGCCGGCGACCTGGCCCAGGTAGAAGTAACGGTCGGTGCGCCCCAGGCAGCACCTGTGGTTACACCACCGGAGCAGTTCGTAGTGGTTGGGGATGATGCGAGTCCTTTTGAAGTATCAGGTCTCGGTACAGGTGAGGCCGTATGGTATACTGATGAGGAACTGACTGCAGAAGTATTCAGGGGAACCTCTTATGTTCCGTCAACAGGAACAGTTGGTACATTTACATATTATGTGGTTATAGAAGACGGAGCTTGCGTGTCTGAAATAACACAGGTAGTACTCCATGTTACCGATCTGCCGACACCGCCGGAAGAATGTTATATAGCGGATTCGCAGATCAACGGAACAACTCTCGGTTGTGTGTTGTGTTCGGTTCAGAATCCGACAAATTCCATTGACGATAATACGGATAACTTTACAAGGTTGGTTATGCCTGCCGGACTTGGTTCCGGATCGGTATACCAGACCCTTATATTCTCTCATACCGGTAAGGCCGGAGACAGTGTCCTTGTGGATATAGGTACGGCCGTCGGACTTGGAGACATCAATGTTCTCGGGGCCATTACGGTTACCCTATTTAACGGAACAACTCAGGTAGATCAGTTCAGCCTGGATAACCCGCTCCTGGAAATCCGGTTGCTGACCGGTGGGGAACGCGGCCAGGTATTGATTCCTGCTACCGGAGCTTATGACAGGGTAGAGATCCGTAATACAGCCGGTGTAGCCACCTTATTGCAAAGTGTGGATATATACGGAGCACAAATATTACAGGCCGCTCCGGAATTGAATATACCCGATCCTGTAGAAGTATGCGAAGGAGAAGCGTTTGTGGTTACTGCCACACCTGCGGCAGGTACTGTGTTAAGATGGTATAACAGTGATGATGAGTTATTGTATACCGGAAGCAACTTTGAAGTACCTTCCGATGTTACCGGTGAATTTACATACTTCATAGAAGTTGTAGACCAAGCTTCCGGATGTCCGAGCCCGGAACGGATAGCATTTAATGTTACTGTTAATGACGGTCCGGGGGCAGGTGATATCGCCGTGACCGGTAATGAAGATCCGGTTTGTGCTGATGATAATGTGGTCCTGACACCTTCAAGCGCACAAGGTACCGTATTCAGATGGTATCTCGATGCGGACAAAACGCAGCCCATAGCCGACGGAGACAGTGACGGTGATGTTGCTTATGCCGTAGATGCTAATGGTGTACTTACCATAAGTGGTTTAGATAGCAGCAATAGTCCGTATACTTATTATGTAAGTGTAGAAGGTGCCAATGGTTGCGAAAACCCGGCAGGGGATCTTGCCGAAGTTTCCGTGGAAATTAGACCTACGGTACCTGCTGGCGATATCGCCGGAATAGAAATAGAAACTACAAACGGAGACGGAGAAGTTTGTCTCAATGTTACTCCGGATGTGGTTATTACTGCTGCCCTTACTCCCGGAAGTACGGTAACCAATCCTGTATTCCACTGGTATGATGAAGCAGGAAATATGGTTGCGGGAGGTGAAACCGGAGTATTGACCCTTGCCGGACTCGCTCCAGGTGAACATACTTATAGTGTTGGTGTAAGCGGTGACGGTTTCTGTGAAACTGCCGAAGCTGACCGTAAGAGTATAACCTTTATAGCAAGAGATGATTGTCAGTTAATTACTGCGGTAGACGACATGGCCAATACGCCTGTTGATATACCTGTAGATATAGATGTCCTGGCTAACGATGTTCCGGGAGAAGCCCCTATCGATCCTGCTACTGTAGTGATCGTGGATGCTCCCGGAAATGGTACGGCAGAAGTAGACCCTGTTACCGGAATGGTGACTTATACTCCTGCAGCCGGATTCGAAGGCGATGATACTTTCACTTATACTGTAAAAGATGAGAATGGCTTTGAATCCAATGCAGCTACGGTAACTGTAAGTGTAGGCGGCAACAACGGTGGCTTGTTAGCTGTAGATGATACGGCAACAACGCCTGTGGAGATGCCTGTAATC
>NZ_RJTM01000201.1 GCF_003725735.1 Sinomicrobium pectinilyticum | reverse complement strand
TTTCGACTTTGATCTCCTTGGCCCGGATGTTGCCGTTGACGGCGAGTTTCCAGGTACCGGGGTTGGTTGTGCCTATGCCTACATTGCCTGTTTCGGCAAATACTATTTTATCAGAAGTCCCCGCAGGCTGAAAACGAATACTCCCTTTAGAGGTTCTAACAATCAACCCATTAGACAACTGGCTATCTACTCCTAAAACAGCAGCATTTCCCCAGGAATCTACTACATTATAATTTGGAGATGTTGAAAGTAAATACACAGAACTTCCCGAAGCCCCATTGCCTATAAATATTCCTCTTCTTGCAGAATTCCCATCATCATTGTTGGATATCGTAAGCATCGTACTTCCATTAAAATTTTTTTCGACTTCCAGTATCGAAGTGGGATTAACCGTTCCAATCCCCACATTTCCCGAATCCGGAAACGTATTAGTTTGAGCATAAAAAGCAAAAGGGAGTAAGAGGAATAACACCCCCACCCTGGCCCTCCCCCAGGTGGAGGGGACATACGATGATATTGTTGTGAATATATTTCTCATATTATGGCTTTTTAAGTTCATCGATTTCTTTACGGAGCTGTTGGTTTTCTTCAAGGATTCCTTCTATTTGTTTTTGTTGTGTGATGATTAGTTTCTCTTGATCGTGTAGTTGTTTTTCCTGTTGTATTGTATACAAAGTCAATTCCTCAATCTTCTGCAACAATTTGGCATCCATCTCCCCCAGA
>NZ_RJTM01000200.1 GCF_003725735.1 Sinomicrobium pectinilyticum | reverse complement strand
TCCAGCCGGTTTCTACTTTGATCTCCTTGGCGCGGATGTTGCCGTTGACGGCGAGTTTCCAGGTGCCGGGGTTGGTTGTGCCTATGCCTATACTACCATTATGGAGTATCCGCATGAGGCTTTGATTACCTACGGACTGAATATCCAATCCGTTCTCAGCACCTACTCCCGATCCTCCTATCCTGATTCGTGCTGTATTATTTAGCCAACTTAAATGAAGATCTGCCATTGGGTTTTCCGGATTAGCAACTTTTACAAGAGCATTGGATTTTATCTCACCGTTTACATCCAGCTTGGCTGTGGGGCTGGTAATACCAACTCCAAAGTTCCCTCCCGAGGTAGGAAATACGATAAAATTACCGGTTCCGGTTCTAATTGTCATATCTCTGTCGCCATAAGTAAAAATGGAAAAATCATTACCATCTCCATAATATGCATCACTATTATTCCACATTAATCCGGCATAAGACTCTGTCGATGTTCCGAACCGGATAAATTTGTATTGGGTTTCATTCCCCATTTTGGGGTTTAAGTACTCCACATCAACGGTCTGTGCTTCGGAAATCAAAATTGTGGCAGTAATGAAAAGAAAGGTGAGTAAATAGCTCTTCATTTTAAGTTCTTTTTAAGTTGGTTTATTTCTTTCTGTTGCTTTTCTATTTGAAGTTTCTGCTCCTGATTTTCCTTTAGAATCAATTCTATTTGTTTTTGCTGTTGGATAGTATACAAGGTTAAT
>NZ_RJTM01000199.1 GCF_003725735.1 Sinomicrobium pectinilyticum | reverse complement strand
TGGGCAGGTTGTAGCTATCCTCAAAGACAAAATCGCTCCAGCCGGTTTCTACTTTGATTTCTTTGGCCCGGATGTCGCCGTTGACGGCGAGTTTCCAGGTACCGGGGTTGGTTGTGCCTATGCCTACGTTTCCTGTAGACATGTTTGCAAATAAAAACGCTGTGTCTAAAAATTCCCCGTTAGTAAATTCAAGCTTGGTTCCCGCCTGTTCGCGAATAAAATAAGTTCCTTCATCCTGCCATATAATACCCCCTATATCGTTATACGTCCCGGAAGGGCGTACCCATCTCGCTTTTGACTGGTTCCATTGCGGAGGGCCGTAATTCCCGGTGACCCATTCATCCCTTAACCAACCATTTTCTGCTGAATACGTAGCCAATCCTATGGCTGTCTTTTTTATGACAGCGCCGCCTCCGGAAACGTGGAGTTTAAATGCGGGTGAAGTTGTTCCTATTCCCACGTTTCCGGAAGAAGGAAAAACATTTTCTTGTGTATAACTTATGTATGGCAATACCAGGGCAATGAGTAAAAGTTTCTTCATATCTATTGCTTTTTGAGTTGGTCTATTTCTTCCTGTTGTCTGCTATTCTGCTTCAACAGCTCCTCTATTTGAATTTTTTGTTCTTTATTTTCCTTCTTTAAATCAATCATATAAAGAGTCAATTCTTCTATCTTCTGCAACAATTTGGCATCCATCTCCCCCAGGAATATCCCGTTTTCCTCTACTTCCTTAGCACTGGGAATATCTTTTAAATGGCCTTTTTCTTTGATATGCTCTTCTACTTCCTCCAAAGTGGGCAGGTTATAACTGTCTTCAAAGACAAAATCGCTCCAGCCATTAAGATCTACTTTTACTTCTTTGCTATGGATTATCCCATTTACTGCCAACAGAGCATCCGGACTGGAAGTGCCGATACCAACGTTACCATTGTTCATAAACCGGACAATTTCTTTATAACCCCCTCCATCGGTATTACTAAAAAAAGCTATATCTCCCGCTCCCCATGCACTTCTTCCCACTCCCTGAACTTTCCAGTATTGAAATCTATTTCTGCCGTCCGTAGCATATCCCGAGGATTTAAAGACTACACCAAAAGAACTGCTTGTAGTATTGGCCACGGAGGTAGGGTAAGTATTAAGCATAATATCTCCGTATACGTCTAGTTTTGATTGTGGATTCTCCGTTCCAATCCCCACATTTCCAGAAGCCGGAAAAGTATTGGACTGGGCATAAAAAATAAAAGGGAGTAGCAAGAACAATAACCCCAT
>NZ_RJTM01000198.1 GCF_003725735.1 Sinomicrobium pectinilyticum | reverse complement strand
TGGCCCTACCCCGAGGGGAGGGAACATATGCTGATATTTTTTTGAGTATATTTCTCATATTACGGCTTTTTAAATTGGTTTGTTTATTGATATTTTAAAAGTCAATCAGGTTTGCTTTTCAATATATGGTCAGAAAATCAGTTTTTACGCTGACTACGGCAACTGTCCCGATAATCCCGATTATCGGGATCGGGATCAGGACGAAGAAAATCTACTTATAATGAATTTGATCACGGTATTAAGATCATTGATATGAAGTACAATCTATTTCTTTATGATCTTACGGGTTTCCTTATGGCCGTCCTCGTAGATTACTACCATAACGTATACGCCTATGGGGAGCATACCGAATTGCAGTTCGGATTGGGTTTGATTCCTGGCAACAGCACTTTTGTTGACCAGGTTACCGCTATTACCATG
>NZ_RJTM01000197.1 GCF_003725735.1 Sinomicrobium pectinilyticum | reverse complement strand
TAATTTATTAGGGGGGTTAAATTACTTAGGGAGTATAAAAATATAAAATATTTTCATTTGCCGCTCGAAAAAAGAAAATTTTACCATTTTTTAACCTGGGATAAAAGTCACAGGTTTTAAAAAAGTTACAAAAATGTGGTTCAACCTTATGAAACACCGTTAGGGAGGCCCCTCGGAGAGGGGCTTTACATATTTGCATATCAATGATATGCAGTAGGCTGCGAAGTTGCAAACTTCGCAGAGCCCGGAACACTTCGTTGAGCGAGTTTAATTTAATTCTGACTGCTGCAACTTTTCAAGTTTCTTATCCTGTTTGTTCGTCTCTAATCTCGATAAGAGTTCATTATTGTTGGTGATTTTATGTTCTACACTATTGAGCCATTCTTCATATTTTATGCCCCATAGTGCAAAATGGTCTAAGTCCCAACTTCGCTTTTTTATTTGACTAAAAATATCTTGTACCAGTTTCTCGTGACCTGAACATATAGCCAATTCCAGTTTTGATTCCATGAGAGATGCTTGTAAATAAGAATTTGGAGCCGCACTCAATGGGGGCGTTTTAGAATGTTCATCAAAAGCAGACAGCACCTTTTTTAGTGATACATTACCTTCCATAGAAAAGGGTAGCTGCTTCTGGACAGCTCTTAAAACCTCTGAAAAATCAGCACTATGTTTAGAGTATGATATTGAAAACTGTAGCCCTTTTCTGTTGAAAAACTCTTTGAGAACTATTGGAGCCGATAAACAGGCTTTCAAATCCTTTCCCCACTTATTTCCCCAAAGTGAATAGATGACAAAATGTGGTCGATATTCTTCTACTTTTGGAAGCTTTATCAGTTCAATTCCCACTATTACCGAACCCAATATTTTATAATATTTATTTTGGGCGTATTTAACTAATTGAGGAAAAGCATTCTGCCAATCCTCTGCAACTTGTTTCTTTATATCCTTTATATTTTCTGCCATTACGGTCTTATTATTTGTATGTTATACCCTGGGAAGTTTCTTTGATATTTTAGAAGTTGACCAGACCTCCAAGTAGCACTTCCAAACTTAAAGTCATATATAGTTTTAGACCCGTGATTTACGACATCTAAAAATCCTCTATTGCCAACACCATTATTGAAATAGTTGTTGAACTGTAACCCTCGATTTCCATAAATACTTTGATATCTACTTAAAAGATTATTGGCGTAGGTATGTTTTGCTATTCCTGCAAACCTACCTGTACCACCAATTGCTGCTTCAGCTTTTTGCGCCGCTCTTGTTACAAACTGAACCTCAGACATTCCCGTCTTAGCA
>NZ_RJTM01000196.1 GCF_003725735.1 Sinomicrobium pectinilyticum | reverse complement strand
ATATTATACCTATTACCTCCGATATTCCCTCCGGTCCAGAAATATTTGATCTTTCCCCACACACCACTAAAATCTTGTGGCTCAGGATTTCCATATAAATATTCAAGACCTTTAATATTAAGCTTGTCTTCTTTAATCCCATGAACGGAACTTCCTGAAGAACCTCCTCCTCCATAATCATTACTAATACTGCTAACCCCTGTGCCAAACCCTTCATTCTGCCAACCTGAGCTGAGCTCCAGGTGTGAAAAACTTTGTGTTTTATTGGTATAAATCTTCTCTACTTTCCTTTTTTTCTTCCCTCCAAACAATCTCCTTATTGGGTTTACAATATGTTTGTTAACCCATTTTTCTATAGGTTTTCCGAAGTTGGTGTTCAACCAACGTCCTATTTGGGCACCCTCTAACGAATTCACGATGGATGAAACCAGGTTTCCAATTAGCGACTGCTGCGTAGGTGTAAGCCCTTCATTACTTTCCTGCCCTCCGAATTCTCCATACTCTCCGCTTGGATCTACATACATGAGCGGATTATTCAATACATATCCGTACCGGTTAAAGTTCTGGGTATTGTACGGGTCCTGTATATAGTTATCCGGCATCAGGAAGCGGTGCAATACAGGATCGTATAACCGCCCGTTCATGTGAATCAAACCGACTCCCGACAGGTGCTCATGCCCGGTATATCCCCTGTCTAAGATAATAAAATCCTGTAAGGCTGTACCTGATCCATTAGTTAATTTTACAATATTCCCCCAGGCATCAAAATGTCGCTTTTCCTTAAAATTGCCATTTTTGTCTGTGATGGCCAGAATACTGCCTAAATAATCCCTGTGTAAGTAGTAATAGTTATTTGTAGTGGTTGCGGTCTGCTCCGAATGCCATATCAACGGGGCACTGTAGGCATCCCCTCCTATGTAGGTCACAAAGGTGGTTTTCCCGGTCTGGGTATCTTCTTTAATTTCCATGCTACCATCGGCGCTGTAGTGTTTGCGGTAACGACGCTGCATCTTGTCGCCCTCTTCCCCGCCATAATACATATGGGCCCTGCCCATAGCCATATTGTACTGGAAGTTAATTCGTTCTTTACCCTCTTCGTGTATCTGAACCGGACTTTTAAAGACATTATAGGTAATATTCTGTTGCGGGTGGTCCTGGTAATACTGGCTGGCTGCTTCGGTACTTCCGGGGATCAAGGCTTCTTCATCTATCGTTATTTTTGTATTTTGATAAGAAACACCGCTATATATGTAATCGCCCAAGGCACTGTTTTTTGTTATCCTGCCCCTGCTGTCGTAAGTTTGGCTGTTATTATTGTTATTGTCATTAAAATGAATCAGCCGGTCCAGGTTGTCATATTCAAAAGTTTCGCTCCAGTTAAACATGCTGTTGGTTCGGCTATTAAGCGTTCCTCTCTGGGGGTTAAAATCGTAACCCAGTGTTATAAGATTAGTTGTAGTTCCTGTAGAAGTGGTCTTCTGAGTTTTTCGATCAGCAGGGAAGCCATACTGGTCGTAAGTGTTGACCTGTTTTAAAGTGGTCCCAAAAGCAGCTTCGGTGATCTGCCCCCTGGCATTTATCGCATTTACTTCCCAGAGGATCTCCTGTGAGGTAAAGTCTGTAATATTTTTTAATGCTCCATTCTGGTAAACATTTTTTATCTTTTTAGTACTGGTTCTGTTATTAGTCCCATTTTTGGCTATATATTGCTCCGTAACTACCCGGTTAAAGACATCATAAGTATAATTCCGGGTAAAAATAGCATAAGGATTGGTTTCTACAATTTTCTGGACCAATTGCGGATGTGTGCTATTGTAGATAAGTGTATAGGTGGTATTATTCCCATCGGCATTGGTCAGTGTCGTAGTAGTTGGGAGTTTGGTGATGTTGTCATAATCATAGATCCACTGCATGTCCGTATGTTCTCCTTCCACTTTTTTACTTCTCAACACCCCATAGTTATCATAACCATATATTATGGTCCCCTTGGGATTGGTTTCTTTAGTAACTTCTCCAAACCCATTGTACTCGTATGTATACGTTCCTCCAGAAGGGTCCACAAGTTTGGTTTTCCTGCCCCAGCCATCTTTTTCTATTCGCTGTACGGAACCACCATAATCGGCAGTTTTCAGGTTACCATCGGCATAATAAGTATAATTAATAGTTCCTCCCGGGTCAGTGACCCTGGTAGTATTTCCTAAGGCATCCTTAGTAGTCATCACAGTTTTGGTACCGTCATTTACAGTAGTGACAAGTCCGTTATAACTTATGGTTACCACCTTTCCGGTATGGGCTGTAGCCTTACGTATCCGGTTATAGAGATCATATTCGACAACATTCCACTGGGTAGCTCCGCCAATAAAGGGTTCACTTTCTTCGATCAGACGATCACGATGGTCGTATTTTACGACCTTCTCCACCCATTGCCCCATTACATTCTTTTCTTTCACCCGTATGAGCTGACCTAAAATATCATAAATGGATACTTTACTGCTACCGTCGCTCCCCGTTTCTGTTATAGTACTCTGCGTCCCGGATCTGGCGTAAGTGGTGACTACACTATTCCCCCGATAATCGGTAACCTTGGTAACTTTGCCCCAAACATCGTGATTGTATGTGGTCACCTGGTTGTAAGGATTGGTTTCTTCCTCAAGATTACCATTGTTCGGATTGTACTTATAGGTAGTAGTCAAGCCTTCTACATCGGTACCGGTTTTTAAGAAACGACCACTGTTATCGTAGGTATATGTAGTGGCCCTGGCAGGAGTCCCGTCAGGAGGGGTTATGACTTTCTTTATAATATTTCCATATTCGTCATCATAGGTTCTCTTTTCACTGATCAAACCTGTTCCATGCCCTTTAGTTTTTAACTCCGTGATCAGGTAACCGGAATAGGAATATTGTTCTTCGGTGGTATAGGTATTGCCATAGGCCGTACGGCTTTCCACTTTTTTTGTAGGCCTTCCTATATAATATGTGGTCCCGGTGCTATTGGCATAAGACATCGACACGGTATGCGTTCCTTTTCCTGAAACATTAGTGTATGCTTTGGTGGGATTTTTATAGCTGTCGTAACTATACGTTTTAAAGGTATGGGTACCATTGAGCAGGTCTTTGCTGGCCACCTCTATCGGAACGTTCACAAATACTTTATTGCTGCGGGTTTCCGTACTGTATTTATAATCGGTACGGGTAATATAATGACTTTCGGGAGAAGAGGCACCATCACTGATCCCGGTATCCTGATCGGTACGGGCAGTAAAAGTGCCGCTGCTTCCGTTGGCCGAAAAGCCGGGTTTTAGGGTTACAGACTGGGTAGCTGTTTTAGTGCCTGTAGTAGCTGACGACAAGGTAATTTGTGATGGATTGGGACTTTTATCGGCAAAGCTCTGCCCTGAAATGGTGTTTCTGGAAGTAAATTCCTTAGTCACCGCCCCTCGTAGTTGGGGGTTATGGTAAGAAGTACTGTATATTCGGTCATTATAATCTTTATGCCAGTTGCTTCGGGTAACCCTCCTGAAGCCCAGGAAACCCAATCCGGTAGTATGCAATACTGCTCCATGATAAGAAAACAACTGTTGGATAGTAGTCAGTCCGGTACCCGAACGTTCTAATCTGGCCACAACCTGTGTTCCTTGGGAAGCTTCTATGTCCATATAAGGATAACTCCCGAGTTCGGATGGCAATGCTGCCTTGGTATATACCTGAGGGGTTCCCTTTGATTCTAACGGACTATAAGTAATGGTTTCCTTCACACCGTTATTTTCTATCGATCGCAATGTAACATCTTCCCTATGATCTTTTAAAAACTGAAAAGAGGTGATCCATTTGTTACTAATACTGGCAAAATCCAAATTACCATTAGGACGATTGGAAGATAAAAATACAGGGATCGGAAAATTTTTTAAATTCCCTGTAGTGTTCTTGGAGCCGGAATGCTTAAAATTTGGTTTAACCGTACTCTCTGAAGAAGGAAAATTATTATATAATGTTATAGTTTGGCTGCCATTATCACTATCTTTATACGTAGTAGTAGTATAGTTCAGAACATCGGTCCGTCCGTCCCCGTTAATATCTACAGTTATTAAAGTATGGCCTACAAGCGTATTCGAGCTACTACTATAATTGGTCTCTTTATATTCAAAAGGATAGGTATGTTCACTTTTTATATAGCTTTTTCCGGTAGAGAGAAATAAGGCAAATACCTTACTGTTCTTTGCCGTAGGGATCATAAAGTCCGTTTTCCCATCTCCGTTGTAATCACCTAATAACAGAGGAAAATCGGTTTTGATACGTGAATTGGAAGTTTCCCATAGCAATTTTAACTGGTTATTATTATCCAGCCCATATACAAACATTTTTCCGGATTTTACATGAAGAATATTGGTTTTTCCATCTCCGGTTACGTCCGCGGTTAGAAGCTTATCATTATCAATATGCAATTCGTTTAGTTCTCCCGAATTGGTCATAAATCCAGAAGAAACCCGTTTATCCAGGTTAATAAAATAAGTATTTTTTCTATTTACTATATATCCACTTCTTGTAATGCAATGCGTATCATAGGGGTCCCAGTCACAGTAATTATAATTACCCTGTTTTTCTACTGCCAATACATCAGTTAAACCATCACCGTTAAAATCACCACTGAGATAAACTTTAGGTATTCTCTCCTCTACCGTCGGCTCACAACTGGGGCATGAATTATAAACCGTAGCTGTCGGAGAATTCCAGCTTTTTGTATAATGGGGTCCTCCGAGTACACTTCCTGTAGAGGCACTTACTTCTCCGTATATCTCAAATTTAACATTGCTCGTCCCATTGTGCTTGATAATCACCAAACCTTGTCTGGATGGCATACGGTTAGGTACTGAAGAAACCCCTGATATATAACTTATTGGAAATATTTTCTGAAAAAGACCTGTATTAAAAGTAGTCCCGGCATGAAATCCGCTACCTCCGTCCTGAAGGTTAGAAAACAGCCAGAATTTTTTTCTTCTATCCGGATCACTAACGCTTGTCGGATATGCGATAAAATCCATTTTACCATTCCCTGTAAAGTCTCCGGAAACCACCTCGGCATTACGTTGTTCCAAATTAGTTACTCCAGTTTGTCCTGTCGCATTGGCAACCACTATATTACCGGAACTATTTGTATAAGTAAATATTATAGGATTGTAACTTTTTGCCCCGTCACCACTTTTTTCCTGGATACTCGTAAGGCGTTGATAATCAAGAGAAGTTAAATCATAGGTCAAGACATAACTCCTGTACCCAGCCCCATTTCCTTTTACTTTTATTTCACTGAGAATATTAGATCGTACAAAGTTTATTCCTCCTATATATGCTTGTTCTTTTCTTGTCCTATTGCTGTCATAAATAAACTCTATTTCGTTAATAGGTGTCGCTGTTCCTTTACTACCATATGTTATGGTTTTAATACTTAATGTATTGTTAGTCGTTTCATAGCTATAGTTTATCCGTATCCCCTGAGGATTCTGCCAATAAGTAATAGCATAACTCGTACGACTCCGGGAATTGGCATTGTTACCATAAATGGCAATAGACCCATCGGGTTGGGTCACCTTAAAATAGGCCGGTCCATAAGCCGCTCCGTAAGGTGAAGTCCCGTGGGAGGAAATCTTTATGTTAGAGTAATTCTCCGTCTCATAGATTGTCCCGTCTTTGCCATAGGAACCACTTTTAAGTAATAGCCTTTGGCCGTCTAGAGCAAAACGGTCGGTAGCGGTAAAATCCACTCCTGCCACTTGATTATCGTGAAATTCCGTAGAAGGAATACGGGCAATAACCGAAATACCGGAGATATCCCACCCCCACCCAGCCAGGCCGTTCCCCCCCTGGCTGTTATAGGTCAG
>NZ_RJTM01000195.1 GCF_003725735.1 Sinomicrobium pectinilyticum | reverse complement strand
AACCTATACTGTGCCTATAGCTGTTCCACCAGGTATAAACGGCGTGGAACCCGATATTGCATTGACCTATAACAGCCAGGGTGGTAACGGCCTGGCAGGGTGGGGGTGGAATGTTTCCGGGATTTCAGTTATTACCCGTATCCCTGCGACACAGTTTCATGACGGTAGGGTAGCGGGCGTAGATTTTACTTCTACAGATCGTTTTGCATTGGATGGGCAACGGCTGTTACTTAAAAGCGGAACAGTATATGAAACGGAAAATTATTCCAATATCAAGATTACCTCCCATGGGACATCTCCTTATGGAAGTGCCTATGGCCCGGCTCATTTCAAAGTAACGCAACCCGACGGATCTGTTGCTTTTTATGGCCAAACTCCCAATTCCCGGAGCCGTACCGATTATGCCATTACTTATTGGGAAAACCCCCAGGGCCTTCGGGTGACATATACATATGAGACTGCAAATAATGGGCTGAGCATAAAATCTATTACCTACGGAAGCAAAGGGACTGCGACACCGATCAATAAAATCGAATTTATATACGGAAGTAGATCCAGGAAGGAACAGGCTTATATCGGGGAAATCAGTTTTATTAGATCAAATATCCTGAAAGAGATAAAAGTCACCGGTAAAAATACTGTCTATCGGCGCTATATATTATCGCACAATACAACCACATTGGGTTACCAGCGGCTTACAGGCGTACAGGAATGGGGAGAGGACGGTACGGTGAGTTATGACCCTGTTGTTTTTAGTTATACGAATTCGCCTACGGAGGTTGAACAATCTTCCATAGATGCAGAGACTGGAGTGACCGGTTTGGAGCAACGTAATTCTGAGGTTGTTTCCGGAGATTTTACCGGGAACGGCAAAATGGACTTTGTTATTTATCCGTCACTGACAAGCGATCCGGATTATAAGAAGAAATTCTGGCTTTTTTCGGACCTCCAGGAAAAAGGTGTTCCAGGTAGTAATTTTCGTGCAGGGGCTTCGATAAGCACAGGCAGGTTTGAAGAAATATTTCCCGTAAGTTATATTTCGGGGGTATCTGCAGTAAATAATAAAATATCTTCAAGACAAGGCTTGGTTCTTATTAAACACAATGGTATCAGTAATGTTAATTTTGAGATATACGGAGAGGTTAGTAGTTCTACCGGAAGTGTGTTAGGGCCGAATTACACTAAAAGCTGGAGTGCTCCTACGTATATCGATTTTACCCGAGAACAAGCGGTTCCGAAAACTTATATTTCCGGTGATTTTAATGGGGATGGCCTTTCTGATGTCATGGTGATTACTAAATATTACAGTTATTATCCTTGTCACCCAGGGCACGACCCGGGGTGTGATACCCCAGTAATAATCAATAGGTCTAGGGCATATTTGATTCAGCTGGACCACAGACAAACTTCGGGTTTCGCTACATTATCCGGAACTTTTACAAAAGTGTATCAGGGCAATGACAAACTCCTGACTGCGGATGTAACAGGAGATGGGAAGACTAATATTCTTCATGTAACTTCTGAGGAAATATATGTCTATGGATTTGAAGATAATGAACTTGTACTATTGTGGCAAACGGCCAATACCAGCATAAAAAGAGAACTGCCTATACTATTAGGAGATTATAACGGAGATGGGAAAACAGACTTCATGATCCCGGAAAAAGAGGATACTAAGAACTTTACGCTTTTTTTATCTACAGGAAAAAGCTTTAAAGACAGCAATAATACCTATCCTTTCGAATATAAGAAAACTAACTTTAATGATACCGGAAGTACTTTATATGGATATAACCTGATCCCGGTAGATGTAAATGGAGACGGCCGAACAGATATTCTGGATCACCGAACTACTACTTACACCGGGAATAGTAATGGAACACAAAGTCTCAGACTTTATAATAATGTTGCTCCGGTCGATTCAGAAGCAAATCCGAGATTTATATATTCATATTTTACATCAACACAACCAGGAAAACTCGAAAATTTTCCAATACCTATCTTTCTGTCCTCAAGCCGGCCTAATGCCAACTTGGATTTTGCTACAATAAGTAATAAATGGGTGAAATCCTTCCAATTCCTCAAAGATCACAGGGAAGATGTTATGCTGCGTTCTGTAGAGAATAACGGTGTTAAGGAATCTATTACCTATAGTCCCCTAGACCCGTTGGGGATACCATTAGTGTACAGTGCGGAAAGGGAGGTTAATAAACAGGAAAGTTATCCGTATATGGATATAGAAGCCTCCCCGGGTACACAGGTGGTAAGCAAACTGGAGCGAACAGGAACCGGGATCATTACTCTGCAGCAATTGTTTACTTATCACGGTGCTGTTTCGCATGTCGAAGGATTAGGGTTTCTCGGGTTTAAAAAGCTTGCCCGAAGTAATTGGCATAAAGATTATTCCGATAGGATATATAGTACATCGTTTCACAACCCACAACTTCGAGGGGCGACGACGCTGGAATTTACTTCTATAAATCCCATTAACAATGAGTCGGGTTTTCTTCCGGAGCCGGCTCCCCTTGACATTACCTTGTCTTCGGTAACCACCGGGACCAAAACGGCTGTCCAGTCCATAACGCTCAAACCCGGTTTTTCGGCTAATGGAAGTAATGGCGCGTTTCATGCGAAGATGCAGGGTACGGCGGCCAATGACGGGGCTTCATCGCCCGAGAACGATTATATTTCCCGTACCGATTACAGGTATAACTCGGAAACCCGCAGCAATAAAGTGTTTGTGAGTGTCCCGAAAATGGTAGTTAGCAAAGACCTCCTGAACGAAACACTTACCACAAAGACCTATGGTTACGATAGCTATAAGAACCTTTTAAGAGAGCACACCGATATCTCCGGGAAAGGGACCCATACGGTAACCATGGAATATGAAAACAGTACCGGAACTACTTATTATATAGGACGGCCTACGAAAAAAATAGAAAGCCGTACGGCTTATGGCAATACCTATACTACCGAAGAAGGTTATGACTATACCGGGTTTTTCCTGACGGAGATAAAAAGCAAGGGCAATGGCACGGATTTTATGACAGAAGCCCGGAAGTATGATACTTATGGAAATCTTACGGAAAAATCGATAACTCCTCCCGGTGGAGGAACGCCGAGAATCTCCGAATATGAATATAGCAGTACGTATGGCGACCGCTTCCTGACCAAGGTAACCGACCCGGAAGGTTTGGAAACGAGTTATGTGTATGATCCTAATAACGGTAATCTGAAAACGGAAACCAACCCTTTAAGCCAGGCGACGACTTACGAGTACGATTTGTGGGGCAAGGTCACCAAGGTCACCGATTACCGTGGTAATACTGTAACCACCACCTATACCAAATCCGGTTATGAGACCACGATAACCGAAACCGGTAATGACGGGAGCAGCAAGGTCTCTGTATATGATATGCTGGGGCAGTTGATCCGGGTACAGGAAAAGGATGTCCTGGGGCAATGGGTAAAAAAAACCGTCAAATATGATCACCTGGGGCGTGAAGTAGAAGTGAGCGAACCCTATATAGGAGGAGCCGCAAAATGGAATACCACGGAGTATGATCGATACGGCAGAATAAAACGGACCACCTCCCATACCGGGAAGGCCACTACGATGACTTATAACGGGCTTACTACTACCGTAAGTGACGGTACCAAAACAGTAACCACCACCAAGGATGCCCTGGGCAATGTGGAAAAAGTGACCGACCCCGGGGGCACGATCCAGTATACCTATTATGCCAATGGCAACCTGAAAACCGCCGACTACGGGGGCTCCGTTCAGCGTACCGAACAGGATGGCTGGGGCAGGAAAACCAAACTTACCGACCCTTCGGCAGGGGTCTATACCTATGAATACAACGGTTACGGGGAAATGACCAAGGAAACGACCCCCAAGGGGACGACAACCTATGAATATGACAATTATGGCAAACTGGAAAGCAAAACACTCGAAGGCGATCATACCGATATGGCATGGGTATATACCTATGATCATGAAATCAACCTTCCTACCAAAACCACATTGACCAATGCCGACGGGAATAGTACGGTCTATACCCTGACGTATGATACGACCCATCCGCAACTGGTAAAGCAGCTAGTAGAGACCAACCCGCATGCGGTTTTCACCAGGAAGTATACCTATGACGGTTTTAACCGGGTACAGGAAGAAGAGTTTATCGCAAAAAACAGGGCGAACAGTAAAACCAGTACCAAAAAGATAAAAAGAGTTTACCAGAATGGAGGTTTAAAACGTATATCGGATAATACCACACAAGACATTCTCTGGGAAGTAACCGGCAGAAATGCCTGGGGGCAGCTGACGGAGGTGGCCCTGGGGGCTTCTCTGAAACAGGTAAATTCCTATGATGCTTATGGGTTCCCCACCCAGCGGAAGACCCAGAAGATCTCATCCGCCGGGACGGTGACCACCCTGGCTACCCTGGGATATGATTTTAATGCCCAGCGAGGAACACTGACCAGCCGTAGCAACAGCATGTTTAGCTGGAACGAGACATTCCAGTACGACAACCTGGACAGGCTTACCCATTTCAATGATAATAATGGGAATAACAGCCAGACCTATGACGGGCGGGGCAGGATCACAAAAAACAGCGCTATTGGTAATTATGCCTATGCCGGGGTATCCTACCAGAATACCAAGATCACCATAGACGAGGAAGCCCTGATCCCCGGAAGTACAGAAGCCGCCAGGCAATATTACCAGGACCACCCGGAACAGAAAATCAGCTACAATGCCTTTAAAAGCCCTGTAGAGATACACGAACAGGGTAAAGAGCGGATCAGTTTCCAGTATAATGCCGCCATGGGTAGGTCGCATATGTACTACGGAGGGGAAGACAGTGATAAAATGCAACGGCGCTACCGCAAACACTACAGTGCGGACGGCAGTATGGAGATCAAGGAAGATACCCAGACCGGGAAGACGACCTTTATCACCTATATAGGAGGCGATGCCTACAGCGCCCCGTTAATATGGCACTCGGACCAGGGGACCACGACAACCAACAATTATTATTACCTGCACCGGGATTATTTGGGAAGTATACTGTCCATTACGGACAAAAACGGGACGGTCAAAGAAAAGCGGCATTTCGATGCCTGGGGGAATATCATAAAATTGACCAACGGTTCGGGTACGGCCTTAAATAATTTTACTATTTTAGACAGAGGGTATACCGGACATGAGCACTTGTGGTCCCTGAGCGGAGTCGAAGGGGGCCTGGTGCATATGAACGGCCGGTTATACGACCCGGTAATGCACCGCTTTTTGATGCCGGATAATTATGTGCAGGACCCGTTTAATACCCAGAATTTTAACCGGTACGGGTATGTCTTGAACAATCCGTTAATGTATGTAGACCAGAACGGGGAGTTTTTCTGGATAGCGGTAGGAATAGGAGCTCTTGTCGGTGCAGTTACCCAGGCCATAAGACCCGGGGCTAATTTTGGTAAGATTCTTGGAGGTGCTTTGATTGGCGCAGCAGCGGGAGCTATTGGCGCTGGGGTTGGAAGTGTAGTGTCGGGAGGAGGATTTTTTAGTAGTCAGGTAGCCGCTACTTTAGGTCAGGGAGTAGGAACTAGTGTGGGATTTGGAAGTGGTTTTGTTTCAGGATTTGCAGGAGGATTTGCAGGAGGTTTTGTTGGAGCAGCTGGAAATGCCTGGATGGATGGAGCAAGTTTTGGAGCTGGGCTGGGAGCAGGTTTAAAGGGAGGTCTCATAGGAGGAGCCATAGGAGGAGTGGTGAATGGGACGATTAGTGGTATCCGTGCCGGAAAAATGGGATTGGATTTTTGGTCAGGAGAGGGAACCATGGAAATGCCTTATGATGATTCTTTTGCAGGAATAGGTAAGGAGGTTGAATATTCCAATGAGTCTGCAAAAGAGTTTTCAGATTCTCATACTGAGCTAAAGAGACTTTCCGAGAATGTGGACAATTTATATGCAGATGGAACACATCCCTCAGGATATACGTCTAAGAACGGATATCTTTTTAATTCCAAAAATAAACCTGTTAATGGATTAACCGCCGTTAGGAAATCAGGATGGTTAGGATTGGGCGGTAAGAATGTATCAGTTTATTTATCAAAGTCTGCTTTTAGAAGCTCAGCCCAATTGTATATGACTATGCATCATGAATATATGCATGCTTATTTTGGATTAAAGGTCCCCTCTTTTTCTACAAAACATGCCCATAGGATTATACATCAATGGCATTGGGATCAGGCTCAAAAATGGGGAGTTCATCTTTTGAATAACCATCATTATTTGCTTAATGGGGCGTATTTTAGTCCATCAAATTTTCAATCTTTTTTTGATTATAAATTTTTTGGTTTTAAAACTATTAACTACATTCCTAAATAATGTACAGAAATGAATAAAAAAAAATTAATTAAAGTAATAATATTGATTTCATTTTTTTTTAGTTGCTCAAATAGGCAAGAAACAAAAGTGACGAGATATGATAAGAACATTGTATCTATATTTAAAAATGAAAGAAAGAAAGAAAAGAATGTTTTAAACATTACTCATGAGTTGCCTGAATATTTGAATTTATATTTTTTGGATAATAAGATTGAAACCGCTAAGCTAACTTTTCTGTCTCCCCCTTCCAATATCGATAACTACATATATGGTAAGAAAAGTGTTTTTAAATATGACTTGGTGCTTTATTCTAATGAGTATCCTCAGTTGAAAGGCAATAATGAAATGACACATGATGAAGTAATAGGATGGTTATTGTTGTTAAAAAACAATGAAATAATATCTTGGATAAAAGTTTTTGAAGGTAGGATAAGTAACCCTGAGATTTTGGAATCATATTTGTTTGATAATTACATCATTACTATACATATCTATGACGAAGGTTATGATCTGATGATTGAGGGAGGGGAAAATCAAGCAGAATATTCCTTTGCTGTTACAGAAGTAATGAAAGATGGTAGATTACAACTCTTAGAAGAAGAAAAAGGAAGAATAATAGCTCGAAAATATCTATCTGACAATAAACAATTCAAAAATATTGGTTGGTAATTACCCGCTCTACGAAGTGTCGCATGCTCCCCGCTCAACGAAGTGTTGTAGGCTCTGCGAATGTCTCTGACTTCGCAGCCCACTGCACATCCATGACGGGCCAATACGTTGCGCTCCTCTCTGAGGGGCTTCCAAAACGGTGTTTTACAGCCCCGCTCAACGAAGTGTTCCGCCCCCCCTCATTATCATCGAGGAAGAGGAAATAATTTAAGATATCATAGACCTTGGGAAATTGGTCCTGATGGTAAAAGAAAATGGTAATGGATCAAAAGGAATTTTATAAATATTATTTACCGGCTTTAGCAAAAGCTTTGGAATCTGATAACAATGTTTCGGATTTCTATATTAAGGGGCCAGAAGCATTCATAGAGGCTTCGGAACATAAATTGAGGGAAATAGAGATTTGTTTGGATACTGCTTCGGGCAGTAATGAATTTCTGGACAGTGTTGCCTATTATTTTGATGCAAAATCTCATGGCTTTAATGAAATTGATGGGGAGAAACTATGCGCTTACAAAGAAAGGATAAAAGTAAAAATGTTAAGTATAAAAAGTGAATACAGGATAAAATAGAGAGACATGTTTCTCGCTCAACGAAATGTTCCGGGCTCTGCGAATGTCTCCGACTTCGCAGAGCGGGGCTTAGGAGCAAAAGCTATTATAGGCATTGAAGTATTTGGGCATACAAAAATACATCATGGAAGTGTTTCAACTAATGAATAATAAAATGAGGTATTATATAAAAATTCGATTAATTGCCGTCCTAAAAAAAATATTAATTATTGCATTTGTTGGAGCGACTGGATTGTGTGTCTATTTCATTGTATTTAAGAGATTTAGTGAAAGTGTGCCATTCTTCTTATTTATTCTTTATTTGTTTTTTTTAAATAAGTTTTTATTACGAAATTTAAGTCTATTTCTTTTGATAGAGAAAATGTTTATATGGATAAACCAAAAATTGTTATACCTATTAAATCTATTGAGAGTATAAAAAATGGAGTCATAACTTTTTATTTAGATAGTGAGAGAAATAGAAAAGAAAAAATTCGTACGGATCATCTTTGTTCTATGGAAAATTATAAAACTTTAGTAACTTTCTATAGACTTAAGAAGTAATGTGTTTATTGGCATGGAAACTCTTCGCAGAGCGGGGTGAGAGGAGCACGGGTAGAAAGGCCATTAGGATTTGGATCACAAACAGCTTTTTAAATTGAGTGTTATGGAAAAAAACCCGCTCAACGAAGTGTTGCAAGCTCTGCGAACGTCTCTGACTTCGCAGCCCACTGCACATCCATGACAGGCCAATACGTTGCGCTCCTCTCTGAGGGGCTTCCAAAACGGTGTTTTACAGCCCGCTCAACGAAGTGTTCCGAGCTCTGCGAATGTCTTCGACTTCGCAGCTTTTTGCGTTATTGATAGGCAAATATGTAAAGCCCCTCTCTGAGGGGCCTCCCTAATAGTGTTTATAGGGTTGAACCATATTTTTGTAACTTGTTAAAGCTTTTTAATTTACCACGTCTTTGCAGCAATAAATGAGTAAGAC
>NZ_RJTM01000194.1 GCF_003725735.1 Sinomicrobium pectinilyticum | reverse complement strand
GAGGCGTTTTTCGTTTCTTTCTTTTCATTGAAGGTTTGGGCTGCGAAGTTGCAAACTTCGCTGAGCGGGGTGTTTTCCCTAAAGGACCTAAATAAAATGTTATGAATTCAAAGATCATAGAAGAAATAGTTGCATTGATTCCTGAAATTTTTCATCCTAAAAAAAGAGAAATAACAAGAGATTTGGAATTAGAAGAAGATTTAGGAATTACTGGAGATGACGCAGACGAAATACTATCCATATTTGCTGAAAGATTTAATGTCGATATCAAAGAATTTAATTCAAAGGATTATTTTCTTGAAGAAGGAGTTGATCTTATTGGAGCTTTAAAATCTTGGCTGTTAGGTTCTAAAATCAAAAAAGAAGGCCGGAAACGTTTAACCATAGGAGATCTTGAGGAAGCTGTGAAAAAAGGAAAGTTAAAGTGATAAAGAGCCCCGCTCAACGAAGTATCGCATGCTCTGCGAAGTTTGCAACCTTAATATTAAAGGTCTTGAATATTTATATGGAAATCCTGAGCCACAAGATTTTAGTGGTA
>NZ_RJTM01000193.1 GCF_003725735.1 Sinomicrobium pectinilyticum | reverse complement strand
CACTTATGGGAATTCCTCAGGTTGGTGGCATTAAGAATATTTCCGGAGTTTTTTCATTGGCCGCTAAGGGAAATAGTCAGATTTGGACATCAACAAGTAAGTTGAGTTCTGTAAAGAATGCTTTTAGACATTGGAAGAAACATGGAGTAGAATTTCCGGAGTTTTTAAATGCCAACAATATGTAGAAGGAGCTAAGAACTTTATGCACAATTCTCCAGCGGGAACTTTAATAAAAACAAGAGCCAATGGGGATATTTTGAAGTACCATCCGGGAACAAATACATTTGGTGTTATGGATGCGTTAGGAGTTCCAAGAACTATATTTAGACCTACAGATGGTATAAAATATTGGTTAAGACAATAAATCGATATAAATATGAGTGATCATAATTGCAGAGTTTGCGGATTATACATTGACGATCTGCCTTGGGGTAGAGACGGTAATTGTCCTACATATGAAATTTGCCCTTGTTGTGGTGTAGAGTTCGGTAATGAGGACTACACAAAAGAATCAACAAAACAATACAGAGAAAAATGGATAAGCGAAGGTGCGCATTGGTTTGAACCAAAGGAAAAACCTGAAAAATGGGATAAAAAAGAACAGTTTAAAAATATTCCACAAGAGTTTGTCTAAACCCGCTCAACGAAGTGTTGCAGGCTCTGCGAATGTCTTCGACTTCGCAGCCTTTTGCACGTTATTGATATGCAAATATGTAAAGCCCCTCTCTGAGGGGCCTCCAAATTGGTGTTTCATAATATTGAACTTTGTTTAAAGCCTTTTGATTGACCAGGTCTTTACAGCAATAAATAAAGTAATAT
>NZ_RJTM01000192.1 GCF_003725735.1 Sinomicrobium pectinilyticum | reverse complement strand
GAGGCGTTTTTCGTTTCTTTCTTTTCATTGAAGGTTTGGGCTGCGAAGTTGCAAACTTCGCAGAGCGGGGGTATTTATTATGGATCCAAATTTTTCAAGTCCTCAAAGACTCCCGTTGCGAAAAGTCTTTAATATGTTTGGTATATGGAAAAATTGATATTAGCTATAACGTTTATATTATTGAATGTTAAAGTAATGTATTCTCAAAGGGATACACTTGAGGTTGATGTTAATTTATTAGAGTATAAAAAAGTTGCTGATAATACGTTGAATGAAAACTTTTTTATAAGTAGCAATCTGCCTGAAAATGTTTTTCAAATAATAGATTCACTAAAACTGATTCCATATCATTATAAATTAGAAGATTTAAAAACATATTCTATACCTGTTTTTAAGCTAAAAAGAGATGCTGATTCTTACGATTGTAACAAAAACATTATAAGGTTTATTGATTTTACAAATAACTATTATAAGCAACATGTTAATATTGAATTTAAAGACAGTCTAATTTCAATGACGTCAGTAGAAATAGAAAAGAAGCAATTAAAACATCCATTAGATTATATGCCATATTTGCTATTTCTTGATGATGGTAAAACACTTCTTCCCCTACCCGGATTTGACGTGTACGCAATCAAGGAGCGTTTAGAGAAAAAATTTTTCACATTTTTTATCGAAGGCTTTGACCCTTACTTTGTAATTAATGAAGGGAGGATGTATGCTGTAAAAATGGTGAACACATATAACGGAAAAAAAGATTTGCTCCCAAAGGATTTGATGGAGTATATCAGGCCTGAATTTATCGAGGTGAATGAGTATGTGAGAAAAAATCTGGGAGCGAAAGCTATTAATGATATAATAAACTATGGGAGAAGAAAACAAAATGATAGAAGAAAATATACCTCTTGTAATCAAACTAAATTAGATAAGGAAATATACGTAATTGTTCGATACAAATAGTATGAGGGTGTTCAGGAACGTATATAAATGTCAAAAACTTTAAGTCTTATCCATTGTTTAATGGCAAAGGAATAAAGGAAAAATGCTCTGGGAGCCGTATCAGGTTTTGTTGGAGGCGCAGCAGGACATGTTGCTTCGAAAGGAATTAATAATATTATGGTTAACGGCTTTAATATTAGTAGCCCTGTACTAAAAGGAGCGGGTCTGTAAATTAAACTCTGTCTGGTTGTTCTCCCCTGCGGGGGGTACCCCCCGCAGGG
>NZ_RJTM01000191.1 GCF_003725735.1 Sinomicrobium pectinilyticum | reverse complement strand
CATAGAGGTCCCCTATGGGGGCTAGCCAAAGCCACCTTCTTAGAAGGTGTGATTTTTACTACAGAGCGATTTAGCATTTTCATAATGCGATTAATTTCCGGAAACTATTATTGTCGTTATCAGGGGCTGATGTTAATTACTTATAAAATCTTGTCAATAAATTATTAAAATGAATGTGACTTCTGGCGAAATACCTTAATTTCAGATCAAAACCAGTCCGTATGAGATTTTTTTACCTCTTGTTCCCCGTTTTTTTATGCGGTTTTTCCCATGCTATTGCCCAACAGTCCGTTACCGCGAAAATTATAGATAGTACAAATCAAAATCCGGTACCATTCGCCACTGTTTCCATCAATAATGAGATTGGGGTCATAAGTTCTGAATCCGGTGATTTCACACTTCATCTTAAAAATGGGACAATGGCAGGAGATTCCTTGTATATCAGTTGTCTGGGATATGGAGAAAAGGTTTTCCCGCTGGCCGGTTTTAAAGATTCGTTGATCGTGCTGTCACCTAAAGCGTTCGAATTGGATGAAGTAGTCCTTCTGAATAAAAACTATACGGCAGAGGAGATCATAGAACATGTGAAAGACAGCCTGGAAAAGAATTACGATTTTGACCTGCTGAAACAAAAACTGTTTTTCAGGAAATCCGATTATACCTACCTTGACAAGAAAGAAGCTACTTTGAAAAAAAGCACCATCCCGGAATTCAATCAACCTTTTGTAGACAGTTTGCTGCTTGCAACCCCGGATTACAATTCTATCCATTCCGAAATCCTCGGGGAATTTTACGGGAATATGGCTCCCGGCAATTCCGGTTCCAAGTTACATATCATCAAAGCCTCGCATTTGTATGACAAAAACAACGAAATGTCCGTAAATGCGCTTACGGACCGGTTACAGCATATCATCAGGGATCATGTGAAACGGGATTCGTACTTTAAACTCAAATCAGGACTTATCGGTACCAAAACCGAAATAGATTCATCCTTTTTCGGAGATGAAAAAAACAAGGAGGCGGAAATGCTCATCGAGGAGCGCGAAAAGGAGAATGAAGAGCGCAAAAAACGGTTTCTGCAATATGAAAAGCGATTGCTTACCCGATTACAACACCGCAGTTTTATCTTTGAAAAGTCGGACCTTAATTTTATTCACAAAAGCCGCAAGTACGAATTTAAGCTGGAGAACATTACCACCCTGCATGATTATGTCGTTTACAAGATTTTCTTCAAACCGAAACGAAATGCCGATTATTCCGGGACCCTCTACGTAAATGCGGATGATTTTGCCGTGATCAGGGTCGATTATGAAAATGTGGAGCCGCTTCGTAATTTTAAACTTTTCGGGATATCGCTCAACAAGTACATGCACAAGGGAACCCTGATATACAAAAAAAACAGTAGGGGAAAATATGCACTTAAATATGCGGAGGAAGAAACAGGGCAGAAAGTTGGTATTAAAAGGCCTGTAAAGATCATAGAAAAGAACAAGCACGTAAAGGGACGGCGGAAGCAGAATGAGGTTGCCGGTGATGTGCACCTTGTAATACGGGCTAGCGATAAATCGGAAATGATCGTTTTTGATAACAACATTATAACTGCATCGGCATATGATAATTATACGGAGGAACCGGATGTAGTACCTCAATACCTGTCCGAATATGATCCTGATTTCTGGAAAGGGTATAACATCATAGAACCTAACGCGGCCATCAAGGAATTTAAAAGTACAGAAGATTAGATAATTGTATGTTGGCCGGATTAAAAAAAATTATTACTGAATACGGGGCCGCTATCGGATTGCTAGTAAAATAACCCGGACATGTATTAATTATCCTTTCAATGCACTTTTAAGCAGGAACAACAGCACAGCTGTTTCGGCGGCTATTTTCTTACGAAGTACGGCCATGGCCTTGCCTACCTGGTTTTCGACGGTTTTTACCGAAATATCGAGTTGTGCAGCTATTTCCTTGTGACGAAGTCCGTGTTGTTTATTAAGAATAAAAATCTCCCGGCAGCGGGGAGGCAGTTCGTCTATAATTTTCTTTACCTGTTCCAGTTTTTCCTGGAATACATCATCGTTGTCCTGGAGCAGTTCGGAAAGGCTCTGAAGACGCAAAAGTTCCAGTTCCCTGTTCTGTTTTACGTTTTTACGGTAAATATTGATATATTCATTATAGGTGAGTGTATACAGGTAACCGCCGAGCGAGCCTCCGGGTTTCAGTCCTTTACGGTTGTTCCATAACTTCAGAAACACTTCCTGGACAACATCTTCCGCAATTTCCCTGTTGGGCGTAAAGTTGAGTATGTAAATACACAACCGTTCATAAAAATGGAGATAAACGGACCTATAGGCGGCTTCACTGCCGGATCGTATTTCCGCAATGAATTTTATTTCGTTCTCCGGAAAATACTCCATGATTATTTGGGGTTTCTTCAGTTTAAAAGGCTGTAAATTATAAATAGGACAAAACTTTTCCAAAAAAAAGTGATGATGATGTAGGGGATTTTTGTGAAATCTGCGTAACACTATATAGAAAAGCATAAAAATATGTGCTGGTACCCACCAAAAGAATTTGCGGGACTCCGAAAACGACAACATAGTTCCTTATGAAAGACAAACCGGACCACCTTATAGAAAAATTTCTCGAAGGCCGGCTGTTACCCGGAGAAGAGAAAGAGCTCCTTTCATGGCTGGAGACTCCGGGAGGCAGGGAGTTCCTGAAAAAGGAGGTACAGCTTCGTCATCTTATTCTGGGTTCCCTGCATAAGTTCGATGCGGAGACCTCCTATAAAAAAATAAATAGCAGGGTACGGGAAAAAGAAAGACCCCGGGTATTCCGGCTCCGTTATTTACTGAAGTATGCTGCTGTTTTTATGTTGTTACTGGCAGGAAGCTATTATTTGTACCTCCGTTGGGCCCCGGGTAGCGAGCAATTGGTAATTCCGGATGAGAAAATCACCCTGCAGCTGGAAAACGGAAATATACAAACCATTATTCCTGGTGAAGATCACCAGATAAAAAGCAGGGGGAACAAAGCGGTTATAGCCCAGAGGGGAGATACGCTCTATTACGAGGCGGACAATGCTATATCGGCAACTCATTTTAATGTGCTCCGGGTGCCTTATGGCAAAACATTTAAGCTGAAACTTTCGGATGGTACCACAGTACATATGAATGCCGGGACCTCGTTACGTTTTCCGGTGAGATTCGGGGAAGCATCGAGGGAGGTCTTCCTCGACGGAGAAGCTTATTTCCGGGTTGCCGAAAACCGGCAGATCCCTTTTCTGGTACATACCGGCAAAATGGATGTTAAAGTTACGGGCACGGAATTCAATGTCACCGCATATCAGGAGGATAAAGAGGCCCTGGTAGTATTAACAAAAGGCAGGGTAGCGCTCTATGGAAGCCAAACCGCGGGGATGTCCCCCGATCCCGTAGCCCTGTCTCCCGGGGAAATAGGAGCCCTGGAGCACCATACCGGTCAGTTCTCCACACGCGGGGTAAATGTCAATGATTACACTGCATGGATGGACGGTAAGACCATTTTTGATAACAAAGCCTTTAAAGATGTACTCAAAATACTGGAAAGAAAATACAATGTTACCATCCGGAACAATTATACGGAATTGAATGAGGGCAGGTATAAGGCCACTTTTGATAATGAAACCATAGAACAGGTATTACGGACTTTTACCGAAAGCCGTTTGTTCAGTTATCACATACACAATAACATTATTATTATAGACAGGCCCGAAGAAAGCAAATGACATCCGGTAAGGAGCATGGTGATGTTGTAAAACAAAAGATAAAGGGATATTCCCTGCGACATTGTAAACCAAATATTAAAAACAGATAATTATGAAAACAGTTCCTACCGGACCACCGGTGTGAAGTAAAACAGCACCGTAAACTTACCGGATTATTCCAATATCACTTAAGGCATAAAAGAACGGGAAATGCCGTCACATTCCCCGTTCGGGACTTTTAGTGATTGTAAAACAATGTACCACCACCAAAACATAAAAGTATGAAAAATCTTTTATGGATACCCAGTATCCGTTATTATCCTCCAAAATTTGACCTGAAAATGAAGATCACTACCCTCCTTATGGTCCTCTCCCTTTTTCAGCTTCAGGCATTTACCTCCTATGGACAAAAGGTAAAAGTAAACCTCCATCTGGAAAATGAACCGCTGGAAAAAGTCTTCGAGACTATAGAGGAGCAGACAGCATATAAGTTCTTTTACAATCTGGAAGACATAGATACTCAAAGGCTCGTATCCGTAGTAGCAGAAGATAAACAGCTCGGGGAAGTATTGAAAGAACTTTTTGAAAATACCGGTACGGTATATAAGGTAGTTAAAGAACAGATAGTTATTACCGCCAATCGGAAGAAGAAAAGATCCCCTGGTTGGGGTTATCAGCAAGATCCCGTACATGGTACCGTAACCGACGAAAACGGGATACCGCTTTTCGGGGTCACCGTATTGGTCAAGGGTACCAATATCGGGACCAATACCGATGAGAACGGATATTACCAGCTTGCTGTCCGGGGAGAATCCACCCTTATTTTCAGTATGGTAGGGTTTCAGAACAAAGAAGTCCCGACGGGGGGGCGGACCGAGATCAATATTACGCTGCCGGAAGAAAACACCAAACTGGATGAAGTAGTAGTAACGGGATACAATACCATAAAAAAAGAACACGTAGCCTCGTCTGTTGCGGAAATGAATATGGATCGTGCGGTGTACCGTCCTATTTTTAAACTCCAGGAAGCTTTCAGCGGAACACTTCCCGGGGTAACCATGCAGCAGTCGAACAACCTGCCGGGTTCGGTGCCGGGCAATATTTCCATTCGCGGGATCAGTACGCTTCAGAATGAAGCCCCTTTGGTAATTGTTGACGGTATGGAACAATCCCTTACGGATATAGACCCTAACCAGGTGAAGAGCATAAGCGTACTGAAAGATGCGGCTTCCGCTTCGCTGTATGGTTCCCGCGGGGCTAACGGGGTTATTATCATAGAGACCAAACGTGGGGTAACAGACCAGTTTAAAGTGGATATCCACACCTGGACCGCCATGAGCGACCCTATTGACCTTCCTGATTTTGTCGGTTCTGCAGACTATATGCGGCTGAACAACGAGGCCAGAAATATGCAGGGACAAACACCGCTTTTTACCGAAGAGCAGATAGGGCTTGCCGACCGGGGAGAATACGCGGATACCGACTGGCTGGACGAGGTGATGGAACGCAGGGCCTTTTCACACAATACCTCCGCGAGTATATCCGGTGGAGGAGGTGTGGGGACTTTCAACCTCATGCTGGGGTATATAACCGACAAAGGACTGAATAACAGTGAAGGAAGTGAAAAATTCAGTGCCCGTTTCAACACCAATATCAACATAGATGACAAGTTCGTGCTGATGGCGGATTTTTATGCCCACAGGTTACAGGTAGACCGGCTGATGGTAAATAACGACGGGCACGGTTTGTACAGGGATGCCTGGAAAATGAACCCTACCCAGGATATCTTCTATGATTCCGATCTGCCTGAACATTACGTATTGTACAATAATCTCAATCCCGTCGCCTCCATCAGGCACGGGGGGATGAGAAACAATATGTACGACAGGAGTACCATAAATCTCAGGCCCACTTATTTTATAACCGAAAACCTGTCGCTCAACGGCAACGTATCCTATATGATCAATAAATCGGCCTGGAAAGAAAAACGGTCGACCTTCAAGTTTTTTGACGGGGACGGCAAACCGGCAGCAACATGGGCCAACAGTGTTAATGCCGAACAGGGGGTAAGTGTCAGCCAGATAACGGCCCGGGCAAATCTCAATTACGAAAAGGACCTCCGGAACAACAGGGACAAACTGTATTTCATTGCAGGCTCCGAGATCATGACGTATAACTATACCGATTACAGGGAAGTCAGTAAAGCCTCCTTTTTCGGCAAATTAAATTATTCCTTCGACAATCGCTATATCCTGGAAATAACAGGCCGTACGGACGGGAGCAGCAAATTTGCCCCTGGCCATCGCTGGGGATTTTTTCCGTCGGGAGCATTGGCATGGAATATTCATAACGAAAAGTTCCTGGCCGGGTGGAAAGATAAGGGAATAGTGAACAACCTCAAGTTAAGACTGTCTTACGGGCTTATAGGAAATGAAAACGTAGATCCTTACCTGTGGCAGGAGGTTGTTAACGAATGGGGATGGACCATAAGGGTGCCCAATCCTAATTTTACCTGGGAAAAACAAAAGCAGGGAAATATCGGTCTCGATCTTACGGTATTAAATGACCGCTTGAACCTTACAGCCGAAATATACCGGAAGCATTCCTATGACCTGATCTATTCCAGGGTAACCGTTCCGCCCCTCACAGGCTCCAATTCGCTGGAAGCTGCGGTAAATATAGGAGAAGTAGAGAATGAGGGCTGGGAAGTCTCTGCCAGGTGGAACGACCGGATAGGGGATTTTTCATATAGTGTGGGAGCCATGCTTTTCGATAATAAGAACAAGGTATTAAAAGCCGGGTATTCCAAATCCGACAGTCTTATTTTCAAGGACAATCCCGACAAAATATGGTATCCCGGTATTGCTATAGATAATTATTATGGTTATGAGAGTAACGGGTACTTTCAAAACCAGGAAGACGTGGATGCTACGGAAGCAAAATTACCGAATACCATTCCCGGAGATATCAAATACACCGACCGGAACGGTGACGGTATTATCAATGACCTTGACAAGGTGAATCTCGGGGACCCGTTTCCGCATTTCAATTATTCCGTTACCCTGGACCTGCATTACCGCAGATGGGATTTCAGTGTGCTGGGACAGGGGGTAGGCAGGCGTTTGGGGAGGCTGAACGGTATGGAAGGCTATCCCGTATTAATGGATGGCGGGGACAATAACCTCGGAACCCCGAGAACGTATTATATGAACAACCGGTGGACGCCGGACAACCCGGACAGCAGGTTTCCACGGGTCTGGACCGGGGCGAGCTCCAATGCGGTACTCAGTGACGTATGGCTGAGCAATGCGGCGTATTTCCGAATAAAGACCCTGCAACTTGGATATACCATTCCCAATATTGGAAAGAACATCCGGAACTTCCGGGTATACCTCAATGCCCAGGATGCCTTTACCTTTACCAGATGGGAAGGGCTCGACCCGGAAAGAGACGGGGGAAACGGAAGTTATCCCCGGATGGCAACCTACAGTATAGGCCTCAGATTTACCATATTATAACCGTTTAAGTATACAGGAAATGAAAAGAACAGCCATAATCAGCATTTTTATATCTGTCTTTTTGTCCGGGTGCGAGTCGTTCCTGGACAAGACCGATCCCACAGCAACTACCTTCCAGGAATTTTTTATCGATGAAGATGACCTGAGGCGGGTAACCTATAGTAGTTATTATGACGTATTTACCCACCACAGTAATCGCAGACTCTTGTTCTATATGATGGACGGAAGGTCCGATAATGCCTATGCGAGGAGTGAGGACGACCATCACCTGCGCATTGGTAATGGCAATATAAACAGTAATACCCGTGCATTTGAGTTTTACTATACCATTTATATGAAACACATTGGCCGGTTGAATACCTATATCGCTAATATAGATGTACCCTATGTGGAAGACGAATCCATTCGTGCACGGTATGAAAATATACTGAAAGGATTGCGTATATGGCATTATTTCAGGCTTACCTTCCGCTGGGGGGATGTCCCGTTCCTCCTGGAACCTGCAGAGCTGGAAGACGCCACTTTGCCTGCGACCCCAAAAAAGGAAATACTGGATTCCCTGTTTCCGATGGCATTGGACATAGCGGAAAAACTGCCACCGGATGAGTATACCACCAACAAATACATGTTCAATCGATATTCCTTTAAGGCATTGATAATGCGTTACGCATTGTATGACGAACGGTACGAACTTGCTGCAGAACTGGCCAGGGATATCATAGAAAGTGGTAAGTACAGCCTGCACCCCGTGTACAGGGACCTTTTTCAGTATGAGGCAGACTCGGATAACAATGAATTTATTCTTCACCTGGATGAGGAAAGCCATAGCGGGAGCACCACGTATTCTTTCCGCGATCTCGGACCGCATTTCCGTACAGGTAACGGGCAATCGTTCTGCGTTCCGCTAAAGTCGCTTGTAGATTCGTACTGGACCCTGCAGGGACGTCCTATTGATAATTGCCCGTTGCATACCAAAGACGAATACGAACTGAACCCCAAGTTAAACCGGGATCCCCGTTACGAGGCGAGTATCATGGGACCGGGGGACGAGTTTTACGGGGAAACCATCGATATTTATAATTCCAATAACCCCATGTTTTACGAAAATCAACGGGCAAGTAAATCCGGTTACTGGTTCCGGAAATTTGTTTCTGAAGCCGATGCTTTTCGCGACGGAAATATGGAATACGGGCTCCTGCGCTACGCGGAGGTACTGCTCACATATGCGGAAGCAAAGATAATGACCAATAGTATGGATAATCTCGCCAGGGAATGTATCAATAAGGTTAGGGAAAGGGCAGGACTGGACATGACGGAGGCCGATGTAACCTTACCGTCTTACAATGCCTATAGCCAGGAGCAATGGATAGATCTTATACGAAACGAGCGCAGGTTGGAATTTGCCGGTGAAGGGCAGCGGTATAATGATATTATCCGGTGGCGTATTGCCGAGGATGTTTTAAACAGGCCTGCCCTCGGGCATACCAGAATGGCAGATGGAAAAAAGACCTCCCTGAAAATAGAGGACCGTTCCTTTAAATCCTTTAATTATCTCTGGCCCTTTCATGAAACCAGTTTAAGGGTAAACAAGAATCTAAAACAAAATTCCGGGTATTAGCGGGACTTTTGTCTGAAATAAAAAAATACAAAGCTGAGTTAGTTAGTAGAAAACCGTCTCTGTCTGAAAAGACAGGGCGGTTTTCATTTTTTCTTTCCCGTTTTCTGTTTCATAGCAGGGAATTATCACTTTGCCATACCGAATACCCGGGGTCATTGCCCGTCTCAGAAGAAAAATAAGGCTTAGATAAACGATAGGGCGGGTGAAAGCCCTTCACCCGCCCTGTTATTTTGCCTTACCCTGTTTACATGAAGGCGTTATCATGCAGTCCGTTTCAGGGAAAAGAATTTAAAAACAGCTATACTGTAATTTAAAACTCCCTGTAATCCCCGGCAAGGTATGTATTCGCCTTGTCTTCTTTGAACCTGGCATTTTCGGCATCCCAGTGTAAAGTCTCACCGGGGAAACGACCTGCAATGGTCCCCAAAAGAATGGTTTCCGTCAGTCGCGCGGCATAATCGAAGGGTGCGGAGCATTCTCCTTTACCCAGACAGGCATCGACAAACTGGTGATAGTGTTTGGGTCCTTCGGTTTCATAATTCCGAATGGGTTCACCCAGGTTGTGTTCTTTGGAAAGCTTTGCGATTTCTTTGGAAATATCCACATACTTTCCCCTGACAATTTTCCTGGGTAACTGCATAAAGTGGGGCAATAATAAACGGCCCTTTTCTCCCACAAACATGGCTCCCTGTTCCGGTAGTTCGTTTTCGCCCGCTACCTTGGCATCAAGTGATATTTTATCCTTAACTCCGGCTTCCTTATCCTGTTCCTTTTTGTTCTTTTTGCTTTCCATGCCGGGTAGTGCGAGGTCTTCATGCATTGCCGGGGCGCCTTTACCGTCATACCATATCCATTTTAAGGACTTTGTCGTGTATTCGGTACCCGGGAACTCATAGGTCACCGTATTGTGTTCCGGGTAACCGAACCCGTTGGAAGGCCTGCACTCGGTCATTATTGTTCTCGGCACATCCAGTTGCAGGGCGTTGTAGGGAGTGTCAAAGATATGAACCCCCATATCGCCCAGGGTGCCACAACCGTAATCCATAAGTTTTCTCCAGTTCCCGGGGTGGTAAACCCCTTCTTTATACGGTCTCATGGGTGAGGTTCCCAGCCAGAGGTTCCAGTCCAGTTGCGGGGGGACAGGATCTTCACCTTCCGGGAGAGCCCCATCATATCCCCAGTTTTTCGGGGACCAGGCGTGTACGGTGTGTACTTTCCCGATAATGCCGGATTGAATCAGCAGTGTAGCCAGTTTGTAATCGTAAAAGGAATGCACCTGGATGCCCATCTGGGTCACCAGTCCTTTTTCTGTAGCCAGTTTTTTCATGGCCCTGGATTCCGATACGTAGTGGGTGAGTGGCTTTTGGCAGTAGACAGGTTTACTCATCTGCATGGCCAGCATAGAAGCCGGGGCGTGTGTATGGTCGGGTGTGGATACGATTACCGCGTCGATTTCGTCTCCCATTTCCTCCAGCATAGCCCGGTAATCAAAAAATACACGGGCTTTAGGGTGAAGCTTGTGCGCCTGGGACAGGTTAATGGCATCCACATCGCACAGGGCTACTACATCTACCGCCGGGTGAGAGGAAATGGCCTTCAGGTCTTCATTTCCCATATTCCCCACCCCGATATGGGCGGTTCGTAAACGGTTCCCGTTCATGGCGGCATGTAACAAAGAAGGAGCCAGCATAACTCCCAGGGCCCCGGCTCCGGTTGTTTTTAAAAATTCGCGTTTGTTCATAATTGGTATGGCAGGTTATAATTTTTTAATCTTTATGTTCCGGAACCAGATAGGACTGGAATGGTCCTGAAGGGCAATATACCCGGTTTTGAACTTTCCGTAATCCGGGCTGTTCTTCCATTTATCGGAGTTTTTCTTTTCGTACCACGCTTCATCCCAGGGAACAAAAGAGACAACAAGCTTTCCGTTCAGCCAGTGTTCCACTTTTTCCGGGGTGAACACAATCCGGGAGCTGTTCCATTCCCCGACAGGATGCAGTATCTTATCAGCAACAGGGGGGTGCATGGCATAATCGGCCCCCGTCTGCTGTAACGGTTTCAGTTCTTCCGGTTTTTCGGTATAGCCCAGGCTGGTATTATATGCGGTAAGGTCGTGGATACGGGCATAGTTTTCATCATCGATAAGCTGGTATTCCGGTGCTACCACAGGCGGCCCGTCATATCCTTCCTTTACATGGTAAAAAATACCGCTGTTTCCTCCTTCGGGAAGTTTCCATTCCAGGTAAAGCTCAAAATTGTCAAATTCTTCGGCCCCGTAAATGATATCTTTTCCACCTTTGTAATTCTGTTCCAGGCCGAGTTCGGTATCAAAGGTAAGGGTACTGTCCTTTATGGTCCAGCCCGGGGGCAGGGAGTCCATATTATATCCGCGCCAGCCTTCGGTAGTGGTACCGTCAAAAAGATAGATCCATTCGGAATCCTGGGATTGGTTTTCCTGTGCTGCCGTTTCGTCGGTAACTGCTTCCGGAGATGTTTTCTTCTTCGTATCGGTTTTACAGGAAAAAGCCATAACAGCAAGTGATAATAAGGCAAACTGCCTTAGCCGTTTTTTTGTTTTCATCTTCATTTTAAATAGATATTGCATTTTAGGTTAATGTTCGCTTTTTGCATGGTTGGACCGGAAAAATAGATTTCCCCATGCCGATAACTTTCGACTCTTATAATCTTCCTAAGTGACCACATAATCCTTTTCGGAATAAATTCGACAGAGGAAACCAAAGCGGCACGCAGGATTGCGTACAAGATATAAAAAAATGTTTATTTGACTCCCTGTTTTTTTAGATCAGGTTAGTGGTTAAAAACCCAATAATTTTAGTTAACCTTAAAAACCCACCTGCTTTGCAGGTGGTCATGTTCTGATGGCTATGCCT
>NZ_RJTM01000190.1 GCF_003725735.1 Sinomicrobium pectinilyticum | reverse complement strand
AAGTTTGGTCCAAAATAATCATTCCCCTGTGTGTTTAAAATTTAATCATGGATGTTTCATTTTACGATGAGTCTAGTATATGGTCTACCAATCTTTTTCCTGTCTATGTCCGCAGCTTTGGTATTTCTATTGATCCCAAAGATCTTTGGCTCCATTTTCCTAACAGGAAATTAAAAACAGTATGAAAAAACTAATTTTATATTTAACCCTGACTTTTATCATCAGCTGGTCGAGTTTTCTTATTCTTAAAGAAACCAATACAGAATCGTTAACTTTTTATTTGGTTACAGCACTATGGTATATGCCTGGCCCTGCAATTGCTACCTTAATTATGGAGCGTTTTAAGAGAGGTGGATTATTATCATATTTTAACCTTAAAAAAATTGATTATAGATGGTTTTTAATAGCTCCTTTAATTGCTGTAATATTCAATTCTTTGGTTTTTCTTCTAATCTATTTGTTTGGAGAAATAATGTCATTTGAACGATTTGGTAATTTGATTTTTTCTAAAGAGGAGATTATAGAAAACCTTGCGGACAAAGGTTTGATAGCTAACTTTGGAAATGTAAAAATACCTGAGAATACATTTATTCTACTGATAATTATCTCCCTTTTTGGAAGTACAATTGGAGGACTTATTAATCTTCCTTTTACACTTGGAGAAGAACTAGGATGGCGTGGTTATTTGCTGAGAAATATTAAATCTAATTTTTTCGTGAAAAATATACTTATTGGCATGATCTGGGGCATCTGGCACATGCCCATAATATTTCTAGGATATAATTTCGAAAGCGACTTTATTCTGGGGTCATTGCTCATGATAGTTTTTTGTATTGTAGCAACATTTGTCTTCTCTTTCTTAAGATATAAATCCAATACCGTCCTAACTCCTGCATTTCTTCATGGAAGTATTAATGCCACAGCTCCAATAATTTTACTTTATTTGAAAGGTGGTAGTGATTTATTCTGGAGCCCGGTAGGAATATCCGGGATTCTGGCCATGTTAATAGTAAGTATTGTTTTATATTCTTGTTTTGGAGTATGTAAGACTTCGGCATCAATTACCCCTGTGAATCAACCATTCCCCTAAATCCTATTATCATGAACACATTTCTTTAAGATAATTGGAATTTACCCCAAAAAGTACTGTTCCGCTTTTTCTTCTCTTACTTCCTATTGTATATATGCTCTCCGGTGTTTAACCCATTATGGCAAATTACATTTCCACGATAAAACCCTGTTACCTCTATTTTTTTTCGGCATTTACCGTGGTCATAATTCCCGGTAACACAACCTTATCATCGACCCATGCCACATGTGGAACATTACCCCCTGGAACAAATCTTTGAAAGAGTTCCGGGTGATGGGGTCATGCATACCGAAAGCATTTTTAATACGGCCGTACAAAGATCTTCAGGTTATCCAGGGATCAAAACCCCATCTGTTCCCATCATAGACTGTGAGGTTAGAGACATTCGCAAAGGATACAACACTATGGAAAGCGGGTATTTCACAATAATTGTATGTAAATTCACACCACTATTGGTATATTTACTGCAATTAATTTATATTATGCGAATTTCAAAATTCTTTCTTTCTTTTTTATTTTTCGCTTTATCATTAATCAAATTAAGTGCTCAGGCAGACAAGGATTCTTTATTAAAACAAAATGCAGATGATTTGATTAAAGAATTAAAATTGATGTATGAATTAGATCAGAGTCTCAGAAATTATGTAGAGTATAGTGTTTTTAAATCAAGTTCTGATAGTATCGATATGTCTGACATAGATACTTTGTCGATGAAGGTTCAAAATGAAATATGGAAAACTATTATTAATCCAAATGATTCCATCAACACCCAAAAAATGATTACCATAATCGATCAATATGGATTTCCGTCAATAGACCGACTAGAGCAATTGGGAGGAACAGATATAGATTTTAACCCTATCATAATTCTTATTCATACACCATTTAGTATGGTAGAGAAATTAATCCCAATAGCTGAAAGAGAATTTAAAAATGGGAATTTTAAGAGCAAATGTGAGTACGGATATTTATTATGGCATTTACATGGCAGATCCGATTTTAGGTATATGTTAGAGAACGGGTATATTATGGAGACTGACGAAGATGGAAAATTCCATTTAAAGAATACATGCGAATAACCCTCACAATAATAATCGTAGTTATTTAGGGAGGATTACAACCCCACGCAGGGGAGAACAATCAGACAGAGTTTAATTTACAGACCCGATGATATAGATCCAAGCGTTGTTCTTTCAGCTGTTTCAACTATCGGATTTGTCGGAATATTTGCTGGGCCTCCTTTTAATTGGTTTCGCCTCCAGGATATGGCAAATTCATGTAGCTTTTACCTCTGTTATAGTGAAGTTTTTGGTTGTTTTATTTGTCTTTTATTCAGATTATAAATCTAAGGAAGCTTATGAGCGCAAAGAATAAGTGACTAGTCATCCTTGGGAGGTCAATAAAACGGCGGATAGTTGATTTTCATGAATTATTATTAGGATACTACAAAGCGTTTTTTAATATTTCTCTTAATTCATCCATAGTTTTATCTCTTGCAATTATCTTTCCGTCCGGAGCAATTAATATTGTTGTTGGAAAACTCGTTACTTTTAATTTTTCAATTAATGAGTTTCTGTCTTGTTTATTTTGATTTACGAAAATATGCTCCCAATTCATGTTTTCTTTGCTGATAAAATTTGAAACCTTTTTAGGATCATTATCGAAAGCAACACTTACCAATACGAATTTATCTTTAGAAAATTCGGAATTTATTTGTTTTAATTCTGGTATCAGCTTAATACAAGGATTACACCATGTTCCCCAGAAATCTAGTAGAATATAATTGTTTGGATAGTGCTCTAATTCAAAAATGGAGTTATCAAGACGTTTTGCTTTAAATTTTGGTATGTAGAATCCTTCATTAATTCCTGTAGATTTGGAATTTAGCCCCACATATTTTATAAATAATCGATCACCCCAATTCGTAATAGAGTCTATTAAATAATCATGACCTTTTACATTAAATACATCTCCAATTTGGTAAGGAATATCACCTTTTAATTCTGATGGCAATGAATCTATATTTGAAGCTAAAAATAATGAAACCTCACCATTAGGATAATTTACTCTTGAAAAACCATTTGACACAAATATTTCTAAATCTTGTCCATTTAAATTGATGTTTCCTTTTTTAAATTCAGGGAAACTCGCAAAAAGATAATATTTTTTTTCAATTTGATTTTCAGTATTAAATGTTAACCCGAGCGAACCTTTATATGGGCTTGGTTTTATCTTAATCTCCTTGGTCTTTACCCGGTTATTCTCGAAATATTCATATTGAGTTAAAACCTGTGGTAGAGCGCTTTGTATTTCCTTTTGTTTCTGATTATTTAAAGGATATTCATATTCGAAAATTTTCTCATCCCCAAAATCTCCATCGTTATCCGAATCGACGATTATTATCCTCTTGCTTTGTTGTGTCCCAATCAAAATCAAAACTTCACAATCAATGTATTTATTACTTAATGTTGTTGTATCAATGTTGTAATGTTTTGATATTTTCTCAAACTGGTCTTTCCCTATTTCTTTAGCTACATATTTATTCCAAAAGTATTGGTCAGCCTGCAAGGGCAGACTTCTTACAACATACTCATTGATATCTTTGGGAACATTTCGATAATTTAGAGAGTCTTGACTGGGCCATAGAATAACATTCCCAGGCCTAAATATTCCATATCCATCCTGAGTATTTAAATCAGCTGTAAAATCAGTTTTTGAATTATTACATCCAATGAGTATTATAAAAATTATATAAATTAATTGTTTCATATCATATAACATATAGAACTTGTCTTGAGTTGTTCTATTACCTACAAAATCATCATTTTGCCCCCTAATTTCGGAATTTTCTCGAACCGTAGCGCTGCTATGCTTCTCCAAAATTACTTCATTAGTGAACAAAAGCATGACTTTTCGCTCAAATACAACAACTCAAGACGAGTTCATATTTAAATGCTCCGTAGTACTCAAATATACACAATTCACTGCTTGCCTCCCATAACATATGTAATTCCCGAAACTTATTGTTGAACTTCGTTTGCAAAGAGAGCCAATTTTTTATTACCCCCTATCTAGTGTTCGTTTATAACGGGCTCCCATTTCAATTAGCATTGTTCTTTTAGAGTGCATCACAAACGCTTCTACGATAGGCCCTCGTTTCAACGGTGCTCCGAACGAGGACCAGTAGGGAGATTTCCTCTTATATCACTTCTTGCTTTTCCTGACAGGATATTTTTCAATATACGCTTTCATCATTTCACCGGGTTCTTTTCCCACGGCTTTTTCGATAAGTAGAAATTCATAGGGCTCAGGTGCTCCGGTATTGAAATAGATATCGATTAATCGTTGTTTCTCTATCCCAGTCCTGGCTTGGATTATTTCAAAAGTGTTTTCTCCCTCAAACTCCTCTCGCATAAATAGTCCGAAATTGGTCCGCTTTTCCAATTTGTATTTTTTCTTTAGTTCCAAACTGCGGTGAGTATAGACAGCATCCTGTACATTTTTAATCGTGTCGCCTGTATTGACAGCGATATTATAGAAGGAATGGAGCGATACGCTTTTTCTTTTCTTGGTGATGATTTTACTAATCTCTCCATCCGATACTCCTGTTTTCTGACTTAGAGCTAAATTTGACAAGCCAAGAAGTTTCTTTCTGGATTGTACATAATCTGCAAAATTGGAAATCTCTTTTAAAAGTAATTCGCTCACATTCATATTACAGTGACTTTACGTCAAGTTCTTTTATTTTTATTTGCATAAATGGAATTATTCATCTATATTTGCACAAGCGATTTGAAAGTCACGGCTAAATGCCATGATTAACGATGTTTTCTCGGCTCGTAAACAACCAATATTTCCACCGAGGGGACCGTGCAGATCGCCCCATGCTTGAAAAAGTTTTATACTTTTGTATAGAGCATGTGGGTTGGTCGCACGTTAACTTTAGGTGGAGTTCTCCACGAACCTCGTGTAGGTTTAGGAGCAACTGGGTTGGTTACCCTCGAGTCTAAAGTGTGCGGCCGCCCCTTGCTTTTTTAAGTGGTTTTTTATAGCATACTCCGAGACGAACATCGTTCAATCATAATTATAACGATTATGAAAAGAGCGATTTTAGACTACATCCAAAGCGTTGAATTCCATCTCAATGAGGTATGGCTTCGATTCGCTCATCTCATCCTAACAAAGAACATTATCTGTCCGCCGGGCTGACGAAATAATTAAGAAACCTGCCGGATAGCAAAAGCAGGGGCGTTATACACCATGCTTGCCAGTTACTGGCTGCTGTCCGCTACCACCGGCCCCGTGCTCGCAGAAACATACAGCTTGCGACAGGGGAAAGACTACTTAATTTATTAGTTACTCGTAATGACAATAAAAATAGTTTGTTTTTCCTTGATCTGCAAACGGAAGATGGTATGAGGGTCGGTTTTTCATGCTAAACACACTAACATTATCATTATGAAAGCATCGCAGCAAAAACTACAGCATCTTCAGCAACAGTGGAGCGCCGAAATGGCAACCTTTCACGAACTACAACAAACGCACAAAGCCCTTAACGAAGAGCTCCTGGAGTGTTGGCAAAAACTGGAGACCCTCACTTCTCCGGTCAGGTTTAGAAGGCAAAACGTATAGCTTAACTTTCAACCAACAACCTGAAACCCCACAGGATTTTTTAGCTAACACTCAAATATTAGAATTATGAAACACGCCACATTAGCGGGGTTCCCCTGCTGGTGCCCCATTACTATTGTCTTAATTTTTCTTAGCCTGCCCGTATCGCTTATAGCTTCACCACCCCTTCAGTCTACTGCTCAACATCAAATTACCGGAACCGTAACCGACCAGGAAGGTCTGCCCTTGGCCGGTGTTAATATTATCATCAAAGACCGGGAAGCGGGCACCATGTCTGATGAAAACGGAAAGTATACTATGGCCGTACAAGATACGGATATATTGATTTTTTCATTCGTAGGCTTTAAAATGCAGGAAGTAGCCGTTGCTGGAAAAACCGATGTCCATGTAACCATGCAAGAGGACATTATGGCCTTGGAAGGGGTAGAGGTCAATGCCGGGTATTATACGGTAAAGGAAAGGGAAAGGACGGGGAGTATTTCGCGTATAAATGCGGAGGACATCGGCAAACAACCCGTGTCCAATCCGCTGGCGGCCATGCAGGGCCGGATGCCGGGGGTGTATATACAGCAGAACACCGGGGTTCCGGGCGGGGACTTCAATATACAAATACGTGGAAGAAACAGTATTGCCGGGGGTAATGCCCCGTTGTATGTGGTAGACGGGGTGCCGTTTCCTTCAGAGCCGTCTTCCGCCTTCGGTAACCTTATAACCAACGGTGGAAATTCCCTGAACGGTCTGGATGTAAATAACATAGCGAGTATAGAAGTATTAAAAGATGCCGATGCCACAGCCATTTACGGTTCACGCGGGGCTAACGGGGTGGTGCTCATTACTACCAAAAAAGGAAGTGCCGGAAAAGCTTCCCTGGATTTGAATATACAATCCGGAACGGGCAGCGTGGGCCGTTTTATGGACTTGTTAGATACCGGGCAGTACCTGCAAATGCGCCGCGAAGCCTTTGCCAATGACGGGGTAGAACCAACACCGGCAAATGCCCGCGACCTCTTGCTTTGGGATACCTCGCGGTATACCGACTGGCAAAAAAAACTGGTAGGAGGAACATCTTACCTCACGGATCTCCGGGGAGCGGTTTCCGGGGGCAATGCACAGACCTCTTTTCGTTTCGGAGGAGGATACCGTAAGGAGACTACCGTTTTTCCCGGGGATTTTGGCTATCGGAAACTCTCCGGATTTTTAAACCTTACACACCGTTCGGAAGATAACAGGTTTCGGGCAGAGGTTTCTGTAAACTATGCGGCAGAAGATAATAACCTGATGTCCCGGGATATCACCTCTTTTATATTTCTTCCCCCGGTGGCGCCACCGGTCTACGATAACAACGGTAACCTGAATTGGGGGCCGGAAGGCGGTTCGTTTAATAATCCTTATAGTATTCTGCGAAGGACATACACTACCGGTACGGACAATCTCATAGGCAATGTGGGGTTGGATTATGAATTCCTTCCGGGGCTTCGGGCAAAAGTGGGAATGGGATATACCAGTATCCGGGCCAAAGATGTTCAGGTTACCCCCTGGAGCTCCATTCACCCGCTTTCCCTGTCTTATGAAGAGGCCAATTCCACTTTTGGAAATAAGAATACCAAAACCTGGATTGTCGAACCGCGGCTGGAATATGCCAAAACCATAGGCCGGGGAGAGCTCCGTATTTTGGCCGGAAGCACTTTTCAGCAAACAAAAAACGAAAGTCTGTATGTGTATGCTTCCGGTTTTTCGAGCGATGCCCTGTTGGAGGATGTGGCGTCTGCCGGAACTATCCGTTCCAATTCCGGGTATTCCGAATATAACTACCATGCTGTTTTCGGACGGGTGAATTTTAATTGGGATTCCCGGTATATCCTGAACCTTACCGGGCGGCGAGACGGTTCCAGCAGGTTCGGACCGGGAAAGCGATTTGCCGGTTTCGGGGCCGTAGGATTGGCCTGGATATTTTCGGAAGAACGGTTTTTAAAAAATTCCCTGCTCAGTTTTGGCAAGCTCAGGGCCAGTTACGGCACATCGGGGAATGACCAGATCGGGGACTACGGTTATCTCGATACCTATTCCTCAACAGTCCCTTATCAGGACCATGCCGGGTTATACCCCACCCGCCTGTTTAATCCCGGGTATGGCTGGGAGGTCAATAAAAAACTGGAAATAGCGCTGGAGCTCGGTTTGGCCCACAATCGTGTTACGCTCAGTACGGCCTGGTTCCGTAACCGCTCGTCTAACCAGCTGGTTGGGCTGTCGCTACCCCCGGTGACCGGTTTTTCCTCCATACAGGCCAATTTACCCGCTCTTGTACAGAATACCGGTATAGAAATAGCGCTTCATACGCAGAATATCCGCTCGGAAGACTTCAGCTGGGACACTTCGGTCAATATCACCATACCCCGTAATAAGTTACTCGAATATCCGGGCCTGGAAAATTCGGGCTATACCAATACTTATGCCATAGGGAAATCGCTGAATATCCGGAAAACTTTCCGGTATACCGGTATCGAACCGCAGACCGGAATATACCGGTTTGAGGATGTAAACGGGGATGGCCGCGTGTCCTACCCCGACGATCTGCAGGCCATTAAAGCCATAGAACAGGATTTTTTCGGGGGCATGCATAATAGCCTTTCTTATAAAGGCCTTCAGCTGGATGTCTTTTTCCAGTTTGTCCGGCAAACGGGGAATACCTCCTTGTTTGCTACCCGTTCCGTTCCGGGTACATCCGTCAATCAGCCGGTTGAGGTTATGGAGCGCTGGCAGCAGCCCGGCGATGTTTCTAATGTGCAGCCATTTACTCAAAGTGCTTCTTCAGCACAAACTATTGCCTTTAACCAAAGCCTGTTTTACGGGGACAACACCATAGGGGATGCCTCCTTTATACGTTTAAAAACCGTGTCCCTGTCGTATACCGTCCCTGCTCGTTACCTGTCCGGGATGAAAGCCCGGGTGTATGTACAAGGTCAAAACCTGCTCACCATCACCGGCTACTCAGGTTTAGACCCCGAGTACAGTACCAGTATGAGACTTCCTCCGCTGCAAATGCTTACTGCTGGCGTACAACTCACTTTATAAATCGACAAGAGATGAAATTATACATGCTGAAAAGAATAAAACACTGGCTTTACTTCTTGCCAATTACCGGAATAGTGTTTTGCTGTGAAAACTTTACCGAAACAGGCGTGCCGAAGACAGAACTCATAGGAACCCGGGTATACACTACGGATGAAACGGCTACGGCTGCTGTTACCGGGATCTACAGTCGTATGGTGAGTGGTTTCGGAGGTTTTGCCAATTACAGGACAACCTTATGGGGCGGGTTATCGGCCGATGAACTGGACAATTTTTCGACCGATATGTCCCAGGTCGAATTTTATGAAAATGCACTGTCCCCGACCAACAATTTTGTGGGGAATTTATGGAGCGAGCCGTATAATTATATTTATCATGCCAATGCCGTACTGGAAGGGCTGGAAAACGCTAACGGGATTTCCCCGGTAATCAGGCGGCAGTTAAGGGGAGAAGCCCTTTTTATACGGGCTTTTTGTCATTTTTACCTCGTTAACTGGTTTGGAGGAGTACCTTATATAACCACTACGGACTACCGCGAAAATTCCTTGGCTTCTAGATTACCCGAAGCAGAAGTTTACCCGTTGCTTATAGCCGACCTGGAACAGGCACGGGAATTACTGGAAGCTACTTATGTTACCGGGGAAAGGATTCGCCCTAATCGTCATACCGCTACAGCGCTGCTTGCCCGGGTTTACCTGTATTCGGGCGATTGGCTTAATGCCGAAACCATGACAACCGAAGTCATAGACCTTCACGGGATATATGAATTGGAAGAAGACCCGGACAAGGTATTTCTGGCCAATTCCACAGAGGCTATCTGGCAGCTAAGGCCCGTTGCAGGCAACAGGAACACGGTAGAAGGATACAGTTTTATACTTACGGCGGCCCCCGCCAATTCTGCCCTGAGCCACCGGGTCATAGATGCCTTTGAACCCGGAGATATCCGGAAAACGCGATGGACAGGGAGTATTATCTCAGGGAACAGCACCTATTATTATCCCTACAAATACAAGGTAAGAACAGGGAGTGAACTTTCCGAATACTATATGGTTTTCCGGCTGGCCGAGTTATACTTGGTCCGTGCAGAAGCCAGGGCACGGCAGGGTAATATCTCCGGGGCCGGGAAAGATCTGAACATCATCCGCAACCGGGCCGGCCTGGCCAATACTACGGCAGCTACACAGGCAGAAATGCTGGATGCCGTGTTCCGGGAAAAACGCGTGGAATTCTTTGCCGAATGGGGGCATCGCTGGTTCGACCTCAAACGTACGGGAAGGGCCGGTACGGTACTGGGAACAGTAAAACCGGGATGGCAGCCCACCGATGTATTGTACCCTGTCCCACATGCCGAAATTCAGAACAATCCCAATATGGAGCAAAACCCGGGATACGAATAACAATTAGTTAAAAACCGTAATTGTAATGACAAATATAACACGTAGAATTAACCTGATAAGCGCGGTATTTTTCCTGGCATTCATCTTGCTGGGATGTAAGCAGGGCCGTGAACAGGCTGAGGTCGCAGACAAGCTGAAAAACGAAGGGGATGGTTATCCCGAGATAGGAAAACCGTGCCCTCCCTTTACGCTTGGGAGTATAACCTATTACCATAAAGAGCAAGCTTCCCTCGAAGATTTTAAGGGAAAACCCTTGATCCTGGATTTCTGGACCAGGTCCTGCAGGTCCTGTATAGCGAGTTTCCCGAAAGTGAACCGGTTACAAGAGCAGTTCGGAGACCAGGTTCGGTTTATGCTGGTAAGCCGGGAAGATGGCAAAAATAAGGGAGTCCGGGAAGTGTATGAGAGATTTCGGAAAAGGTATAAACTCAATTTACCTGTAAGTTATACGGCCGAACTGTTTGATAAGTTCGGGGTAACAACCGTGCCTCATGTGGTATGGATAGACGGAGAAGGTGTGGTCAAAGCTATTACCTCGGGAGCACAGGTAAAAGCGGAGAATATACAGGATTTTATAGCCGGGAAAGAACTAAAACTCTTCAAAAAACCGAATCGGGAAGAGGAAGAAAACATGGCACGACAAGAAGAGTCCGCCGCGGAAAATGAGGATACGGAAACGACCGGGGTCCTGTACAGATCAGAACTGACAGGCGTAAACAGGGCTGTATACAATACGGCTTTTCCATCCAGTTTTGCGCCCTCCCTGGTTGAGAAACACAGTGGTTTCCGGATGGATAATGTGTCTGTAGAAGGTTTATACAGGTTGGCCTATACCGATACGGTTCGGTCTGTACCCTATGACAGGAAGAATACCAGCTACGGAAAGTTTTGGGCAAGACCTGTGCTGGAGGTTACGGACTCCTCGGCATTCGAATTTGACAGGGAAGCGGAAAAGGGGGTGTATTGCTACCGACTAAAGGTGCCAGAAAACAAAAGCCGTGACCCGTTATACGTACAACAAATAATGCGCAGGGACCTGAAAAACTATTTCGGATATGATGTACAGGTAGAAACCCGGCCCATGCCGTGCTGGAAATTGACAATAGCTTCGGAAAAGATCAAACGGGAATTACAGACCCAAGGCGGAAAGCCTGAAAGAGATAGAAGTGATTCCGGCTTAAAATTGGTTAATCGGCCCGTACATCACTTAATCATAGATTTATGGGGCAGCAACCAGTTGCAGCCACCATTTATTGATGAAACCGGGATTACCGGGAACATTGACATTTCTTTGGAAGGGTTTTTGGGCGATTTTAAAGGATATAGAACAGCGCTTCGGGAAAGAGGATTAATACTGGAGAAAGGAAAGAAGAACATGAAGGTTATCGTGATCAGGGACCCAAAGGATTAAGGCCAAAAAAAAGGATTGGTGAATGCTCACCAATCCTCCCTGTTTAATCAGGTTGAGGCCTGTGCCATGCGGCAGAACATCCACTATCCTGGTAATAAGTGAAATTTTCTCCGTTTTCTACTTCATTACAAATCGGATCATTAAGATTCGTAGAAGTACATACGGCAGGCTTCGTAGCAGCCTGGCATGGAGTAGTTGCCGATTCCCTCCAGGCATCCTGTGCGGGAGCAAGGATACTCGAAGCAAAGGCACCTCCGGCAGCAATTACAAAGGCCGCAGCCATCATCAGATTTCTGGAATATTTCATGATTTAAAAATTTAGATTAACGCCTACTCTGTCTTCCGGGTTTTCGGCTTCCCCCGTATGTATTGCGCAATACATATGTTATACTCGGGCAGTATTCGTTTTTTCGGGTTTGGTGTAGAGTAA
>NZ_RJTM01000189.1 GCF_003725735.1 Sinomicrobium pectinilyticum | reverse complement strand
ACAGTAACATATTTTTTATATCATTGTAGTATCTTTCCTGGTGGCACTATGCCACCGAAATCCGTGGCATGGTCACTCCGAAATATCCAATCACCTCTTTAATAGTCTGTTGTGCTCTGTCTTTCTTTAACTGACATTCAAAGACAGTCAATACCTGCCAGCCATTGTCTTTTAACCGGGCTATATTTTCTTTATCCCGCTCTCTATTTCCGTTTATTTTGTTCAGCCACCATTCTGTTCTGGTTTTAGGGATAACGAAGTACCGGCACCCCTCATGTCCATGCCAGAAACACCCATGTACAAAGATTACGGTTTTATATTTTGGGAGTACCAAGTCTGGTTTTCCGGGCATATCTTTGACATGAAGACGATAACGAAACCCTTTTGAGAATAGATGTTTACGAACTATTGTTTCCGGTTTCGTATTCTTCCCCTGAATACGGCTCATATTATAACTCCGGGTCTTTTTATCATGTACATCTGCCATCCGGGTAGGTTTGTTTATACGAAAAATTAAAGCAAAATTACTCTAGTTTAAATGTATTAAAAATTAATGAGATGAATCTGTTTCATTTTCAAAGAAAAAGAAAAGCCATCAGAGAAACATGTGGATTCCCGTAAAATCATAAAAACAGGATTAAAACCTTTTTACCATTCTGGAAAAACCTCCGCAACGAGCGGGACATAGTAATCTGTTACTCATATAACATAGACTGCGAAGCCTGAGATATTCGCCAGAGTATACGACACTTAGGAGAGCGGACATTAATCCCCATAGAAGGCAAACGTTCAATCAACACGATGTTCATGCTGGGTCGTACCGACCATACGAACGCTAGTTATTGGGTAGTATTTTATTCTAATTTCTTTTGTTTGTCTATATATGTTGAATCTGATTGCTTTTTAATTGATTTAAGCATATCCGTTTTGTTTAATATTTCAAGTTGTTGTCTTGCAATTCTATGCATATTATTAAATCTAATTCTTTTTTCAACTCCGCTTTTTATCAGTTCAGAGTTTAGAGATTCTAGATTAGATAACACAGCAAGTTCATTTATACTTGCAAAATCTCTCATGTTTTTCCCATCCAATGCGTGTTGAGGATTTACTTCTTTCCATTGTTTTGCTGTACAACCAAATAAAGCTACGTTTAGCAAATCAGCTTCTTCGGCGTATTCAAGCCATTGTTTGTCAGTTGTGTATTTTGAGTTTGGAATAATATGATTTTTAACTGCATCTGTATGGATTTGATAATTGACTTTGCTTAATACTCTTTTAACATCCCATTCTAAATTATATTTATTTGACTCTATTTCTTTTAGTCTTTGGAATTCTTTAATTAAGAGAAGTTTAAACATTGGACTAATCCAAGCACCAAATTCAAAAGCTATGTCTTTGTGGGCATAAGTTCCACCGTTTCTACCACTTTTAGATATTATTCCTATTGCGTCAGTAGTTTCAACCCATTTTTTAGGTGTTAAATTAAATGAGTTTAAACCAGCTTCTTTTTTAAAGGTGTCGAATTCGACACCTTTAAAATTTGGATTGTTCAATTGTTCCCAAATTCCAAGAAATTCTACAGTATTTCGGTTTCGCATCCAGTTTCTGATATGGTCATTTCCTTCTTCCCCACGAACCATATCTGTTAAACATATATAATCATCTTCGTTGTATGAGGTTATAGCTATTATTTTTTCCTCAACTTCTATTTGCTTTACTTTTGCAGTCATAAATTATTATCAATGTCTTTGGTAAAGATACTAATTTTCAATGTTTGGTTATATTACAGCCAATGGTCTTGTATAACCGCAGTTACGGTATTAAAGATAGTGTTTTTCGGTTTAGCACTGCTATTAGCAATTCCGAGTGGGGCTTTTCAATGGCAGCAGGATAGTCATGTCTAAACTTGTGAGCAAGAGCATTTCCAGCAAAACTTTTCGATTTTTCTATTTGGTAGTTCTCAAGAGGTTCTTGTAAAATGTTTTCCAAGTTTGACATAACGTCTATTGTACTTTGGAATTTAGACCTACTTATAGTAGGCATAATTCCTGAGGCCAATTTTTTTTCTTCGAAGTAATCCTTCTTCAAAAAGATTGTTTAATGCTTGACTAATGGTAGCACTACTGGCACTTTTATAATATTCTGTTTCTAAATATTCACGAACCTCTCCGGTTTTTTTAGGTTTGTCAAAAAAAGAAGCTTCTTCAATTAACTTTTTTATTGCTTCTACAATGGTAAATCGTTTCTCCTTAAATTTATTGTACGCAGAAGGATTATGGGTTTCAACATTCTGCCAGAAATTTTTAACAAGTGTTTTTTTGTCTATTTTATTTGAAGAGAGGTCAAGTAAAACATCTAAGGGCATTCCCGTATAAAATGAAATATGGAGTATGGTATTACTGTTGAACCCTTTAGCAGAGGAAATATGAGTAATCGTATTAGGAGTAAGTTTGGTTAAAGCAGCAAATTGGGTTGGTTTTAAATCCAGAATATCTATAATCTTCTGAATTCTAAGCCCTATTTTTTTTCTTTGTTCTTGGATAAACTTCTCCATTGAACAAATTGAATCAATATTTTAATCTATTTCAATTTAAATTTTTTGATGTTAAATAGATTATTTTGTATATTTGCTTTTATTAAGAGTTTGATGCATGAACATTAAGCTATAAATTTGCAATTCTTCAAATAGAAAATATTAGAAGCAATTGCTTTGAATCTCGCATTAGAAAACTGGTAATTTTTATGTGTACGAGAGGATAAGTAAGTTTGCTCACGACCCGGGCGTGGGCTCTCTTATCTGTACACACGGTATACCAGTACCTCTAATGCGATAAGTTGAGTTCCACGCCCATCTTTTTGGTGGTGTTTTAGTACTCTTCTTAATACATAATATCCACACATTAACACAAACATTATGAAAACAAATCACAAACTAGAACAGCTTCACCAACAGTGTAACGCCGAGCTGGAAACCTTCCGGCAGTTACGCAAAAGCCATGATACCCTTACCGGGGAACTCCGGGAGTGCTTACAAAAACTGGATGCACTGGCCCTTCAGCAGGGCTCAGGAACCACCCTTCAGCAGGGCCCGGGAACCACCCCTCCGGCCAGCTTCAGGAATTAACAAACCCGGAACCCGGAACTTGGAACCTGCAACCTGGAACCTGGAACCTGGAACCTGTAACCTGGAACCTGCAACCTGCAACCTGGAACCTGCAACCTGAAAACCTGCAACCTAATTACCTGCAACCCCACAGGGCTTTTAGCTAACACTCAAATATTAAAATCATGAAGATCACCACATTAGCGGGCCTGTCCTGCTGGTGCCCCATAACTATTGCCCTTATTTTACTGAATTGGCCTGTGCTTACCCGTGCTTTTCCCGTATTTAACCCGCAACAGATTATAAGCGGCAAGGTTACAGGTACGGACGGGTTGCCGATACCCGGCGTTAATATTCTTATAAAAAGTACCCCCATAGGTACGGTATCCGGGCCGGAAGGAAGCTATGTTATAGAGGCCCGGGATAGCGATACCCTGGTTTTTTCATATATGGGGTTTAAAACCATCGAGCTTTCCGTAAACAGCCGTACCGTTATCGATGTACAACTGGAAGAAGAGGTGACAGCTTTGGCCGGAGTGGAGGTCAATGCGGGTTATTATACCGTAAAGGAACGGGAAATGACAGGGAGTATCAGCCGGATAAGCGCAGCGGATATTGACAAACAACCGGTGTCTAACCCGCTGGCCGCCATGCAGGGAAGAATGCCCGGGGTGAATATTGTGCAAAATACCGGGGTGCCCGGGGGAGATTTTAAAATTGAGATCAGGGGGCGGAACAGCATCCGTACGGATGGTAATGCGCCCCTATATGTTATAGACGGTGTACCCTTTACGGCAACCTCCCTTACCGATTCGAGGGTTCCAGGGGCCAATATTATTACACACCCGTTAAACGGTATTAACCCTGCCGATATAGAAAGCATAGAAGTACTGAAAGATGCCGATGCTACGGCCATATACGGCTCCCGCGGGGCCAACGGGGTGGTATTGATAACTACCAGGAAAGGAGCTTCGGGAAAAGTAAGGGTCCGTGTAGACCTACAGTCCGGGATCGGTGAAGTAGGGCACAAGATGAAATTGATGCATACCGGGCCCTACCTGGATATGCGCCGCGAGGCTTTTGCCAATGACGGCGTAGAACCCACGACGGCCAATGCTCCTGACCTGTTGTTATGGAATACAGACCGCTATACCAACTGGCAGGACAGGCTGATAGGCGGAACGGCCTATATCACCGGGATGCAGGCTTCGGTATCGGGGGGCGGTGAACAGACTGTTTTCCGTTTCGGGGGAGGGTACCGGAAAGAAACAACGGTATATCCCGGCAATTCCGGGAACAGGAAGATTTCCGGGAGCTTTAATTTAAACCACCATTCGGCAGATAAAAAATTTACCGCCGGTCTGGTGGCAAATTATACGGCAGACAACAACAGTTTGCCGGTCAACGACCTTACCCTGGCCGCCCTGCGATTGCCGCCCAATGCTCCCGAAGTTTACGATGCTGACGGAAAACTGAACTGGGAAGGTGCTACCTGGAACAATCCTTATGCAGAGCTGGAAAGGAAATACCGGAACAAAACGGACAATCTCGTGGTTAACACCAACCTGGGATTGCGCCTGCTGCCCGGCCTGGAATTAAAGACCGGACTGGGATACACGGCCATGGAAGTAAAAGAACTGCAAACCACACCCCAGTCGGCTTTTGGTCCGCCTACGGTTCAGAACCGGCGATCGTCTTCATTGAATAACAGCAGCATCCGCACCTGGATTGCGGAGCCACGTATCGCTTACGAACTCCATATGGGAAAAGCAACCCTGAAGGCCCTGCTGGGAGGGACTTTCCAGGAAACAACCAGAACAAACCATGTGCTGGAAGCTACGGGGTTTAGCAGTGATGCCCTGCTGGAAAACATCCGGGCGGCCTCAGCTATTTTTGTCTTTGCTTCGGGAGAAACGCAGTATCGCTACCGGGCGGTTTTCGGCCGTATCAATTATGCGTGGAACAATACGTATTTCCTGAACCTTACGGCCCGGCGCGATGGTTCCAGTCGCTTTGGCCCGGGCAGGCAGTGGGCAGATTTCGGGGCCCTTGGTTTTGCCTGGATATTTTCGGAAGAAGATTTTTTCAGCAAGGCATTTCCTTTTGTCAGCTACGGAAAGCTGCGCGGCAGTTACGGGCTTACCGGAAATGACCAGATAGGGGACTACCAGTTCCTGGACCTGTGGCAAACCACTTTTTTTCCTTACCAGGGCAGTAGCGGACTTACACCGGTAAGGCCCTTTAACCCGGATTTTGGCTGGGAGACCAACAAAAAGCTGGAAATGGCCATGGAACTCGGTTTTGTGAAAAATCGTGTTCAGATTACGGCCGCTTATTACCGTAATCGTTCGTCAGACCAGTTGATAGGCCTGCCCCTGCCGGGCATCACCGGGTTTACTTCCGTGCAGGCCAACCTGCCCGCCACCGTTGAAAATACGGGTTGGGAGCTGGAACTGAACACCACCAATATGCGTGGAAAAAATTTTAGCTGGACAACCGCTCTTCATCTGAGTTTTCCCCGTAACCGCCTGATAGCATACCCGGGGATAGAAAATTCTGCTCATGCCCATGTATATACCGTGGGGAAACCGCTGGAATTGGTACGATCTTATCAATTTAACGGGGTAGACCCCGAAACAGGAGTTTACAGGTTTGAAGACGTCAATAATGACGGCTTTATTTCCTGGCCGGACGATATCCGGGACCTGGAACCCATAACAACCAAATTTTTCGGCGGGCTGCAAAACAGCCTGCAATTCGGGAACTGGCAGTTAGACGCATTCTTCCAGGTGGTAAAACAGACCGGCCGGGAACCCTATGGTAGTTTTAGTCCACCGGGATTCCTCACCAACCAGCCGGAGGAGGTGGCAAATCGCTGGCGCAACACCGGAGATGTGGAAGCCATTCAACGGGCTACCCAGACTTTTGGTCCTGCATTTTTTGCCTATAACAATGCCGTGAGCAGTGATTATGCCATAACCGATGCCTCTTTTATACGCTTAAAAAACCTGGCCGTCTCTTACAGGCTTCCGGTAAAACATGGTGTGGGAGTTCGCTTTTACGGACAGGGGCAGAACCTTTTGACCATTACCGGATACCAGGGTCTGGACCCGGAAAACCCCGGGACTGTTGCCCTGCCACCCCTCCGGGTGTTTACGGCAGGAGTAGAATTAACCTTTTAAAACCAGAACACATGCAATTTTTATACACCAGCATCACGTTTGCCCGGAAGCGAAATACCGGAACCGTTCTATTCCGCATCACCGCATACGGTATTGTTTTCCTGTTCCTTTCCGTATCCTGTGATTCCATAGCCGTAGACGAGCCCAATTTCCAGCTTACCGGGACTTCCGTTTTTGATAACGATGCCACCGCAGAGGCAACGGTACTGGGAATTTACAGTAATATGATGTCCGGCAACGCCATGGCGAGCGGAGGAGGGCAGAGTATTACCCTGTTGGCGGGGTTGTCAGCTGACGAACTGGTCAATTATTCTTTCAATACCACGCAGGGAGAGTTTTACAACAATGCCCTCCTTCCGTCCAATTCATGGATAGAACTCTATGTATGGAACGCGGCATATAGCTACATTTACGGGGCTAATGCCGTATTGGAAGGGCTTAAAGAATCTCCCGGGGTAACCGGGGCGGTCGCAGAACGGCTGAAAGGCGAAGCCAGGTTTATCCGGGCCTTCTGTTATTTTTACCTCCTTAACCTCTTCGGGGATGTCCCCCTGGTGATGAGCACCGACTACAAGGCCAGCCAGGGGATGTCCCGTACTCCCGCAGAAGAGGTTTACGAACAGGTGGTCACAGACCTGCTGGCTGCACGGGAACTGCTCCCGGGGGACTACTCCGTTTACGGAGAGGAAAGGGTGAGACCCTGCCTGTGGACGGCCAAAGCCCTGCTGGCCCGGGTATACCTGTACCGCGAGGCATGGCCGGAAGCAGAGGCCGAAGCAACTGCAGTGATTGAAAACAAGGTACAATACGGACTTCCGGCCGATTTGAATTCGGTTTTTCTTAAAAATAGCGAAGAATCCATCTGGCAATTGATGCCCGTAGCACCGGGAATTAATACCCGGGAAGGCAGCCATTTTATACTTACGGGGCGTCCGGCATCTGTGGCCCTGGATAGTGAATTCCCGGCCGTTTTTGAACCGGGAGACCGGCGTAAAACCGACTGGGTAGAAGAGATTGCCGTAGCGGGAGAAACATTTTATTACCCGTTTAAATACAAGGTAGATGCCGGAAATGTGCTTACCGAGTATTCCACGGTACTACGCCTGGCGGAACAATACCTGGTCCGTGCCGAGGCCAGGGCGCGGCAAGGCAATATAGCCGGGGCACAGCACGACCTTAATACGGTGCGCAACCGGGCCGGCCTGGACAATACCACGGCAGTTACACAGGCAGCATTACTGGATGCCATAATGCACGAAAGAAGAACGGAGCTTTTTACCGAATGGGGCCATCGCTGGTTTGACCTCAAACGCACTGGCAGGGCCGGTAGTGTTCTGGGCACATTGAAACAGGGATGGCAGGATTTCGACGAGTTTTACCCCCTTCCTCAGAAAGAACTACAAAACAATCCCAACCTGGTGCAGAATGAAGGGTATTGATGCAAAGGAAAGAACATGGAGAAATTTAAAAAAGTTCTTGCCGCTTGTGGTAGGGATATTTCTATATTCCTTTTGCGGCATGGCCCAGGAAATGGAACCGCAAACCGGTACATTGCCCGTAAGCCCGGCCAGAAAAGCGGTCATAGAAACCACGGAAGGGACCTGTATGAACGTGGACATTTCACCCGATGGCAACACCCTGGTTTTTGATCTGCTGGGCAATATCTTTACGATCCCCGTAGAAGGAGGCGAGGCCATACAGATCACAGAGGGCATATCGTGGGACTCCCGTCCCGTATGGTCACCGGATGGGAAACATATTGCTTTTATCAGTGACCTCACCGGGGCAGAAAATATCTGGATTATGGATTCCGGTGGTAATAACAAAAAACCGGTGAGCCGTGAAAAGGAGAAAGGCTTTAATACCGGGGTGGAATGGGGGCCGGGAGGTAGCTTTCTGCTGGGCAATGGTTATAGGTATGATCTCGAAGGTGAAAAAAAGGCCCTTCCTTCCACAGTTAGAGGCAGTGAAATCCGTTTTTCACCCGGTGGCCGTTACCTGTATGCCAACGGGGCGGGATTGGTGCGTTATAATAGAGCCACCGGAGATACCGTGTCCATGGCACCATCCGGAAAACGGTATGGCAGGGCGGCGGTATCCCCGGATGGTCAATGGATGGCTTACGTTACGCTCAACGATTTTATGTACAGGGGAGAATCCTGTAATAGGCTGCGTCTCCGGAATCTCCATACCGGGGAAGAGCGGGTATTAACAGACAGCCTGGGACAATGGCGCATCAGTTGGGAACGTTTTGTGTTTACGCCCGGTTCCGAAGCTGTCATCATTGGGTATGGCGGTAAGTTACACCGGGTAGATATCAACACGGGAAAAGATACTGTTATTCCTTTTTCGGTCAGGGCTCATATGGAATTGGGGCCTTTGGTATACCATACCAATACCCTCCCTCGGGATTCCCTGGATATTCGGTATATCCGTAATGCCGATATAAGTCCGGATAAGGAAGAGGCCGTATTTTCTGCCTTATCAGAGGTATACAGGATATCATTACCGGGAGGAAAACCACGGCTTTTGGCCCCCGGTGTTGCAGGTTGTTTTCAACCCGTATACAGTCCTGACGGTAGAAAAATGGCCTTTATAAGTGCGGAAGACGGGGAAGAAGGTCATGTGTGGAGTATGCCATCAAAAGGGGGTAAGCCCCAACAACTTACAGCATATAAAGGAAAGTACAGAAACCCGGCCTGGTCTGTTGATGGTAATACGCTGGCTTTTACGGAAGGAAGTACTGGCAGAAATGGTTACGGCCGTTCTTTGGGAAAACTATGGGTTTTATCGGGAGAAAGCGATATGGCCGAAATTATTGCCGACAGTATACCCCTGCCAAATTCCCTTTCCTTTACACGAAGCGGAGAAATAGCTTACCTTGGAACAGGTACAGGAGCTTCAAGGCCGTTTTACCTGCAGGAACCGGATAGCAACAAGAAAAAAGTACTTACAGAATTACCGTATTATGCTACAGAGGCTGTATTGTCTCCCTGTGGCAGGTATATAGCATATACATGGCATGAAGATATTTATCTTGCGCGGCTTTCTCCCCGGGGAACACCCCGGGCATCGGCGGGGACTACCGCCACCCCCGGGGAAATGCCGGGAATACGGCTGACAACGTTCAGGGGAGGCAGGCAGCCGCGTTGGAAACAGGACGGGGAAATAATAACCTGGCTGTCCGGAAACACCATACTGGGAATACCTCGCCGGAAAGCTCTTTCGGTCTGTGAAAACAATCATCCCGGAAAAATAAAAGACAGTATACAACCGGATACCCTTGCCGTATTTCGTTATAAACGGCCACTTTACCGGTCCGGGGATGTGCTGGTGTTGTCCGGGGCCGATGTTATCCCCATGAACGGGAAAGAACTTATAAAAAATGCCGTTATTGTCATAGAGAACGGCCGGATTGCTGAGGTCGGTATTCCCGGTGAAGTAGATATTCCCCAAAACGCAAAAATTATAGATGTACAGGGAAAGACGATCCTCCCTGGCTTTATAGACATGCATGCTCATGACAGCCCTCCCTCAGATTTGCTTTCCGGGGACTGGCGGGAATTTAAAAAAGAGCTGGCTCTTGGGGTAACCACGGTGAGAAACCCTTCTACCGGGGTAGAGACTTACGGCCTGGCGGAACTTTCGGAAATCGGGGGTATAACGGCTCCCCGTATTTTCGGGGCTGTCGGGATAGTGAATAATAAATTCCGTATTAATACCTTGGAAGATGCCCGCCGCCTTGCCCGTACGTACAAATCCATGGGCGCTGTTTTTTTAAAAGTACATGATTCCTGGCCCAGGAAACAAAGGCAATTACTGGTCATGGCTGCAAAAGAAGAGGAGCTTAATATTACCGCTCATGCCGATACCGACAATTATCTGGGCATTTTTAACCTGTCTGTGATCCTGGATGGTTTTACAGGCTGGGAACATATCCTCCCGGTAGGGAAACTATATGACGATGTTAAACAACTTCTGGCCATATCAGGAACCTGGTATACACCTACACTACTGGCCATGACCGGAAGGTTAGGGGCTTTCAGAGAAAGTTATGGACTTGATAATAGCAGGGTAATGCAACCCGGAATATCCCGGAACAAAGGGAAACAGAGAGAGGAGACAGAACTCATTCCGGAACACTCCCGCCTGATGTATTATGCGGAAAATGCAGCGCAAATGTCCCTTTCGGGGGCAAGGGTTACGGCAGGTTCGCATGGCGATGTTCCGGGAATGGAACTGCATTGGGAGCTACAGGCATTACTGGCCGGTGGAATGACCGGGCACGAAGCCTTACAGACAATTACACTTCTCGCTGCAGAAGGCCTGGGCATGCAAAATGACCTGGGCTCGATAGAACCGGGCAAGATTGCGGATATCCTGGTATTGGACAAAAACCCGCTCGAAGATATACGGAAGACGCTTTCGGTTCGCTATGTGATTAAAAATGGGATTGTATACGACAGCAAAACACTGCATGTTATTTGGCCCTAAAAACTTGGCTGTCCTTGGGAATGTTTGGTTTGCCCGGGGCGCTGTGCTGTAAAAAAGACAGGGAATAGGTAATAATATGATGGTCGTACAGGGCAAATAATACAGTATCCGAAACCAGGAAATCCCGCATTTTCTTTCCGCGGTATTCCGGTACATAAAAACTGAACAGGTAATCTCCTTTTGTCACCGTATAGAGGTCGATTACCGAATGGTCCCCGAAAATTCTCCGGCTTTCGTTATCAGCCCGTAGAGCAGAATTAACATAAAGAAAATCTCCGTCCGTATGGCTTTTTTTGTTTACCCTCAAGGGTGGTTTGCCAAGGGTAAGTTGCGTGCTGTCTTCGAGAACCGAGAGGTTGATGTTGGCATGAGAAACAGTGTCGATAGTGGTTTTTGTGTATACCTCGTTGAGAAGCGTATCCAGGCATAAAAGCTGGTTCCTGTAGTAGTAGATATAGAACAAATACGAATGTTTTCGGGAATAGAGCAACATACCATCCGTGCAAAAGATGCCGTCTACCTGCTTTTTGAGGATATACTTTTTTTCTGCTTTAGTAGTTGTACTTCTCTTTTCCAGGATGTTTTGAGCATATTTCGGGTTATAGCTTTTCATTACCAATGAAGAAGGGGAAAGGGGAATATATCCCGAAAACAGCATGGTGCTGTCTGGCGAATAGCGCTCTACGGGTGAATCTTGCAGGAATGTCTTTAAAAATAACCCGTTGCTACCATCTGCAAGATAAACCTGTGGAGAATCAACAGCTACCTGGAGCGCTTTCCAGTCATATGCGTCTTCCGGTAAAATATCTATTTCCAGGTTGATATGTGAAGTGTCGGTGAGGGCAGGATTGGTCATCAGGATATGTGCAGGTGCTTGCAAATGCCCGAGGAAAATATGGTGATCTGTTTTTCCGGAAAAATAATATCCGGGATGTCGGATGTCGAGGACTTCTTCGGGAACAAGAGAATCCGGTTCTGTTGGAAAAACCCTGGTAAAACCGTTTTTCCGGGAGTCGTTGGACATAAAATATAATGCCCCTACAAGTAAGATACTGCCTGCAAAGCAAATCAGCAGAAAATAATATGTTCTTTTTCGGGAGTTCATTTTGAATGGATATAATGTTTTAAAACGATATGGGAGCAACAGTAGTTACTGCCACTCCCATGTCACTACCATACATCATTTATGGTACGGGATCATAGTACAAAGGCTGGCAGGAAGCATTGTACAATGGAGAGTTTCCTATTCCCGGGACAAACCATACACATTGCGGTGTCTTCGGAACAGGATTACAGGGTACTTGCATAAATGTGGTGCAAGAGTTCGGATCATTCGGTATTGTCCTGTAATAAGCAAGTTGCTGCATGGAAATATCCGTAGAGGATACTTCATCTGTAGAAACTTCATTCGCTTTGGTAGCAAAGGCAGTACCGATAGCAAATACGAAGGCCGCAAGGGCCATAAAAATTCCTGTTTTCTTCATCATTAAAAAATTTAGATTAATGCCTACTCTGTCTTCCGGGTTTTCGGCTTCCCCCGTCTGTATTGCGCAATACATATATTATACTCGGGCAGTATTCGTTTTTTCGGGTTTGGTGTACAGTAC
>NZ_RJTM01000029.1 GCF_003725735.1 Sinomicrobium pectinilyticum | reverse complement strand
GTTTGCAACTTTTTTAAATCGCTCATTTTGAACACAAAACTAAATTATAAACAGATGAAAATACTAATCCTATTAGCCCATCCGGAGCCCGAAAGCTTTAATGCTGCCATGTTTCACACAGCAGTTGAAACACTGGAGAGCGCAGGACATCAGGTAAAAACCACCAACCTGTACCAAATGGATTTTAATCCTGTTTATGGCAGAAGCAACTTTACAAGTGTTAAAGACCCCGACTACTTTAAAATACAGATAGAAGAAATCCATGCATCTCAGGTAAACGGATTTACAAACGAAATCAATATAGAACAGGAAAAAGTTGAATGGTGCGATTTGATGATTTGGCAATTCCCGCTGTGGCGGTTTGCACCTCCCGCAATATTAAAGGGATGGACAGACCGGGTTTTCGCTTCGGGAAGGTTTTTCAAAAACGGAGGGTATTATAAAAACGGAACGATGAATGGTAAAAAAGCTTTACTCTCCGTTACAACCGGAAGTCCTGAAGAAGAGTATACAAAAGACGGTTTCCACGGGGACATTCACAGTATCCTTCGTCCGGTTAACAGAGGTATTTTGGAATGCGTGGGTTTTTCGGTGCTTGCACCTGAAATTAATTATTCCGTAGCACATTTATCGGAAGGGGAAAGGCACTCAATCTTAGAAAAATGGCGTAACCGACTTGACAACATCTTCAGAGAAAAAGAAATAGTTGTTGGCAAATACTAAGGAACCGGCCTGATATTACTTAAAGTCATGAAATCATTTTTCCAATCATTTATACTCGGAACCTTAGCTGCACTTGCCACGTTAATTACTTTTTCCGTGCAACTCCCAACCTGGATATTATTTGTGGCCTGGACCAGTTATTTCCTGTTCGGGAAAAATATCAAATCCTCGTTGTCTGCTTTGGCACAACAGATACTGGGGATTATAATTGCGATCTTAATTACAAAATTCGGAAATTTTTTGGGCGATAAACTCGTATCTCCGCATGGGTTCCACCTTTCAGTTTTTGCGATATTGACCGGGGTTTTCTATTTATCCAAACTCCCTTTTCTGAATATCCTTCCGGCCTACTTCCTGGGAATGGTTGTCTGGTTTGGTGCGGACCCCATACCCAATGTTGAAAATGTAATAAAAATTGTCATGACTTTAACTACCGGCTATTGTTTTGGCTGGGTAAACGACAGATTAAACACACAAATAAATCCGGGAAGCCAGTGAAATTTCAGAAACTCTACCCCGTGTTCATCTAAAACGGGATCCACCGTAAAAGTGTTTGTAATGCGCAGGAAAGTAAAATGGGTACGCGTTGCAAATAAAGTCTGCCTCCGATGATATAAATGAGACATCTCCCACTGGTGTATATTTGGTTTTCAGTTAATTATGTATATTTGTGTGTTAACCGTGACCAGATATGAATTTTTCTTTAATAAAGAGAAATTTTCCGGAAAACCCAAAAAGTGGGAGAATTTATAACCGTGGTATAAACTGAATTCTTATGAACATACGAACTACAGTGGTCTGTTTACCTGTCCGCAATCCGGATAAAACATTGCTATTCTATCAGAATGTGCTCGGTTTTTCAGATATCCAGATGGACGAGGGGATTATTACACTTGAACTTCCCAATCTCTCTTTATTTTTTATGAAAAAAGATTCCTTCGAGAGTTATACTAAAAAAATTGGACGGAAAGCACAGTTTCCGGACAATAATGCCGGAATGGTTATCAGTTGTGCAATGGAGGCCAGGGAAGACATGGATACTATCCTGGAGAAAGTGCCAAAACATGGGGGTGCCGTACCAAACCAGGTTGCAATGGATAAGGCATCCGGAGGATATATCGGGTATTTTTCTGATCCTGACGGCCACCTGTGGGAGCTTGTATATCCCTTGCAATAAACCCGGGGCTCCTACTGCTGTTGGTACCCCTTGTAAACGAACACCGGAATTATCCGGGAAGACCATGTTTTAACAATACATGTACGGGAATTCAAGCATCATGAAAAACACCAGGATATTTAAAATGGCATTTGCCGGCGTATATCCGCATTACATTCAAAAAGCGGAGAAGAAAGGGCGTACCAAGGAGGAGGTCGATGCTATCATTTGCTGGCTCACAGGATACGATCAGAAATCTTTGCAGCAAAAGATCGATCAAAAGACGGACTTCGAAACCTTTTTTGCACAGGCACCGCAAATTAATCCGAATGTTTCAAAAATCACCGGGGTAATATGCGGCTATCGTGTGGAAGATATCGAAGATGAGCTTATGCAAAAGATCCGGTATCTGGATAAACTGATCGACGAACTGGCCCGGGGAAAGGCCATGGAAAAAATTTTAAGAACATGAATAACTACCATACACACAGCAAATCAACCCTGCCCATACTGTAACTCGTATGAAGAAAAGTATAATATTTTTGGTATCCATAATAGTTTCGGGCATTATCGGATTTCTATCCCGGGATTTTTTTCTGCAAATATCCCTATCCCAACTCAATCAGGAAAACACTCAGATCACGACCGGGAATATTAGCAGCCACTTTATATCCGGTTTAATATTTGCATTATCTATTACAGTTATCCCCCTGCTCTATCTGATTATATGGAAAACGACCCGTCTGCGTTTTATAAACCGGGGATTAATCTCGTGTGGAATAATTATTGGTTGCGGGATTTTGTTCTGGCAATTCAGGATATTCCAGATCAATAATCAATTTCAAAACCTATCAGAACCTGAGTTCGGCAACAGTACCCGAATACACGTTGATTTTAATACCCTGAATTTTGAACACTATTTGTTTACCGGCTTTTTAGCCGGAACAGTATTAAGCATTTTAATCTTTAAGAATAAAAGAGCAACGGAATAAAAACCTTACCGGTGTCCCGACATATTCGTTAGAACATAGCGGAAACAGGGTCCATCGTAAAAGTGTTTGTAATGCGCAGGAAAGTAAAATGGGGACTCGTTGCAAACGAGCACCGGGTAAAGCCTTTATATAACACCGTTACCTTTTATAAAATCAAAAAAATGAAAAGCTATACAATCATCACAATGAGTACGATGTGGTCTACCCAAAAACTGAAGAACGATGTTGAACGATTCATTAATGAAAAATCTTCACAAGGCTATCATATTGTTACAGTTTCTTTTGGCCTGAATATATGGTGGATGCCTACTGCATTTATAACACTTTCAAAATAAGACCTCGCTGGTGCTCGTTTGCAACGATTATCTATTGTAAAACGCATTTGTAATGCGCAGGAAAGGGCAAGGCAAATAGTGCTATTACAAATGCCCCCTACTGACGCTCGTTTAAGCAAAGTGGACACGAGTACCCGGTTTGAGCCCCCACCCTGTTCAGCTTATAGTCGAAACCCACGCGCATCACGAACAAGGCACTGAAATGACCTTTTTACGTCATGACATAACAATAAAATAATTAAAAATGTCATAAATACCCCCTTAAAAGGTCATGATAGCCTATTTTACAATAAGAATTCTGCAGGTAAATTTGATACAACATTAAATTTTAACAAAATGAGAACAATAAAATTACAAATGCAGATTTCGTTAGACGGTTTTGTAACTGCCGAATATGGTGGGGGCCAATTTCAATTGGGACGAGGAAGTGAAAAACTTTTCCGTTGACAATCTTACGTATGTAGACAACATCTTACTTGGACGAAATACGGCAGATGAAATTGTCACTTATTGGGGCGGGGTAGCCAACGACCCAAACAACAATGACCATGAATTCGGAAAACTGGTGACAGACATACCCAAAATTGTTTTTTCGAATAAGCCGGAAACCAATAAATGGAACAATACAACCATAATAAACGGTGATATTATAGAGGAAATAAACATTTTAAAAAAGAAAGAAGGCAAGAATATTATGGTGTATGGCGGTTCTTCTTTTGTATCGTCCTTAATCCAAAACAGACTGATAGATGAATTTTATTTATTGGTAAATCCCATTGCCGTTGGCAACGGATTGACCATCTTCAAATCCTTAAAAGATAATTTGCCGCTAACGCTCCAGAAGTGTCAACCATTTACCTGCGGTACTGTATTGCTTTTTTATAAAACTAAAAAATAATGTGGCGAAATGTCAACTACCATCTTTATAGTGCAAATAAAGAGTGAGGAAATGGCCTTTTCGTCCTATTCCCTAAGTACAGTTATAGATTGGATATTATACGGAAATGAGTTATATTGCTCAAAGCCCCCGGCGGGCCGCAATTCGTTGCACGAAAGCACAAAAAGCAAACACGTATACCCTACTGATGCTCGTTTGCAACGAGTATCTATTGTAAGGCGCGTTTGTAACGCACAGGAAAGGGCAAATGCCGGGTAAAATGGGCACTCGTTGCAAACAAATGCCTGATCGGATTACTGCTACCGGAATGGCCGGGGTTTAAGTTTTTCTCCTGCGCTTTCCACTATTTCCCTGATACGTTTGTGCCTGGTCTCTTCCCGTTTTGCAAAGACAAGCCACTGTAAAATGATTTTTTGAACAGATCTGCTCAAGCTTAAAAAGAAATCTTTCGAACCCGGCCGGGTTTTAAAGCCTTCCTCCAAATCGTCGGGAATGAGAAGCGCCTCTACATCGTCCAATATGGTCCAGGAGCCATTTTGTTTGGCGACTTCTATACTCTTTAACCCTTCCCCGGTCATTCTTCCGTCTGCAATAAGCTTTTCCACTTTTTCCTTATTTATTCTGGACCACGTACTCACTGCTTTTCGCCTGCTGAAAAACTGCATGTATTTCTCGTCATCTATAGGTTTCGCTTTACTGTCTATCCAACCGAAACACAGGGCCTCATCCACGGCGTCACTCCAGGAGATCGTAGGCATGCCGGATTTCTTTTTATAGCGGATAAGCCATACCGATTGTTTCTTGTTATGGTTTTCCTCAAGCCACGCCCTCCATTGCGTTACATTAGCCGGATAGAATGATTCGGTAGCTGAATTAATCATATATCATAATATTAATTATTCTCAGCAAAAATAGCACAGGGTTGTGACAACATTATGTCAGGAGTGTGAATTCATATGGGATGATTTATCAAAAAACATCCCGGGCATTTACAGACAATGAAAATACATTGAGTTATTCCATACCCCATAACTCGGTAACCTCGTAACCGGCAAACTTTCATCATAAATTCTTATATTTACGAAAAAACCTACATAAAAGTTCAACGATAATAAACCTCAACCTATGAACCTACCGACCAAACCTTCCGTGAAAATGGCAGTTATATTGCCGTTGTTGTTATTCGCCCTGCCATCAATGGCACAGGTAACATGGCCTTCCGGACAGCTTCTTCCCTCCTTTCCCGCATCGGCACAAACGCAGGACCTGATCATTCTGCGGGAAACATCTTCGCGCTGGCAGGGCGAAGGACCGGAACTCAGTCACAATACAGGCCGTTTGGAAACCGACGGCTGGCTTTGCCAGACAGGGATCGACCAGGCTAACCAGCATATGATTTACGGTCCGTATAACACTACTCTTCCCGCCGGGCCCAATGTCGCCGAATTCCGGATGAAAGTAGATAACAATACCGCCAACGATGATCCGGTAGTGGATATTGATGTCAGAAATGCTACGACCGGACAGGTACTGGCATCACAGACCATTACCCGCCTGCAGTTCCCGGTAGCCGGAAATTATACGAACTTTACATTGCCCTTTACCATTCCGGCAGACAATCAATCCATAGAATTACGGGTCTACTGGTACGGAACTTCTTATACGAAGGTAGACTGGGTTGGCGTTCAGCAAAACAGCTCCTCTGCAGAAATGTACCTCTTTGCTTCGCTGAAAGGCATTGTAAACAAAACCGGGCCCCGCATCTTCTCTTACGAAGGCGATGCTTTTGCTGAAGGGCAATACACCTGGCTGGAATCCCTCGGACTGGACTGGAATGAACCCGCGGACAAATGGGACCTGATTACAAAATACCGTAACGAGATATCCGGTTTGATCGTTTATGATCCGGCACAGATACACACCGTAAACCTGGCCACTATGCTAGCCGAAGACCAGGGGGCACTTATTGCTTCCCCCTTATTACTGTCGCGATTAACTTCCGCACCGTATAACTTACCGGTATTGCTCGATCTCCGGGGACAGTTCAGCAGCAAGTTACAGGTATACCAAACCCTCTTTGATACCTATTGGCCAAACCTGGACCAACGCCTGTTAATAGGGCTGAACCCCGATATTCACAAAGCGGCACTGCGCGAATACGCTACCGCATTGGGGGCGGCAGTAATATGGCTCGATCCCGAGGTAAGCGGGGAAAGCGAATTACTGAACAGCTTCCTGTCCTCCATGCCGAACGGGGCCAATTATATGGGATGGTGGCCGGAAGAAGAACCGGGCGTCCAAAGGGCCTCTTCCTATGGTATTGCCACCATTGCCAGCGACTGGGCTACCAACCTTACGGTACACAGCGGTATGCCTAGGGCCATCAACATAAAACCCGCCCCTCCGAAACCGGCATTACAGAACAAGCTCTATGTGGCTTTCATTATAAGTGACGGCGATAACCTACAATATGTAGAACACCTCATGCGTAAAATATGGGGAAACTCCGATCGCGGTGCTGTTCCCATAGGATGGACCCTGTCGCCCGCCATGCTCGATGCCATGCCGGGGGCACTTAACTATTACTATGAAAGTGCAACCGATAATGACAATCTCATCTCCGGTCCTTCCGGGTACGGGTACGCTTATCCTAACAGCTGGCCCGGCCAGAATCAGTTAAACCAGTTTGTTATGAAGACCGAAGACTATAACCAACGCGCAGGTTTTCGTGTAATTACCATCTGGAATACCATCACAGGAGGTATTGACCAGAACGTCGGGCAAACCTTTGCCTCCCTGGCCCCTTCCTTACTCGGCCTCACGGCACAAAATACCGGGGGAGGGCTTACCATCTACGATAACAAACTTCCCGGAATGGCACTTTCCTGTAACTATTGCACCAACGAACAGGCCATGAAAGACCATATTGCAACCGCCGCTTCGGGGTGGAACGGTAACGAACCACGCTTTATTATCATACAGGCACAACCGTGGAATAATGTAACTCCCACAAGCTTTAAGAATGTAGCCGAATCCCTCAGCGAAGACTATGAAGTAGTACGCCCGGACCATATTTTCCAGCTTATCCGCGAAGCTAACAATCTTCCCGCAGACAAAAAAGGTAAGGGCCATACGCACAGGAATAAGCGGTTGTGAGAAGCCGCCTTGGTAATAATTTGAAAAAAACAGCCATAAATATATTGTTCTTTAAAGTCTCTTAACCGGGACTTTTTTGACACTAAACCACAGCTATTGACCAACATACAGGATTATTTCTTAACTTGTATATCAATTAAAGCATTTTGATATGAAAAGTCTTCATTATTTTACAGGCCTGCTGTTGTTTGCCGTAATCTGCAGTTGCAGTGGGAGCAAAAATACTGTTTCGGGTCCCAAGAATATGGGGGCGTTGGATTCGCTGGTACAGCAAAAGGAATTCCGGATTGTGAACAACTGGGGCAATCCTATGGTAACCAATGCTATGATGAACCTGAGTGATCTGCTGGGGCCACAAAATAACATACAGCGAATCAATCTGATGGGAAACCCCAGTTACCTCGATATCAAAGGAGATTCGGTAAAAGCCTATTTACCCTACTTCGGCGAAAGGCAGATGGGGGGCGGTTATAATATGGATGGAGAAGCCATACAGTTTGACCAGGAAGCTGCCGATATGAAAATGGAATACATAAAAGCTAAAGAACGCTACCGGATAAGGTTCAAGGCCAATAAGAACAGTGAATCTTTTAATGTCATTTTAGAGATCTATGCGAACAGAAAAACCAATCTCATGATAAACAGCACGCAAAGGAACCCCATACGATACGAAGGTATTATAGCTCCGCTCCCGGAAGAGTAATCCCGTGCCTTTATCTCAACATTAACTCCCCGGCATTTGCCAAATTACGGACTTTTTATGATCTGAAATTTTCCCGTGCTGCCCGGAAATTCATACTTTTACGGATAGGAATAACGGATATCATAATGACAGAAGAAGATAAAAAATTCATGCGGAGGGCCATTGCCCTGGCCAGGAAAGGTATGGATGCTAATGCAGGGGGCCCGTTCGGTGCCGTAATAGTAAAGGATGGCCGGATTATAGCCGAAGGATATAACCAGGTAACTTCACACAACGATCCGACCGCGCATGCCGAAGTAACCGCAATCCGTAAGGCATGTGAAAAACTGAAGTCTTTCCAGCTGGAAGACTGTGTCATATATACTTCCTGTGAGCCCTGTCCCATGTGCCTCGGCGCCATCTATTGGGCAAGGCCGAAAAAAGTATATTACGCACTCACCCGGGAAGATGCCGCCGGGATAGGTTTTGACGATCAGTACATCTACGACGAACTGGACAAACCCCTGGAATTGCGCCGGATAATCTTTGAAAACATTATCCGAAACGAAGCCCTGCCGGTTTTTGAAGCTTGGAGCAGTAAGGAGAATAAGGTCGATTATTAAAGGACACCATCCCGAAACCAAAACCGCGATCATTCTGATCTCAATATTTATAATCCACGGGTAATGAAATATATTTTTATCATACTATTGACCTTATGCGGCTTACAATGCTACTCACAATCCAAGACCGAATACCTGGAGAATAATCGCTATGACCTGAACGACGGGAACTTTGATTTCCCTCAGAAGGATTTCAGCATTCTTGGTTTCGGCGCCTATCACGGCAGTGCCAAAACCGAAGATGTAGAGATTGCCTTACTAAAATCCTTGACCAAAAGCAGTACGGTAAAATACTATCTCCCGGAAACCGACTTCAGTACGGCATATTATTTCAACGAATTCCTGGAAAAGGGAGACACCTTATTATTGAGGGACCTCGTAACTTATTACGGGATCTCCGTAAACCAGGAGAGAACGATCCAGGTTTATCAAAAATGGAAGCAACTGAAAGAAATAAACGACCGTCTGCCTGATAGTGCCAAACTCCGGGTAATTGGTGTAGATATTATAAATAATCTTAAATACGTTTCCATGCACATTTCGGAACTCGTCAATAATTCCGGAAACACGTTAGCACCGATATCAGAAATCCGCAATATGATCAAAACGGATACAGTCACTTATCACGGTAAAAACTCCCGTTATGCTAGTTCCCAACTCAAAAACCTGATTAGACATTATGAGGATAACAAAACCCTGTATCAGAATCATATTACAAATATTGCAGAATTTGAACATATTATAAGAAATCTAAAGGTAGTTTTCGGGCTCCTGGAGGAAGAAAGAGAGCAACTTTTATATAGCAACTATGTAAGCCTGGACAGCATTTATGATTTTAAACACCATCCGCAATTTATGCGGATAGGCTTCTCTCACCTGCAAAAATCCAGGGAAGGCAAAAAAGGCTATCCCTACTTTTTTACCCGGCTCCTGGAAAATAACACATATGCCAAAGAAGCGGTCATATCCGTCATAGGCTACCTCACAAATAGCAAAGTCATATGGGACGAGGTATATGATGATAATGGCAATTACACAGGTTATACTGTAGAAGAAGGTATGGGTATCGGTGATTATGAAAAAGAGTATTTCCGGGGAATCCAAAACTTAAAAGACACCAAAATATCCGATAAAACCCTCTTCCGCCTGAATAAAAACGACTCTCCCTATACTAATCCCGAACCGGACCTGATAGAGGTTATCATGCCTGGTAAAGAATCGAACGGAGAACATGTAAAAGGAATGGCCACTACAGATTTCCTGGATTATGCTGTTTTAATTTCCGACTCCCCGGAAAGTATCCCTATTTTTGAAATGGAATAAATGATTCATGGAAAATTGCTATTAAAACTTTTACCTTAAAAGGATGCACGGCCGTGCATCCCCTCAGGAAAATATATTACAACTGTATTCCGGACAGTAAAATTTCTTCCGTTTCCTTCATTTTCACCCTGGCATCCGCAAGGCTTTTCTGTATTGCGGTCTTATCCCCTTCCGGGATATCCATTGCGGAAAAAAGCTTTTCATAATAAGTAATCCCTTCCGAAAGATTGTCCTTAAAGCGTTTCACCTTTTTATCCGCCTGGACAGACGGATGCTCCCCGGCCTCTTTTACCTCATTCTCATAGGCCTCCAGGTATAATCTCAATTCCTTAATAAACATATGCGGGCGGTTTTCCGTAGCCAGGAGGTTCTCTTTTCCATAAATATGACCTACCATTTCCTGCAGGGTTGCGCGCTTGTTAAAATACGCGATATTCGGTCCGGGGCAAATAACCACACCCTGTGCTTCCCCTTTTACCGGAAGGTCATTCTCCAGGTAAGCAGCATTGGCCAGGCCGACACACAAACAGGATTTTTCCGTTATACGATCCTTTTCTGCCCGGTAAACTTCCGCAGAAAGGACTTCCCTGTCAAGGGTTTTCAATTGCGCCTCCTGATATTTACGGGATGCAGTACAAATTTGCTTTTCGCCGTTAAAAGTGTGCAGGGCAAGATATTTTTTCGGGCAGGAACTCCCTGGCCTGTTTTTGGCAATACGGGAATCCCGTAGCTTTTGATTGGTGGTGTTTCTCACCGTGTGGAACGGAACGCCAAGAGGAGAAATTCCGCTAAGGTAAAGGTCTTCTTCCCCGGCATTGGACAGCAGGTCCCGGGTTTCCGTATCTAAAGCCGTAGCCTCTTCTACCAATAAAAAGGGGGACCCCCACCCTACACTATCCACCTGGTAATGGTCCATCAGGAATTGATGCTCCGCAGCAGTCCCTACCCCTCCCTGTACAGTGATCTTTAATTCCGGTTGTACTGTAGGGACTATTTTACCCTTTCTTTCCAGGACCGTACAAACCATTTCATATGCCGAGGTTTCCAGTTGTGATTTCTTCTCCCGGAACTCTTCCAGGATAGGCCCCAGCAAATAGCCGTCACTGGCAAAGGCATGCCCTCCGCAATTGAGGCCGGACTCTATCCGGAATTCCGATACCCATAGTCCTTTCTGTGCCAGGAAACGGCCCTGTATCTGTGCCGACCGGAAATCGCTGACCTTTAAGACAATTTTCTTTTTCATTCTCCCATCCGTATCCGGAAAGAAATCTTCGAAATTCTCTATATAGGAATACAAGCGTGGGTTCATCCCGGCAGAAAGGACCAGGGAGGAATCCAGCTTACTCTGCGCAAAACCACGAAGTGCCGCATGGGCATCATTGAATTCAACCGGCAGTGCTTCTCCTTTATTGAAATTCTCTTTATCCACCTTGGTCATGATATTGACATCTATGGCCCCGGGATACAGTATTTTGTCCAGGTATTCCGCAATGCTTTCCGGTAAGGTTATACCACCTTCCGTTAATTCCTGAAGTTTCTTTTTTACACTGTTTCCATCCGGTAAAAGACTGTAAAAATAGTCCCGTACGGAACTGCTTGCGGCCAGTTCCTCTTTAAATGCTTTGAATTTTTGTTGCACTATGTTTTCCACGAGGTTCAGGTAAGCGGTAATCCGCTTTGCCCGGTAATCCAGTACCTTTTTGGTCGTTTCCCGGTAAGGAAAGTTAAACTTCTTACTGTAAAAGGCATTCATACGCTCTGCGAGTTCATCATCCATGATAGATATCACGGAGTCTATTCCGTATTGCGCTACACGAACAGGTGTATCTATGGTAAATGCCAGTCCCATAACAGGAATATGAAAGGTATGCAATCTTGGGTCGTTCATCCTTATTTTGCTTTTTTAATAAAAAATAAGCGGTAAAGGTCCGCCGGTTCATGCGGATGGAAAATGATATTTGTCATGTATCACTAATAGATATCGAAAGAAAAATATGGGCCCCGGCGCCACTCCATAAAAATATAAAAAAACCAAAGCTCCGTATTCATGACAACCTTCGGAAATCCCCGGATAATTTGAGTTGAAATAAAGATCCTTTAATATCTGGCGTGTAAAATACACATCTCTCACATGAACTACGTACACAGAAAAGAAGATTATATTTTAGATTTCAAAAAGTATTTTATTACAATTATTTAACATATTTTTGATAATACTAACACTAAATTTTTTACTTATGAAGAAAATCCTACTTATTTTAAGTCTTTTTTCATGCTTTACACATGGTTTCGCCCAGGATATGACGGTAACCGGGACCGTGACCGATGATTCCGGGGAACCACTCATAGGTGTATCGGTTGCTGTTAAAGGCACAACCCGCGGAACAACAACGGATTTTGACGGAAATTATGCTATAGATGCATCTGCCGGGGATGTTCTTATATTTTCTTATGTCGGTTTTGAAAGCAAGCAAATCACCGTAAGTTCTTCCGACCTGGATGTTCAACTGGAATCGGGAGTGGCCCTGGAAAACGTGGTTGTCGTAGGTTCGAGGAACCCGGCAAGGACAGCTACGGAAACCGCAGTCCCGGTAGACGTTATCGATGTAAGCGAGCTGACCTCACAGGGGCCACAGGTAAACCTCAACCAGATCCTTAATTATGTTGCCCCTTCCTTTTCTTCCAATACCCAGACCATATCCGATGGCACGGATCACGTAGATCCCGCTTCGCTCCGGGGACTCGGCCCCGACCAGGTTCTGGTTCTCATCAATGGTAAAAGAAGGCACACCTCTTCCCTCATCAACATAAATGGTACTTTCGGAAGGGGGAATGTAGGGACCGATCTCAATGCTATTCCGGCCGCTGCCATTGAACGTATTGAAGTCCTGCGTGACGGTGCCGCCGCACAATACGGCTCCGATGCCATTGCCGGGGTGATCAACATCGTATTGAAGAAAAGTGTAAACGAACTTACCGTCATCGCAACAACCGGGGCCAACTTCTCCAAGAATGCCGAAGAGCAGACCGGGGGTGTGGACGGGGCAACAACCAACATAAGCGCCAATTACGGGCTGCCTTTGGGAGACAAAGGAGGTTATCTAAACTTTACCGGGGACTTTGATTACCGCGATGATTACAACCGGATGAAAGAATGGGAAGGCCCTATTTTTAATGCATACAATGCCATAGAAAATGTGGCAAATGCCAACAACTATGACATTAGTAACCTCTTTACCGATGTTGATGCCATAAAACAATACGGAGCACAAGTCCCCTATTTTTCTTCGGAACTACAGGGACAAATAGCCTCCGCCAATAGCATAGAAGACTTGCAGGATATTCTGGATGCAGATGTCACCGATCAGGAACTTGCCGCGAGAGGCATGGAGCGTACGGATTTTAATATGCGTGTAGGACAATCCGCTTTACGGGGCGGAAGGTTTATGGCGAATTTCTCCCTTCCGCTGGACGATAACGGTACGGAGCTTTACTCCTTTGCGGGAATCAGCTCAAGGACCGGGAATTCTGCCGGGTTCTACCGTATGCCTAATGAAGCGCGGACCTATACCCCCGCATATATGAATGGTTTTCTGCCGGAGATCAATTCCAAGATCAAAGACCGTTCACTCTCCGCAGGGATCAAAGGAAAAATAGGAGAATGGAATGTGGATTTCAGCAACACTTACGGAAAAAACTCCTTTGACTATGAAATCTCCAACACTTCCAACGCTTCCATGCTGAATGCATCCCCTACCCGTTTTGATGCCGGGGGGTTTGCCTTCACACAAAACACCACCAACCTGGACATAAACCGCTTCTTCGAAGATGTTTTTGCAGGGGTCAACGTAGCTTTCGGAGCGGAACACCGGTTTGAAAACTACGAGATCATCGAAGGGGAACTGGCTTCATATGCCCAGTACGACGTAAATGGTATTCCCATCACTACGGACTCACAGACTCCCAGAACAGACTTTTTCGGCGCGCCAAGGCCGGGAGGTTCCCAGGTATTTCCCGGTTTCACGGAAGCCAACGCCTTGTCCCGCGACCGTACCAGTATAGCAGGGTATTTTGATGTGGAGGCCGATTTTACCGAAAGGTTCCTGGCAAGCTTTGCCACCAGGTTTGAGAATTATTCGGATTTCGGATCGACCATCAATTTTAAAGTTGCCACACGGGTAAAAGCTGCGGAAAACCTCAACCTACGTGCCGCACTTAATACCGGCTTCCGCGCACCTTCCCTGCACCAGTTGTATTTTAATTCTACTTCCACCGTATTTGATAACCAGGGGAACCCGCAGGAAGTGGGTACCTTTTCCAATGACAGCCGCGTAGCCAAATTGCTGGGTATTCCCAATCTCAAGGAAGAGACATCGAAAAGTGTTAGCGTAGGCTTTACCGCAAAACTTCCCGATGCCAATATAAGCATTACCGTAGACGGGTATTTCGTAGCTATAGACGATCGCATTGTATATACCGGCCAGTTTGTCCCCGGTGATAACGAAGAGCTGCAACTGCTCTTCAGCCAGGCCAATGCCTCCCGTGCCGCATTTTTTGCCAATGCCATAGATACGGAGTCCAAAGGACTGGATATGGTTATTACACATAAAGCCTTTTTGGGTGAAAACCTGCAACTGAAAAATGACCTTTCCGCTACCTTCTCCCAAACCAGGAGAGTTGGCAATATCAAAGCTTCTCCCGTACTGGAACAAGCCGGACTCGTGGAAACTTATTTCCCGGAAGAAAGCCGTGTCTATCTCGAAGAAGCCGTACCGAGAACAAAGATCAACCTCACCAATAGCCTCTCCGCCGACAAATTCAATATATTCCTGAGAAATGTTTTCTTCGGAAAGGTGACAGAAGCCACTAATATTATTGAAAACCAGCAGGAATTCGGCACCAAACTGGTAACTGATCTTTCCGTAGGATATAAATTTACGGAAGAACTCACCCTTACCCTGGGAGCCAATAACCTGTTCGATATCTATCCGGACAGGGCCATAGAGGCCAACAGGAGCAGCGGACGTTTTGACTGGTCCAGAAGGGCACAGCAATTTGGTATAGGCGGGCGCTTCCTGTTTGCAAGAATCAGTTTTGTACTGAAATAAAAAAGCAGATAAAAGAGCAGGTTGCATGATGATAATCAAAATTCAACCTGCTTTTTTACCTTCATAGATAGTTTAAAAAAACTTTTTTTGCCCCTTTACAAAATATAGCGGAATAAAGTGCGTTACTGTTACAGAATATAGAGAAATTTGTTTCATTGATAACAAACTATATATTCTATTTTTTTCAAAGTTCTCATTTTTGAGATTGTGTTTGATTTAGCCCCAAACTTCCACCTCGGTGGGAGTTTTTTTTGGGGGGGGAGCAAGAAAGTTACAGGTTATAGGCTATACTCACCCGATCCGGAGCCCACACCTCATAACCCAAAGAACTCCCGGTGCCTCCACCCCGGATTTTTTCCCCTTTTCATCTTCGGGATACCAGGTTTAAACTTCGGACTTTGTTTGTATCTTTACCCTATGAAATTCCAAGTAAAATCAGAATTCAGTCCTACGGGAGACCAGCCGGAAGCCATAAGACAGTTGGTTTCGGGGATTATCGGTGAAGAGAGGTACCAAACGTTACTGGGAGTTACCGGATCGGGAAAAACCTTTACGGTCGCCAATGTAATCCAGGAAGTACAACGCCCTACTCTTGTTCTCGCCCATAACAAAACCCTGGCGGCACAATTGTATTCGGAATTCAAACAGTTTTTCCCGGAAAATGCCGTGGAATATTTTGTTTCCTATTACGATTATTATCAGCCGGAAGCTTATATTCCCGTTACCGGCACCTATATTGAAAAGGATCTTTCCATTAATGACGAAATAGAGAAATTACGGTTAAGCACCACTTCTTCCCTGCTTTCCGGGAGAAGGGATGTCCTGGTAGTCGCCTCCGTATCCTGTTTATACGGTATCGGAAACCCCGTTGAATTTCAGAAGAACGTGATTCCCATAGAACGCGACCAGGTCATATCCCGGACCAGATTTTTACATCAACTCGTACAGAGCCTGTATTCGCGTACTACGGGAGAATTTACCCGCGGTACGTTCCGTATCAAAGGCGATACGGTAGACATATTTCCCGGATATGCGGACAATGCTTTCCGCATTCACTTTTTCGGCGATGAAATAGAAGATATCGAAGCCTTTGACCCGCAGACAAACCGGATAATCGAAAAGTACGAAAAACTGAATATTTATCCCGCCAATATATTTGTCACTTCTCCGGACGTCCTGCAAAATGCCATTAAACAGATCCAGGACGACCTCGTAAAACAGGTTGCCTATTTCAATGAAGCCGGCAAACAACTGGAAGCAAAACGCCTGGAAGAGCGCACCAACTTTGACCTGGAAATGATCCGGGAACTGGGGTACTGTTCCGGTATTGAAAACTATTCCCGTTACCTTGACGGCCGCGAAGCGGGAACCCGCCCTTTCTGCCTTCTGGATTATTTCCCGGAGGATTACCTGATGGTCGTGGACGAAAGCCACGTAACCATCCCCCAGGTACACGCTATGTACGGAGGAGACCGTTCGCGCAAAGAAAACCTGGTGGAATACGGCTTCCGCCTGCCCGCAGCGATGGATAACCGTCCGCTGAAATTTGAGGAGTTCGAAGCTTTGCAGAACCAGGTGATTTACGTGAGTGCCACCCCGGCTGATTATGAGCTTCAGAAGGCCGGTGGCGTATATGTGGAACAGGTAATCCGCCCCACAGGCCTCCTCGACCCGGTGATCGAGGTACGACCGAGCCAGAACCAGATCGACGATCTGGTGGAGGAAATACAGATGCGGGTGGAAAAAGACGAACGCGTGCTGGTCACCACCCTTACCAAACGTATGGCAGAAGAGCTCTCCAAATACCTGACAAGAATACGGGTACGCTGCCGCTACATACACAGTGATGTTGACACACTGGAGCGTGTGGAAATTATGCAGGACCTGAGAAAAGGACTGTTTGACGTGCTCATAGGTGTAAACCTCCTCCGGGAAGGGCTGGACCTGCCCGAAGTATCTCTTGTAGCGATCCTGGACGCCGACAAAGAAGGTTTCCTCCGGAGTGCCCGCTCCCTGACCCAGACCGTGGGACGGGCGGCAAGAAACCTCAACGGGAAAGCCATTATGTATGCCGATAAGGTAACGGACAGCATGCAAAGGACGATAGATGAGACCAACTATCGCAGGGAAAAACAGACAGAGTTCAACACAATCAATAACATCACCCCGAAAGCCCTGAACAAAAGGATAGACAACAGCCTGAGCCAAAGCCCGGTTTCCGAAGTATATTACAACAATACCGAAAGAGGTCTGGCATCCGCGGCAGAGCCACAACTGGAATATGCATCCAAAGACCAGGTGGAAAAAATAATCCGCGAAAAAAGGAAAGCCATGGAAAAAGCTGCCAAAGACCTGGATTTCCTCCAGGCTGCAAAGCTGAGGGATGAAATAAAAATGCTTCAGGACAAGGTGAAAACGCTTTAATCGCCCGTACCCCGTTCGAGAACAGAACAGGAGAAAAGCTGTTTTTATAACAGAACCTGCCATTTTGTTAAATAATGTTAATTCCTTAAAAAAGAAAGAATAATTATATAATATTCGGGAAACTTTCAAATAATTATAATCAATCTGAACCCGAAAAATGCTTCGTAACCGAATCTATACCTCTCTGTTTTTTATAGGGGTCCCGGCAATAATGTTCACGATAACATCATGGACTGCACAATCCAGGAAAGACAAATTTGCCGCTTATACCCAAAACATTCCCGGCACTTCCGTTTCTTTTGACATGACCCCCATAGCGGGAGGAACTTTCCATATGGGAAGCCCCGAAAGTGATGCCGCACACCGGGAAGACGAAGTTCCCCTGCATGAAGTGAAGATAGCCCCTTTCTGGATGGGGACCCATGAAATTACCTGGGACATTTACGAAATGTTCCTGAACAGGGACTACGAACAAACCATGAGCGACCGTCCGTTATCGGAAGAAGTAGATGCTGTGTCCCGCCCCACTACCCCATACCTGGACATGACCTTTGGCATGGGAAAGGAGAATATGCCCGCCATAGGGATGACACAATACAATGCCATCCAGTTTTGTAAATGGCTGTATGCAAAAACAGGAGTGTTCTATCGTTTACCTACGGAAGCAGAATGGGAATATGCCTGCCGTGCCGGGGTCTCTTCTGTTTACTTTTTCGGTGATTCCCCGGCAGAACTGGATACCTATGCCTGGTATGCGGGCAACAGCGAAGATAAAACCCATCCTATAGGGCAAAAGAAGCCTAACCCCTGGGGATTATACGATATTCTCGGTAATGTAATGGAGTGGACGGCTGATCAGTATGCGAAGGACAGTTACCGGGAACTCGCAGGAAAAACCGCAGATAACCCCATTGTCGAAGCCACCGAGCTCTATCCCCGTTCCATACGGGGCGGCAGTTATAAAAGCAGTGCCGAAGACCTCAGATCGGCCAGGCGTTTTGCTTCTACCTCTTCGTGGAAACAAATAGATCCGCAGATGCCGAAAAGTAACTGGTGGTTTCCGGAAGCCCCCTTTCTGGGGATTCGTGTAGTACGTCCTTTAAATCCGCCTTCCGAAGATAAGATCCTGGCCTATTATAACCGGGAACCCATTGAGGATTATTGATAAGTTCTGAATTTCAACCTTATTTTAACCGTTAAACTATAATATACCTTTCCTATGAAACCATCCAACACAAATAGTCGCAGGGATTTTATGAAAACTACTGCTCTGGCCACTGCCGGGGCCACAATGTTAAATCCGCTCAACATTCCCGGGGCATATGCTGCCGGTAGTGATGTTATAAAAATAGCACTTATAGGTTGCGGAGGACGAGGTACAGGGGCCACTTTTCAGGCTTTTGAAACCGGTCATAACCTCAAACTCGTTGCCATGGCCGATGCCTTTAAAGATCAGCTAGAAGACAGTTACTCGAAAATCCTGAAAAAATTCGGGAAAGAAAAGGTGGATGTTCCGGAAGAAAGAAGATTCGTAGGTTTCGACGCATACAAGAAAGCCATTAAAGAGGCTGACGTAGTTATCATTGCCACTCCCCCGGGCTTCCGTCCTTACCACTTCGAAGAAGCCATTGCCCGGGACAAACAGGTATTCATGGAAAAACCCGTGGCCACAGATGCCATAGGCATCCGTAAGGTGCTCGAAGTTGCGGAAAAAGCCAAGGCAAAAAAACTAAATGTGGTTGTCGGTTTACAGCGAAGATACCAGGACAATTATATCGAAACCGTAAAAAGGATACACGATGGCGCCATAGGTGATATCGTAGGTGGCCAGGTATTCTGGAACGGAGGCGGCGTATGGGTACGCGAGAGACAACCCGGGCAGACCGAAATGGAATATCAGATGCGTAACTGGTATTACTTTAACTGGTTATGCGGCGACCATATTGTGGAACAACACGTACACAACATTGATGTGGCCAACTGGGTAAAAGGCAGCTATCCGGTGAAAGCCGAAGGTACGGGCGGACGTCTCGTACGGACAGGAAAAGATAACGGGGAAATTTATGATCATCATATCGTGTTGTTCACTTATGACGACGGTACCGTAATACACAGCGAATGCAGACATTTTCCAGGGGCACATAACCGTGTGGACGAGGGTTTCCAGGGCACCAAAGGACGTACGTTTATGCATGCGGGAAACCACGGGGTTATCTGGGATGCCAAAGGGAATGAATTGTATAAACACAACGGGGAAAACAACCCGAACCCTTACCAGAAGGAACACGACGAACTCTTTGCTGCTATTGTGAAAGGCGAATATAAATTCGCCGATGCGGAAAATGCTGCAAAAAGTACCATGACCGCTATTATGGGAAGGTATGCCACCTACTCCGGTAAGATCATTAACTGGGATGACGCGCTAAATTCCGAAGTAAGCTTAATGCCGGAACAGCTGGACTGGAATGCCAGTCCCAAAGTACTGCCCGGGGACGACGGGTATTATCCACATGCCATTCCCGGTAAAACCAAAGTCATATAACAGAAAAACAAGATAATTGCTGCCGGTGTACTTACGGCCTGACAGCTAATTCGTTTTTATAAATCTGCCTGCCCAGTTCCGCCAGGAACGGCAGGCCGGTTTTTTCATAATCGTATACGCCGTCGTTGAATATTCCGTTTTCGTTAACCAGTACGGTGGCCGTAAGAATGAACTCCACTCCACTCTCCTTGTCTTTTATGTATGCACAGTCCGTAAGTGTCCCGTAAGCATACCCGACCTTGTTGTAGATCTCCAGGTGTTCCGGGATCGTGGTAATGGTATCGCCATAAAGAAAGAAACGGTCAAAACTGTCCGGGTATTCTCCGGCATCATAGCCTGCCTGGGCAGGTGTCGCCTTCATTGCAGCGAGCAAAAATTTACGGTCGTCTTCCCTTAAGTCAAAACGTTGTTCCTCCGGGTAAACCTCAGGAAAGATCAGCCTTTTCATAGTATTGTGAAGCGTTTTTACCGGGTAGTAATTTTTCATGGAAAAATCCATAGGTTCCTCCACAAGGACACTGTCTTTCATGTACCCTTTCCCCTTGAATGTCTCCTTCAACTTCAGGGTATCGGGGACTTTATTATAGCTGGAGAACAATTGCACCATCGTAGTGTCGTTCTTATAAGCTACTATGGGCCTGGTGGCTATATTCGCAGCATCTTCCACAGACAAACGATGTGAAAGCCGGAAAGGCATCAAGCCTTTATCTTCCATCTTCTGGTTTACATAATCCGTCCCCAGGAATTCAAAAAGGCGGTTAAAGGCCTCATTATCACTTACGGCAAATATTTTCTTCACTTCCTCGCCCACTGTAGTTTCTACGGTATCCTCTTCCAGATAAAACCTGGTATTCCGGTTCATCCATTTCTTTTCTTTTACCCTTTCAAGGGCCAGTATTGCCATAGGAAATTTCACCGTACTTGCAGGATAGAAATATATGCTGTCATCCGCATGGTAAAAGAAATCTTTAAAAACAGGCTTTCCCGCCGAGTCATAAGTAATACGTGAAAAAACAACCTGGACCCCATGTGCGTCCGGATCATCCATCACCTTCCGTATCTTGGGCAGGTCCGAAGAAAGAACTGTTTCCAGTGGCGCAGACGTGTCCGTTGTGGCTTCCTTTTTACAGGCACCGGTTATTAAGACAAGAAAAAAAGCACAGCATAAAATTCGAAACATACTAGTAAAGCCTTGAGATTGAAGTAAATTTAACAATTTATTTCCAATTAAGACTAAACTTTGCGTTAATAGCGAAAGAAATTACGCTATCGTATAAAAGAAAAAAACTATTTCCCGGGATTGTTCTTGTACTCTTCCCAGGGAGTCGTTTCAAAAATATTATCTCCGAAATACCTGGCTACTTTGAGGAAATTATCGGGGCCCTGATAACCGGGAACAGGGGAAAGTAACTGCTGTTTTTCATTCAGAAAAACCCCTGTGGGATAACTGAAACGGTTTTGAAGTAATGCTGCCGCCAATTCGTGGTACCCTCTCCTGCCGGCCTCGACAAACTTAAAGGTACGCCCGTTATAATCTATATCTTCTTTACCTTCCCCGTCCAGTTTAACCATGTAAAACTTATCGCGCATATAAGCAGCAACCTCCGGATTGGCAAAAGTATCCTTATCCATCTTTTTACACCATCCGCACCAGTCCGTATATACGTCTACAAATATTTTTTTAGGCGTACTGTCACTTTCCACTTTATCAATGGCCTCTTCCCAGCTCAACCACTCTACCGAAAGGTTTTCTTCTTGGCCAAAAGCCATGAATATCCCCATGAGCACAAACAAAATAAAGGACAATATATATCGTATCCAGGCCATGTTTCCGTATTTTAGCGTATAAAGATATAAAAAAGCTGTTTCCCGGAAAAAATCTGTTGCTTCCTTTTTCTATATTGCAGAAAGCATCCCGTCTTTGTGTTCCCTGATCATTTGCAGTGCAATATCTATTTCCCTTCGGTGTGTCCGGAAACTTACTACCGCACACCGCATCCATAATTTACCCCGTATTGTTGTAGATGAAAAGAACACGCGGCCATCTGCATGTAATACCCTTAAAAACCTTTCATTCTTCCTGTTATCGGGGTCATCCGGAATACGAAAGATTGCCACGGACAGATCGGGTTCTTTTCCCGTTTCAAATCCCATCGCCCCCGCTTCACGATGAAAATACCTGCAAAGCAGTAATTTTTCTTCCAGCGCCGCGCGAAAAGGTGCTGTTCCATGAAGATGCAGGGGCAGCCACAGACGCAATCCGCGGAAATGCCTGGAAAGTTCGGGCCCCGAATCTGCCGGATCTAACTGTCCTGTTCCATAAGCATCTTTCATATAAGCCGCCTGATGGGCATACGATCTGAGAAGTGCCTCGCGATTACGCACCAATACTACTCCGGAACCGTAAGGGATAAATAATGTTTTGTGCGGGTCCATCACTACGGAATCCGAACGCTCTAAACCTTTGAATTTATACCGGACGGCTTCCACCAGATTAAAAAAGCCCCCGTAAGCGGCATCTATATGAAACCACATTCCGTATTCTTCTGTTATATCCGCAATCTGATCCAGGGGGTCTATGGCACCGGTATCCGTAGTGCCTGCGGTTGCCACTACCATAAAAGGGTTTAATCCAAGGAGTCGGTCCTCCGAAATCTGTTTGCGCAAAGTTGCCGTATCCATCCGGTAATCTTCATCTACGGGAACTGTTCGGCGTATTGCTTCTGACAAACCTGTAGTATGCAAAGCTTTATGAATACAATGATGTACCTGCTCCGTAAAATAGATCACCGCTTTTTCCACATTAGAAGCCTTAATACCGTGATGGTCTCTGGCTACCTGTACGGCTATAAGGTTGGCTATGGACCCTCCGGAGGTAAGGTTGCCATGTGCCTCTGCCGGGTAACCGGCAACCGAAGTGAGCCAGCGGATCATTTGGTTTTCGATCTCAACGGCCCCGGGACTGGAATACGCAATACCGGAATAACGATTGGTCACTGCGGCCAGCATATCGGCTACGGCACTTGTCCATAGCCCTCCTCCGGGAATATACCCCATATGCCTTCCGGAAGCGGAGTTAATGCCCGTGTAATCCACATCACTGCCTAATATTTCCAGTAATTGCTCCATTGTTTTGCCGTTCTCTTCTACTTCCATGGATCTTAGTTCTCTCATTTCCCTGCGGGCATATCCGGGAATACCGGGAAGCTTGCTTATAAAATCATCCGCATACTTATATCCTTCGGTACAAATATGTTTCCGTATTTCTTCTCCGGGTTCCAGTTGCCCGGCCCGGCGTTCCAGTTCTTCTATTTTTTTTAACATGAGCATGTTTTTAATTTACACATCTGTTTGTCAAATATGTCTCCAGGCTCCATGCTCCGTTTGAAGCTGTTTCGGCCAAGAGAAAAGCGGCGGCACAATCTGCAAAAACACTGTAATCCAAAGGACTTTTTATCCCGAACGAATATGCCATAGCCAGGCCAAAAATTAACGTGAGTAATGCCGCAAGATATGCCGCAGCCTGTGTTTTATACCCGAGGAGCAATAAAGTGGCCACTACGGTTTCCAGGACAGTTGCTGCTACGGCAAATAGCGGGATGACTACTGACGGTGCAAATGAATTGACCTGCGCCGTATATTCCAGGAAAGGTTCCCAGCCGGAAGATTGTGTTCCCCACAATCCCAGCCGGGAAAAAACCGCGGAGAAAAAGGTAGCGGAAAGGGCCAGCCGCAACAGTAAAACGGCACGGGAAATTGCGGGACGCTCTGTTTTGAAATGTTTTGAAGTTTCCATTACTTGATTAGTTTTTGTCAAAAGTATATCTTTACTGGATGACCAAAATAATCCAGAATATACAAAATAACTAATCCAGATATGCACTTCTTAAAAGATTTTATACGGATAAATCACAAAGGAGAAACTCCTGTATACATCCAGATTACCAACGGTTTTATCCACTGTATTATGTCCGGGCATCTCCGTAAGGGGGCAAGACTTCCCGGCTCCAGGAAAATTGCCGGTTTGGTACAGGTAAACCGTATGACCGTTGTAGCTGCTTATGATGAATTACAGGCACAGGGGTGGATAGAACAAATACCGCGAAAAGGTGCTTTTGTCAAAGAGGAACTTCCCGTACTGTCTCCCGAACCTCTTACGGGGACAAACACCGGACAGGAGAGCAGTATAAAAAAGACACATTTCAGTTTTGATGAAGAGCGTATCTTCCCTGTTCTGACCTCGGGATTCCCTCCGGAGGAAATGCTGGTATTCAATGACGGTTTTCCCGATCCCCGGCTTACCCCCATGGAAGAACTCACGCGAAGTATGCGAAGCCTGTCCCGCAGAAAAACACAAAAAAAATATATGATGTATGGCGGAGAACAGGGAACACTTCTGCTCCGCGAAACCATGGCTGAAAACCTGAGCGATACCCGCGGACTCCCTGTTACCCCCGAAAACATACTGATAACCAAAGGCTCCCAGATGGGCATATACCTTACGGCTTCGATATTACTAAGACCGGGTGATGAGATCATCGTAGGCGAACCGGGCTATACGGGTGCTACTTTCGCATTCCGCCAGCTCGGTGCTTCCGTTAATTATGTTCCCGTTAATGAAGGTGGAATAGATGTGGAAGCTATAGAAAAGCTTTGCCGGGAGAAAAGCATACGCTTTATCTATGTTATTTCTCACCATCACAATCCGACGACGGTTACCCTTATCCCCGAAAGGAGAATAAAGCTTCTGGAACTGGCTGCCGAATACAGGTTTGCTATTATTGAGGACGACTACGATTACGACTTTCATTATACAAGTACACCGATGATGCCCATGGCAAGCCTGGACAAGCAGGGAAGTGTAATATATATCGGCACATTGACCAAGACCCTGGCCCCTTCTATCCGTATTGGTTTTATGATTGCACCGCAAAATTTTATCCGTGCTGCGGTTTATCTTCGGAGATCCATAGACGTACAGGGAGACAGCCTCATGGAGAATGCTATTGCGGAACTGTATAAAGACGGCACCATAACCAGGCATATTAAAAAATCGGTAAAGATATACAGAGAACGAAGAGATCACTTGTGCGCACTCTTCCGGGAAGAACTCGGAAACCGGGTATCCTTTGCCGTCCCGGGTGGCGGTATGTCGGTATGGGCACATTTCCCCGGTACGGACCTGGCTGTACTCTCCTCCAAAGCCAGGGAAAAAGGATTGGTTATTCCGGATGGCCGGGAATACGACAATGCCGGCCGCAAATTCAATACGGCGAGACTGGGATTTGCTTCCCTGAATCCGGAAGAACAACAAAAAGCAGTAGCCATATTAAAAAAGCTTCTCCAGATATGACCACTTACGGGCAAATCCGGGATATTCCGCATAGAGTATCTGTTCCTTCTCTACCTTTTTATTTATTCTGAAACGGAAAATTGTTACATTTACTTTTTCCGGCCGAAGTCCCGGCTTTTCGGAAAAGCACAAAAATTATCTATGATGAACTCAAAAATCATTGCGAACGGCATACTCCGTGCTGTAGGTATACTCACCGGTATTGCCGTGTTGCTTCTTTTTCTTTACAAGATACAATCCGTACTGATATACATTGCCTTTGCAGTGGTTATATCCCTCATAGGAAGGCCGATCGTACGTTTTTTCAAATACAGGCTGAAATTCGGCAATACCATTTCTGTCGTAATAGCCATGACACTGCTGGTCTGTGTCTTTGTAGGGCTGATGGCCATGTTCATCCCCCTTATCATACAACAGGGGCATAATTTATCGCTTCTCAACATCAATGAACTTCAGAAAAACCTGGAAAACCTGTACAGACAAATAAGCGATTACCTGGCCTTCAGGCAAATAGACATTTCACAATCCATTCAGGATTCCGATCTGTTTTCAGGCTTCGGCATGTCCGCTATTCCGAATTTCCTCAATTCCCTCGTGGGCACCCTTGGCAACTTCGGAGCGGGATTGTTTGCCGTGATTTTTATTTCTTTCTTTTTCCTGAAAGACAGCAGGCTCTTTGATGCATCGGTTTTTACGCTTGTACCCGACAATAAGGAAGAAAAAGCCAGAAGGTCCATGGAAAAAATAAAGAACCTGCTATCCAGGTATTTCATCGGACTGGTTTTTCAGATACTGGTCCTGTTTATGATTTACACCATTATCCTGCTTATCCTGGGTATCCCCAATGCCATTGTCATAGCTTTCCTGTGTGCACTGCTCAACCTCATCCCCTATGTCGGCCCTCTTATCGGCGGGGCACTGATGATTATCCTCACAATGACGGGTAACCTGGGGGAAGATTTCAGTTCCGTGATATTGCCCAAAAGTATTTATGTGCTCATTGGTTTTGTCATTGGTCAGCTTATCGATAATTTTGTCAGCCAGCCCTTAATCTTCTCCAGTAGCGTAAAGTCACACCCCCTGGAAATCTTTCTCATTATTATCATAGGAGGATTACTTTTCGGGGTAAGCGGAATGATTGTCGCCGTACCTGCATATACCGCCATAAAGGTGATTTTAAAAGAATTTCTCGCCGAGAATAAGATTGTCAAGTCTTTGACCAAAAACCTGTAATGAAACTTTGAATATAAGCATATTAAATACTGACGTACAAAATTTTATACAAAAAAACAACGATGCCGACCCTCTGTCTCTCCTGTTGAAAAAGAGCCCTTTTCAGAATGTGAGTATGCAGGATATAGCCAACCAGCTGGAGTCCCGGAAAAAAGCGGAAAAAAAATTGCCTTTGTGGTTTCGGACTCCTGGCATATACTACCCTCCGAAACTGTCAATGGAGCAGACTTCATCGGAAACGACAGCAGCGTATAAAGCAGACCTTGTCAGCGGCAAAACACTTATTGATCTCACCGGAGGTTTTGGCGTGGATTGCCGTTTTTTTGCGGAAAAATGCTGTCAGGTTATTCACTGTGAAATGAACCCGGAACTGTCGGAAATAGCATCTCATAATTTTGGAGTACTGGGAGTAAAGAACATCCTTACGGTTTCCGGCGACGGTATCGGTTACCTGGAAAAATCCGCTATGCAATTCGACTGGATCTATGCCGATCCTTCCCGGAGAAACGATGCAAAAGGCAAGGTATTTATGCTTACCGATTGTCTTCCGGATATCCCGGCACATCTGGACCTGCTCTTCTCCCGTTCCGAAAACATTCTCATCAAAACCTCTCCTATCCTCGATATTACCAATGGTTTACAGGAACTCCGTTCTGTAAAAGAAGTGCACATCGTGGCAGTAAATAACGAGGTAAAAGAATTACTCTGGAGAATGCAAAGAGGGTTTTTCGGAAAGTGTGTGCTGAAAACAGTAAACATCACGGGAGAAGGTGAAAAGAGATTTGATTTCATCAAAGACGAAGAAAACCACGCGGAAGTATCGTATTCACTCCCGCTCAAGTATCTTTACGAACCGAACGCAGCCATACTGAAATCGGGAGGTTTCAGGTCGCTCTCCGGAAAAACGGGCCTGGGAAAGTTACACCGGCACTCCCATCTGTACACTTCCGAGGACCTTTACCCGGATTTTCCGGGAAGGACCTTCCGTATTACAGGTGTGTATACCTATAACAAGAAAACTTTAAAAAAGGTACTGGGTAACAGCCAGGCCAATATTACCACCCGAAATTTTCCGGACACCGTTGCACAGATACGGAAAAAGTTCGGTATTAAGGACGGGGGGGACCGCTATGTATTTTTCACGACCGACAGGAATGATGAAAAGATAGCGATAGCGTGTGAGAAAACAGGTTAAACCGGAAACACAAAAAAATGTTCAGTTTCTTTCAAAAAAAACATACGGAATACCCGGATTACTGGCTTGCCTATGAGCAGGATTTCCGGCACAAATCCAAACCGGGAATTACGGATACCAGGTTTGTGGTCCTGGATACGGAAACTACGGGATTCAACTATAAGAGTGATAGGATACTCAGTATAGGCGCGGTACCCGTCATACAAAATACTATTTCCATAGCAGACGTTTTTGAAATATATGTAAAACAGGATACCTTTAATCCGGAAACGGTAAAAATACACGGTCTGCTTCGTGAGGACCGGCGTGTGGATGCGGTCGGTGAAGAAGAAGCCATCCGCCGGTTCCTCGCCTATGCCGGAAACGCCGTTCTTGTGGCCCATCATGCAAATTTTGACCTAACGATGATCAATACGGCCCTTAAACGACTCGGGCTGCCGCGACTGAAAAACCGGGTACTGGATACCTCAGCTCTGTATACCAGGTCCAGAATAACTTCCAACCTCATAGACTACAACAAAAGCTATACCCTCGATGAACTGGCCGATACGCTCAATATAGCCAAAAACGATCGTCATACGGCAGCAGGTGACGCCTATATCACGGCCCTGGTATTTCTTAAAATATTATCACGGCTTGAAAAAAAAGGGATACACAAAATTAAAGATCTCTTTTAAATACCCTTCGGTATTATAACATAAAGGAATATTTCCGTAATTTCAGCCTGACGAAATCAACTGATTTTTTTGCATCACACTTCTCAAATTATGATTACTTCGGTTATTATGGATATCCTTGCTCTTTTATCCGGCTTTCCTAAAGACAGCGGCCCCGTATACAGGGAAACCATTGAAGGAAGATTGCCGGTTGAGCCGTTTAATACCGTGAGCAATTTTCTTTTCCTCGCCATCATCATTTATTTTGTATGGAAGATCCGCAGAAACCACCGACAGCATTTATTCCTGGCTTTTATACTTCCGGTGCTGTTTATCGGGTTTATAGGCGGTACCCTCTATCACGCTACCAGAAGCCATGAAATATGGTTATTACTGGATTGGGTCCCTATTCTGCTGCTATGTCTGGCCACTTCCGTTTACTTCTGTATCAAGGCCGGAAAAAATCCCTGGTCAAGGTCAGCATTGCTGATTTTAGTATTATTACTGATGTTCGGTATACGCTTTATGGACCTGCCGCGAAATATTTCTATTTCTGTGGGATATATTGCTGCTGCCCTGGGCATTATTTTACCGATAGCCCTGTACCTGTATTTCACAAAATACCTATACGGACTATGGGTGCTCCTGGCCGTTATCAGCTTTTCCCTGGCCATATGGTGCAGGTACCTGGACGTCCGTTCGGACTTCTTTCCCATGGGCACACACTGGTTATGGCATAGTTTCGGTGCACTGGCCGTTTTCTTTTTGATGTATTATATTTATCTGGACAGGAACTCGCCCGGAAAGAATGATATCATCCGTATACCCAATGCACCAGGGTCAGTGCCACAACTACGAGGAAAATAACACTGATCAGGTTCAGAAAAAATCCGGCTTTGACCATATCGGACATTCTGATATATCCACTGGAAAAAACAATGGCATTAGGCGGTGTGGATATCGGCATCATGAAGGCACAACTGGAAGCTATAGCCACAGGAACAGCCAGATACATCGGGTTAACCTCTAATGTCCTTGCTATACCGAGCACGATAGGCATAAAAATAACCACAAGCGCTACATTGCTCATCAGTTCCGTTACGTACAGTGTGAAGGTTGTAAGCAGAAGAATAAGGAGCCACAGAGGCATACTGCCGTCACCTGCTATTACATTCCCCACAAACTCTACAATCCCTGTGCTCTCCAATCCTTTGGCCAGACATATACCTCCCCCGAACAACAGGAGAATGCCCCACGGCAGCTTTTCCGTATAACTCCAGTTAAGCACGTATTCATGCGTTTTAAGTCGTACGGGCATTACAAACATCAGTATTCCTCCTCCCATTGCTATAATGGTGTCATTGAGATAAGCTCCGCCCAGCAAACTGTTGATCTGTGATTTGAATACCCAGCTGCACGCTGTCAGGAAAAACACAATGGCCACCAGTTTTTCCGCCAGGTTCATTTTTCCCAGTTCCCGGAGTTTTGTCTGTACCAATGCGCCGGAACCATCCAGCCTGCCCAGTTTGTGCCGAAAGAGTACCCTGGTAATCATCAGGTAGGTGATCAGAAGCATTACAAAACAAACAGGAATTCCGATAAGCAACCATCGCCCGAACTCTACTTCCTGCCCGTAAAATTCTTTCATGAATCCCACAAAAACCACATTTGGCGGTGTTCCTACAATAGTAGTTACTCCCCCGATATTGGCCGCATAAGCTATACTCAGCATCAGGCCGAGTTTAAAGCGCCTGTATCCTTTTTCCTCCTCGTCCGTCTTTCCTTCTTCCAGAAGTTTTACGATAGACAACGCAATGGGGAGCATCATTACGGCGGTGGCGGTATTGGATATCCACATGCTCAGAAAAGCAGTAGACAGCATGAAACCGAGGATAATACCATTGGCATTGGTGCCGGTAATCTTGAGTATGTTAAGTGCTATACGGCGGTGCAGGTTTTGTTTTTCCATGGCCAGGGCGATAAGGAACCCACCCATAAATAAAAATACAATAGGGCTGGCATAAGGTGCGGCAGCCCCTTCCATGGTAAAAATTCCGAAAACCGGATAAAGTACCAGGGGCAGCAAGGCCGTTACGGGCAGGGGAACCGCATCCGTAATCCACCACACAACCATCCATGCGGCAAGGGCAACCACCTGCGGAGCTCCCGGCTGCAGCGCATCGAATTGCAAAGTGAGCAACAAAACGGTAAACAATAAAGGCCCTGCGACCAGGCCTATCGTTTTAGTCATAGACAAGACAGTTTAATTACAGAAAGAAAAGACAGGCATGCGGTGGTGATCCATACCATTCGCATGCCATTATAATCAGACTGCATTTTCTATAATATCATCCACAACTTCCGGGTTGAGTAAAGTAGAAGTATCCCCGAGATTACTGGTATCCCTGGATGCGATCTTACGGAGTATCCGTCTCATGATCTTACCACTACGGGTTTTAGGCAACCCGTTTACAAACTGTATTTTATCGAGTTTTGCAATGGGTCCTATATGTTCGGAGATATACTGGTTGATCTCTTTGGTAAGGTTTTCCCTGTTGCGCGTTTCTCCCGTTTCCTTGAGAATAATAAAACCGAAAAGCGCATTTCCCTTGATATCGTGCGGGAACCCTACGATAGCCGATTCAGCTACTGCCGGATGTTCATTTATGGCATCTTCTATAGGCGCCGTACCCAGGTTGTGACCGGAAACAATGACCACATCATCTACTCTTCCGGTAATCCTGTAATATCCTACCTCGTCCCTGAGCGCCCCGTCACCGGTAAAATATTTTCCGGGATAGGCTGAGAAATACGTTTCTTTATACCTGCGGTGGTCCCCCCAGATAGTCCTCGCCATAGCAGGCCACGGAAATTTGATGCACAGGCTTCCTACCACCTGGTTTCCTTCTATTTCATTCCTTTTGTCATCCATCAATACCGGCTGTACCCCGGGTAAGGGCAGTGTTGCGTACGTGGGTTTGGTAGGTGTTGCAAATGCGATCGGGGAAATCATAAGTCCTCCCGTCTCCGTTTGCCACCAGGTATCCACAATAGGACATTTTTTATTCCCCACATGGTCGTTATACCAGTGCCATGCTTCTTCGTTGATAGGTTCTCCTACAGAACCCAGGACTTTCAGGGAAGAGAGATCGAATTTGGTAACCCAGTTCGTGCTTTCTTTTGCCAGGGCACGGATAGCCGTGGGTGCCGTATAAAATTGTGTCACTTTGTGTTTGTCCACAACTTCCCAGAACCTTCCGAAATCGGGATATGAAGGGACTCCTTCGAACATTACCGTTGTGGCTCCGTTGGCAAGAGGGCCGTATAAAATATAAGAGTGCCCGGTGATCCAGCCTATATCTGCCGTACACCAGAACACATCTTTTTCTTCATATTGAAATACATTTTTGAAGGTATACGCCGTATAAATCATATAACCGGCTATCGTATGCAGCATGCCTTTCGGTTTTCCGGTAGATCCTGAGGTATAGAGAATAAATAACGGATCTTCGGCATCCATGACTTCTGCAATGGATTCGCTGGAGGCATTTTCAAGCAGGGGTGCAAGCCATTCGTCCCGACCTTGCTTCATGGAAATATCCGCATGGGTACGTTTGACTACGAGTACTTTTTTAACAGACGGGCAGGATTCGAGGGCATCATCCACAATTCTTTTCAGGTCTATGGTTTTATTTCCACGGAACCCACCGTCGGAAGTAATGACCATCTTACATTCACAATTCTGTATCCGGGCTGCAAGGGCAGACGCCGAAAAGCCGGCAAAAACCACGGAATGAATGGCTCCGATCCGTGCACAGGCCAGTACCGTAACCGCAAGTTCGGGAATCATGGGCAGATAAATACATACCCTATCACCTTTTTCCACTCCCTGCTCCCGGAGAACATTGGCCATCTTACATACCCGGTTATACAAGTCGTTATAGGTAATATGCTCCGCCGGTTCATTCGGATCGTTAGGCTCAAAAATTATGGCGGTCTTGTCACCGCGTTTTGCAAGGTGACGATCTATACAGTTTTTGGTAATATTGAGTTTTCCGTTTACAAACCATTTCACTTCTGCTTCTTCGAGCCGGTATTCCAGTACTTTGTCCCATTTTTTATACCAAACAAAATCTTCAGCTATCTTAGACCAGAATTTCCTGGGTTCCCGGACCGATCTTTTGTAAACCTTAAAATATTGCTCCAAACTTTTTACTTCGTAAACACCCATAGTCAGTTTTTTTCTTTTATAGTTACACCGTAACAATGTCAACGGCAAAAGACAGGCCCAATCCGGTTAAAACATTATCGTACCCGGAGAAAATGCGGAAGCGGACTGTTCCGGAAGTTTCCTTAGCGTTGACATCATATTGTCAATTGTATCTGCTTTTTATTATTTTACCGTATAAAAATGCAAAAACATATCAAATATATAATTAAAATCTTCTTCTGAAATATTTTTTGCTTATAATCTCACCTGTTGTTCCTATAAATTACAGCCGGCAGATATTTTTCTTCGGATGATCGTATTTACCGAATTACAGATCAGTGCGAAACCGCATCTCCCGCTCCACCGGGAATACGGATGTTCTCCACGATCTCCTGGACTTCTGCGGGAGGTTCGGGGGTAAAGCTGTTTACCACAAGGGCCACAATAAAATTGACTATCATGGCCACCATGCCGAAGCCTTCGGGCGAAATACCGAACCACCAGTCTTCTTCCCCGCCACCGCCGAACATTGCGAATTTGAATTTCATCATATAAAATAACATGAACAATATGCCTACGATCATTCCACTCACCGCCCCTTCTTTATTCATCCGCTTGTAAAAGATACCCAGAATAATCGCCGGAAAAAACGAAGCTGCCGCCAGGCCAAAGGCCAGGGCTACCACTGCTGCTACAAAACCGGGAGGATTAATGCCGAAGTACCCTGCCACGATAACGGCCAGCGCAGCACTCCCCCTAGCTATCCATAACTCCGTTTTGTCTGACATATCGGGTTTTATCTGTTTCTTTATCAGGTCATGTGCCACCGAAGTGGAAATCACCAGTAATAACCCTGCTGCAGTAGAAAGTGCTGCGGCAAGTCCTCCCGCAGCAACCAGGGCTACGACCCAGTTGGGCAATCTTGCAATCTCCGGGTTGGCCAATACCATAATATCATTATCTATCTGAAGTTCGTTAGCCTGTTCGTCTGCCAGGTATTGTATGCGGCCATCCGCATTTTTATCCGTGAACGTCAGTAAGCCCGTAGCTTCCCAATTGGTGAACCATTCCGGCATCTCCGTATATTCGCGGTCACTGACGGTTTCTATCAGATTGGTCCTGGCAAAGGCAGAGACCGCCGGTGCCGTAGTGTATAGAATAGCGATAAAAAGTAGTGCCAGTCCGGCTGATTTCCGGGCATCCTTTACTTTCGGAACGGTAAAAAACCTCACAATAACATGGGGCAGACCTGCTGTTCCGACCATCAGCGCCAGGGTAATGGCAAAGACATCTATCATGCTTTTGGTACCATCGGTATACTTGGCAAAACCCAGTTCTTCGGACAGTCCGTTCAGTTTATCCAGCAGATATGTCCCGGAGCCATCTGCAAGGGTGTCTCCCATCCCGAGTTGCGGAACAGGGTTTCCGGTCATCTGGATGGAAATAAAAATAGCAGGTACCATAAAAGCAAATATCAACACGCAGTACTGCGCCACCTGGGTATAGGTTATTCCCTTCATCCCTCCCAGCACTGCATAGAAAAGCACGATCACCATACCTATGACCACGCCGGTATTGATGTCTACTTCCAGAAAGCGGGAAAATACTACCCCCACGCCACGCATCTGTCCGGCCACATACGTAAAAGACACCAGCAGAGCACACAAAACCGCTACCGTACGTGCAGTAGCCGAATAATAGCGGTCGCCTATAAAATCAGGCACCGTGAATTTACCGAATTTCCTCAGGTAAGGAGCCAGAAGCAATGCCAGGAGTACGTACCCGCCGGTCCATCCCATAAGATATACGGCCCCGTCATATCCCATAAAGGAAATGATACCGGCCATGGATATAAAAGACGCTGCGGACATCCAGTCCGCAGCAGTGGCCATTCCGTTAGCCAGCGGGGAAACCCCTCCTCCGGCTACATAAAACTCTTTTGTAGATCCCGCACGGGACCATATGGCTATGCCGATATAGATGGCAAATGAAACGGCAACGAGGACATACGTCCAGATCTGTACACTCATGGTTGGTTGTATTTATGTATTTTATAACAAAGAAGCATAAAAGCGGCACTGTACGGGATTTTTATCCGGGGGATATTTATATCTCCCGGAAACGAAAAAGAGGGGTTCTACTTAACAGGTATGCACGCGGTTACATGGTTTACTTGTCATAACCGTATTTCTTGTCCAGTTTGTTCATCAACCGGATATATACGAAAATGAGGATCACGAAAACATAAATGGCTCCTTGCTGGGCAAACCAGAACCCAAGTTCGAAACCGCCGATATGAATATGATTCAGAAGATCTTTAAATACTATTCCCGCTCCATAGGATACCAGGAACCAGATAGAAAGGAGAATGCAGAGATACTTGATGTTCTCCTTCCAGTAAGCTGTTGCTCTTTGCTTCGATGTCATTAAACAAATTCTTTATTTACAGCAATAAATATAATATTTTAACTTAATAACACCTATCCCGTAATCAAAAAACACACTAAAATAGCATTATCGCAACATTTTCCAACACAACAGCCCATTTTCCAAACAAATAAAAGCATAAAAAAATCCCCCGCAATATGCTGCGGGGGATCTATTCAAAAAATTCTACTTTATCCGGAATTATTTGTTACTTGCTATTTCTGTTCCGGGAGGATATTTTTCAAGGATATTCTGCACGAATTCATTGATCCGTTCTTCTTTCTTATCCATTCGCTGGGTCAGGTATCCCGTACCTTTACCCTGCCATACCAGTTCGTTCTTTTCAGCATCGATAAAATCGATAAAGAGCGACCCTTCCGTAGTGGTAGATACATTGGGATATGACATTCCCCACCAGTAGGGGTTCCAGCCCCAGCCCCAGCCGTAGTTGTTATAAACATCCACTCGTTCTTTCTCTGTCGTAAATATACTGATAAGCATATCCGGATTATCCGATTTGGTCATCCCCTTGGCTGTCAACTGGGCTTCTATGGCCCGGAGTATCCTCTTTTTATCGAGGTCCGATATCTCGGCTTTGTCTATTCCGGGTTTAAAGAAGGCAAAAGTCTTGTAACTGTTAAAGTTGGCATGTTTGTCATAATCGGCAGCCACCCGTACCGAGGAACAAGCCCCGGTAACGACTGCCAGTAAAAGTACCGGTAATAGTTTTATTGCTTTCATCTGTTCTCTTTTTTTTATTTTCAACAAGTCTGAAGGAAATCGCAGGTCAGCTATGCGGAACCACCGCGTGAGGTTTTACGAACTCCATCAAAATAATTAAATTCATCATCGTGAGTGATGCCTCAGGGAATATCATTTTATCTGACAAATCCGCTAAAAGACATTTCATATTGTTTTTTAAGATTACTCTTCTTCGGCACCTGCCCGTACTTCCATGGCAATATCCGGTTCACATATAAAAATACAAATTTTCACTCTGGTTTTACCATAAATACACTATTCCATGTTGTTAAATATTTTCTAATAGCATATCATCAACCGTGTTGGGAAGTGTCACCTGTAATCGCGGCTCCATCTGCATCGCTCTTTTTACGGCAAAAACGGCCTCTTCATTCCGCGCCCAGCTACGCCTTGCAATGCCGTTGTTCACATCCCAGAACAACATGGATTTCAGACGTTTTTCGGCCTCCTTAGTACCATCAAGAACCATGCCGAACCCTCCATTTATTACTTCTCCCCAACCGACACCTCCGCCGTTGTGAATACTTACCCAGGTTGCGCCGCGAAAACTGTCTCCTATTACATTCTGAATGGCCATATCAGCAGTGAAACGGGAACCATCGTAAATATTGGAGGTTTCCCGGTATGGCGAATCTGTTCCGGATACGTCATGATGGTCACGTCCGAGTACTACTTCACCTATTTCTCCGGCAGCTATTGCCTTATTAAATGCTTCTGCTATTTTCATTCTTCCCTCGGCATCCGCATAGAGTATACGTGCCTGCGACCCTACCACGAGTTTGTTTTCCTGTGCTCCCCGTATCCACCGGATATTATCGGCCATCTGCTGTTGTATTTCCTCCGGGGAATTACGCCGTATCTCTTCCAGTATTTCACAGGCAATGCCATCGGTACGGGCAAGGTCTTCCGGTTTTCCGCTGGTACATACCCAACGGAAGGGCCCGAAACCATAATCAAAACACATGGGCCCCATAATATCCTGTACATAAGAAGAATACCTGAACTCCTTTTCTTCCGGTCCCGCATCTTTACCTCCGGGAGCCCAGACATCCGCTCCTGCCCTAGATGCTTCCAGCAGAAAGGCATTGCCGTAATCAAAGAAATATGTTCCGCGTGCCGCATGTTTGTTTATCGCAGTCGCCTGACGCCTTAGACTTTCCTGTACATGTTCTTTGAATTTTTCCGGGGCATCGGCCATCATCGTGTTAGCTTCTTCGAAACGAAGCCCAGCCGGGTAGTATCCCCCGGCCCAGGGATTGTGCAGCGATGTCTGGTCGGAACCGAGGTCGATATGTATATTTTCTTTATCGAAATGTTCCCATACATCAACCACGTTCCCCAGGTAAGCTATGGAAACTACTTCATTTGCCGCTTTTGCCTTTTTCACCCGTTCGGTAAGAACGTCCAGGTCATCCGTGACCTCATCTACCCACCCCTGGGAATGCCGCGTATGTACGGCTTTGGGATTTACTTCCGCACAAACGGTTATACACCCCGCAATGTTACCGGCTTTGGGTTGCGCACCACTCATACCTCCCAGTCCGGAAGTGACAAACAATGCTCCTGTTCCCTTTTCCCCGGGACCGGAAGGACTTTTTCCTATTTTACGCAGGGCATTCATTACCGTAATGGTTGTTCCGTGCACAATGCCCTGGGGACCTATATACATATAACTTCCCGCAGTCATCTGTCCGTACTGGGTTACCCCCAGCGCATTGAACCGTTCCCAGTCATCCGGGGCGGAATAATTAGGTATCATCATGCCGTTGGTGACCACCACCCTCGGGGCTTCTTTATGCGACGGGAACAGGCCCAGCGGGTGACCGGAATACATAACCAGGGTCTGCTCTTCTGTCATTTCGGACAGGTATTTCATCACCAGCCGGTATTGTGCCCAGTTCTGAAAAACAGCACCGTTTCCGCCATAGGTAATAAGTTCGTGAGGATGCTGGGCCACCGCCGGGTCCAGATTGTTCTGTATCATCAGCATAATGGCTGCAGCCTGACGGGATCTGGCCGGATATTCGTTCATCGGGCGGGCATACATGCGATAAGCCGGACGAAAACGGTACATGTAAATCCTCCCGTATTTTTCCAGCTCTTCCGCAAATTCCGGCAATAAAACAGCGTGATGTTTTTTGTCGAAATAGCGCAGGGCATTCCGCAATGCCAGTTTTTTCTCCTTGGAGGTAAGTATGTCTTTTCGTTTCGGGGCGTGGTTAACGTCGGTATCGTATGGTTGAGCGGCAGGTAATTCCAGTGGAATTCCTTCTGATATCTGTTCTTGAAATGTCATAGAATAATAAGATTTAGCGGTATAACCGGGTATGACAGAGCGTACCTTATCTAGACCGCATTAAATGTAAAATATTCGGAATTAAGATAATAAGATTATTACTCGGAATAACAAAAAGGCTCCGCAAAGATCACGGAGCGGCAGACAAAAGGCTAGGGATACCGTATATCCACCCTGTGATGCGTATAGGCAATTTTTATTTTATATTGCATATTGCCTCTGTCCATCAGCGTTTTCTGTTGGTTTTCCTGTCATATCCGTAAGGGCAATGCCTGCACCCGCTTTCACAGCAATAACCTCTTTTGCGGTGATACTGCTCCGTAAACACTTTATAACCTTCCGGCGACAGGTAATAATCTCCTTCTTCTATGGGGATAATTTTTTTAATCAAATCCTGAAAAATCGACAAGACCAATATCCTGACCCTGCTAATTATTTGTTAGAGGAACACTATTTTGGTACATATCTTGTTATCTTTACAAAGATAATTTTTTGATTTCATTCCTGAAAGCGACATATGATTTTAATTTCCAAATACCTGTTTCCCAAGCGCTATGTCGGTTTGACACTCTGGCCGGTGATATTTCTCAAAACCCCGGAACTGAAAAATGACCCGGTACTGCTCAACCACGAAAGAATTCATTTGCGGCAGCAGCTGGAACTCCTGATTTTTCCTTTCTACCTGGTATACGGCATAGAATGGCTCATTGGCCTGATAAAATACCGCAGTGCTTACATCGCATACAAGAATATCAGTTTCGAAAGAGAAGCCTATGCCAACGAAACCAACGATGATTACCTGAAAACCAGGATACCATGGCAATTTATCCGCTACATTTTTTAACGGTCATTAACATTCGGATGGCATTTTTTTTGCAGTATTTTTCAGCAAAAAAACCTAAAAAAATGAGACCATTTATTTTCCTATGCACAGTTCTGTTCGCAATGGTTTCCTGTAGCGGACAAGAAACTTCCAAAAACAATAATCCGGACCCGAATGACAAGGAACAGGCTAAAAACACTGCCCCGAAACCTCAGGAAAGCTGGACAGTGGACAAGGAAGTAGACGAAAACGGCAATATTATCCGTATGGATTCTACCTATACCTGGTCGTTCTCCCCGGACGGAAAAGAATTATCGCCCGAAACTATGGACAGCCTGATGAACCGCTTCCGGCAGAACTTCGGCGCCGGTATACCGGATATGTTCGGAGAAGACTTTTTCAGTGCCTTTCCCTCCGATTCCACATTCTTTCATCCTTTCAGTAATGACAGCCTGTTCCGTCAAAGTATGGATCAACGGCACAAATTATTCCGGGACATGATGCGCAGGGCAGACTCCCTGCACCGGAATTCCGTCGAGTCTTTCGGTAAGATGAATAAAATATGAGTATTATCATCCGGAAAAGCCCCGGGAGTACAAAAAATTGCCCCATACACGGGGCTTTTGTCTTTTTTGCTTCCTGCTGCTTCTTCCCTACCTTTGTACTGCTAACAGACACATTTTGAACCAGGAAATAATATTGGATATCCTCAGGCAAAAGAATATAAGGCTGGAAATCAAACGCGAAGACCTTTTACATCCGTTGATTTCGGGAAATAAATTCCGAAAGCTCAAATACAACCTGCTGGAAGCTAAGGAGAAAAATCACCATACCCTTCTTACCTTCGGCGGGGCCTATTCCAACCATATTGCAGCGACAGCAGCCGCAGGCAGGGCGTACGGGTTTGCGACCATTGGCGTGATCAGGGGGGAAGAACTCCGGGAAAAAGCAGATGAAAACCCTACGCTCAGCTTTGCCCGAAAAGAAGGCATGAAGCTGAAATTTATCTCCCGGTCTGATTTTCGCAGGAAGGATACCCCGGAATTTCAGGAAAAACTGTGGGAAGAATACGAGCCTTTTTACCTGCTTCCCGAAGGAGGCACTAACCGGCTTGCCGTAAAGGGTTGTGAAGAAATACTGGAAACCGGGGATACCGGCTTCGATTATATTTGTTGTGCCGTCGGTACGGGTGGTACCATAGCCGGATTGATAAACAGTTCCGGAGAAAATCAGGAAATCTTGGGATTCCCTGCCCTGAAAGGTGATTTTTTAACCGATGATATTCGTAAATTTGCGCAGAAAGATAACTGGCGTTTACAAAATGAATTCCATTTCGGCGGATATGCCCGGGTAAATGAGGACCTCATCCGGTTTATAAATGATTTCAGGCAAAAAACAGGGGTTCCGCTGGATCCGGTTTATACGGGCAAAATGCTGTACGGCATACTAAAACTCATAAACAACGGTTATTTTAAGAGCGGTTCAAAAGTGCTGGCTATTCATACCGGTGGTTTACAGGGAATTCCGGGAATGAATACGATGCTGAAAAACAAGAAACTGCCTCTCATACGATAGGGGGCAATACTATAACCCTGCACCTGGTGTTAAAAGGACAATAAGTTAACCAACAAAAGCATGCGAAAAATATTATTTGCACTTATCATTTTGGGGCTGGTGGCCTCTTCCTGCGGTTCCAAGAAAAAAGCGGCCAGGAAACGAAATACTGACAAAACCAAAACGGTAAGGGTAGAACCCAAAACCCCGACGGAACCGGTGAAAAAAGAGAATGACACCAAAAACACCGGCTTTACCCGGATGAAAGTAAGTTCTACCGAAGAATATATCGAAATATTCGCCTCCATTGCACAGGACGAAATGCGGGAATTCGGTATCCCGGCGAGTATTACCCTGGCGCAGGGTATACTGGAAAGCGGATCGGGCATGGGAGAACTGACACTGAAAACCAACAATCACTTCGGTATTAAATGCCACACCGGCTGGTCCGGCGGCATGGAATATCACGATGATGATGAAAAAGGGGAATGCTTCCGGAAGTACGATCACCCCATGACCTCATACAGGGACCACTCTCTTTTCCTCACCAGCAGGAGCAGGTACGCCTCCCTGTTCGACCTTCGTAAAGACGACTATCACGGATGGGCCAAAGGACTGAGAAAAGCGGGGTATGCCACCGATCCCCGTTATCCGCAAAAACTCATTGGCCTTATAGATAAATACCGGCTGTATATCTATGACGAGCAGGTGCTTGGCAGTTCGGGAAGAAGGGAACGAGTCGTTTCGGATAACGACACAAGGCATATTGTTCGTCGCGGCGATACGTTGTACTCTATTTCCAAAAGATACAATACTACCGTAGAGGCCCTTAAAAGAGCAAACCGGTTGAGAAACAACAATATTGCCGTAGGACAGGAACTAAAAATACGATAGTATTTCAGTAAAGCCGCACGGCCGTGCGGCTCATCCAAAAAAAAAATTACAAAATATGATATATCAAAGAAGCAGCGCATTATTTGCAGAAGCCGAAAAATATATACCGGGGGGCGTTAATTCGCCCGTAAGAGCCTTTAAATCCGTCGGAGGGACCCCCGTTTTCATCGAACGGGCCAAGGGTGCCTACCTGTACGATGCGGATGGTAACCGGCTGATCGACTATATCGCATCCTGGGGGCCTATGATCCTCGGGCATGCACATGAACCTGTGATCAGGGCGGTCACCGAAAAAGCGGAAAAAGGCACTTCCTTCGGAATGCCTACCGAAACAGAAACAGAAATTGCCCGGCTTGCGGTTTCTATGGTCCCGAATATCGATAAGATACGTTTCGTAAACAGCGGCACAGAAGCCTGCATGAGTGCAGTGCGGCTGGCCCGGGGATATACGGACAGGGAAAAGATCATCAAATTTTCCGGTTGTTACCACGGCCACTCCGACGCTTTCCTTATCCAGGCCGGAAGTGGTGCGGTCACGTTCGGTTCTCCCAATAGCCCGGGGGTTACACAAGGAACGGCCAAAGACACTTTATTGGCCACGTACAACGATCTGGAATCCGTAAAGGCCCTGTTTGAGGCCAATAAAAATGAAATTGCCGCCATCATCATAGAACCGGTTGCCGGAAACATGGGATGCATCCTCCCCGCGGAAGGCTTTCTTCAAGGATTAAGGTCCCTCTGTGACCAATACGGCGCCCTGCTTATTTTTGACGAAGTAATGACCGGTTTCCGTCTCGCCCGTGGCGGGGCACAGGAGGTCTTTGATATAAAGGCCGATATAGTTACCTTCGGTAAGGTTATAGGTGGCGGGCTTCCCGTAGGGGCTTTTGCCTCCCGAAATGAAATTATGAACCACCTGGCCCCGCTCGGCCCGGTATACCAGGCCGGTACCCTTAGCGGTAATCCGCTTGCCATGAGTGCAGGACTGGCCATGCTCTCGGAACTCAACAACAGCCCGGAGATATTCAAAAGCCTGGAAGAAAAAACGGAGTACCTTCACAAAGGTATTGCCAGGGTACTGACCAAACATGGAATAACCCACCGCATCAACCGGATGGGCTCTATGATATCCATACACTTTACAGACAAGGAAGTAAAAGATTTCACCAGTTCGGCAACCGGGAACAACGACAGCTTTAAAAAGTTCTTCCACGGCATGCTGAACGAAGGCATTCACCTCCCACCGAGCGCGTTCGAAAGTTGGTTCCTCAACGATGCCCTGAGCTATGAAGACCTCGATTTTACCATAAATGCTGTGGACAAGATCGCGATGTCTCTTTAAAAACAATCAGAAAAAAGCCGTGATCAAAACCAGTATCACGGTTACACATGAAGCCACGGTACGGACATGGTTCCAGCGCAGCCAGGGCTTTTCAAAAGCACTCCTCGCCCCGGAAATTTCTTCTTCCGAAGCTGTTTCCGGGATGAGTTTTGCCAGTTTGTCGTTCATGGGAACATTCTTTACTACCGTAACACCAAACACCCCTATAAGATACAGTGCGGTAGCGGTGAGCAGGAAAACAAATTGTTTACCTCCTTCTTCACCGTGGAGAACGGTAGCCAGCAGCAATAAGAGCGGCGCACCGAAAAAAGCCAGGAAAAACAGCGGGTTCAGTATTGCGGAATTTATGGACTGCATGGCCACAACAAACTCCTTGTCGCCCAACCGCTCCAGGCCACGGTTTACCGCAATGCTGAAGGCGTAAAAAAGTCCGGCCATCAATGCGGAGGCCAGTCCGGCCAGAACGAGTACAATATCCGGAAACAACATCTATTTTTTCCGGCTGTATTTTATTTCCATCGTCTTCATCTCCGCCCCGTCATGCTCCATGAACATCTCCATCATACGGGTATTTTCATCGATCCGGGAGATCACTTCCCTGACCTTTAAATCATTCCCCGTCATAGGGTCCACCATAGAACCTTTCATTTCCAGAGTATTACTCCCATCTTCCGGTACAGCCCCCCGCATGATCATTATCCCGGTGCCCATATCGTCCATCCAGGTAGCGAAAAATTCTTTTTTTGCGTTGTCATATCCCGTAAAACCCAAGCCATTAAAGGATTCACCCATAAATTCTCCTTCAAAGGATGTTTTCAGGTAGCGTCCTCCCATAACCATTTCACAGACCTCCGTCCCCCCGGCTGTTTGAGGTGGTGCGGAAGGATCCGCCCAATGGGTAATGTCGGCGTTCCATACACCTTCGTCCATGGCGAGCATTTTGTGCATGTTGCCGGGAGTACGATAGGCACTCCAGGCCTCCATCATGGCGGCCTGCGGATCATCGGAAACAGAGGCTGCTTCCTTTTCCTGTGCTACGATAAGGTTTTGGATTCCCAGAACCATTAAAACAGCACAAACCGGGGTAAGAATTCTTGTTTTCATTTTTTAAAGTATTTGGTAAGTGATTGAAAAAGTTAATTTACAATATTTTCAAATAATACACAAGCTAAACAACTCATTTATAGCAAATTGAAATTTACCGGGTTTTAGTATTATACTTTCACCGAATTTCAATGGCGGTCAAACCCGGTAAAAATTAAAAATAAAGATATAGTTCCTTTACAGGTAGCATGTATTATTCGCAAAAAAAACGATATATTGACAAAAAATTTTCCCGTTATACCTGAAAAGAAACTAACTTGAGGAAACTACCTAATTTAAAAGAATTTGTAAACAGACCAGGGCGGGAGGAATTCCATAACCCGTTATTTTCCAGCCTGAACAAAGATATTCCTGCCGGTATTGTCTTGTTTCTCGTGGCGCTTCCCCTTTGCCTGGGAATAGCGCTGGCCAGTGGGGCGCCTCTTATTTCGGGATTGATCTCCGGGGTTATAGGCGGGTTGGTCATCGGTCTCGTAAGCAAATCCGGAACCAGTGTCAGCGGACCGGCCGCCAGTGTTTCGGCTGTGGTATTCCTTGCTATTCAGGACCTGGGCGGGTTTGATATTTTTCTGACCGCGCTGGTTATTGCAGGTCTGTTTCAAGTACTTTTCGGCATCCTGAAAGCCGGTCTTATCGCCGATTATATCCCTACCAGCATTATCAAAGGACTGCTGGCCGCCATTGGTATCATCCTTATCCTTTCGCAGCTTAAATATGCCGTAGGCATGGAACTCGACCACGACCGTTTTTCAAGTTTTTCGGAGGATTACCTGAACAATGCCTGGAAAATCGTTACCCTTTTTTTCAGGTCCTTCACCCCCGGTTCCATTATTCTCACCCTGGTCTCTCTTTTTATATTGCTTTTCTGGGCAAAGACACCGCTAAAGAATTTCAAACTGATTCCCCCCGCCCTGATCGTGGTTATCCTCGGTGTGGTCCTGAACTTTATTTTTAAATATCTTGTTCCCGGGTTATACCTCGACAGCATTCATCTCGTAAGTATTCCCAAAGTTGACGATCTTTCCTCCCTTATTACAACCCCGGATCTCAGTGCCATAGGCAATGTCAAGATATGGACTACGGCCACAACCGTTGCCATTATTGCCTCCCTGTCTACTTTACTGAACATAGAAGCTACGGATAATATAGATCCGCACAAACGAAAAACACCTCCGAACAGGGAACTTATAGCCCAGGGCATTGGCAACACCCTGTCGGGCCTTATCGGCGGAATTGCCATTACCTCGGTTATCGTGCGTAGTACGGTAAATATAGAAGCGGGGGGACAGACCAAACTCGTTACCATACTCCATGGCCTCCTCTTGCTGTTGAGTGTACTTTTTATAAGTTCCGTTATCAACCTCATTCCCCTGGCTTCCCTATCTGCCATATTATTAGTAGTAGGATATAAACTGGCATCTGTCTCCCTGTTCCGGAAAATGTATGCCAAGGGCTGGAGCCAGTTCCTTCCGTTTGTCACCACCGTTATTGCCATTTTGCTTACAGATGTGCTCATCGGTGTATTGATCGGCTCGGCGCTGAGTGTGTTTTTTCTTTTACGGAACAATTATTACAATCCGTTCTTTATTGAAAACACCAGGTTCAGACAGGGCGAAGCTATTAAACTCGAGCTTTCCAACGAGGTTTCCTTCCTTAACCGTGCTTCTATTAAAAATGCACTTTGGAGTGTTCCCGACAATAGTAAGGTGATTATTGATGCTACTTTTTCCAGCTATATAGACCAGGATGTAGTAGAAATTCTCCGGGATTTCGAAAGTACTTTTGCCATGGAACACCAGATCGATGTAAATATAATAGGCCTGAAGGAAAGTTATGACAAAGGTGAGGGAATCGATTTCGAGGGTAAAAACCTTGAAAAAGCCGTATTAAAATCATCCCCCGGGGAAATTCTGACTTATTTAAAAGAAGGTAATAAAAGTTATGTTAAAGGCAACCTCATCTCCCGAAGGCTGAGAAACAAAGAACTTACCGACTTCCTCAGTACTTGCCCGCTTGCCGTAGTGGTAAACTGTATTGACCTCAGAGAACCTTTAAACATGCTCCTCAATACCGGTATTGGCGACCTGATACCTATCAGGTCAGCCGGAAACGCGGTGAGCGTCCCTATTATCCGCAGTATAGAAATAGCTTGCCGTAACCAGGGTGCAAAACTCATCCTCCTGATGGGAAATTCCGGAAACTCCTTTGTCAAAGAAGCTATCGAAGCCCATCAGGCAGGAAAGGAATCCTATTTAAAACCACTGATCGAGGATGCGTTGGTCTCAAAAAAATTCAGTGAAGAAGATCTCAAAAACAAAGATCCTGAAGATATCGCGAATCTCATTACCCGGTTTAATCTCGAATTTTCCAAGGAAAAAATAATGCGTGATAACCCTTTTATCAGGGAACAGGTGGAAGCCGGAAACCTGGGGATCGCTTCGGCTTTCTTTGATCGCAAAACGGCTTCGGTAACGTTTTCCGAACTGTTCACCATAGAAGTCTCATCAGGAAAATAATACTTTTAAAATATTTAACAACAACTCATGACCAATAACGACATTTTAAAAAAATTACGGGTAGCTCTGAAGCTAACCAACGACGACATTGTTGACATTATGAAACTGGTGGACTTCAATGTATCCAAATCCGAACTGGGCGCCCTCTTCCGCAGAGAGGACCATCCGAAATATATGGAATGCGGCGACCAGTTCTTACGAAATTTCCTCAACGGACTGATCATACATATGAGAGGGCCTGCTGAAGAAAAAGGGGATAAGAAAAAAACAGGACAGAAGGATGAGAGCTAAAGGCACGGTGAGAAAACTGATCCTGCGATGCGCAAAGCAGCGGCTAAAATTTACAGTAAAATAAGAAGATATAATGCATAAATTCATTCGCTGGGGCATTATTGGATGCGGCAATGTCACCGAAAAAAAGAGCGGTCCTGCTTATCAGAAGACCAATGGATTTGAACTGGCGGCCGTAATGCGGCGCAATGAAGACAAGGTTCGCGATTATGCCCAAAGGCACCGGGTAAAGAAGTATTACACCGATGCGGACGATCTTATCAACGATAGTGAAATTGATGCCGTTTACATCGCTACACCTCCCGATACACATAAGTATTACGGGCTCCGGGTAGCTGCAGCAGGCAAGCCCTGCTGTATAGAAAAACCCCTTGCCCCTTCCTACCGGGACTGCCTGGCTGTTCAGGAGGCTTTTGAAGAAGCGGGTGTCCCCTTGTTCGTAGCCTATTACCGACGCTCCCTGCCCCGTTTCCTCCGGATAAAAACGTGGCTGGACAATGGTGAGGCGGGCAATATAAGACATATAAGCTGGCATCTCAGCAAACCACCGAACGACCAGGACCTTTCCGGCGCATACAACTGGCGTACCGATGTACACATAGCCTCCGGAGGTTATTTTGATGACCTGGCAAGCCACGGCCTGGACCTTTTTACCTTCCTCCTCGGGGAGATCAGGGATGTATATGGTATAAGCCTCAATCAACAGGGGCTTTATGCGGCAAAGGATGCCATAACTGCCTGCTGGTTGCACAACAACGGCATTACCGGCTCCGGAAGCTGGAATTTCGGCTGTCATACCCGCGAGGATAAGGTGGAAATACTGGGCAGTAAAGGGAAAATCACATTTTCGGTCTTTGACGAAGCTCCCGTTATCCTGAGTAATAATAAGGGTATACAGGAACTCTTTATCGACAACCCGGAAAACATACAGGCGTATCATGTGAAAAACATTAAGGACCACCTGGAAGGGCAAGCCATACATCCTTCCACCGGCTCAACGGCAGTACATACGGCATGGATCATGGACAAAATACTCGGCACCATTTGATCCGGTCTCTTTTTCCGAAATACAAAAATTGATACAAAAGTATTGCCTGTTTCATTATTATTCCATTACTTTGCGCCTTGTTCCGCCCGTTCTTTTATAACGGGAGGAAACACAAGTTCAGAAAAATAATTAAGATGTTATCAAGAAAGGCTGAGGGAATAGACCCGGTGAAGCCTTAGCAACCCTCCCTCATGGAGAAGGTGCTACGTTCTACCCCGGATACGGGGAAAGATAACCCCGTGTACCACATGACACGGTCTAAAGGGTAATTACTTTCCGTAATAGCTTTTCTGGTAACATATCGCATACAAACAAAAAACGGTTACATTGAAAAGCAATTTAAATCAGCTTGAAATTACAGGTTTTGTCACAGAGATCGGTGTGCAGATTCCACGTATCCCGCTATCTTACCAGGTTTTCGGAAAAACGCTGGGAGAAGCTCCGGTGATACTGGTCAACCATGCCCTTACCGGGAATTCGGATGTTGCCGGAGAAACGGGCTGGTGGAAAGACCTTATCGGGGAGGGTAAGGGCATAGATACTTCCATCTACACTATCCTGGCCTTTAACGTGCCGGGGAACGGTTATGACGGATTTGTCATAGACAACTACAAGGATTTTGTAGCTCGTGACATGGCAAGGATATTTTTGACCGGCCTGGAAAAACTGGGTGTCGGAAAACTTTTTGCGCTCATAGGGGGCTCAATGGGCGGCGGTATTGCCTGGGAAATGGCAGTGCTCGATCCCGATATCACCGAGCATCTCATTCCCATTGCTTCGGACTGGAAATCAACGGACTGGCTTATTGCCAATTGCCAGGTACAGGAACAATTCCTCGTGAATTCCCGCCAGCCCGTCCACGATGCGCGTATGCACGCCATGCTGTGCTACCGCACACCGGAATCTTTCAAAACCCGTTTCAACCGGACCACCAACCAGGAACTCAAGGTTTTCAATGTAGAAAGCTGGTTGTTGCATCACGGCAATAAATTGCAGGAGCGCTTTCAGCTTGCCGCATATAAGCTGATGAACCAATTGCTGAAAACCATAGATGTGACCAGGGGGCACAAAGAGCATTTTAACGTACTGGAATCCATAAATGCCAATATCCATATCATAGGAGTGGATTCCGACCTTTTCTTCACCGCCGAAGAAAACAGGGAAACACATAAGCAACTGGCACAGGCCCATGACAGGGTAACTTACGGCGAAATACATTCCGTACACGGGCACGATGCTTTTTTAATAGAATTCGAACAACTGGAAAAACTCATAGGAGGAATATTTCAAAAAGGAAAAAACAACAGGATGAAAGTATTGAAGTTTGGTGGTAAATCACTGGCTAACGGAGAAGGTATTACCAATGCGTTGCGTATTATCGAAGATAAAATAGAACAGGGAGAAAGGATAACCGTGGTAGTCTCCGCAAGGGGCAATGCGACTAACGAACTGGAAGAGATACTCGAGAAAGCCGCAAAAGGGGAAAATTTCACAAAGCAGTTAGAGGAGTTTAGGACCTACCAGCAGGCCGGTTTTGATTATGTGGATTTTTCCGATGAATTCACCAAGCTCGAAAAATTGTTTGAAGGAGTAAACCTGCTGGGAGATTACAGTTCCAAAATCAAAGACCAGATACTTTCAAAAGGAGAAGTTATTTCAGCCAAACTCATCACGGAAGTATTAAAATACAAAGGTATCAATGCCGTATTTACCGATACGCGGAAACTCATCAAAACGGATGAGAAATTCGGAAATGCACAGCCCCTGGAAAAACTTTCCAAGGAGAATGTCCTCGGGCATTTCGAAAAACACAATCACAACACGGTAAATATCGTAACAGGGTTTATAGGTTCCAACACCAAAAACGAGACCACTACCCTGGGTAGGAACGGCAGTAACTATACGGCCTCTCTTATAGCCAACTTCCTGGATGCGGAGGAACTGCAAAGCTATACACATGTAGACGGTATATTCACCGCCAATCCGGAGCTGGTGCCCGATGCACAGCGCATAGAACAGCTATCTTATAACGAAGCGAATGAAATGGCTAATTTCGGGGCTACTATCCTGCATGCCAAAACCATTATCCCGTTGATAGAAAAGAACATTCCGCTGCGTATACTCAATACCTTTAACAACGATAACAAAGGAACCCTCATTACTTCCGAACCCAATAAAGAAGGTATCAAATCACTGTCCGTACTGGAAAATGTGGCCTTACTTAACCTGGAAGGGCGGGGACTGCTCGGAAAAGCGGGAGTCGATGCACGGATCTTCCGGGCACTCGGTGACAGCAATATCAGTGTGAGTATTATTTCACAAGGGTCTTCGGAAAGGGGAATCGGACTTGTAGTAGATGCGGAAAACGCTACAAGAGCCATCGTGGAGCTGGAAAAGGAGTTTGAAAAAGACTTTTACTCCAAAGACGTTAACAAGATATCCGCAGTAGATGACGTATCGGTTATTTCCATTGTCGGGCAGGACCTCAGTACGTTTCACAAGCCCTATAACGCGTTGATAAGAAACCAGGTCGTTCCCCTGCTGTTCAACAATACCGTCACCGGAAAGAACGTCAGCCTGGTCGTAAAAAAATCTGCACTGCACAAAGCACTTAATGTTATACACGGGGAAATATTCGGTATTTCCAAAAAGATCAATATCGCCATATTCGGTCACGGACTGGTAGGAGGAACACTTATCGAACAAATACTATCATCGGCCGGCAGTATTGAAAAGCGCAAGAATATACGCCTGAATATTTTTGCCGTGGGCAACTCAAGGAAAGTACTCCTGGATAAAAATGGTATCGGGGACAACTGGAGGGAAGCTATCGGTAACAGCGATCAATCCCCCGGGGCAGATGCGGTTATTTCCTATGCCAAAACACATCACCTGGAAAACCTTATTGCTATAGATAATACGGCCAGTGCGGATTTCGTGGAAAATTATATCGAACTGATCAACAACGGTTTTGACATAGTTTCGTCCAACAAGATCGCTAATACGCTTAGCTACGGTTTCTATAAAGAATTAAGGAAAACCCTTGACAAAAACCAGAAACAATATCTTTACGAAACCAATGTAGGCGCCGGCTTACCTCTTATAGACACTATAAAACTGCTACACCTTTCCGGGGAGAACATTACCGGGATCAAAGGCGTATTCTCCGGGTCACTGAGTTACCTTTTCAATACTTTTTCCGTGGAAGACAGGCCTTTCAGTGAAGTATTGCAGGAAGCCATAGACAAAGGGTTTACCGAACCGGACCCCAGGGAAGACCTCTCGGGTAACGATGTGGGGAGAAAACTCCTTATCCTTGCCAGGGAACTGGATCTCCGTAACGAATTTGAAGACATCAGGATACAGAACCTCATCCCCGAAACTTCAGGTTTTCGCGAAGGAAAAGCTGCGGATTTTCTCTCCCGTCTGAAAGAACTCGACAACACGTACACGGAGATAAAGACCAGGCAGGAACCAGGTCATGTACTGCGGTATATCGGGGAACTCTCGGGCGACCTGCAGCAGGACAAGGGCATCCTGGAGGTGAAACTCGTTTCCGTTCCCGAGCAAAGTGCGCTCGGCCAGGTCAAAGGTTCCGATTCCATATTCGAAATATACACCGAGTCTTATGGAACAAGGCCACTCGTCATTCAGGGAGCCGGTGCAGGAGCTAATGTAACGGCCCGGGGCGTGTTCGGAGATATATTACGGCTGGCGGACCGTGGAGAATAATACAATAGCAATAACATAATACATTGAGCTCATGTACCAGCATTTACATACGGACTTCGGCGAACTGGACTCCTTACTGGAGCAGGTAAAGGAACAGGCCGGGAATTATCTGGGCGACCTGCATAACAGACCGGTATCCACAACTTTTGAAGTTGATGATATCCCCGGACTGAGTGAAGAAGGACTTGGCGCTGCAAAGGCTCTGGAACAATTTAACAGCCGGTTAGAGCCTCTCATCGTCGCCTCTTCCGGCCCCAGGTATCTGGGGTTTGTTACCGGCGGTTCCACACCGGCATCCATAGCAGGGGACTGGCTGGCAACTATATATGACCAGAACACCCAGGCAGTCAAAGGAGAAGGCGATATTTCGGCTGTCATAGAGCAAGAGGCCGTGAAACTATTGCTGGCCCTCTTTGACCTGCCCTCCGACTTTTTCGGTGGTTTTGTTACGGGGGCCACCATGTCCAATTTCACCTGCCTTGCCGTAGCTAGGCAATGGTATGGCAGACAGCTGGGGAAAGACTATGCCAGGGACGGCATCCGGGACAAGGTACATGTACTAACGGCCACTCCCCATTCGTCTTCCGTAAAATCACTGGCCATGCTGGGACTGGGAAGCAGGAATATACTGAAAGTAGACACGCTCGGGGGAAACAGGGAAGCCATAGACCCGGATGACCTGGAGAAGAGGATACTGGAACTGGAAGGCGCTCCTTTTATATTAATATCCAGTGCAGGAACGGTAAATACCGTCGATTTCGATAATTTCGAAGCGATCGGGAAACTGCGGAAGAAGCATAACTTCTGGTGGCATATCGACGCTGCTTTCGGTGGTTTTGCCGCCTGTTCTCCTGAATACGAACACCTGCTGAAAGGCTGGGAAGACGCCGACAGTATTACCATAGACTGTCACAAATGGCTGAACGTACCTTACGAAAATGCATTTTTCCTCGTACGTAAGGAGCATAACCTGTTACAGGCAGAGACCTTTCAGAATTCCAATGCCCCTTACCTCGGAGATCCCATGGAGAATTTCAGCTACCTCAATTTTCTGCCGGAAAATTCCAGGAGGCTCAGGGCTCTTCCCGTCTGGTTTACATTAATGGCCTACGGTAAAAAAGGTTACAGGCATATCGTGGAAAATTCCGTTGAAATGACACTCCTGATGGGCGATTTTATAGTACAAAACCCTAAATTTGACCTGCTGGCCCCCGTGCGGCTTAACACCGTATGTTTTACGCTGAGCGGAGAAGAAAACCAGGAGAACGTCCGGCCTTTCCTCACTGCTCTCAACCGCAGCGGAAAAGTCTTTATGACCCCAACGGTATATCAGGGTAAAAAAGGTATCCGGGCAGCTTTTGTAAACTGGATGACCAGTAAAGAAGATGTGACCATAATTACGGAACAAATGGACCGTATTGCCGAAGAAATTTTATAAAAACACATTCCTAACAGATAAAAAAATAAAACACGAGATAATGAGCAAATCCCACTTTGAAACCGATGCCGTACGAACCCGTATAGAAAAAACAGAATTCCTGGAACACACCAGCCCGTTATATCTTACTTCCAGTTTTGTTTTTGAAGATGCGGAAGATATGAGGGCTTCTTTTGCAGAAGAAAAAGAAAGAAACATTTACAGCAGATTTACCAATCCCAATACCTCCGAATTCGTAGATAAAATATGTAAAATGGAAGGAGCGGAAAGCGGTTATGCCTTCGCTACCGGGATGGCGGCCGTATTCTCTACCTTTGCCGCCCTGCTGAACAGCGGTGACCATATTGTCGCTGCACGGTCGGTCTTCGGGTCCACCCATACCCTGTTCACCAAGTTTTTACCGAAGTGGAACATCAATACTTCCTATTTCAGGGTAGACGAAACGGAAAAGATAGAATCGCTCATACAACCGGATACTAAAATACTCTTCGCAGAGACCCCGACGAATCCGGCAGTAGACATCCTGGACCTGGAACTATTGGGTGAAATAGCAAAAAAACACAACCTTATCCTGGTCATAGACAACTGCTTTGCTACTCCGTATCTCCAGAACCCCATAGCATTCGGGGCGGACCTGGTTATTCATTCCGCTACCAAACTCATAGACGGACAGGGCCGTGTACTGGGAGGTATTACCGTGGGTAAAAAAGATCTTATCCGGGAGATTTATCTCTTTTCCCGCAATACGGGGCCATCCCTGTCGCCTTTTAACGCCTGGATACTATCCAAAAGCCTCGAAACCCTGGCCGTACGTGTGGACAGGCATTGTGAAAATGCACTTAAGGTAGCGGAATTCCTGGAAAATCATCCCCGGGTAAACTGGGTGAAATATCCTTTTCTCAGGTCCCATCCCCAATATGAAATAGCCAAAAAGCAGATGAAAGCCGGTGGAAGCATTGTGGCCTTTGAGGTTAAAGGCGGTGTGGAAGCGGGCCGTAAATTCCTGAATTCCATAAAAATGTGCTCGCTATCCGCCAACCTGGGAGATACCCGTACCATAGTAACCCACCCGGCATCCACCACACACAGCAAACTCAGTGAAGAAGATCGCTTGCAGGTAAGTATAACGGACGGGCTCGTAAGAGTTTCGGTAGGACTGGAAAACGTAGCGGATGTTATTGCAGACCTGGACCAGGCATTATCATCTTAAGAGGTGCTTTCCTACAACTTATAAAAATATCCCAAAGTTTCCTGATCATCAGAGCGGGATTAAAAAAGATTTGTTAATTTAGACCATAACAATCCAAAAAATACAATTTTCCTGTTATGAAGAGATATATCAGCTTACTGGCACTTGTTGTGGCACTGACCTTCGCCCCAGAAACTAATGCACAGAAATTCAGCGGACTGGATAAAAGTCCGTGCGATATCGCATATTACCGTACAGACCGCAAGGCAGCCCCTGTCGCAAAGGTGGTTTACGGAAGGCCCCAGAAAAAAGACAGGCCGGTTTTCGGGACACTCGTACCTTTTGACAAAGTGTGGCGTACCGGGGCCAATGAGGCAACAGAGATCACCTTTTTCAAAGACGTAATGTTCGGAGATAAGGAGGTTGAAGCTGGTACTTATACCCTGTTCACCATTCCCGGGGTAAAAGAATGGGTGGTAATCCTGAACAGTGATACGGACGTATGGGGCGCTTTCGATTATAAAGAAGCCAACGATGTAGCCAGGACAACGGTCCCTGTCGAGAAGGACAGTCAATCCCTGGAAGCTTTCTCCATTACTTTCGAACCCGGAGATAACGGAGCCGACATGTATATGGGATGGGATACTACACGGGTTAAGGTACCGATCAGCGAAAGATAGTTTTTTTAATTATATCCGAAAAATCCGGAAAATTTCCTTAATTGAAAAATTTCCGGATTTTTTATGTCCGGATTTTCCATGCCAGGGAAGGTGTCATGCCATACATGTTTTTGAACTCTTTGATGAAATGGGACTGATCGTAGTATCCCGCATCAAAAAACACTTTGTTTTCCCTCAGGCTTTGTGTGGAGGGTTTGGCCTGCAGAATATGCTGAAAACGCACTACCTTGCTGAATGTTTTGGGCGTGCTCCCTATATAAAAATCGAACAGGCGCCGCAACTGTCTCGGACTGACCCCGGTATCCAGTTCTTCCTGTACCTGCAATATGCCCTGTTTTTTTATGATAATGTCCAGGGCATTGAAAAAGCGATGGTCCGTATTCAGGTTTGCCAGCCCTACCACTTCCCTGAAATAACAATCGAATGTACCTGCATATTCCGGGAAAGTCATATTACCGGAAACACGAGGTATCAATCCATTGAATACGTGAGGCAAAAGATGGTGTAATGCTTCTACGCGCCCTGTAAGTTCGTTGCCACCGATACGAAATAAAAGCGGAAAAGCCGCGGGCAAAAAACGGATACCTATATAACGGAACTGGGGGTCGAGCGGAAATTCGGTATATTCGGTGGAAAAACCCATAACGAACATGTCCTCCGGATTCCCGGTCTCAAAAAATATATCCGTACAGGCATCCGCCACTACTTTATAAGGGAAAGGGGTTGTGAGCCTCCGGGTAGTCTTCAGTTCCCAGTAACAATAAATATAATTGCCCAGGTGCATATGCGGAAACAGTTCCGAATAAGTCACCCCCGAATCGTTCCCTCCCACAGTCGGCTGAAGGGGTTTGAAGTGCTTTCTTATATCCGGAAGGTCATGCATATAAATACAGCTTCTTACAAAGATAAACCGATTTATGACATGTCCGGAACAATTTAATATACCTTCTTCCCTCCTATGAAAGTCCCCTCCACCTTTGTTGCGGGGATTTCTTCCAGGGGAACCTGCATAATATCCTTGTCCAGTATAATAAAATCGGCCAGTTTACCGGTTTCTATACTTCCCTTCTCCTCTTCTTCAAAATTGGAATACGCCGCCCATATGGTCATACCTTTCAGCGCCTCTTTCCTGCTCAGGGCGTTTTCAGGCTGGAATCCCCCGTTAGGATACCCATCGAGGTCCTTTCTTCCCACAGCAGCGTAAAAAGTATAGAACGGATTAACATGCTCTACCGGAAAATCCGTACCCAGGGCAATAACCCCGGCCTTATCCAGAAGCGTTTTATAGGCATATGCCCCTTGTACACGGTCTTTCCCCAACCTGTCCTGTGCCCAGTACATATCGCTGGTAGCATGTGTGGGTTGTACGGAAGGTATGATACCCTGTTCAAAATAATCAAAATCTTCGGGGCTTATCACCTGCGCGTGTTCTATTTTCCATCGCCTGTCCTTTTTTCCTTCCAGCGCTTTGGCATATGCCCGTAATACGGCAACATTGGCAGAATCTCCAATGGCATGGGTATTCATCTGAAAGTCGGAAGCTGCTATTTTTAAGGCCAGTGCTTCGATATCCGCAACGGGTGTTACCATGGCCCCGTAATGCCCCGGCTTGTCCGTATAAGGGGCTTTCAACGCTGCTCCTCTCGATCCCAGTGCACCGTCCGCATATACTTTTACGGACCGGACGTGGAGTTTGTCGGTTTTTTTCACTCCTCTTGACAAAAAGTAAACAACATCTTTTTTACTGTTGCTTACCATGGCATATACCCGCATGTCCATAGCGTTCATACGTTGCAGACTGTCTATAAGTTCTATGGTTTCCCGGGTGAGCCCGGCATCATTTACCGTAGTTAGCCCGTACCCGAAACATATTTTCTGCGCGTCCAGTAATGCCTGTACCTGTGTCTTCCTGTCCGGCGGGGGAAGTACGGCATCTACGAGGGCCATAGGCCCGTCTACCAATACTCCGGTCGGTTCTTCGTTCTTCATTACGATTTCACCGTTGTCCACAATGGTTTGCCCGTTTATTCCGGCCATTTGCAGCACTTTGCTGTTTACGAGATAGGCATGTCCGTCTATACGTTCCAATACTACGGGTGTATCGGGGAACAGGGAATCCAGCACGTCTTTCTCCGGGAATTCCTTTACCTCCCAATCGTTCTGGTCCCATCCTCTTCCGAATATAACTTCCGGTTGTTTCTCTTTCTGAAAGACGACCACTCTTTCCACTACTTCATCAAAACTTGCAGTTCCCTCGAGATCTACATGCTGCCGGTTAAGCCCCAGCCCGTAAAAATGACAATGAGCATCGATAAGCCCGGGAACCACGGTTTTTCCGTTTACATCAATGATCTCCCTTGCGGAATATTTATTTCCTATGTCCTCTACATTTCCTACATCAATAAATTTCCCGTCTTTTATGGCAAAGGATCCTGCTTTGTCAAAATGGTCGTTTACGGTGTATACATTGGCATTGGTTACTACAATGTCTACGGGTTGTCTTTTTTTACACGAATTTAGAGCAAGCATAAGTGCCGCTATAGAAAAGAGGGTCTTTTTCATGGGGGTGGCTAATTGTTTAGGGTTCTTGTAAAAGTAGGAAAAACACCAATAAAATCTGAAATTAAAATCGTAAAAATCACAATTCCATATGCCGGGCATAATTCCGCCATTTCTCTATACATGCGACCATATCTTCCGGCAGGGGAGAATCAAAACTCATGAACTTTCCGGTAACCGGGTGTTCGAAGCCCAGGGTTTTGGCATGTAAGGCCTGGCGAGGCAGTGTTTTAAAACAATTATCCACAAACTGTTTGTATTTGGTAAAGGTGGTCCCTTTGAGTATTTTTTCTCCCCCGTAACGTTCATCATTGAAAAGTGTATGCCCTATGTGCTTCATATGCACCCTTATCTGATGTGTACGCCCCGTTTCCAGTTTACAGGATACCAGGGTTACATAACCGAGCCGTTCCAGGACCTTGTAATGGGTTACGGCTTCTTTACCGTGCGTCCCGTCTTCGAAAACAGCCATCTGCAAACGGTTTTTGGGATGCCTTCCTATATGTCCTTCCACCGTACCTTCTTCTTCCTCTATATTTCCCCATACCAGGGCCACATACTCCCTTTCACTGGTCTTGTCGAAAAACTGCCTTGCCAGGTGGGTCATGGCCTGTTCCGTTTTGGCAATAACCAATAGCCCACTGGTATCTTTATCTATGCGGTGCACCAGTCCCGGACGTTCATTACTGTTTTTCGGAAGGTGTTCAAAGTGATACACCAGGGCATTGATAAGTGTTCCGCTATAATTACCGTGACCGGGATGCACAACCATACCTGCCGGTTTATTGACCACCAGCAGCTCATCATCTTCATAAACAATATCCAGCGGAATATTTTCAGGGGTAAGCAGGTATTCGTATGGCGGGTGTTCGAACAATACTTTTACCTCATCCTCGGCCTTTACGCGGTAATTGGATTTAACGGCTGTTCCGTTAACCCATATATTACCGTTCCTGGCCGCCTGCTGTATTTTATTCCGGGTTGCATTTTCTATGAAATTCATCAGAAATTTATCTACCCGCAGCGGTTCCTGCCCTTTTCCTGCCTTAAAACTGTAGTGTTCGTATAATTCGTCGTCCTGTTCTTCAATATCGTTATGCTCCGCCATCACCTTCGTTATTTGTATCTTCCGTTTCCGCCTCCTCTTTTGCCGCTTCTTCTTTTTTCCGCTCTTCTTCCCCCCCGTTCCCGCATACGAGGTCTATTTTGGTGGTTTTCGGAAACTGGTCTCCCGGGGCGATCTTTTTCCCCTGGTATTGGATATAGTAAACCATGTCTTTACCTATCTCGTCTATGTATTCCACCCTTCCGACTTCCAATCCTACGGCGCGGAGCATGGATTCGGCATTCCGCCTGGTGACCTGTATGATATTCGGTACACTTACCTCCCGGTATCCGGAAGGATTTATAGTGAGATATATTTTTCTGTTCTGTTTTACGGTACTCCCCCCTACGGGTTCCTGCTCTATAACGGAATATCGGGGGTACCCCGGGTTAAAATTGGCTGAATCCAGCACTTCAAAACGGAGGTCCGCATTCTCGAGGGTCTCCTTAACCTCGTTCAGGGTTTTCTTGGAAAGGTCGGGTACGGTGACAAACTCACCGTGATTTGTTGTGATCTTCAGCCATTGCAATGCGAGAAGAACCAATGCTACCGATACCACCACTGCTATTATTATCTGGGTCAGAAAAGTTTTACTCCCCAGGAATCTAAAAATACTCATGTTCTTTATTTAGTTGACAAAGATATGAAACTGTTTACTTATTTCGGGAGGGGAAACCGCCTTCGGGCGTCATTCTCTCCGATCGCCACTACCAAGGGAGTTCCACGCACCTGCCATCGCTTACCGGCATCAAATTTAATCCTAAAAGTTTTTTTATCTTTTGATTTATTAATGATACTTTTGATTAAACGAATTTACGGAACTCTTTCGTGTAGCCGATGAAAAAAAATATTGCTATTCTGATGGGGGGGTATTCCAGCGAATACCAGATTTCCCTAAAAAGCGGTAATGTAGTATACCAGCACCTGAACCGTGAAATTTACAATCTTTTCCGGGTCCATATCTTCCCGGACAAATGGGTGTATGTAGACGATAATGAAGCTGAATTCCCGGTAGACAAACACGATTTCAGCATTTCACCGAAGGGTGAAAAAATAAATTTCGATGCTGTTTTCATCGCCATACACGGGTCACCCGGTGAGGACGGTTACATACAAGCCTACCTGGACCTCCTGAACATTCCGCATACTTCCTGCGGATTTTACCAGGCTGCCCTTACGTTTAACAAAAGGGATTGTCTTTCCGTACTGAAAGCATATGGCATTCCGTGTGCTGCTTCTTTCTATATCAATAAGGGAGATATCATTAATACCAGTTATATTGTAGCCAAAGTAGGTCTTCCGTGTTTTGTCAAGGCCAACAAGGCCGGCTCCAGCTTCGGGGTTTCCAAAGTACATAAGGAGGAGGACCTCCCCCGGGCCATAGAATATTCCTTTAAGGAAGATGACGAAATTATTATAGAATCTTTTCTCGACGGGACGGAAGTTTCCGTGGGCGTCATTCAGTACCGGGGAGAGACGATGGTTCTGCCTGTTACGGAAATAGTTTCGGAAAACGACTTTTTTGACTACAATGCCAAATATCTCGGTCAGTCCCAGGAAATAACCCCGGCGCGATTATCCGCGGAAATGACCGCAAAAGTATCGGAAATAGCGAAAAAGGTTTACGATATCCTGAAATTAAAAGGCTTCAGCCGAAGTGAATACATTATAGTAAACGATATTCCGCACCTGTTGGAAATAAATACCATCCCCGGACTTACTACGGAAAGTATTTTGCCGCAGCAGGCAGGTGTTGCAGGTATATCCCTTAAAGAACTTTTTAACAACGCGGTGGAAGAGGCTCTGAAAAAATAGTTATATTTAAAAGAAGAAAAGACAACAACTCCGATCCAGAAATCATGAAGCGAGCTATTTTTCCGGGATCTTTTGATCCCATTACCTTAGGACATTACGATATTATTACCAGGGGACTCACCTTGTTTGACGAACTGGTCATTGCCATAGGTATCAATGCCGAAAAAAAGTACATGTTCTCTGTTGAAGAGAGGAAACAGTTCATTGAAGAAGCTTTCCGGGATGTCCCGAAAATCAAGGTCATGACCTATGAAGGGCTTACCGTGGATTTCTGTAAAAAAATAAATGCCCAGTTTATCCTGAGAGGGCTGCGCAACCCGGCAGACTTCGAATTTGAGAAGGCCATTGCACACACCAACCGGAAATTATCGGAAATAGAAACTGTATTTTTGCTCACTTCTTCCGGGAAATCCTATATCAGTTCTTCGATTGTTCGGGATGTTATCCGCAATGGCGGAGATTATACCGGACTGGTACCGGACACTGTAAGGGTAAAGGAATAAACGGGTCAATGTGCCGATTTGATAATTAGCCAATGGGATAATGAAGTTATTGACTTGTTAATAACTAAACTACTATCGCCTTGACATCCATAGGTTTTGACAAACAATAAAATTACCCTCTGGTTATTGAGCTATGGAGTTATTCAGGCAACATCCTTAAATTCAAATTACTGAATTATCGCATTACCTCATTGGCTAATTATCACATTTTTAAAACCGGTTATCCCCACTGAGAATATCTCCGAGGCCACCCAGCACACTTCCTTCCCCCTTATCCTTTCCACCTCCCTGTGGTGCTGCGGCCCATACCCTGCTGGCAAGCCTGCTGAACGGAAGCGACTGTACATATACCACTCCGGGACCACGCAATGTAGCAAAGAAAAGTCCTTCACCCCCGAAGACGGTGTTCTTTATTCCTCCTACGAATTCTATATTGTAATCCACATCTTTGGTAAAGCCCACGATACAGCCCGTATCTACTTTTAACACCTCTCCCGGGGTCAGTTCCTTTCTCGCCATAGTTCCACCGGCATGGACAAAGGCCATACCATCCCCTTCCAGCTTCTGCATAATGAAACCTTCACCACCAAAGAAACCTCTTCCCAGGCGCTTGGAAAATTCAATTCCCACACTTACCCCTTTTGCTGCGCAGAGAAAAGCATCTTTCTGGCACACAAATTTACCGCCGTAGTTGGTAAGGTCTATCGGAACTATCTTCCCAGGGTACGGAGAAGCGAAGCTCACCTTTTTCTTTCCGGTTTCCGCATTCAGGAAAACAGTCATGAAAAGACTCTCCCCGGTTAACAGGCGTTTCCCGGCAGAAAACAATTTCCCCAATACACCCTTCTCCTGATTGGAGCCATCTCCGAAGATGGTATCCATACTTATACCGTTATCCATCATCATAAAACTGCCTGCTTCGGCTACAATGGCCTCCTGCGGGTCCAGCTCTATTTCCACATATTGCATTTCCTCGCCGTAAATGTGGTAATCAATTTCGTGTGCTGTCATTGGTTTTATTTCTAAGATTGATACAATTATAAGTATAAAGAAAAATAAAATTGTTACAACTCCTGCTATTTATTTGTTTTGTTTTTCATGTTCCAGCAGCCATTGTTTCCGGGGAATACCTCCTCCGTAACCGGTTAACTGTCCGTCCGCCCCGATAATCCGGTGACAGGGAATAATAATGGATATACGGTTATAGCCGTTTGCCCTTGCAACGGCCCGGACCGCAGTGGGCCGTCCCATGGCCATGGCCTGCTGTCCGTAAGTACTGGTCGTGCCATAAGGTACTTCAATAAGCTTTTGCCATACCTTCTGCTGAAAATCCGTTCCGGGAGTTAACAGGGGAATGTCAAATGCTTTTCGCTCTCCTCTGAAATATTCTCCTACCTGCTGTTCCGTAGATTCGAGATGGGCATTACTTCCGGAAATAATGACTGCCCCGAGCCGGCGGGACAAGTCCCTGAACTCATACTCCAGCATTCTGCGGTCCGTAAATTCAAGAAGACAAAGGCCCGTTTCCGTAGCACAGGCAAACATAGGCCCCAGCGGGGTGGTAAACCTGTGTATATAGATAACATTTCTTCCGGAAGCGTCTTCCGGGGGAACCCCGAAAATATTTTTAAAGGCCGAACCAAAACCGCTTAAAGATCCGTACCCGGAATCAAAGGCGGAATCTGTGACGCGGTTACCGTTTTTCAATTGAACAAATGCCGTGTTTATCCGGATCATCCGCTGGTATGCCTGAAAAGTAATCCCGTGATGTTTTTTAAACCACCTGCGGATTTTTTCGGGGGTGTATCCCATTTGGCGAATGTCATCATCCGAAATTTTCTTTTCGGGATCTGCTGCGGTCATCTGCATCAGTTCTTTTACATTTTCCGGAGGTTCATCTACATTCTCCATAGGACAACATACTTTACACGGGCGGTAGCCGTGCAACAGGGCATCTCCGGCAGTAGTGCAGAAGAATATATTTTCCTGTTTGGGCTTCCTCGCACGACAGGTAGCAATACAAAATATTTTCGTGGTCTTTACACATACGTAAAAAATTCCGAGATAACGGCTGTCCCTTTCGATAAGGGCTTTATAAAACCGTTCTATTTTATCATTCTCCGTTACCAGCATTTTCGAATATGTTTTTAAACGAACCCTCTGTCCGTATTTTGTCCGCCTGATGTTTCAATATATCCATTAACCGGGCATGCATAAAATTCCCCATACTGATCCGCCTGACCCCCAACCCGCGCAGCAGGTCAAAAGGAGGCAGGCCCGGCACACACATAACATTCACCGGGAGCGCCGTAGTAGATACAACACACCGTATATCTTCTTCCTCAACGATACAGGGGACAAACACCCCGTCTGCCCCCGCCTCCCCGTATAGTTTTGCTCTCCTTACCGTTTCCTCCCGGGGAGAGGGAGTCCCGAGGAGAAAAGTGTCCGTCCTCGCATTGATGAACATATTCATATCTTTCCGTTCCAGATATTTTTTTATTTCCCGGAGATATTCGCTGAAATCCCCGGCAGGAAGCAATACTCTCTCCTCTTCCATACGTGAGTCCTCTATATTTATCCCTACAACTCCCAGTTCGAAGAGTTTTTCCAGGTTCTCTATAACCCGGGATATCTCTCTTCCGTACCCTCCTTCGATATCCACGGACAAGGGCAGCCCGGTTTTAGCGGCGATCCGCTTTACCACAAACAGCAATTCGTCAAAAGACAGGTTTTCCCCGTCTTCATATCCCAGCATGTGGGAAATTGCGGCACTTGATGTTCCAAGAGCCCTAAATCCCTGCTGTTCCATGATAACGGCACTTTTCACGTCCCAGACATTACCGAGAAATAAAGGTACGGGCTGATCATGTAATTCTAAAAATTTTTCGTATCTGCTCATGATTTTTATTTTGAAACAAAGGGACAAAATACGGCATGAGCCTGCAACCGAAAAATTGACAAGTATTTTTTAAGTGGTGTCAGGAATTTAAGGCGGAACCCGAATTCCTGCTTTCGGGTCTATTATTTTCCACATACACCCTGGTTTTGGGAAGGCTATCGGGAAATTCTCTTTGCAGAAAGAGCAGCAGATGTTCGCGGACATATACCCGCAGGTCCCATCCGTCCGAAGAGTTCCGCGTGCTCATCAGGGCGCGTACCTCTACCCTGTTTTCTTTGGCATCGGTCACCTGCAGTACATTTACTTTACCGTCCCAGAGTTGAGAACTTTCCAGAAGCCGTGTAAGCTCTTCCCTGACCCTGTCAAAATCCACGGAATAATCGGTATAGATAAAGACCGTCCCCAGCAGTTCGGCACTTGTACGCGTCCAGTTCTGGAACGGATGCTCTATAAAATAAGTGGAGGGTACCACAAGTCTGCGCAGGTCCCATATTTTTATGACCACATAGGTAAGGGTAATTTCTTCTATACGGCCCCATTCGCCTTCAACGATAACCACGTCATCCATCCGGATAGGCTGGGTAAAGGCTATCTGCAGACCGGCAAGCATGGAGCCGAAGACTTTCTGCGCCGCAAGCCCGAGTATGATGCCTGCTATCCCGGCCGATGCAAAAATGCTGATCCCTATCCTGCGGATATTCTCAAATGACATCAATACAAAGGCTATAGCCACAAGAATAATAATAAATACGATAATCCTTTCGATAATGGTGTACTGGGTATAGAGTTTCCGCGAATGCAGGTTGTCCGCAACAGTAATATCCGTATGCCGCAGAAATATTCTTTTAGCCATATGCGTAGCTACTATGGCTGCCCAGGCAAAACTGGCAATAAGCAGGATCGCTCCCGCCTTTTCCATTATCCGTCCCAATTCCGCGTTAATCCCGTAAAACGTAGTTTTTAACATGGAAATGGTGAGGGACACAACAAAAATCAGGATGGGTAACAGGAATTTTTTGAGATTTTTCAGGGATATTTTCATAGCAAAAGTATTTGTTTGCCAATAAAATACGCAAAAAATCTGAAAAGACCTTCCCGAAATGGCGGGAAATACCGGGAACGGACTTTTCTGCCCGATCGTTGTTCCGTTCTTCTTTAATTTATTATTTTAGTAAGACCGCATTCCGTCAGATTCCGGGTTTCCCCCTGAAAAAACATCCTTTATGACGACCGACATCCATATCGACACGGAAAGACTTACCCGACTCCGGAAATACCTGCACCGCCACCCGGAAGTATCGGGAAAAGAACATGAAACGGCAAAGACCATACTGTCCTTCCTCCGGAAGCATACCCCGGACCAGGTTGTGACGCATCTTGGCGGAACTGGGATTGCGGCCATTTACAAAGGAACGGAAAGAGGGAAGACCGTGCTCATACGGTGTGAACTGGATGCTTTGCCCATTCCCGAGGTCAACACATTTCTCCATCGCTCAGGAACTCCGGGCATATCCCATAAATGCGGCCATGATGGTCATATGGCCATAGTTGCCGGGCTGGCAGTACTATTGCACCGTTATCGCCCGGAAAAAGGGCGGGTTATACTGCTGTTCCAGCCGTCGGAAGAAGATGGTAACGGGGCAAAGTGTGTTCTTGCCGATAACAGGTTCGGAGATATGGATCCGGATTATGTCTTTGCCCTGCACAACCTCCCTTCGTTCCCCGAGGGGCAGATCGTTATTAAAGAAGGGACATTTACTCCGGCGGTCCACAGTATTATCATCATGCTGAAAGGAAAGACCGCCCATGCGGGCGAACCGGAAAAAGGTATTAATCCGGCTTCTGCCATTGCGGATATCATCCGGCAATTCCAGGCCCTGGTGCAGCCGGATATAGCTTCCGATGATTTCTGTCAGGTGGCCCCCATATACCTCCGGATGGGTGAAAAAGCTTATGGTATCTCCGCCGGGGAGGGCGAGGTCCATTTTACCATCCGCTGTAAAGACAATAACAGGATGAAGACCACAGCCGGAACTGCCGAAAAGATCGCGAGGGAGACAGCACAGCGATATGGCCTGAAACCCTACATTTCCTGGACCCAGGGGTTTCCTGCAAATGAAAACCACCCGAAAGCAATCCAATATATACGTGAGGTCGCCGGACAACAGGGATTTGACCTGTATGAAAAAGACACGCCTTTCGGCTGGGGTGAAGACTTCGGACTGTTTACCCAGAAATATCCGGGGGCACTGTTCGGATTGGGAGCAGGAGAAAATACCCCTGCCCTGCACAATCCGGATTATGATTTTCCGGACGGGATAATTTCCACAGGGGTGCAGATGTTTTACCACATAATCCAAAAAATAATATCCGACAGATAATATGCACACTAATTCCACCATAGAATTAAGTCTTTCCGCACTGAAAAAGAACCTGCATTTCCTGAAAAGGACTTTAGGCCGGGACGTCAGGATATCTTCTGTGGTCAAAGGCAATGCTTATGGTCATGGCATACAAGAATTCGTTCATATGGCATCACGTTGCGGTATAGATCACTTTTCCGTTTTCGATTCCGACGAGGCCAGAAAGGTAAAGGAGGTCACGAAAAAAAATACGGAGGTAATGATCATGGGATTTATGGAAGACGATGCCATATCCTGGGCCATTGCCAACGGGGTCTCCTTTTTTGTCTTTGAGAAGGACCGGCTTCAAAAAGCCATTAAGGCGGCGAAAAGATTACATAAAAAAGCAGGAATACATATCGAGGTTGAAACCGGCATGAACCGTACGGGTTTCGGTATTCGGGAAATCCCGGGGGTAATACGGCTATTACAAACAGAAAAGGATCATCTGGAATTCAAAGGGTTATGCACACATTACGCAGGAGCGGAAAGTGTAGCCAATCATTACCGGGTTACAGAACAGATAAGGGTTTATAAAAAGGTACGCAGCCTGTTCAGCGGGGAAGGACTTGACCCTGAAATATGCCATACGGCATGCTCTGCCGCGGCTATGGTCTATCCGGAAACACGTATGGATATGGTGCGTATAGGTATTATGCAATACGGGCTGTGGCCCAGCCCTGAAACATTTGTCAGTTTCCTGAACAAGCGAAAGACCAAAACCGACCCGCTTTGCAGGGTCATCACCTGGAAAAGTGAGGTTATGAGTATCAAAAAGGTAAAAACCGGGGATTTCATAGGTTATGGTACTTCGTTCATGGCCCGGCAGAAAATGAAAATCGCCGTCGTGCCCGTCGGGTATTCCCATGGCTACAGCCGTTCTCTCAGCAACCAGGGACGGGTGCTGATACATGGCAGGAGATGTGTGGTCATCGGCACCGTAGGCATGAACATGATGATCGTTGATGTCTCCGAAATTCCCACCCTCAAAAAGGGAGATGAAGTAATGATGATCGGTACTCAGGGGAAGGACACTATGTCTGTAGCATCCTTCAGCGAATATAGTGACCAGCTCAATTATGAACTCCTGGCAAGGCTTTCCAAAAACATCCCGAGAAAAATAACTGACTGATTATATACCATTTATCGTTTTTTCGTATCTTTTAGAGCACTTTCAAGCTGTTTTTCCCATGGAAGAAAGAATAAAATCATTCCCGGAATTTTACAGGTTCTACCTTACGGAACACCGGAATAAAACCAGTCGTATTCTCCATTTTACCGGTACTTTCCTCGTATTTGTCCTGGTTGTTGTTTTTATTGCTACCGGCGGGGGCTGGGAATGGCTGCTCGTTCCGGTCGTAGGTTACGGATTTGCGTGGATCGGGCATGCTTTTTTCGAAAAAAACAAACCGGCTACATTCAAATATCCCCTCTGGAGCCTGATCTCCGATTTTAAACTTTTCTTTGAGATACTTGGCGGAAAGCGTTCTTTTGACAGCAGCAGGGATTGATTATGCCCGGTTGCTTCGGTACACCCTCCGCTTCGCTTGGGCACTCAGCAACCTCAGTTATGGTTATGTATCGTTGTCTATAGACTTTTTTAAATCCTTTTCATATTATCCGGCCCGTATAGAGGTGGTTGAGCAGCGGCCTGAAGGCCGCTGTATCGAAACCCAGGTTGCTTCGTTACATTTTCCTTCGGAAAACACTGAGCAACCTCATCTGGAAATTGTTAAATTTCGGGGAAAACATATCATCGTAAATCCGACAGCATTTGTCAACGTCCGGACTCCATAATCCGACGGTCCTTCCAGAACTACTTCGCCCTCACCGTCCATTCAAAATTAAACGTGGAAACCACGTCCCCTTTCTCATCCGTACCTACAGACTGCATCCAGAAGGTCTGCCCTTCTCCTGTTTCAAGGGTTTTCCGCAAGGCTTCTTCAATACGCTCCCCGTCGTTACAGGTAAAGGTAATCCTGCCCGTAGCCTTTTTGGAGAAATTAGCATTGTTATTAGCCACCAGCATGGATATTTTCTTGCCGGTTGCCTGTATTTTGGTTATTACCATTGCCCCGGTAGACAGTTCCGCCGCCATACCCTGAACAGCCCAGAACATGGAATTAAAAGGGTTTTGATTGATCCAGCGGTGACGGACGGTTACTATACAATCCTTTTCATCTATATACCTCACACGAACTCCGCACCACCAGGCCGAGGGTAACCTGAACATGGTAAAAACATTCAACTTTTTAGGGCTGGCTTTCATATATTCCTTTTTATGTTACAAGATATTGAAAATATCGTTACGGGTATATTCCCGCAACAATTAAACTACCCGTCATAACCGGACCGGCTCCCCGCTCACAAAACCTATTCCCATCGGAAAAACGCGGGAAAAACGCGCAACAACCATATAATTAATAAGTTATTCTATCATTACAAATGTTAATATAATGTTAATTTATAGTACTATGTTTTGCATAATACCTTTTTTTAGATATATATTTGCATAAGAAAATAATAGGTTATGGAATCGACTATCACTCAAAATCATAAAAATGTAGCAGCTATTATACACGCTTCTACTTTCTCCAAGTACATTGTACCATTCGGAAATTTTTTGCTGCCGCTTGTATTGTGGATGTCCAATAAAAAAGCATCCCCTTTTGTAGAGCACCACGGCAAACAGGCCATTAATTTTCAGGTGAGCATATTGCTTTACAGCATTGTACTGGGAATCGCAGTCTTACCCCTGGCATTTTTCACCACATGGGATTTTATCGGTTTCCATTCCCTTACAGATTTCGATACTATTAACATAGACACCGGTTTCCGTAATATTTTTAACCACAGTGAGCATTTTGTACTCTGGGGGGTGTATGGCATACTGTGCCTGTGTCTTTTCCTCTTTAACGTGATCTGTACTATCGTTGCCGCCATGCGGGCACACGAGGGTATAGCATACCGGTATCCGTTAACCATAAATTTCATTAAATAAGTCCATCATACATCATCATACATCATCAAAAAACGAACAGTTAATTAAAGCACTTATGAACTCATGAATATCGAAAACACAAAAGCGCAGATGCGGAAGGGAGTTCTGGAATACTGTATCCTGTCTATCCTAAGGGACCAGGACAAGTATGCCTCTGAAATACTGGAAACTCTCAAAAACGCAAAGATGCTTGTGGTAGAGGGAACAATATATCCCCTGCTCACAAGACTTAAAAATGCAGGGTTACTGAATTACCGCTGGGAGGAATCCACTTCCGGACCACCGCGTAAATACTATGCCCTGACCGACAAGGGAAAATTATTTTTAAACGAACTCTCTTCCACCTGGGAAGAATTACATAACGCAGTAACCATTGTAACAAGCCAAAAAACCTCAGACAATGAATAAGACGACAAATATAAACCTGGGCGGACTTTTCTTCCATATCGACGAGGATGCCTATATAAAACTCCGGGACTACCTGGATGCCATAAAGCGTTCCTTTACCGACTCGCAGGGCCGTGACGAGATCATTGCCGATATCGAGGCACGTATAGCAGAACTCTTTTCGGAAAAAATACAGAACGAAAGACAGGTCGTAGGTATGGCCGAGGTTGAAGAAGTTATTACCATCATGGGACAACCGGAAGATTATCTCGTGGACGATGAGATCTTTGAAGATCAGCCGAACCAGGAACCTTCTTCATCCTCTTCCTCAACCTCTCAAAACCAGAAAAGGACAAGCAAAAAACTTTTCCGTGACCCGGATGACAAATACATCGGCGGGGTCTCATCCGGACTGGGGCATTATCTCGGGGTGGATGCTTTATGGATACGTCTCCTATGGATATTTCTGGTAGTAGCGGGAGTAGGTTCCGGTATCCTCATCTATATCCTCCTTTGGATACTCGTTCCCGAGGCTTCCACGACCTCTCAGAAACTGGCCATGAAAGGTGAGCCGGTGAACATCAGCAACATAGAGAAAAAGGTACGGGAAGGCTTTGATGAAGTTTCCGAGAAAGTAAAGAATGTGGATTATAAGAAAATGGGCAATAAGGTAAAGTCCAGCTCCAGGACTTTCTTTGACTTCCTGGGGGATGTAATGACTGTACTGGTCAATGTGTTTGCCAAGTTCATAGGCATTATCCTTATCATATGTGCCGCAACCACTATCATAGGATTGTTCATCGGGCTGTTTACCGTGGGCTCCGTAGGTTTCATAGAAGGTCCCTGGACCCACTACATCGAAGTGCTGAACACCAGTGGAGTTCCGGTTTGGGTGGTATCGCTGTTTACTTTCTTTGCCGTGGGCATACCCTTCTTCTTCTTGTTCCTTCTCGGGCTGAAAATACTGGTCAATAACCTGAAATCCATAGGAAGTACAGCCAAATATGTTCTGCTTGCTCTCTGGCTTATTTCAGTGATCGGCCTTACGGTAATGGGGATCAAACAGGCAACGGAAAAGGCATTTACCGCAAGCTCTACGGAAACCAGGCAACTTTCCTATCCCATTTCCGACACCCTTCGGATAGAAGCGGAAAGTTACGGGTCGTGGGATGACAGGTATTACAACGAGCGTTTTGATATTGTCGTGAACAACGGTAACAAAAAGCTCTACCTGGAGGATATTAAGATCAATTTCACCGCCTCGGAAGATTCCCTCGGACGGGTAAAAATACACAAGAGTGCGGAAAGCAGCAGCTATGAGAAAGCCAGGGAAAAGGCAGCAGAAATAGAATATGACTTTTCCCTGAAAAACAATACGCTGTATTTCCCGGATTATCTGCTCACCAATTACGCAAACAAGTACAGGGAACAGGAAGTGGAAGTCACTTTATCCATACCCGAAGGTACGGTTATTTACCCGGCCCCTTCCCTTCGCAGAAAGCTGGGATACAGAAATGCCAATAATATGGGATATTCCAGCTATGACCTGCCGGGACATTACTGGAAAATGGGAAAAGAAGAGCTTCACTGCCTGGATTGTGAGGAGCAGGAAATACTGGACGAAGAAAAAACGACTCCCGATAAGGACGAAAGGATCCGGATAGATTCCAACGGTATCGATATAGATATCAAAGATGAAAACGGAGATAATTTCGAAATGAAAATAGACAAAGGAGGAATACGAATCAAGGCCGGAAACAAAAAAGATACCGTAGTATAACAGTTCATCAACCAAAAAATACAACTCGGCCATAAATTTTATAAAGACAATGAAGAATATTACAGTTTTGTAACAGAAATAATAACAGAAGACATCCATCAAATCATTTATCTATCAACCAAAAAACGAAACGTTATGACCACAATCGTCAAATTCTTAATCGCAGCAGCTCTCTCCTTTTTTCTGTCCTCCTGCCAGTTCGGAAGTATTGTAGGAGTATCCGGAAACGGCAATGTACAAACCGAAAAAAGAACGGCCTCCGTTTCCGGAGGATTCACCGCTGTAAAGGCAAGTAACGGCCTGGAGGTCCATATCCGGCAGAACCCGACCCATTCCATCACCGTAGAAGCAGATGAAAACCTGCTCGACATTATCCGCACCGAGGTACGGGGTAACGATCTGCATATATATACGGATAAGAACATCGGTAGGTCCAAATCCAAAAAAATCTATGTAAGTGCCCCGGAAGTCAGCGCCATTGCTTCATCCAGCGGGGCCAATATCTTTGTGGAAGACCTGCTCAAAGCAGATAAACTGGAACTGACATCTTCCAGCGGAAGTGCTATTCGCCTGGAGACGGAAGCCGATTATGTCTCCTGCGATACGAGCAGCGGTTCGGATATCCGCATTAAAGGCCGGGCCAATTCCATGCATGCCAGGGCAAGCAGCGGAAGCTCTTTAAAAGCCGGCGAGCTGGAAGTGGCAAAATGTGACGCCAAAGCGAGCAGCGGCGGAAATGTGTCCCTGTATGTGACCAAAAACCTCGTAGCAAGCGCCAGCAGTGGCGGGGATATCCGCTACTCCGGCAATCCCGCATCTGTTTCCGCGGGAAAATCGGTATCCGGAAGTGTCAGAAAAAACTGAGGAAACCTCCTGATTTCCGGTTTACGAGCATGTTTTTCCGGTAAATCCGAAATCGCAAGTCATATCTCAAATTCCTGTTGATTTCTTCTTACCAAGGGCATACAGTATGAGCAGAACGGATATCATGACAGCTATCCGGGCTATATAATCGCCATATTTTACGTAAAAAGTAAGTTTATCGTTAAGGGCCACTTCTCCACGGAGGGCTCCTTTCGTTTCATAAGGCAGGGTTTGCAGTACTTCTCCCCGGGGGTTTATAAAAGCGGAAATTCCCGTGTTGGCACTGCGGGCAACACTCCTCCGGGTTTCTATAGCGCGTAACCGCGCATAACTGAGATGCTGTTTATGTCCCTGCGAATTGCTCCACCAGCCATCGTTGGTGATGATGGCGAGGAAATCTGCACCTTTATCCACATAAGCCGTAACGAATTCGCCATAAATAGATTCATAACAGATAATAGGGGCTGCTGTCCCGTTTTCCGAAGTAAATACAGATCGTTCTTTCTGCACCCCCCGGGAAGCTACGGTACCGCCCAGGTCGATCATTATATTCCCCAAAAGCGGCTCCAGAACATTTTTAAAAGGAAAATTCTCCACGCCCACTACCAGTTTCGATTTGATATAAAATTGAAGACTGTCCGTATTATCGATTTGTACAGCTGCGTTATAAGCATCAAACCATCCGTCCCTCCCGAGCCTGTTCGCCGTTGGTGTCGGTTTTTCGATCTGGCCGTAACCACGGTAAAAATCCGCCCCGGTGATGATGTGCAGGCCGGGGTACTGTACGGACATCTGCTGCAATATGGCCTTTCCTCTGGACCGTTTAAACCTGTCTATGTCCACCCCTTCCGAAAGTGTCGTTTCCGGGGCTATGAGGTAATCGGTCTTTGTATCGACAAAATCTTTTGCCAGTTCTGTCAGGTTCCTGGCTACTACTTCGTTTTTTATACCGTATTTCTCGCTGTAAGGATCTACGTTGGGTTGTAAAACCACGATATCCGCCTTTTTATCCGCTATCTCGTAGTTCCCGTAAATAAAGAGGGAAATGATTACCGGAACAGCAATTATCAGTACGTTTTTTGCAATACCCCGTCTCAGGATGCTCCGCTCTCCTGTCTGCATGAAATGTACTGCCGTTTTGAACACACCTATGTTTACGATCCATATCCACAGGCTACCTCCGAAAGTCCCGGTATACTCATACCACTGTATCCAGGTGGGATATTCGGAAAAACCGTTACCGAGATTGAGCCATGGCCAGGAGAAATCCCAGTTGAGATGAAACTTCTCAAAAGCCATCCATATCGCCGGAAGAAACACCAGGTGTATCTTTGGCGGCAGTTTCCGTGCTACGAGGTGGAATATCCAGAACACCACGGTCATCAGCAGGGAATTGACCAGAATGGCAAAAGTCATCCCAAAAGCTGTCGAATACCATATCCACCAGGTAGTTATGGCATTCCACACTACAAAAGCCAGATAGGCATGGCCGAAAACCTTAAGCCCTTTTTTCCGGACTTCGGAAGTACGGATGTTCCTTTCTGCCAGCAGTAACGGTACAAAGGCTACGAACAGCATTACGGGGATACCGTTTACAGGCCACCCGGCGGCCAGTAACAGGCCTGAAGACAAGGCCAGGAGAAAATTGTTTTTTGTCATCTTACTGTATTTCCGGTCCGGTACGAACCTTTTGCTATCGTCTACAAACGGCCAAGTTACCAAAGTTTAACGAAACCCGTATTAAATAATGCTAATTACTTTTATACTAATCTATACCAGGTTCAACTTAATTTGTATCAGATCATACGAATCCCTATACCGAATGTAGAGTGCATATCACCAAACTTGTATTAAATCATACCAATCCTTATACTAAAGTACAGTTAAACTTGTATTTTTACCGAAACTTTCTATCCGATGAAGAAACATATTCCAAACATACTCACCTTACTCAACCTGCTTTGTGGCACCATAGCGGTGATCCTCGCTGTGACCGGACGTACGGAAATCGCCGCCCTTTTTGTATTTCTCGGTATCTTTTTCGACTTTTTTGACGGCTTTGCAGCAAGAAAATTACAAGTACAGAGCGACATGGGCCTGCAGCTGGATTCTCTTGCGGATATGGTTACCAGTGGTGTGGTACCGGGCATTGTTATGTATCATCTCCTGCAACTGAGCCTGGATCCGGGTTCGTGGGGACAGGGAATAAGTATAGACCTCTCCGCCCCTACGGGATTTATTCCTTTCCTGGGTTTGCTCATCCCTCTGGCATCTGCCTACAGGCTTGCCAAATTCAATATCGATGACGATCAGCAGACCTCATTTACAGGACTCCCCACACCCGCCAATACCCTGTTCATTCTTTCGCTCCCCCTTATCCTGGCCTACCAGGCAAATGACATCACCGTTTCCGTCATCCGTAATACCTGGGTGCTTGTATTCATTACCTTCGTGAGTTGCTACATGCTAAACGCACGGGTAAAACTGTTCGCATTAAAATTCAAAAGCCGGGGATTCAGGGAAAATGCCGTGAAATATATTTTTCTGGTTCTTTGTGTCCTGTTACTGGCCATTATGCGGTTTGCCGCAATCCCGGTGATCATACTGTTATACGTTATAGTATCCCTGCTCACCAACAGCAGATCCATATCGCATTAACGGTATTTATTGCCCGCAGTCATCCTGCTCCTCCGGCAGGCGGGGAAATTGCTCTTCGGTTGTTAAGTTATTCGGGCAACACCGGTAACCAGGTACCTGATAATCCCAACTATACTTTGTCAGAAACCCAGGCGATCCTCATGTCTATTGGAAATACTAAGAGGTATATGTTGTGTTATTTCAGTGGCCAATCGGTTATGCCGGGGGCCTTACCCAGGCATATCTCCGCTTTCGCATATACGCAAACACGATACCGAACCCGGCAAGCAACACAAGTGGCACTCCGAGGTTTACGGCTTTCCAGAATGTATCTTCCGCCGCAACTTTTTCTTTGTCGAGGAACGGGATGGTCACTTCCTTACTTCGGATGTAGATCAGTCCGTTCTCATCCAGCAGGAAGTTAATACAGTTCTTCAGGAATTCCTTGTTCCCGTAAAAATTATTCGTCCATTTGTCATATCCGAGCTCCAGGGGGCGGCCGTTGTTGAGCTGATTCTTGATAAGGTCCCCATCCGAAACAACGATCATTTTGGTTTCCTCTCCTTCTTCCCGGTTGTCTTCCAGGTCGAGGGGTTTTATCCTGTTCTTATATACGGAATTGAATTTGCCTTCCAGCAGCACGGCCAGTGGTAGGTTACCGTTGTTATAACTTGCCTTGTCCGGTTCCCTGGTAATGATGTCCAGATCAATTTCCGCCGGTATTGCCACGGTTTTGGAGAGGGGCGAACTGCTAAGCAATATTGTTTTCCGGATATTATTTTTTAAGGTATCCATAGCATTGGCAAAATCGAAACGGACTGCTTCAATATTATTGTTTACCGGATGATTGTCTTCTGAGATCACCATCGGTGCATAATACCACGGATAAGGGTCATAGCGGGATGCGCTGCCTTCTCCCGTTGCCATGACGATCTGGGTAAAATACAGATCATTGATCAATACCGGGTTTATCCGTACCCCATAGGAAAAGAACATATCGCCCAGGTTCAGGTCCTGGGGAAGCGCATAAGTCTTCCCGGATTCGTTATAAAGGCTGTCCATTTCCGCATGGACCTGGTCTATCAGCCAAAGCGATTTTCCGCCGTGCATCACATACTGGTCCAGCACCGATTTTTCTTCGTCCGAAAAGGGTTCGGTAGGCTTGGCTACCAGTATCATATCGTACTTTCTCAGTTCCCGGAGCGTCTTTTTCGGGGAAACAGCGACCGAATCGAGCGTAAAGGGGGCGAGGTTGTAATAGTCGCGGAGGGTGGTCAGGAAATCGGCCATATAAATATCGTCCAACTCACCGTTACCTTTCAGTACAGCTATGTTTTGCTTATTTTTGATGGTCAGTTTGGCAAAAGCATCTGCAAATACATATTCCAGTTGCTGTACCGAGTTCCTGACCCGCTCTTCATCCGTGGCCCCGAGCTTGTTTTTGAGGAGGGGTACCCGGACACTCCGATTACCATAATTGGCCAGCGCCCACGGAAAGAGAATTTCCCTGGAAACCTTCCCTCCTTTTTCCTCGGAAAAGTTCAGTGGAGTAAGGCCTATGGACTGTAATTCGCGTATAATGGCACCGGAGTTTTCTTCATCCTCCAGCGGATTGACGAAGTTGAACTGTATATTTCTGTTTCCGGCAGCAAATTCTTCGAGGATCTGCCTGGTCTCATCCCGCAGTTTACGGAATTGAGGCGGAAGGTCCCCTCCTAGGAAAACATCAATAAAAATTGGTGCTTCCGCCCGTTCCAGGGGTTTTAACGAAGCTTCGGAAAGTGTATAACGCTTGTCGTGCGTAAGGTCGAACCTGTCGTAGAATATTGCTGAAAGGTAATGCACTGCAATGAGCAGCAGCAGAATCCCGGTAATATGTAAAATGTTTTTCTTGTTCATGTGAGTCTATGCTGGCAGGTTACACCCCCTCTGCCTGCGGCATCTCCTCCCTCGGGAAGAGATTGGTATTTTTTTGATATTGTTATTTTTTATTCATTTATCCGTTGGTATATTATTTCATTTATCTTTATCATCAATCGCGACTGCCTTTCAGCCTGACTACGGTGACAAACAGAAAAAAGAAAGCGACGGACAGGAAATAAATGATATCGCGTGTATCCAGAACGCCCCTGCCGATACTGTCGAAATGCGCCTTCATCCCCAGGGCTGAAATGCTTTCTCCCAGCCCTAACACATAGAGCCCCTCAAAACCGTAATAAAAGAGGAAACACACAAATACGGACACCAGGAAAGCTACGATCTGATTTTCGGACAGGGTCGAGGCAAAAATGCCGATAGCGGTATAAGACAGTACCAGGAAAAGCAGCCCGAAATAAGAACCTAATGTGCTGCCCGTATCGAGATTACCTTCCGGGTTTCCCAGTTTCCATACCGTAAGTACATACAGCAGGGTGGGAATCAGGGCTATGACCACAAGGATAAATGCCCCGGCATATTTACCCAGGACGATCTGCCAGGTATTCAAGGGACGGGTAAACAAAAGTTCCAGCGTGCCCAGTTTTTTTTCATCGGAAAAACTTTTCATGGTCACTGCGGGGATAAGGAACAACAATATCCAGGGCGCGAGCTTAAAAAATGCGGTGAGATCCGCAAAACCGGAGTCCGGTATATTGTATTCCCCACCAAACACCCACAGGAACAATCCGTTCAGCACCAGGAATATGGCAAGGACCAGGTATCCTACGGGAGAAGCAAAAAATGAGGTTATTTCTTTTTTAAATATTGCGAACATATTTAAGATTCAATTCCATCCCGGAACCATGTGTTCCGCATTATAAAAACCGTATCGTCACCACATCCCGGTAACTCAGTCCGAGAAGGCTGGATGCCCCTCCTACCGTTTCGAGGTTACTGCGGTAAATGGCGAGTTCCACATAACCGGCCGAATTAAAGACCGCCAGCCGCCGGCCGTCGTCGTCACGTTTGGGCTTTTCCACGGCAAAATTGACAATGTCACTGTATTTATTATATATTTTTTCGAACCGGTAATTGCGGGCATACAGCTCAAAGTCCCTCCCCTTCCTGATATTTTCGAACAACTGCCTGGAAATATTCGTCACCACATTTCCGTAGTTGTCCACATAAATCACATGTCCGGTCACCAGGTCCTGCTCCGTATTAACGATCGGGATAAATGTTTTCAGGGACTTCAGTTCGGCTATAGGCTTCCCTACCACTTCCAGGGTACCACCCCTTGCAATATGGCATGCAACCTTAACAAAAACGTCCATAGAGGGGAAAATGGTATCCAGATCGTTATAAATATTTATCTCCACGATCTTCTCGGGTATCCTTTCCCCTGCCACAAGCGACACTACGCCGTTATCGGCCCCTACAAAATAATGGTCATCCAGCAAAACGGCTATATGCCGGTTCTCCGGATGGCGTTCGGAATCCACACCGTAAACATGAATACTTCCTTTCGGGAAATTTTTATAGGCATTTTTCAGGATATATGCTGCTTCCTGTACATTAAACGGACTCACGGAATGCGATATATCCACAATTTTCACGTCTTCTGTTTCACTGTAAATAGCTCCTTTGATGGCCCCTGCAAAGTGGTCTTTCTCCCCGAAATCCGTAGTTAAACTTATTATAGCCATAAAATAGTACCGACGCTTTTTTTGTGTAAATTAGCAAGAAAATAATCTTGTTACGCTTTTATCTCTTTAAGGGGTATATGAAGCACAAACGTACTAAAAAAGTAGGGGATAAACCCTATAGCAAAGCACACTTTTTTGTAGTATCTTTAGAGAAGAATAGTCATCGTTTTGAGAAGTGGAAACCCCGATATGGTTCGCGCTGCGGCGACCCGGCCCTTCTCCCGGAAAGTGAATATAAAGATTAATCAAATTCAATAGCTTTTGAACGAAATAGTAGTAGAACTTACCGAGATCAGCCCGAGAGAATTCTTCGGCGAGCAAAACATCAACATCGAACTGCTCAAAAAATATTTCCCTAAATTAAAGATCGTGGCTCGTGGCAACAAAATAAAAGCTTATGGCGACGAAGAACTACTGGAAGAATTTGACAAACGCCTGGACATGCTGGTCATGTATTTCGGAAAGTACAACAAACTGGACGAGAACACCATAGAACGCATCCTTACCAGCGACGATAAAGAAGCTTATGAATCGCCCATGCTTGAAAATGCACAGGTGTTGCTTCACGGGGTAAACGGCAGGCTTATCAAGGCCCAGACCGTAAACCAGCAGCGCCTGGTGGACATGATGAAAAATAACGATATGGTCTTTGCCATAGGCCCGGCCGGTACCGGGAAAACCTATACGGGGGTGGCCCTGGCAGTAAAAGCATTGAAAGAAAAACAGGTAAAGCGTATCATCCTCACCAGGCCCGCCGTAGAGGCCGGGGAAAATCTCGGGTTCTTACCGGGAGACCTCAAGGAGAAACTCGATCCGTATATGCAACCGCTCTACGATGCCCTGCGCGACATGATCCCCGCGGAAAAATTACAGAACTACATCGAAACCGGTATCATACAAATTGCCCCTATGGCCTTTATGCGTGGCCGTACACTGGACAACGCCTTTGTTATTCTCGATGAAGCCCAGAATACTACCCATGCCCAGATGAAAATGTTCCTCACCCGGATGGGAAAAAATGCCAAGTTTATGATTACGGGCGACCCGGGACAAATAGACCTGCCCAGAAGGGTGATCTCCGGGTTGAAAGAAGCCCTGCTTGTCCTGAAAGACATCAACGGTATAGGCATGGTTTACCTGGATGACAAGGATGTGATACGCCACAGGCTGGTAAAAAATATTATTGAAGCCTACAAAGAGATCGAACACAGTAATAGTTGAAACGGTGGTTTCGATATGCTTTTCTCCGAAAATTGCTCAGCTCCCTCAATGCATCGGAATTTTCTCCTTCTCCATTCCACTTTACACATAAAAGAGGTATCTGAGGGTAACCTTCGGGTTGTCATACCGAAACCACCGGGGGCATTATGAACGGTTTGTTAACGGAAGTTTTTCCTGACAGAAGCAAAGGCCCTGACGGGAAAAGTGCCAACGCCTTTGAATTTTGGCGGAACGGCACTGAAGGTAAACCCATCCGGGGGCAGTAAGTGTAAATTGCAAAGGTGTTCAACGATCAATATTTCCGATCCTAACAGTATGGTATGTACGGGCCTGGTTCTCCCTGTTGTATTGTCTATGTTATGAGCGTCTATCCCCACAAGTTTTACACTGCAATCCTTCAGATATTGTGCAGCTCCTTCTGTCAGGTACGGGTGGTTTTCAAAATACCGGTCTGTTTTCCAATACCTGTCCCAACCGGTATTGATAAGCACGGCCCTGTTCCTGATTTCGTAATTTCTGAGGTGCTCTTCTGTTATTGCCAGAGTTTTTTCGAAAGGAACTTTAATGACGGTAGCCTCCAAATCCGTAAAACAGGCCAGGCCGGTCTCGGCCAGGTCTTTTCCGTTTTCAAAGCGGTGAAAGGGACAATCGATATAAGTGCCCGTATTGGTAACCATTTCAATTTTACCGATCTGAAATTCCGTGCCTTCCTCATAATACGACCTGGAATCTTCCCTGCTTAGATAATCGCAAATAACAGGGGCAGGTAAACCTTTATATGTAATAAGCCCATCTTCGATGGTATGGCTTAGATCAATAAGAAGGTCCCCTTCCGTTTTTGTGTTTACAGGCACTCTTTTATGAGGTTCGGCGAAAATTTCCTTGTTGAGTATTTTGGTACGCCCCACCATAAGCAACCGCAGGTCTTCTACGATATAGTCGGCAAGTTCCCTGTCCGAAATATCATTGCCCGTAATATCGAGCCTGAAATCCTCGCCTTTTATACTCCCCCCGTTAGTGAAGTATATTTCAAAATCGAATTTTACTCTTTTATCCATATGAATTGTTTTACGGCAAAGATCATAAACCTCAAATCTTATCCACTTGACCTATATCAATTTGTCCGATCCTTTTTGTTCTGATGCGGCTTAAGGTTTCCGGGCTCAGGCCCAGATAGGATGCAATATGAAAAAGAGGAATCCTGGTTTCTGCTTTGGGAAACCGGGAAAGGAAATAAAAATAACGTTCAGCAGCATTATGTAGTAAAAATGAACTTTCTCTCCTGCATTTTTTAATAAATTCCTCTTCCAATATCTTATGGGTAAGCCTGTACCATTTATTATCCCGGTTCAATAACCGGTCTATGGCTGTTTTGGGTATGGTCACCACCTCACAATCTTCCAGACATTGAAAATTAAGCCTGGTCTTTTCACCTGTTAGAAAACCTGCCAATGCCGTGAAAAAATTATTTTCGAAGAAAAATTCGGTATTAATTTCCCTATGGTCTTTGGTGTAGAAGCTTCTTACCATCCCTTTTTGTAAAAAATACAGCCCGGTGACCGGAGTGTTTTCTTTTATTAAAAATGCTTCATTAGGCACAGCCGAAAGTGTTGCCTCAGCCATAAGCAATTCTTTTTCACCATCCGACAAATCGAATAGTGAAATTATTTTCTGAAATAACGGATTGAAGTCAGATGTCATTAAAAACTTGCTGTGGGTGCCAGAATTTCTGCCGACACAATTATAAGTGCAATGTACATTTTTTTTAAATCTATTTATAAGGACATATTACATCTTAAAAAACATATAATCCGACTGCCTTCTTTATTTCACATTCACAGAAAAGTGATGTTTTTATTTTCCCTTCCACACATAAAAACCAACCGGAGATCATGGAAATTACAAAAAAGAAATAAGCGTTAAAAATATATTAATCCGGATGTTGAAGCACACTTAAACCATAGAAATTCATTATATTATTAAAATTAAACAGATCCTGAAACTGACATGTTTAGAAGAATAATTAACCCTATAAGGGATAATCATTTTAAATGGCTAAAGGTTCTGTTTGTCCCATAAAAACCATAAAAATTAAACCGATGAAAACACCTGTAATATCTATAAGCATACTGCTGATCTTTTTTGTTTTCGGCAGTTGCAAAAACGAGAAAAAGCTTTCCAAGGAGGAAAAGAAAGAAGTTGTCCGGGCGAGCGATTCGGTAACCGTTACCACTGCGGTGGGCAATATTGTGCTCCCGCCACCATATGCTACGAAATCAGTAACTAAAGAGAGTAAATTGGTGGAATGGGGAGAAAACCAGGGTCCCCGGGCACCGGAAGGCTTTACGGTCTCCCGCTTTGCTACTGACCTGGACAGTCCGCGCTGGACCTATGTGGCACCTAATGGCGATTATTTTGTAGCGGAAGCCGATACTAAAAACAGTGCGGACCGAATTACCTTATTGCGCGATACCAATGGGGACGGTAATCCTGATTTACGCAAAGTATTCCTGGAAAACCTTAATCAGCCCTTGGGAATGCTGGTTTTGAACGATTACTTTTATGTAGCCAATACGGACGGGCTCTACCGCTACCCTTACACTAAAGGAGCTACCAAACTGGAAGCCGGGGGCGAAAAGATCATGGAGCTTTCTGCAAGCGGCTACAACAACCACTGGACCCGCAATATCATCAGCAATCCCGACGGAAGCAAGATATATATCTCAGTAGGTTCGGCCAGTAATGCCGGCGAGCAGGGTATGGAAAAAGAAGAAGGCAGGGCACTGATCTTTGAAGTAAATCCTGACGGAAGTGAAAAAAGGGTTTACGCTTCGGGACTACGCAATCCCGTGGGCATGGACTGGAATCCGGTGACAGGTGAACTATGGACCGCAGTAAACGAACGGGATGAGCTGGGCGACGGGCTGGTACCCGATTATGCCACCAGTGTTAAGGAAGGAGGATGGTACGGATGGCCGTATTCATACTTCGGACAAATCCCTGATCCGCGCTGGAAAGATGATCCCCACCTGGAGCTGATGGAAAAGGCCATCGTCCCCGATGTGCCCCTGGGCAACCATACTGCCTCCCTGGGATTCACCTTTTATGATGCTGAGGCCTTTCCTCAAAAATACAGAAACGGCGCATTTGTAGGCCAGCACGGTTCCTGGAACAAATCTGTCTTTAGTGGCTATAAAGTGGTTTTTATCCCTTTTAAGGGCGGAAAACCCCAACCGCCGGAAGATTTTCTTACCGGGTTTATTGCCAACGATAACAAAAGTGAAGTTTATGGGCGTCCGGTTGGTGTTGCCGTGACTCCCGCAGGCGATCTCCTGGTGAATGACGATGAGGCCGGTATTATATGGCGGGTCAGCGCCAACAAGTAATCTTCAGTATCCCGACGGGCGATACCAAAGCCAGATGTTGAGCAGAATAGCATTGCCGAACAGAGCGGAATGTAGGGAATGTGATTTCAGGCCGGTTTTCTTACTATGTGAAACTCCTTCATGCGGACGATATGAAATCATTCAGTAAGGTAAGCGACGTTACTCAGATGGCTGTCACCCGACTACCTTCATACGGGTAATGGATGGTATTGGTATAAACGCCATTTTTGGGAAATGGTCAAAATAAAGGATCGCCACGGCTGCAAGCACTATTTCCTGCCAGGATCAGCGCGTTTCGGTACAACCATGTATGAACGAATCGGTCAACGATGAACCAGCAAAATATCTTTGCCATCAGACACAGCGGACAATGTCTACCCGGTCGGGATTATCATCAACCGGGTTAGTGATCCGGGTATTCTCCCGATAAGGCTTTTTTGGAGCACGTAACTGTGGAATTTCAGAGGCATTCGGAATGGCTTTTACAGCGTGCAAATATTTAGAAATTAACATTTTAATAAAAAAAGTTATTCTTTTGCTAATTAACTGTTATAAGTTGAGATTGTGCATTACAAATCTTAAATTTGATAGACGTTATTGTCCATAATAAGTAGATGGAATAGTATTGAGATAAAGCCCGGAGACTAAAAGACCTGAAATCATTTTCTTTGGTGCTTTCCTACTCTGGTGCAGAATGAGTTCAATTTTTCGGTCTCCGGAAACATTTTTTGATTTCAGAAGTAACCTTAAAATTTGACAACTATGACACAATTGACGAAAAGAAGAAATGGAAACAGCGGGTTATTTCCTTCCCTGAACGACTTTTTTGCCAACCGGCTCTTCACTCCCCCCTTGTTCGATCCGGACGATGATCTCTTTAGTACGGATATGGGAGGGCCACCTGTAAATATCAGTGAAACCGACAAGGAATTTAAACTCGACCTGTCCGTGCCCGGCATGAACAAGGAAGATTTTAAAGTGGATATCGAAAATGGTATTCTTACAATAAGCAGTGAAAAGGAAGAAGAAAAAGAGAAGGAAGGAAGAAAGAAATTATACCCGCAGGGAGTTTTTGTACAGCAGTTTTTCCCGCAGTTTTACCTTACCGGATAATGTGGAGGAAAACGACATCAGTGCAAAATACGATAATGGCATGCTGGAGATAGTCATTCCTAAAAAGGAAGTAACCGTATCCAAACCGAAAAAGGAGATTTCGGTGACCTGATCATAACAGCCGGGATTAACACCTGTTTTTCCCGGCTTGTAAAGTTTTTACAGCCAAGAAATTGCCTGTAGAAATAAAGCAGTTGCCAACCATTCTTCCGGAAAAACCTCACCGTAAATACCCTGGTCTTTGATGATATGGGCTTTCATATCTTCCCGGACGCCCGGGTTAAAGACCGGAAAGAACAGAAGAAATACAAAAACGGAGAGTTATGCCCTGGACAAAAACAGATTATCCGAATTCGATGAAGAATCTCCCGGCTGCGGTGCGTAATAAAGCTATTGAAATAGCCAATGCACTACTTGAAGACCGTAAGATGGAGGAAGGAATCGCAATAGCTACTGCCATCAGCAGAGCCAAAGACTGGGCAGCCGAACATGGTAAAAAAACAGATAATCCCGAAAAATCAAAGCGTACCGATGTTAAAGTACATGGCCAGGATCGCTATGTGATCCCTTATGAAAAAGAATGGGCCATTAAAGTGGAAGGAAGGGAAAAAGTGGAAAAGGTTTTTCATACCAAGCAGGAAGCAGTTAAACAGGCACGCCGCGAAACTAAGGAAGTTAACGGTACATTGACCATACAGCGGAAAACGGGGAAAATAGAAAAAAGAATTTCATATAATCCGAAAAACAAAGGTTAGCCCCTACGTGGAATACATATATCCGGCCGGTAAAAGATCCGGCTTAAAAGACCTTCCGGCTGTCCCTTCAAAAAACTGATTCCCCGGCAAATTAAAAATATTATGGTTTTTAAAAACAGGAATGATGCAGCGCACAAACTGGTCCCGCTTCTGAAGAAATACGGGAAAGAAGAGAGCGTGGTCATGGCTATTCCCCGTGGCGGAGTTCCCGTTGCCAGTCCAATTGCCAAAACTTACAATCTGCCACTTGATCTGCTTATGGCAAAAAAAATCGGTCATCCCGCTCATCCCGAATTTGCCATAGGGGCTGTGACCCCGGAAGATCATATTATCGATGAACATTACATGCCACAATCTTATATTGACAGCCAGGTAAAAAGTATCCGTCAATCATTAAGGGAGCGATACAAGACTTTCACAGGTGGCCATCCCCCCTCTTCCGTAGAAAACAAGACCGTGATTATTGTTGACGATGGTGCGGCCACCGGTAATACCATTATATCCGCCATTAAAATGCTCAGGAGGAAAAAACCAAAAAAAATTGTAGTAGCCCTCCCCGTTGCTCCTCGTGAAACTGCTGAAAAAATCAGGCAACAGGCAGATGATTTTATCTGTCTGTTTACCCCCGCGTCTTTTCTCGGCGTAGGTCTGCATTATACCGATTTTACCCAGGTAAGCGATGAAGAAGTAAAGCTATTGCTTGCGAATACTAACCGTTTTTAGGAATATCTACTCAAAAAACAGGAAAATGGATCAGGTTACAAAACATATACATACCGATATTGAACAACTGATAAAAGAGGTCTCCCATCCGCTGGAGACAGATACCGATCTCGATGTGCTCTTAAGCGAAATCGGCGAGGCAAGATTCGTTTTATTGGGCGAGGCAAGTCATGGTACACACGAATATTATACCTGGCGAATGCATATCAGTAAGCGGCTGATCAGGGAAAAAAATTTTTCGATGATCGCCGTTGAAGGCGATTGGCCTGATTGCTATCGCCTGAACCGTTATATCAAAGGCTATGAAAATTCAGGCGAAAGCGCCAAAGATATACTCAAAGCATTTAACCGCTGGCCTACCTGGATGTGGGCAAACTGGGAAATTGTGGCACTGGCAGAATGGCTGCGCGAGTACAACTCCGGACGGTCTTCCGGCAAGATAGGATTTTATGGCCTGGACGTTTACAGCCTATGGGAATCAATGGATGCGATTTTTGCATACCTGGAGGAAAAAGATCCCGGGGCACTTCAAGTCGTACAGGAAGCAATGGACTGTTTCGAACCTTTTAACGTAAAAGAAGGATTTTCTTATGCCGAGAGGAGTTATGGCATTCCTTCTTCCTGTGAAAAGGAAGTCGAAGATCTTCTGGTTAATATCAGGAACCGTATGCCCTGGTTTGACAAGGACCCCGAAGGGGCTTTCAGTGCAGAACAAAACGCCCTTGTAGCCGTGAACGCAGAAAAGTATTACCAAACCATGCTCAAGGGAGGCGAATTCACATGGAACATCCGTGACCGTCACATGTTTGACACCGTAAACAGGTTGATGAAATTTCATGGCCCGGATGCTAAAATAATCATCTGGGAACACAATACGCATATTGGTGATGCCAGGGCAACGGATATGAAGCAAACAGGACTTATCAACATAGGCCAGTTACTAAAGGAAGAACATCATAAAGAAGGGGTATACCGGATAGGTTTCGGCTCTTATGAAGGAAATGTAATGGCGGGCCGTAACTGGGGAGCCCCCATGAAAAGAATGCGCATGCCCAGGGCAAGGCAAGGCAGCTGGGAACACCTGTTACACGGGGCAGGGGCCCATGATAAACTCCTTTTTTCAAGGGATCTTAAGCACCTGGTATCACCAGTCGGTCACCGCGCCATTGGTGTGGTATATGATCCGGATTACGAATACGGAAATTATGTGCCGAGTATCATTCCGGAACGCTACGAGGCGTTTATTCATCTTGACAAGACGGAAGCCCTCCACCCCTTACTTATCGAACCCGATAGCTTACAAATGCCCGAAACCTACCCCTGGGGAATATAACAAGGACATCGAGCGGACAAAGAAAATAATTCCGTCGCAACCCGGAGCTGAGCTGAAAATTCTTGTATAAAAGCTTCGTTACCGGTAATAACATTCATGAAAGCAACTTCCGGATCACCCCTGACTATCACTTCCCCGTTCTCAGTAATTTTTTGATGACCGGGATAAGGTGTTGTGCCATACGATGGTGGCCTATATCCGAAAGATGGGTGCCGTCACTCGTAGCTTCATGGTCACTCCCGGTCAGTTCATCTCCCCGAATGTAATAGAGGTTTTTCTCTCCGCTGTTTATGAGTTGTTTATAGGCATCATGAAAAGCGCGGTTCTGTGCTCTTACGCGTTTTCCCGTTTCCAGGTCCCAGTGTCCGTGCTCGCGGAATACACTTTCCACCATGACCAGGGGGGTATCCGGCTGTGCTTTACGCAGTCTTTTTACAAAAGGTACCGTCCTGCTTCTGATCTCTTCCGGCGATGGATTCGGAACACAATCCAGAATATAGACATCCGCATCCGATTTTTTGAGGAAATCGGCCGCACCTGGTTCCATTTTTCCCGATCCGCTGAAACCGAAATTATAAACTTCCGCATTCAATGCCCTGCCGATTACAGACGGATATGCCATTCCCGGCCTTGATGCCGAGGCTCCCTGCGTAATGCTGGAACCATAAATGGCGATCCTGTGCTCCGGAAGGAATTCCGGATCGGCTTTTTGAATGGTAGCTCCGTTTTCAATACCTACGGCAATAGATTTCAGGGTGGAATACAGCGGGAGGTACATCATATAATGTCGCATTTTCCCGTCCATATTGCGAATGACCACGGTTTCATTTTCAGCATCCGAAGGCCTTGCGGATGCTACATATTGCCAGGATTTACCGTTCCACCCGTAAAGGTCTGTTCCGTTAACCGTCAAAGGGCTCATGTTCCACCATATCTTATAGTTTTCGAGTCTCCATTTCACCTTGATGAACCGCGAATCTGTCCTGAACAGGATAGCAGCGCCCGCAGGGTTTTTGGCCAGTTTTTTTACGGTTGAAGGAAGACCGTTGAGATTGGCGGAATCTACCCTGTGAAAAGAAACAGGATCTCCCGCTCCTGAAATACCCAGAACGGTAAGTTCACTTCCGTTGGTGTACCTGGCTTGTTTTTCCTGGCCGGTTACAGATGGCATCATACATAGGAATACGGCAATGCCGAAGATAATTCTGGTGTTTTTCATAAGGAAGTCCATCAGGTTAACTTTTTCCGGAAGAAAGCAAAGAGGTATAAAAACAGGGAACCGGAGCCGGATACTCCGGTTTCCTGCAGGGGCTATTCCCTGGTTATCTTTCTTACCAAGTGGTTTCCCAGGTCAGCGACGTAAATAACCTCTCCTGAGATGGCGACGTCCGTAGGATTGGAAAATCTTGCCGTAAAGCCTGCTCCGTTAAGAAAACCGGAAGAAGTCCCGGCTATCGTAGTCACATTACCTTCGGAGATGAGCCGTACCTTGTGGTTAGACAGGTCGGCTATCACAATAGCCCCGTTTTCCGCTACATCAAGGCCATAAGGGTTATTGAATTGTGCGCTGAGGGCATCACCGTCTGCGGCACCGACATCTCCTTTTCCGGCTATGGTGGTCACCTCACCGTTTGTGGTTATTTTTCGTATCCGGTGGTTAAAACGATCGGCCACATAGATATTTCCTTCAGTATCGAGGCTGATACCGGAAGGATTGGCAAAAAGGGCATCAGATACGTTCCCGTCTTTAAATCCGGATACCGACCCGCTAACCGTGCTTACCATCCCGTCCGGAGTGATCTTGCGGATACGGTGATTGATATTATCGGCTACGTAGAGATTACCCTCCTCATCGATATCCACATCAATGGGCTGGTTGAACTGTGCTTCCGAAGCAGGGCCATCTTTACCCCCCCTGACTCCTGTGCCCGCCACTGTACTCACCATACCATCCGTACTGATTTTCCGGATGGCATGGTTGTCCCTGTCGGCGACGTAGATATTCCCTTCCTTGTCCACGCAGGAACGCCACGGGTAGTTGAGCAGGGCCTGGTCCGCCGGTCCGTCCGTATGGCCCTTGGTACCGTTTCCGGTAATAGTGGTCACCGTACCCCCGGGAGTGAGCCGTCGTATGCTGTTGTTCGTCCTGTCCGTAACCACAATAGTACCGTCCGGAGCCATGGCCACACCTTCCGGGTTCCGAAAGCGGGCGGCGGTCCCCTCCCCGTCTGCCAGACCGTATTCCAGGCTTCCGGCAAGGGTGGTTACCATATAGACTTCCTGCGGGGCAATATAGCTGAAAGCCGGCAAGGTACCGGAAGCCGGCAGGTCCTTTACTATCACTTTAATTTCGCCCTGCCCTTCGCCTTCGGGTACCACGACTTCCAGTCTGGTTTCCGAGGCTTCCAGCACTACGGCTTCGGCATCGTTAAAGGTAACCTTGTTTTGTGCCCTTACCGGGCTGAAATTACGCCCGTGGATCGTAATGATGTCACTGGCCATACCTTGTCCGGGAGAAACGGACATAACCATCGGGGAGCGGTCCCTTTCCGGTGTATCGTCATCGGAACTACAGGCACTGAACAGAACGGTCAGCGCCAGGGTGAATAACAGATATATATTTTTCATGCCTTTTGTTTTTCTCGGTTTAACGGATTACTGTTCGGATACGGTAATAGCCCATCCGTTTCCTACGGGCCTTGGTTCGCCGTCAGAAGGCCTGTTGCGTATATGATATACGTCCGCAAGTGAATGCAGGGTTACGAAAGTGGTAGAGCCGCCCCCGTCGAGATTGGCAGCATCTTTGGCCCCGAGTGCCTCAAAAACGTCGGTAATTTCAGCTAAGGTCATGCCGTTGGAATAGTCGAACTGCCTTCCGTCAATAGCGATGAAATACAACACATTATCAGCCGTGAGGCCTACTGCGGTCCGGGGGTGCACATCCTCGTTGGTGATGGCTGTCCGGATATGATTTTTGATCAGCAGGTCACCTCCGCCCAGGGCATCCTGCAGCCGGTCCTGCATTTCCGGATAGTCGTCGGTATGGGCGATGATGATCTCACCGTTCTTAGTAGTTCCGAAAAAAGACCTGCCCGCCAATGGTGTTGTACGGACGGCTTCCCCCTCAATATGGACAATGCCGCGGGGTTCGCCCGTAGTCATGTTAAAGAAATCGGCATTGATGGCCGCAACGGCTTTTTGCCCGGGAACATCAAACCATTTCAGCATGTCGGGCACGGTTTGCATGGCATAACCCGTACTACCGTAAGGTGTAAGGGGCTCAAGGGATACATCCTGTCGTGCCATATCGGCCTTCAGTATAAAAATACGCATGGTAAGCCCTTTCATGGACAGGTAATGGATATCGGTTTCTTCCACACCGGGGGCCACAACAAAAGTAGTATCCTTAAAGACCTTACTTACCAGTTCGGTATTTTCTAAAAGGGTTTGGGTCAGCGGGGCATATTCTCTGGCAACAATTACAGAGGTATCGTCATCGTTCTGGCAGCTGGCCGTAGACAGCATCAGGAAAACGCACAGGAATAAGGAGATATAATGTTTGATATAAGTATTCATAATGTATATTTTTTATGTTTCTGGATTAATAACTGGGATTTTGGGTAAGGTTTTCATTGAGCAGCAGCTCTGTTTCCGGAAGGGGCAGCAGGATTTCCCTGTCCATGATGCCGATAACGGACTGTGCTTTACCGGTGCGGACGAGATCATACCAGCGAAAGCCTTCCGCAAACAGTTCCCTTCTGCGTTCTTCGAGGATAAGGTCGAGGTATTCACCTTCCGAAGAAGCACTTACCGGGCCGAGGCCACGGGCTTCCCGGAGTTCGTTCAGCCTGTTTATGCCCTGCAATCCCTGCGCTTCCGCACTGATGAGATAAAGTTCGCCCAGCCTGCTGATGATCACCGGATCTGTTCCCGTTTGTCCGCTGGGATATTTGTTCACCACATTCAGCCCCTCATAAGTATCCACTGAAATACCGGCTCTCAGATCCCCGCTTTCAAACATGTCCATAGCCTGGGGATTGGGTTTGTAGACATATGACCCGCTCTGGGGGTGGGCGTAAGTGTAGAACAAGGTAGAAAGGGTAATACCGGATTCTTCCGTCAGGTTCTCAAAAGCAAAAATCACCTCCGTATTGCCCTGTTTACGGAATATCTTGTTAAAATCATCCAGTTGGAAGACCGGAGAACTGATCAGTTGTTCTGCCAGTGCTGCAGCCTCTTCTCTTTTTCCCTGCGCCAGTTTGACCCTGGCCATGAGGGCAATGGCCGCTTCTGAAGAAACAAAATAAAAATCTCCCCCGATCCCCTGTCCGAATGAGGGGGCCCGGGATATCGCCGTTTCCAGTTCTTCTTCGATAAACCGCCATACTTCTTCTTCGGAATTCCTGGGTAGTTTTTCCAAAGTGTTTTCCCGGAGTATGGGAACGCCTCCGTACCTGGTCACCAGGTTGTAATACAGATACCCCCGGAAATAGTGGGCGGTACCCTTTACTTCTTCGAGGCGTTCGTTTGCAGGCAGGGCCTCAAGGCTCTTGAGAAGGGTATTTACCTGGTAGAGTGCTGCAAAATAGCCCGACCAGGTATTGTTTACCACGGAATGTTCGGGCCGGAGGATATTGCTGATAAAAGCATTGGTCCCTCCACCGTTGGTAGACCCGCCACTGTTAAGATCGCCCCCGAGAAGGTCACCGAGGATATAGGATTCCCGGCGGGGGTTGTTTTGCACGGAATTATATACACCTATTAAAAAGGTTTCCACGTCCTTTTCCGTCAATTCCGTGTCCGAGGAAACGGCAGACCTGGGATACAGGTCGAGCTCGTTATTGCACGAAGCGGAAAGAAGGACCGTTGTTATAAGGAATATCTTTGCAAGTGATTTCATCTGTTCTTTTTTATTTAATTCACTTATTGTTTATTTCCCGGCAATGTTCATTGATATGCTCCGCAGTTGTTTCCAGCAGGTCAAATGGAGATCGAAGATGAGCCATGCTGAACCACTACGTCAGGTTTCACGAGTTCCAATAATAAAATAATAGCTGCACGGGTATTATCGACTCTTTACCATTGACTGACGGGCATTTCATGATCATTTTGGTTTAGTGTTAAAAAGTAGCATTGATACCGAGGCTGATGGTCCTGGGCTGCGGCAGGTTCATGTTATCGTCAGACATGAATCTCGCGTCGAAGTTCTTGGATACCTCGGGGTCTATTCCGGAGTAATTGGTCCAGAGATGAAGGTTATCGCCCTGGAGATAAAGCCTTAATCTGGACATCCCCAGTTTTTCCAGCAGGGGTTTGGGCAGGGAATAACCCAGCGTCAACGACCTCAAACGGATGAAAGAGCCATCTTCCAGAAAACGGCTGGAGTTGTCGAGATTATGATTGTTACCATGTATGGCCCGTGGCACTTCGTTACTGGTTCCCGGACCGGTCCATCGTTTCAGGGCAACTTCTTCTCGGAATCCCTGATCGCCATAACCTATCCTGTCCGTAGTCTTTCTCCAGGTAGCATAAATGTCATTGCCATAGGAATAGGTAAAGAAGACGTTCAGATCGAACCCTTTGTAGCGGAACATGTTAGACCATCCCCCGAAATAATCCGGGTTGGAAGATCCGATGATCTGGCGGTCATCCACATTAATGATACCATCGCCGTTGACGTCCTCGTAGTGTACATCACCCGCACGGACCCCCTGTTCGTATTGCTGTTCGGGGACCTCGTCGTCCGATTGGAAAATGCCGAGCATTTTATACATATAGAAACTTCCTACTTCTTCCCCTACCTGCAAGGTCCTGTTGGCACCGATAAGAAGGGCTTCGTCCCCCAGGAGGGAGGTAAGTCTGTTCCTGATAAAGGAGATGTTAAAATCGCTCGTCCACGTTACGGGGCCCAGGGAATGGTTGATATTGAACGAGAGTTCCAGGCCGTTGTTCCGCATGGAGCCGATATTGCTCGTAATACTGGAAAAACCGCTGGTGGCATGAATAGGCATGCTGTAGAGCAGGTTTTTGGTGTTTTTAATAAAATAATCGGCCGTAAAGTTGAGTTTTCCCCGGAAGAAGGAAAGATCCGTACCGACATTAAATTGTTCGGCGGTCTCCCAGGTGAGGTCAGGGTTTCCGTAGGTGGAAATGGCAATACCACTGTTGTTGGAGTAATTGGCCCCACCGCTCATGAGTGCCTGGTAGGCATAGCTGCCTATACCGTCCTGGTTCCCCGTGGCCCCGAAGCTCGCTCTTAATTTCAGGTCTGTCCGGTCCGAGGTCCAGAAGGATTCTTCAGAAATATTCCAGCCTGCCGATACGGAAGGAAAAGCGCCGTAACGTTTTTCAGACGAAAATTTGGAAGAACCGTCAGTCCGGATAGACATGGAAAGGAGGTATTTGTCTGCCCATGACAGGTTGACCCGGCTGTAATACGATTCCAGGGCACTTTCGCCAAAACCTGTGGAAGCATCGGCAATTTCACTTGCCACGGAGATCACATCAAAAGAAGGCGAAGGAAATCCCCGCCCGTCTATGTATGACGTACTGGTGGTAACCTTCTGAAAAGAATGTCCGGCAAGGGCATTGATCTTCAGGTTCCCGAAGGTTTTGTTGAAATGGAGCGTGTTCTCTGCCAACAGGTTCCTGATGGTCCTTCTCCTGTCCAATATCCTCCCTTCTCCCGCACCATAGGGGTGCGTTTCCGTATAATAGAGGAAATCTTCCGTGTGGATGATGTCGGCCCCGAAGGAACTTTTCAGGCTGAAGGACGGGCTGAATTTAAAATCTGCATAAAAGTTCCCCAGGTAGCGGTAGTTGTCGAGTTGTGCATCCTGTTCGTTGAGTATTTGCAGGTTATTGTGATACCGGAGTTCTTCTGTACCGCCCACATAGTAATCACCGTTGGGTTTATAAGGGCGGTCAAACGGTCTTTGCCCGACGCTTCGCAGCATGATGGCCGAACCGAATTCCCCGTTGGGTATCCGGTTGTTCCGGGTGAAGCTCATGCTGGAATTGGTGCCTACTTCCAGCCAGTCCAGCGGTTTGTGGGTTACGTTTACCTTGGCGGTATATTTCCGGAATTTGTTGGTCTTTACAACGCCTTCCTGGTCTAAATATCCTCCGGAAAGATAGAGTTTGGTCCTTTCGGTACCACCGGAGAAAGACAGGTTTACATCATTTACAAAAGCATGCCGCAGCACCAGGTCGAGCCAATCGGTATCCGGAAGGCCGGGATACGGGTTTTCGTAATAGCGTACGAACCCGCTGTCGCCCGGAACGTAGCCGTACTGCTTATTGTAATTGTTAACGGCTTCGTTCAGTACTTCCAGGTAAAGGTCAGAACCGGCCATTTTCAGTTTGTCCAGGTTGGGCAGGTATTGCATGCCGGAACGCATGCTGATATCGAGTTTAGACTGTCCTGCCTTTCCCGATTTCGTAGTAATAATCACCACCCCGTTAGTGGCCCGGGAACCATAGATGGCGGCAGAAGCCGCATCCTTCAGCACTTCTATGGACTCGATGTCATTGGGATTGAGTTCGGCCAGGGGGTTCATGCTCTCCCCCATGTCATACATGGCGGCGTTGTGTTTTACCAGGGGAATACCATCAATAACATAGAGGGGCTCGTTCTGTCCGCTCAGGGAACCTATACCCCGTATGCTCACCCTCACGTCACTGCCGGGAGTCCCTGCTCCTGCCGAAATATAAACACCGGGCATTCTTCCCTGCATCACCTGGTCGGGCCCGAGTACGGGGCGGGCATTTTCCTCGGTGGGCTTAAAGGATGATATGGCACTGGTAACTTCTCTTCGTTCCTGTTGCCCGTAGCCGATGACTACTACTTCATCCAGCAGTTCGTTGTCCGGTTGCAGGCTGATGGTCAGTGAGGTACGGCCATTCAGCGGTTCCTCGCGGGTGGCATATCCCATATAGGATATTTGCAGAATGGCATCCGGGGAAGACGGGGTTATGGTAAAGTTGCCGTCAAAATCGGCTGAAGTCCCCCTGGAAGTCCCCTTTTCGACAACGGTAGCACCCGGGAGTGGCTGCCCGTTTTCGTCGGTGACCGTACCTGTTACGGTCTGAAATGCGGGGGTATTCCCCCCGGCGGCGGTGCCGGTCATCCCGATCGAGATGTATTGGTCTATACGCCTGTAGGCCAGCCCTGTGTTTTTTGTAATAAGGTCAAGGATTTCTAGCAGGGATATTTTTTCCCTGTCGATATCGAACCTCTTCTCGATAGTATTCACCTTTCTGTCATAGACAAAACGGAACTCGGTCTGTGCTTCCACATCTTTCAGGATATCCGTAACCGATGCTTTCCTGACAGAAAGGTTCACGTTAACGTCTCCGAGATTCTGCCCCTTGATCTCTGCAGCGAGGATAGGGTTGAGCAGCGTAAAGATGAGCAGATAGCAAAATACATGGAATGTCACTCTTAGTAATTGTTTGCCAGTTAATGAATTCATACTTTTACATAATGTTTAATGGTTGTTGTTTATACAATACTGTTAAGCTTCCGGCGGCCCGTTCTGCTCGCCAAAGTGTTACGGGCTGCCTTTTGTTTTCTGAGGATTTATATCATAGGCCGGTGTTTTAATGATTAGTTATTACAGGATCCTTTCAGGATAATAGTCTTCTCCGAGACAAACTCGTATTGCAGTCCTTCCTTGGCAAAAGTGATGCTTTCCAGTATTACGGGAAGTTCCGCTTTCTCGAATTTTGCGGTGATATGGCATTGTTGCAGGTTGCCTTCCCGGAGGATCTTCACTCCGTACCAGCGCTCCAGTATGGCAATGGCTTCACTAAGTGAAGTATCGTCAAAACGTATGACACCGTCAGTCCATTCCAGGAAATGTGCCGTATTTACTTTTCGCGTGTGTATGGTATGGGCTTGTTTGTCAAAAACAGCCTGTTGATCGGGAGTGAGAAATATTGTGGCTTCTCCGGGGCTGTCTTTTTCCGGAGTTACTTTTACTTTTCCCGTGGCCACGGTAACCTTTACCGTTTCATTTTCGGGGTAAGCCTGTATATTAAAGGAAGTGCCCAGGACTGTGGTATTAAGTCCCCCGGAGTGAATGATAAACGGCTTTTCCGGATTAGAGGTCACTTCAAAAAATGCTTCTCCCGTAAGTTCCACTTTCCGGGAGTCACCGCGAAATTTGTCGGGAAACCTCAGCGTACTTCCCGCATTTAATTTCACCCGGGTCCCGTCTTCCAGGGTCAGGTTGTAGCGCTGTCCCTGAGGAGTGGTTACCGTTTCATAAATGCTTTTGTCCCCGATAGGCACATCCTGGTAGTGCCATACGGTGGCTCCCAACCCGATCAGGATAAGAAAAGAGGCAGCGATGGCCATCCAGCGCCCGGAGATGTTCTTTTTGCTGTTGTTTTTGTGTTTGCGAATACCCTTCCGGATATTGGAAAACATTTCCTTTTTTATACGGGAACCTTGTATATCGAGGTATTCGGAGTGGTCATGCTCTTCGGTATAACTGTCAAAAAGCCCGTCCAGCAGTTTTTTCTCGTCTTCCGAGCATTTTCCGTCCACATATTTGCGGAAAAGCCGTTGTAGTTCTTTTTCGTCCATCTGTCTATAAGTGATCTTCTACCCTTATAGATGCACAAAAAAGCAATGACCCTAAAAAATTATAAAAAATAAAATAAAAAGAGAACCGTAGATTCCGTGATAAGTTTGCGAAGGTGCTTCAGGGAAACAGTGATGTGATATTCCACCGCTTTTCTGGATATCTGCATTTTTTCCGCTATCTCCCGGTTCGACATGGAATCGTCCCGGCTCATGCGGAATATGGCCAGGCTTTTGGCCGGGATAGACTGGATACTTTTCTGAAGGATGCTCTGGGTCTCTTTCAGGTTCATTGCCTCTTCGACATCATTGGCATGGAGGATATGATTAACCCGGTCCAGCAGTTTCTGATTGATCTTGTTTTTGCGAAGATATTCGAAACACTTGAGCTTTACCGCCTGGTGCAGATAGGCATTGACATTTTCGATATCAAGTTCCCCGCGTTTTATCCATATGCGGATAAAAACATCCTGCACTACATCCTTTGCAGCCTCCCGGTCCTGTAAAATAGAAAAGGAGATTGCAAGGAGTTTCTGCCAATACCTGTTGTAGATCTCGTGAAAAGCGAGTTCGTTGTTTTCCCGGATAAGGTCAAAAAGCTTGTTATCTGTAACTTCCATAGTAGCAAAGGCAATAGTATAAAATTTACGGGAGGCTGTTATTAATAAATGTTTAAGAAACTGTTTTAAATGCTATCCTTCGGTTCTTATACATTGCTTTGGATTTACGGAATAATATACAAATTGATTTTTAATAAAATGCACTTTTTATTAATGACTGATAATATATTTAGAAGTATTCGGGTACTCGTCGCAAAAAAAGTTTATAAAAGCCACAGTAACTGCAATAAATCCAAAACGCCGGAAATGGAATGATTAGCCACAACAACGGAGCCATAATAAAGTATACCTGTCCGTGGCAGGGCCAAAACAGCATTTAACGCGGGCCTCACGTTTAATGCCCGGAAAAACAGTCATAGATTTCAGATGATTTCAGTTCAGATCATAAAAAATGAAAAACACTGGAAAATCATACGATTAACAGTGCTTTTTATACTGAAAAGTCGGGGTGACAGGATTCGAACCTACGACCTCGTCGTCCCGAACGACGCGCGCTACCGGGCTGCGCTACACCCCGAAATACAACTAAAAGTGTATGAAGGCTGCAAATATAGGATTTTTTTGTTAAAAAAATTCCGATTGTGTTTTTTACACCTAAAACTTTGTAAATTGTTCAGGTAAAGCAAAATACGACACATACCGTAATCAATAATTAACCCTGATTTTCATAAGGACCTGATGAGAAAAATACATATAATTCCTTTGCTGTTTATTGTCTCCTTAGTTGCCTGTGCACAACAGAAAGACACTACAATACACGAACCCGAAAGTGTAGATTATACCGTAGAAACTATTGTAGACGATCTCAGCGTTCCCTGGGGCATGGCATTTCTTCCCGATGGCAGCATGCTTATTACCGAACGATCGGGAGAGCTGATCCGCTTCAGAGACGGAGAAAAAACCACTATAAGCAATGTACCTGAAGTATACGCCCGCGGACAGGGCGGACTAATGGACATACTGCTTCACCCGGATTATGAAAACAACGGCTGGATATACTTGTCCTACGCTTCCCCCGAAGGCGAAGAAAGCGGGGCCCATACTGCTATTATACGAGCTAGAATCCAGGGTAATGCCCTGAGCGACAAACAGCTTCTTTATAAAGGCACACCCAATACCCGCAAATCCCACCACTTCGGGTCGCGTATGGTTTTTGGACGGGACGGTTATCTTTATTTTTCCATAGGGGAACGTGGCGATCGTGATATTAATCCACAGGATATTACCCGCGATGGCGGAAAAGTATACCGCATTCAGGAAGACGGCAGCATTCCGCGGGATAATCCCTTTACCGGGAATCCCGAAGCCAAACATGCCATTTACAGTTACGGCCACCGCAATCCGCAAGGTATGGTCGTTCATCCGGAAACCGGGGAGATATGGGTGCATGAACACGGCCCGAAAGGCGGAGATGAAATAAATATCGTTAAAAAGGGAGCCAATTACGGCTGGCCGGTCATTACCTATGGTATCGATTATGACGGTACGGTCATTTCCGAAGAAACCGAAAAAGAAGGTATGGAACAGCCCGTATATTATTGGGTACCTTCCATAGCCCCGAGCGGCATGGCTTTTGTTACTTCCGATATATACCCGGACTGGAAGGGAAATCTCCTTGCCGGTTCTCTGTCATTCCAGTACCTGGAAAGGCTTGTAATGAACGGCAACGAAGTGACCTACCGGGAAAAACTGCTCCCCGGTACAGGCCGTGTACGCGACGTAAGACAAGGACCCGACGGGTATATCTATGCCGCCATAGAAGGCAAAGGTATTGTAAAAATAGTTCCGGAAAAACCCTGATACCGGTGAGACACACATCCCTCTCACATACCATCATGCCTCATTTATCACCGTTTTGACCCAAAATGTCACAGCTGTCATAATATGGAAATGCCGTTCCCGAATTTTAAAACTAATTGCGTACCTTCGTAACCGAATTTTTTGGTCATAAAAAACGATAAAAATGAGTAAATACGATGTCATAGTTGTGGGCAGTGGCCCCGGAGGATATGTTACTGCCATCAGAGCCTCACAATTGGGCTTTAAAACCGCTATTGTAGAAAAAGAGAACCTGGGGGGCGTTTGTCTGAACTGGGGTTGTATCCCTACCAAGGCATTGCTCAAGAGCGCACAGGTATTCGAATACCTGAAACATGCCGGAGACTACGGACTTAGTGTAAAGGAATATGACAAGGATTTCGGTGCCGTAATAAAAAGAAGCAGGGGTGTTGCCGATGGCATGAGCAAAGGAGTACAGTTCCTGATGAAAAAGAACAAAATAGATGTTATCAACGGTTACGGGAAGGTGAAACCGGGTAAAAAGGTAGAAGTAACCGGAAGTGATGACAAAAAAACCGAATACCAGGCCGATCATATTATCATAGCTACCGGCGCACGTTCCAGGGAATTACCAAGTCTGCCACAGGACGGGAAAAAAGTGATAGGCTATCGCGAAGCCATGAACCTGCCGGAACAACCTAAAAAACTGATTGTAGTAGGTTCCGGGGCCATCGGGATCGAATTTGCTTACTTCTACAATACCATGGGAACGGAAGTGACCGTAGTGGAATATTTGCCGAATATCGTTCCCGTAGAGGACGAGGACGTCTCCAAACAACTGGAAAGAAGCTTTAAAAAAGCAGGAGTAAAAATAATGACCTCTGCCGAAGTTACTAAAGTAGACACTTCCGGAAAAGGGGTCAAAGCCACGGTAAAAACCAAAAAAGGCGAAGAAGTACTGGAAGCGGACATTGTGCTCTCTGCCGTAGGTATCAAAACCAATATCGAAAACATAGGCCTGGAGGACGTCGGTATCGCTACCGACAGGGACAAAATAGTGGTTAACGATTACTACCAGACCAATATACCGGGATACTATGCCATAGGCGATGTAACTCCGGGGCAGGCTTTGGCACACGTAGCTTCTGCCGAAGGTATTCTCTGCGTAGAGAAAATTGCAGGTATGCATGTGGAAGCCCTGGACTATGGCAACATACCCGGATGTACATATTGCATACCCGAAGTAGCTTCCGTAGGACTGACCGAAAAACAGGCCAGGGAAAAAGGATATGATATCAAAGTAGGTAAATTCCCTTTCTCTGCTTCCGGTAAGGCAAAAGCCAGTGGCAATGCCGATGGTTTTGTAAAAGTGATCTTCGATGCCAAGTATGGCGAATGGCTGGGCTGCCATATGATCGGCGCCGGGGTTACCGACATGATCGCAGAGGCCGTTGTAGCCCGGAAACTGGAAACTACCGGTCATGAAGTACTCAAAGCCGTACACCCACACCCCACAATGAGTGAAGCAGTGATGGAAGCCGTTGCAGATGCTTATGACGAAGTAATCCATCTCTAAGAGATAACCTAACACCATACAAAAGCTTCTGCGGTATTTTAGCGGAAGCTTTTTTTAAATCCTATATCATGTTAAAAAGCTTCAGGATAACCGCCATTCTGGAAGGTATTTCATATTTATTGCTGTTTCTGGTAGGCATGCCGTTAAAATATATTTTTGCACATACGGCCACTAATATGATGATCGGGTATATCCACGGTTTTCTTTTTATTCTTTATGTGATTCTTGCCGTACTGGTATGTTATCAAAAGAACTGGGGACTGAAACGGTTCTCGCTGCTCTTTATCGCCGCGCTGCTACCTTTCGGTACCTTTTACGCCGAGAAAAAATACCTCAGGGAAGATCAAAACACCTTTTCCACCTCATCATAACCCGACAATAATTCGAAAAACACCGGCTTTTGAGACTATTTAATGCCTAAGTTATGACCTAACTTCGGGATATATCTTATTTTTGCCAGATTAACACCTAAATGCTGATAAAATGAAAAAGATCGTATTGTTAATGGCCATGGGCTTTATTGCCGTTTCCAACCTTCATGCACAGGAAGGCGAAGAGCTACTTAAGGGAAAATGGATGGTAGGGGGATCTTTTGGTTTTTCCAAAGATAACAACTCGGGCACCGAGACCACCGATTTTTCCATATTACCTTCCATCGGTATTTTCCTGGAAAATGATTTTGTAGTAGGTCTCAGTGCCGGATACGAACAATCCAAAGTAAAAATTGACGGGGTAAGTTCCAAAAAAGAATTTTACGGCGTACTTCCCTACGCCAGGAAATACTGGTTTCCTGCTTCAAAACTGATGCCCTTTGCACAGGGAGACGTGAGACTCGGGTGGGCCAAAGACAGTAGTGCGGACAATTTTGCGTGGGGTGTTAACCTGCGGCCCGGCCTCACTTACCGGCTCAACGACAGCATTGCCTTTGACGCCATCATAGGCCGGTTCGGTTATGATAATGAAGGTAAAGATTCGGACAACTACGGTTTCGGCCTGGACCTGAACGAACTGAGGCTCGGGATTATCATATTCCTGTAAGAAATACTGTTTCACAAAACCGAATAAATCATCTCTTTTACAGACTATCAACAATGCAACTTACTGAACTGAATGCCATTTCCCCTATTGACGGGAGATACCGGAACAAAACCGAAAACCTGGCCCCTTTCTTTTCCGAAGAAGCCCTTATCAAATACCGGGTACGGGTAGAGATCGAGTATTTTATTGCCCTCTGCAACCTTCCCTTACCGCAATTAAAGGATTTTGACCGGGCCCTTTTCGGAGACCTGAGAGGTATATATACCAACTTTTCAGCACAAGATGCCGAAGCTATAAAAGAGATCGAAAAAACCACCAACCACGATGTGAAAGCGGTGGAATATTTCATCAAACAAAAGTTCGATGGCCTCGGGCTGTCCGCTTCGAAGGAATTTATCCACTTCGGACTTACCTCCCAGGACATCAACAATACATCCATCCCCTTGTCACTGAAAGAAGCGGTGGAGGAAACATATATTCCGTGCCTGGATAAAGTACTTGTAAAGCTAAAGGAACTTGCAGCCGGCTGGGCCGATATTCCCATGCTGGCCCGCACACACGGCCAACCGGCTTCCCCTACCCGTCTCGGCAAGGAAATACAGGTCTTCATTACCCGTATCGAAGAGCAGCTGGCAGTCCTGAAAACCATTCCGTATGCTGCTAAATTCGGTGGGGCCACAGGAAATTACAATGCACACCACGTAGCATACCCCGAAACCAACTGGAAAGCCTTCGGTACCCATTTCGTAGAAGAAATGCTGGGATTAAGCCATTCTTTCCCCACTACGCAAATAGAACATTACGATCATATGGCCGGCCTGTTCGACGCACTAAAACGCATCAATACCATTTTAATTGATCTGGACAGGGATATCTGGACCTATATTTCCATGGACTATTTCAAACAGAAGATCAAAGAAGGTGAAGTGGGGTCTTCGGCCATGCCGCATAAGGTGAACCCGATAGATTTTGAGAATTCGGAAGGAAACCTGGGAATTGCCAATGCCATATTCGAACACCTGTCGGCCAAACTACCCGTATCCAGGCTGCAACGCGACCTGACGGACAGTACCGTGCTGCGAAATATCGGTGTACCTTTCGGACATACGCTGATCGGCTTTTTGTCTACCCTTAAAGGATTAAACAAACTGCTGCTGAATAAAGAGAAATTTGCCGAAGACCTGGAAAACAACTGGGCTGTTGTAGCGGAAGCCATTCAGACCATACTCCGGCGGGAAGGTTATCCTAACCCCTACGAAGCCCTGAAAGGCCTTACCCGTACCAATGAGAAAATAAACCGTCAATCCATAGCAAAGTTTATAGATACCCTAGATGTCCCGGACGCCATTAAGAACGAACTGAAGCAAATAACCCCTGCCAATTATACAGGGATCTGAAAAAGGGAAATTTAAAGGAGATGTCTGAAAATAACAGGAAATAAGTTACTTTTCAGACATCTTTTTTTAGAGCGATCCTGTTCTTTAAACTATTCCCCCAAAAGCTTTTTCAGGTCTCCGAGCTGTCCTTCATCGATATCCGATTTTTCGATGAGCTTTACGAATTCCATCATTTTTTCCGGGTTCATTCCTTTTCCGAGAATACGTACCAAAGCAAAACCGCGATCGGGGTCTGCCCCGAAAAACACTACTTCATCAATAGATTTGTCATCTCCAAGATATTTCAGCACCGCACGCCTGTTTTTATCGGACATCCGGAATAATTCCTGGAAACCACCCTCCGCAAGTATGGCATTCACTTTTGCTTTCTCAGTCTCGAAGACTTCCCTGTTCTCTGTCGTCACCGGGAGGGCGAGGACATTAAGCTTTTTAACTGATCTATAAGCCTCTTTCTGTTCTTCCGTAAGATCGGCATTAGATATATTCAGCATGCTGGAAGGTATATCCAGGCTGATAAAGCCTTCTTTTTCAGCACTATCTACATAGTATTGCTGAAGGCTCTGCCCGTCACCGCACGCACTCATTACCGCCAGAAAGAGGGCCAGAAATGCACCTGTCCATAAATTATTTCGTCGCTTCATTGGTATATTATTTTGATTACATCCTGTTTTATTCTCCATATATCCGGTTAGTTTCCGGTTTTAATTACAGGATTCCGGGCAGAATAAAGGTCTCCGCTTTTCAGTCATGCCTTAACGCTACCCGAAATTCCCCTGTCAACTCTACCTATCGGTTCTTCCCGGCCTCATCCAGTTCGGAAGGAAGGTTCATTTTTTTGGTAAGCATACTTATCTTGTTCAGGTCTATATCCCCGGTAAGGGACAGCAATACCGTTTCTATATTGGTACCTCCTATTTCCACGTCTTTCATTCCGGAAACAAACATCAGCAATTCGCTTACATGGTCTTCATCGCGGCCCGGACGGATATAGAACTTTACATTGGACCCCTTGTCTTTGACCCTCATGAGTTCTTCCAGGGAGGATTTTTTAATATAGTCATTCATGGTAGACTGCATTTCTTTCGCTATGGCCTTGTTTTCGGTAGAGAACACTTTCAGGTTCTTCAATGATTTCACCATACTCATAAACTCCTTCGCTTCCGGATCGTCTGCTTCTATTCTTGAAAATAATTTAAACATGTTCTGGTTTACTATCACTGCCGACACGTCATCCATAGCCTCAAACCTATCAAATTCGGACTGTGAAAACCCCAGGGCAGGCAATATCGCAAGCAGCATGCACACCATCCATTTTCTGCTCGTCATTCTGGTCAATCCGGAGGTTTTACCGTGCTTTTCCCGGCTTTCCGAACAGGAAAGTCCATGGAATTCTCTCAACTTTTTCATCTTTTTCTGTTTTACTGTAAATCGTTATGGTTTTGTTTTTTCTTTTTGTTTTCGGTTTTTCACCTGTTCTCTACAGGTAATATTTTATTTTTTGTTTCTTCGAACTCGTTCAGGTATTCTATTTTGTCTGTCCCTTTGTTCAGGTTTTCCCCTATCATATAGAGGGCCTCTACAGTTTCCTGGTAAGCGAGCAAAGCCTCTTTTTCTTCCGCGGACGGACGGCTGGAAAACCATATCCCCACAGCTATTGCTACTGTAGCCGCAACCGAAAGCCAGGCGTAATTTCGTCTCTTACCGGGTTTAATCCGAAATTCCTTTTCAGACTTTTCTTTTCTTGCTTCCGAAAAATACCGGAACATAGGCCGGTAAGCCACCAGGTGCGGAGCCACCTCGTCTTGTGAGAAATAAGCCCTAAGTTCCTTTTCTTCTGCTGTTGTGGTTGTACCCTCAAAGTACTTTTCCACCAGTTTTTCTATCCTAGCCAACTCCATAATTGTGTTTTTTTATCAGTTCTTCCCGGACCGTTTTCCGGGCTCTCGACAAGGCTACCCGCACCGCGGTGGGGTTCATGTCCAGCATTTCACTTATTTCTTCGAATTCGTATTGTTCCACATCCCGCAACTGCAATATGATCTTTTGCTGTTCGGGCAGGCTTTCCATGATCTCCTGCATGAGGGACACGCTGTCTCTGGCCTCTATCTCCCGTTGCAAAGAAATATTTTCATCCGTATAATTACTGTGCACCAGTTTCAGGTTTCCTGCCTGTTTGGAACGCAGCCTGTCCAGGCAATAATTTTTGGTCGCCGTAACCGCAAAGGCCTCTACACTTCTGTAGGTACCTATCTTACTTTTATTGGCCCACAATTTCAGCAGTACCTCCTGCATGGCATCTTCAGCCTCTTCAGTAGATACTAGGAGCCGTTTGGCCAGCCGGAACAGCTTGTCCTTAAAAGGCATCACAGTATGTAAAAACTCTGCCTGTTTCATTTTTTGTCGGTTAGTCTGTTTCCTTCCCGGGAAAACAATTACTATTGGTTACTTTGTTTTTTCTGTTCCGCATCTGTTTTTAAAGGTACCTTAATAGCGGTCGTTCAAAAGGGAGACGAACGAGTTGAAAAAATGTTACAAAAAATTTCCAAAAGCCAATAATTAAAGTAAATTTAGCGTTTTATAACCGGGTGCCCCCTCCTTGCTTATACGGATAACCGTTATCTATGTGTTAGTTTAACCAACAAATAATAGTAATTTCAATAACCTAATCCTAACTGTACCAAAGACGAAACACACCCCCCTGCCTTTTGTCTTGCGATCAAAAAACATAAATGTATGAAAAAGCTTTTTTACCTCTTTGTATCCGGCCTGGTTTTATGGAGCTGTTCCGATAAGGACGATGATGCTTTTGTACCTAAGCCATCGGAAAACCTGGAAGTCCAGGATTTTGTCTGGAAGGCGCTTAACTTGTGGTATTACTGGCAGGGAGATGTCGCTGACCTTAGCGATACACGGTTTTCCAGTAACCAGGAATACCGAGATTTTTTAAGTAATTATTCCGATCCGGAAGCATTGTTTGAGCACTTAAAATATAACAGAAGTGAATCAGACAGGGACCGTTTCTCCTGGATCGTGGAGGACTATAATGAACTTGTCAATTCGCAACAGGGAATATACAAAACCAATGGCGTAGAGTTTGGATTGAGTAAGTATTCGAACAGCGATGATGTATTCGGATATGTAAGGTATATATTACCCAATTCCGATGCTTCTACCAAAAATATCCGGCGTGGGGATGTATTTGTAGCTGTTAACGGAACAACGCTTACCGTCGACAATTATAGTGAGTTACTTTTCGGGCAAAATGATACTTACACACTCAATATGGGTGATGTAGAGAATAATACTATTTCTCCTAACGGCGAAGAAGTAACACTGACCAAACATGAATATACCGAAGATCCTGTTTACCTGTATGATGTATTTACCATTGGAAGTCATAAAATAGGGTATCTTGTATATAATGGCTTTACAGCTTCTTTCGATAATACACTGAACGATGTTTTCAGTGACTTTAAAAGCCAGGGCGTAACAGACCTCGTCCTGGATTTACGATACAACCCGGGAGGCTCCGTTAATTCGGCACTTCAATTGTCAAGCATGATTACCGGCCAGTTCACCGGAGAATTATTTATTAAGCAGCGCTATAATGAAAAGTTACAATCTCAATTTTCAAAAAGTGATTTAGAGGATTATTTCCCGGACGAACTCTCGGACGGAACGGCAATAAACAGCCTCGGACTAAACAAGGTATATGTACTGGCATTAGAAAGCAGTGCTTCAGCAAGTGAATTAGTGATGAATGGGTTAGCTCCGTACATTGATGTAATCCATATCGGTTCAGAAACCACAGGAAAAAATGAATTTTCCATAACCCTGGTAGATGCTCCTGAGTATAATTATATATATAATGAATCTCGCAAAAACGCAATCAACCCGAACAACTCCTGGGGAATGCAGCCACTTATAGGCAGAAGCGAAAATGCGGACGGCTTTTCGGATTACACTGAGGGACTTATTCCCGATATCGAACTTTATGAAGACCTGGAAAATATGGGAATATTGGGTAGCACCAATGAACCGCTTTTGGCCAGGGCTATCCAGGAAATAACCGGAGTTTCTGCAAGGCTGGCGAAAACCGGGCCGGGAATGTCCATTGAAATACTGACGGACAGTAAAAGATTTACCCCAATGAAAGATAATATGTATATAACACCTAAAGATCCGGAAGAATAAAAACCTAATCGCAAATTTCAATCTGCCATAAATAACGCCCCGGGATCTTTTATGCGAACCCGGGGCGTTATTTTCTTACTTATTTGTTTGCTTAAAACACCAAACTAAACCCTACTCTCACATTCCTCCCCCTGGTCGTATACCCTACCAGTTCTACATAATCCTCATTGAAAATATTGCTTACATTGGCAAAGAGTTTCATTTTGTTTTTCAGGATGCTGTGGCTTATATAGGCATCGAAAGTGGAAAAGCTATCCATCAGGATTTCGCCGGAGTCCAGGCGGTCATCCACGTACTGGTAACTGACAGACGCAAAAGTTGTGGGGCACAGGGTAAACCCGGCAGTGGCATTGACTTTATGTTTCGGAATACGAAGTGCTACCTGGTCGCGTTTTTCGGTAAAGGTATAATTCGCATCCAGCTGAAGGAAGTCCACAGGCTTTACAGAAAGTTCGGTTTCTACACCATTCACGGTAAAGTCCCCCATTACATTCCTATATTGGTACACGAAATTATCCGGGTTTATCAACAGGTAATCAATACGATTCTCTTCTTTTCGGTTAAAGTACAAAGCACTTAACCGCCACGCCCCGGAACCGTATTCCAATCCTCCTTCCAACGTACGGTCTTCTTCCGGTTCCAAATCCGGATTCGGGCCAAAATCTCCGTAAAGTTGCGATAAGCTGGGAGCTATGTACGATGTACTGAAAGACCCCAAAGCCTTGATATAACTCTTTTCCTGTAACGGAAAAGTAAAAGAAGGGTTCAGGTTATACGTAAAATGTGTGCCATAATCGCTGTGGTTATTCAGCCTTGCCCCGGCGTTCATGTTAAGCCCGAAACCGGACACCCATACCACATTGGCATAGGGGTCGGCAATGGTAAAGTCACGGTCACGGTCAAATTCCGCTTCGCTGCGAATATAATTCACCCCTACTATAGTATAGAAACGGTCGTTAAAATTGTATTTGTTATACAGGTCCACCACCAGGCTGTTGGCATCGTATGCCGAAGGAAAGTCAGATATGGTTTCCCGTTCTATCTTGTTATAAGCAACACTGGCCTGTACACTGCCGTTCCCGTAGGTAAATCTGGGAGCTATGCCCGTACGGTATTGTTTACTCAGACTCCGGTCGGACGTATCGGAAAAACCTTCGTTCGTATACCCGTCTATATCCGCCTTGAACTTATCATAGTTACCGAATACATCCACGGAAAACCGCTCTGTTGCTTTATAACCTACTTTTACATTGGTATTGAAACGGGAAAAAGGATCTCTTTCCGTTCCGGATACGGCAGCAGAAAGCCCGTCCGTATATTGTTGTGCAAAACCTGCCTGGTAGGTTACCTTACCGGAAGTTCCGCTTACGGCAACACTATTGGAAAAATCGGCCAGGTCGTAATCCTGGTCATTGTGCGACTGGTTAGTACCTATACTGGAACGGAAGGTTGCAGACAGGGGTTTGTCTGCCGTTTTTTTGGTGGTAATGTTTATTACTGCCGTAGCGGCGGCATTACCATAAAGGGTACTGGCCGCTCCTTTGACGATCTCTACGGATTCTACCTTGCTGAGATCTACCAGGCGCAGGTCGAAATCGTTATAAATGGAAGACGGGTCGCTCATTTGCACACCGTCTATAAGCACCAGTACCTGCCGGTTACCTCCGCCCCTGATATAATACCCCAGGTTTTGCCCGGCATTACTGCGGCTCCCCCCTATTTCTATACCGCTCTTGGTATTGATTACTTCTGCCAGGGTTTTTCCCTGGTTCTTCTCCAGTTCTTCGGAGGTAATTTTAATTACCGTTTTTCCGGAATTCTCCCGTTTCAGTTCAAAGCGGGAATCTGTAACGACTACTTCGTCCAGTTCTTGTACTTCCTGGGCAAAACCCGCAGTACATAGCAGTGCCAGAGCACCGAAAGAAATTGTTCTTTTCTTCATTTTTGTGTTTAATACATGGGAAAAAGTATGGCTATGCATACGCAAACTTTTATCCCGAAAGTTTGACATCCGTTTAAAATCAGGCAGGTCTCCTGGCTTGCGTCCTGTTACAGGCCTTCCCGTTCGGATAATTATCGGAACAGTGGCAACGAAGTGATTGTAACAGGCATCCCGATAGCTCCCGATAATCCCGATAATTATCGGGATCGGGACGGGACTGAGCTTACAGTTGCGGGTACAGCCCGGGTTTTACACCCGGTTCCCTTTTCATCGGCAATGCCGAACCAGATTTTGCGGCAAAAGTACGAACTAAAGTTGGAAGTACGAAGTTAGAAGTACGAAGTAAAAACCTTACTATTCTAAGCATTCCTTATCACCCTGAGCCCGCGAGGGGCCTCTTGACTACCTGAATGACCCGGAACTTCTAACTTCCAACTTCGTACTTCTAACTTTTATTAACTACCTTTGTACCGTTCATACATACTATTTCCCATTATAAGTGAAGTTGCACCCAAATATCAGGGGTTACTTCTTAAAAAGGAACCGTGTGAAAATCACGGGCTGACGCGCAACTGTAAGTAACGCGAAGTTGCTGCCGTACCACAATCCATTGTCCCTACAGCTCCCGGGATGAGAAGGATGGCAGCAATGTTACAAGCCAGGAGACTTGCTTATAATGCAGAGACGTATGCTTTCGCGGTTTTGAAGCAGTAGTCGGGATATTTTTGCGGAAAAATCACCTGCCCGGGTGGTGTGTTCTGCTGACGGATTTATCCTCTCTTCTACGATTCATTTAAGGCATACGGAAAAATAGTTGGTAAGGAACATTAATGTATTTGATGTTTAACTTAATGCTATTTTAAAATGCAAAAAAACAATTTGGGCTACCCCCGTATCGGCGCCCGGCGTGAACTGAAAAAAGCCTGTGAACAGTATTGGTCGGGCGGCATTGACCGGAACGAACTGCTCTCCGTTGCGGAAGGGCTCCGCAGGCAGAACTGGAAAGTACAACAGGAGGCAGGTATAGACCTGGTGCCCTGTAACGATTTCAGCTTTTACGATCAGGTCCTGGACATGTCCCTCACCCTCGGTGCCATTCCTAAACGCTACACTCCTGTACTGACACAGAACAAGGATAATACCGAACTCGACCTGTATTTCGCCATGGCCAGGGGATATCAGAAAGGCGGACTGGACATTACCGCCATGGAAATGACCAAATGGTTCGACACCAATTATCACTATATCGTGCCCGAATTCTATAAAGACCAGGAATTTAAATGGTTCTCTTCCAAAATAACCGAAGAGTTTACCGAAGCCAAGAAGGTACTGGACAAAACACCGAAGCCCGTTCTAGTCGGCCCCGTTTCCTACCTTTTACTCGGTAAAGAAAAAGAAGAAGGTTTTCACCGTATAGACCTTCTTAAAAACCTGCTCCCGGTATACCTGGAAGTCTTGAACAAACTCAAAGACCTTGGTGCGGAATGGGTACAGCTGGACGAGCCCTTTTTGTCCCTTGATCTTACCGAAAACGAAAAGAAAGCCTACAAAGAAGCCTATACCACCATTGCCAAAGCCTGTAAGGACCTTAACATCATGGTCGCTACTTATTTTGAAGCCCTGGGCGACAATACGGATCTCGCCGCTTCGCTTCCTGTAAAAGCGCTTCATATAGACCTGGTGCGGGCACCACAACAATTGGACACTGTACTGAAGGCAATCCCGGAAAGCTTGTCGCTCTCCCTGGGCGTGGTAGACGGACGTAACATCTGGAAGAACGATTATAGAAAGTCGCTGGAATTCATCGGAAAAGCCACTACGGCCCTGGGAAACGAAAGAGTCTTTATAGCTCCTTCATCTTCCCTCCTTCATACACCCTACGACCTGGAAGCGGAAACGGAACTGGCTCCGGAAATAAAGAACTGGCTTGCTTTTGCCCGGCAGAAACTCGGAGAAATATCCGATCTCTATGACATCCTGAACGGCAACAAGGCCTTACTGGAAGAAAACACAAAGGCCCTGGAAAGCAGGCGTATGTCGTCTCTGATCCATAAACAGGAAGTGAAAGACCGGGTAGCTGCAATTTCCGGAAAAGACACCTCCAGGCTCTCTGGTTTTGAAACAAGGCAGAAACTGCAGCAAACACGTTTCGGGCTTCCCCTCTATCCTACGACCACCATCGGCTCCTTTCCGCAGACCACGGACATCCGTAAACTTCGTGCCGCACTGAAGAAAGGTACCCTTAGCCATACCGAATATGAAGCGAAGATCGAAGCCGCAACCATCGAGGCCATAGATATTCAGGAACGTATAGGCCTGGACGTACTGGTTCACGGAGAATTTGAACGCAATGACATGGTAGAGTATTTCGGGGAGTTGCTGGAAGGTTTTGTGTTCACCAAAAACGGGTGGGTACAAAGCTATGGCAGCCGCTGCGTAAAGCCCCCTATTATTTTCGGAGATGCGAGCAGGCCCGAAGATATGACCGTTCGCTGGAGCCGTTTTGCCCAGGAACACACGGACAAAATTGTCAAGGGAATGCTTACCGGTCCGGTTACCATATTGCAATGGTCCTTTGTAAGGGACGATCAGCCACGATCGGAAACTACATTCCAGATCGCTTTGGCGATCAGGGATGAAGTCGTAGCCCTGGAAAAAGCAGGTATCTCCATGATACAGATCGACGAACCCGCTATCCGGGAAGGTTTACCCCTCCGCAAGAGAGACTGGCCTGTCTACCTGGACTGGGCCATAAAAGCTTTCCGAATATCCGCCAGTGGCGTCAAAGACGAGACCCAGATACATACCCACATGTGTTACAGCGAGTTTAACGACATCATAGAGCACATAGCCGCCATGGACGCAGATGTCATTACCATAGAAACTTCCCGTTCGCAAATGGAATTGCTGGAAGCCTTTTCGGATTTCAAATATCCGAACGAAATAGGCCCCGGAGTGTATGATATTCATTCACCGCGGGTCCCTACCGTAGAAGAAATGGTTGCATTGCTCGAAAAAGCAAGTGCGCTGTTACCTGCACAAAACATTTGGGTAAACCCGGACTGCGGACTGAAAACCCGTAAATGGGAAGAGACTGAAGCTGCTCTTACCAATATGGTAAAGGCTGCAGCAAAAATCAGGGAAAGTGTAGATCAGCCCGTTTCCTGATCCGTATCACCGTATTTAACTTTAAAGAAAGGCTGTTTTATATCTCCCGGAGGTAAAAAAACAGCCTTTCCTTATTTTCCCCCTCCTTGAAAAAATTCGTAAATCACTATCATGAACCGTGTTTTAATAAATAATTTTAAAAATATCTCCTGAAAAAACACCTGCAATTATTAATATCGAAAAATCCGCTTGTGAAAATGCCCCGGTTTCGGTAGCTTGCAGCACTAATTCATAAAACTGATTCGTATGGCATTCGATCCCGCAAACAAGATACAGGACCTGCAATATTTCGGAGAATTCGGTGGGGTCAACCCTTCGGTTTCCGATTCGTCCACCTACACCTTTCTTTCCGCAAAAACCATGTTCGACACCTTTGAAGGAAATACCGAAGGTTGCTATCTCTATTCCCGGCATTCTTCCCCTTCCAATCTCTATCTCGGCGAAGCCCTTGCCGCTATGGAAGGGACAGAAACAGCCAATGTCACCGCCAGTGGCATGGGAGCTATCACCGCCGTTATCCTGCAATACTGCAATGCAGGCAGTCATATTGTTTCCGGAAGAACAGTTTACGGAGGCACCTATGCCTTTATGAAAAACTTTCTCCCCCGGATGAACATACATACCTCTTTTGTAGATACTACCTCCGTAGAAAAAGTAGAAGCCGCTATTACCGAAAAAACCAAAATGCTTTATTGCGAGGTCGTGAGCAATCCCCTGCTGGAAATAGCAGATATCCGGGCCTTATCCGAAATTGCCAAAAAACATAATATTCCGCTGGTTGTGGACAATACCTTCTCCCCGCTCAGTATTGCTCCTGCTCAGCATGGTGCTGATGTGATCATCCACAGCCTTACAAAATTCATCAACGGCAGCAGTGACTGTGTAGGCGGTGTAGTTTGCGGCAGTAAGGACTTTTGTCTTTCCCTGAAAGATGTTAACGACGGCGCGGGCATGTTGCTGGGTAGCACCATGGACAGCCTGAGGGCGGCATCCATACTCAAAAACCTCAGAACATTGCATATCCGTATTAAAAAACACAGTGAAAATGCTCTTTTCCTTGCGAGGAAATTCGAAGAAGATGGCCGCAAAGTGGTTTACCCCGGCCTGAAATCACACCCCGGCCATGAAACCATGAGGAAGCAGTTAAATACCGAATACGGTTTCGGGGGAATGATGACCCTTGATGTCGGTTCTCTCGACAAAGCCAATGCACTTATGGAAAACATGCAAAACAGCAACCTCGGGTACCTTGCCGTAAGTCTCGGCTTCTATAAAACCCTTTTCAGTGCACCGGGCACCTCCACTTCTTCCGAAATTTCTCCGGAGGAACAAAAACAAATGGGACTTACCGACGGACTTATCCGTTTCTCCATAGGTCTGGACAATGATATAGAACGGACCTATGACAAAATGAAAACATGTATGAAGACGCTGGGGATATGAGAAAGTGAGATGGTGAGAAAGCGAGAGGTGAAAGGGTAGTGAAACGAGTTATATGACAAACGCGGAATTTAACGAGCAGATGAGAAACCGTACGCCGGAATATGCTGTGCGGGTGTTGGGTTTTTCGGAGGCTATTCCAGAAAATATTTCTGCCAGAGTGATCGGTTATCAGTTGGCTAAGTCGTCCACTTCGGTAGGAGCCAATTCCAGGGCATTCTGCAGAGGAGGCTCTGCAAAGGAACACTATGCCAAGATTTGTCTCGTAGAAGAAGCCGATGAATGTCTGTATTGGGCCAAAGGCATTGAAAGATTGAAAATCGTATCAAAAATCAAATCCACCTGTAAAAAATAATCTCCCATGTCCTCACCTCTGATCTTCTCTCACTGTCTCACCATCTCCCCTTCTCTCACCTCTAAAAAATTTGTAAACCTTTAGGCAAAGTCGTATTATTACAACCTGTAAACATCCGGTGCGGCATACTGAAAAAGCAGCCCGTATCCCGGAACATAAGAATACCCGGAACAATTTTAATTATATGGAAGAAAACAAGGTCATTGAAAACAGGGAATTATCGATCTGGGAAGCCCTTATCCCCGTATTTGCGCTCATAGGTATGTTAGCTTATAATGTCCTTTTTGTTTATAAAGACGATGCCTTGTCCGGTTCCAACCAGTTTATCCTGCTTCTCGGGGCAGCTGTAGCCGCTGTCGTAGGTTTTTTTAATAAAGTTTCTTATGAAGTAATGATGGAAGAAGTGGCTCGGAATGTGAAATCCACGACCGGGGCTATCCTGATATTGCTGATGGTAGGAGCACTTTCGGGGACATGGCTCATCAGCGGCATTATCCCTTCCATGATCTATTACGGCCTGCAAATCCTTAATCCTACTATTTTCCTGGCTGCCTGTGTCATTATTTGTGCTATTATATCGGTAGCTACCGGCAGTAGCTGGACAACTTCAGCCACAGTAGGTATTGCCCTGATCGGGATAGGCGATGCTTTGGGTATTTCACTGGGCATGACTGCAGGGGCTGTACTTTCGGGTGCATATTTCGGCGACAAAATGTCTCCGCTCAGTGATACCACCAACCTTGCCCCTGCCATGGCAGGAACAGATCTGTTCACGCATATCCGCTATATGGCCCTTACTACCGTACCTACTATCACAGTTACACTTATCGTATTTATCATCCTGGGCTTTACCATAGATACCACGGGAAAACCCGATACCGATGGCATTCTTGCCGCCATAGACGAATCTTTTTACATATCTCCCTGGCTGTTTATAGTTCCGGCCCTGGTTATCCTTATGATCATAAGAAAAACACAGCCGCTCATTGCATTACTTACCGGGACCCTTCTTGGCGGAGTATTTGCCGTCATTTTTCAACCGGATATTGTAACGGGCATAGCAGGAGAAAGCAGTCTTAACTTTCATTCTGCATATCGCGGGGTGATGGATGCCATAACCATAGATACCTCGGTAGAAACCACAAATCCGGCACTTAACGATCTCTTTTCTGCAGGAGGCATGTCCGGTATGCTCGGTACCATATGGCTTATTATCTGCGCCATGGTGTTCGGGGGGGTTATGGAAGCCATAGGAGCATTGGCCAGAATTACGGACAGTTTATTAAAGCTCTTTCATACGACCTTCGGGTTGTTTGCCAGTACCGTTGCCAGCTGCCTTGCCCTGAATGCTACAGCTTCGGACCAGTATCTCGCCATTGTGGTTCCGGGAAAAATGTTTGCAAAAGCCTATAAGGACAAGGGGCTGGCCCCGGAAAACCTGAGCAGGAGCCTGGAAGATTCGGGCACGGTCACTTCCGTACTCATTCCGTGGAATACCTGCGGAGCTTATCACAGCAGTGTGCTGGGGGTCTCTCCTACCGCATATGCAGGGTATGCGGTATTTAATTACTTAAGCCCGTTTATGACACTTCTCTTTGCTGCTTTCCGCATTAAAATAAAACAACTCAGTGATAAATAGGCAAAAGCCTGCCGGCAGACTCTTGTACGGAACAAATCACAAAGGAAAAATAATATTTTCAGCGTTTAGAAATAAAATTACGGATACAACAAATACCACCCTTCATAATTGACAAGTACCTAAAAAAAACCTCTCTTTTTCACCCCTATTAAGAACCTCTATCAGACTATAAAATATTATAATCTATCTCAATGCAAAGGCACGGGATACTATGCTATTTTTGCATCAGAAAAGTATTAATCCAATAAAAATAATAACTATGGCATTAGTAGGTAAAAAGTTCCCCAACATAGCAGTTGATGCTATGAATGAAATGGGTGATACATTCAAAGTGAATGTATTGGAAGAAGCGATAAAAAACAACAAAAAAGTTATCCTGTTCTGGTATCCGAAAGACTTTACTTTCGTATGTCCTACGGAGTTGCACGCTTTCCAGGCCGCTTTGCCGGAGTTTGAAAAAAGGAACACTGTGGTTATCGGTGCTTCCTGTGATACTCCCGAAGTACACTTTGCATGGCTGAACACAGCTAAAGATAACGGAGGTATTGAAGGTGTAACCTACCCTCTGCTTGCCGACAGCAACAGAAACCTGGCCAACATGCTGCGCATCCTGGATCTGCAGTCCGAAGCATACAACGAAGAAACCGATTCGTATGTTTACGAAGGAGATAATGTAACTTACAGGGCCACTTTCCTTATCGATGAAGAAGGTACCGTATTCCACGAAAGTGTAAACCATATGCCGGTAGGACGAAATGTAAATGAATTCCTGAGACTGATCGATGCCTATGCACACGTTCAGACACACGGGGAAGTATGTCCTGCCAACTGGGAAAACGGTAAAGAAGCCATGTCTGCCAACAGACAAGGTGTTGCCGAATACCTGAGTGCCAACTAATATACGGAATTAAAAGTTCCGGTCTTTTTGGTATCAGGTTCCCGACTTTACTACTGGGAATGATTTCCGAAGGTAAAGTCGGGATACTTTTGCCGGGGTTACGGACTTCGGAAAATCCCGGTGCAACATGTAAAAAACGAAAGTAAAAACAAGTGTTATGATACAGGAATTAGAGAAAGACAACCTTCCCGAGGTTGTTGCAGGAAATGACACGGTATTTGTTCAGTATTCCGCCGGATGGTGTGGTAACTGCCGTATTATGAAGCCTAAATTTAAAAAATTTGCTTCCGAAACGGAAAATGCCTCCTTTGTAGTGGCGGATGCCGAAAAATTCCCGGAATCAAGAAAGCTGGCAAATGTGGATAATCTTCCTACTTTTGCCGCCTTTAAAAACGGGGAACTGGTAAATCAGATCCAGACCAATAAGACAGATGTTTTAAAATCATTTATCGAAAATAACAAATAGCAGGTTAACCAGGGGCTGCATTTTATAACAACGGAAACATGAAGTTACCTATCATAAAACATCTGGCAAATTTTATAGAAGAAAATGACCAGGACTATGTCATCGAAGCCATAGAAACCCTGGAAGCACTCACGGAAGTCCCTTCCCTGAAGGATGAGGAACTCGACGTAATAGGAGAACTTATCTCCAATATGTACGGTGCCGTGGAAGTAGATAAAATGGTAAAAGACGGTATGTCCAGAAAAGAAGCATTGAATGCTTTTATGGGCAGGGTCCTCGGCTCCATCGACAAATAAACGTACCCGGTTGGGAAAAAATTGCTGATAATCCTCTTTCTCTTTGCGGGAAAGGGGATTTTTTCTTTCCGTCCTCCCGGGTTTTTCCTCAAAGATTGGCTATCTTTACAATCACTTGTCCCATATACGGACACGATGTATAATACCTAAAAAAAAACAAGAAAACATGGCAACAGTAACGCTTAAAGGAAATACGATAAAAACTGCAGGGGAATTACCCCGAACCGGCGAAAAAGCACCTGGCTTTTCACTGGTTAAAAACGATCTTTCTTCTGCTTCACTTCAGGATTTCAAAGGAAAAAGAGTTGTATTGAACATCTTTCCGAGTATAGATACCGGTGTATGTGCCGCTTCGGTACGCAAGTTCAACCAGAAGGTATCCGGACTGGACAACACAGCCGTATTGTGCATCTCCAGGGACCTGCCTTTTGCTCAGGCCCGGTTCTGCGGTGCGGAAGGACTGGACAATGTGATTACCCTGTCCGATTTCCGGGAAAGGGAATTCGGGAAAAGCTATGGGGTGGAATTTGTGGACGGCCCTTTGGCCGGACTGCTTTCCAGGTCGGTAGTAGTCATTGACGAAGATGGTAAGGTTATCCATACCCAACAGGTGGCGGAGACCACGGACGAACCGGATTACGAAGCTGCCGTTAAGACCCTGAAATAATCATCAGACTATCCTAAAAAACGGCAGCAGGCAGCCTTGGATTTCTGTCAACTGCCGTTTTAGTTTTAGTTGTTCAATATCAGGAACATGAGTTCTTTCTTCAAAAACCGGGTAAAAAGTGTCCGGTATGCTGCCAAAGGGGCTGTGATCCTGTTCCGTACGGAAGCCAGTATACAGGTGCAGTTTACCATAGCCTGTATAGTGACCGTCGCAGGTTTTTACTTCGATATTTCCGCTACGGAGTGGATCCTCCAGATACTCACCATAGCCGTTATTATGAGTGTGGAAGGCCTGAATACGGCCATAGAGAAAATGGCCGATTTCATACACCCGGACCATCACCATAAAATAGGCATCATAAAAGACATTGCCGCAGGGGCTGTTTTTATAGCTGCTGCCACGGCCATTATCATTGGCTGCATAATCTACATTCCTAAAATATTTTAAAAATATATTTTAATCCTGTACGTTTGTAATTTGTATTTTTGCTTTTAAACTTGCTGAGCAAGTAGTATAAACCGAACGTATATAATGGCTAAAAAAAGGAACAGAAAAAAAGCTACCTCAACACAGCCCAAAACCTCAAGATTCACTTTTTCAAAACAAAATAAGATCATTCTCGGGAGCCTGGGTATGTTGTTGAGCGTTGCCCTGTGCATTGCTTTTGTCTCTTTCTTTTTTACCTGGCAACAAGACCAAAGCCTGCTGTCCGAGTTTAGCGACAGGAATGCCCAGGCGGAAAACTGGCTGAACAAATTCGGCGCTTCCGTAAGCTACCTGTTTATTTATAAGGGATTCGGAATTGCGGCTTTTATCTTTATTTACCTGTTTTTCCTTACCGGGCTGCACTGGTTCATTGGCCTGGATAAGAAGAAACTCGTCAATCGCTGGGTATGGGGACTTCTGGCTATCCTGTGGTTCTCCGTGTTTTTTGGTTTTTTTGCTGCAAAAGCACCTCTCCTCGGTGGTGTTGTCGGTTATGAAATAAACGATTTCCTGCAGGATTATATCGGTAAAATCGGGGTTATTTTATTATTGCTCTTCGGTTTTATCATATTTGCGGTAAAAAAACTGAAAGTCACTCCCGAGAAAATAGGTACCCAGTTTGCCGGAATGCGGGAAGGCATGCGCAGGGACCTTAACAGGATGAAACGGGACAATCCTGCCGGTGAAAACACGGAAGAGCCTGTTATACGTACCACCGCCAATGACTCCCCCTCTCCTTTTGAGGTTGCACTGGAAAACAAGGAAAAAGAAAATACCGGTTCCGGGTATTCGCGCATAGATAAGACATCGGATGTTGATATCGAAAACTCTTTTGAAATAAAAATAGCAGGACAGGACGAAGATGAAATACGCCCTACTTCCCATACCTCTGCCAAAGAAGAGAAACACGACGATATCCGGATGGAAATAAAAAAAATAGAAGAGGAAAAAGAAGAAACGGATATTCTCTCGGATAAGCTGGTGCAGGATTTCGGTGAATTCGACCCGAAACTCGAACTCGGCAACTACCAGTTCCCTCCCCTCGACCTCCTTGTCGACCATGGCGGACAAAGCGGTATTACCATCAACCAGGAAGAACTGGAAGAGAACAAGAACAGTATCGTAGAGACCCTGAAACAATATAAGATAGATATCTCCCAGATAAAGGCGACGATCGGGCCAACCGTAACGCTGTATGAAATTGTTCCTGCCGCCGGTGTAAGGATCTCCAAGATAAAAAACCTGGAAGACGATATTGCCCTTTCCCTGGCTGCACTGGGTATCCGTATTATTGCACCTATTCCGGGTAAAGGGACCATAGGTATTGAAGTGCCTAACAAAAACCCCACTACCGTGTCCATGCGGTCGGTTATTGCATCTACCCGCTTTCATAATGCCGAAATGGAACTTCCGATTGCCCTCGGAAAAAATATCAGCAACGAGACCTTTGTGGTCGACCTGGCCAAGATGCCCCACCTGCTTATGGCCGGAGCTACGGGACAGGGTAAATCAGTAGGGTTGAATGCCATACTCACCTCGCTGCTGTATAAAAAACACCCGGCAGAAGTGAAGTTTGTGCTGGTAGACCCCAAGAAAGTGGAACTTACCCTCTTCAACAAAATAGAGAGGCATTACCTGGCCAAGCTTCCGGATACGGAAGAAGCCATCATAACGGACAACAATAAGGTAATCAATACCCTGAACTCCCTTTGTATAGAAATGGACAACCGTTATGAACTGCTTAAAGATGCCATGGTTCGTAACATCAAAGAATACAACACCAAGTTCAAGGCACGTAAATTAAACCCCAATAACGGTCATAAGTTCCTGCCGTATATCGTACTGGTAGTAGATGAGTTTGCAGACCTGATCATGACAGCGGGGAAAGAGGTGGAAACGCCTATTGCCCGATTGGCACAGCTTGCACGGGCTATCGGCATACACCTTATAATCGCCACACAAAGGCCTTCTGTAAACGTTATTACGGGTATCATTAAAGCTAACTTCCCGGCGCGGATAGCTTTCCGGGTAACATCAAAGATAGATTCCCGGACCATCCTCGACAGTCAGGGTGCGGACCAGCTCATTGGCCGGGGGGACATGCTCTATACCCAGGGCAACGATCTCGTCCGCCTGCAATGTGCTTTTGTCGATACCCCTGAGGTCAGTAAAATAACCGATTTTATAGGGTCTCAAAAGGCGTATCCGGACGCACACCTGCTCCCGGAATATGTCGGGGAAGAATCTGGCACGGGTCTTGATGTAGATCCGGGGGAAAGGGACGCCCTTTTCAAAGAGGCGGCAGAAGTTATTGTCATAGCCCAGCAGGGATCGGCATCTCTTCTGCAGCGAAAACTGAAACTGGGATACAACAGGGCAGGAAGGATCATTGATCAGTTGGAGGCCGCAGGTATCGTAGGCCCTTTTGAAGGCAGCAAGGCCCGGCAGGTTCTTATAGCCGACACCTATGCCCTGGAACAGTTTTTTAACAACGAACAAGGAAACGGAGCCTGACCTTAAAAAAGGCCCGATAATAGAATTGAAACGAATTTACTGGTATGAAAACACTATGTGAAATAAGAAAGATTGTTATCGTAATAGCTTTAATGATGTTCGGACTGGGATATGCGCAAAGTTCCGACAAAGCGAAAACCCTGCTCGACGAAGTATATAACAAAGTAAAAAGCTATGATAATATCCAGGTAGACTTTAAATATGTCCTGGAAAACAAAGCGGAGAATATTAAACAGGAAACCCGTGGAGATGTTACCATACAAGGGGAAAAATACCTTTTCAACTACCTGGGAGCCACCAAAATATTTGACGGTAATAAAGTAATTACCATTATCCCTGAAAACGAGGAAGTCGTTATCGAAAGCCCAGATGTGGAAGACGAAAACACCATTACACCTTCCAAAATGCTTACCTTTTACAGGCAGGGCTATAACTATAGCTGGGATGTTTTACAGAATGTGAGAGGAAGACAAATTCAGTATATAAAGCTTATACCCATCGATACCGAAGCGGAAGCCAAAGAAATACTTCTGGGTATCGACGCACAGACGAAGCATATATATAACCTGATACAGACGGGGCAAAACGGCACGAAAACCACCATAACGGTGAACTCGTTCAAGACCAATCAGCCCTTGTCCGGCAACCTGTTCAAATTCAACGCTAAGAAGTACGAAGATGAAGGGTATTATATTGTTAAGCAATAATCCAAAAACTAACCCCGGTCCCGGAAGTCCATAAAACTTCGGCACCGGGCATGGAATTTCCGTACATTGAAGATCTTAGACCGATATATATTATCCCGATTCCTGTTTAATTTCATCAGTTGTTTTACCATACTGATGATTATCTTTATTTTCCAGGCTATCTGGCTCTTTATTGATGACCTGGCCGGGAAAGGGCTCGATCTTTGGGTGATCGGGAAGTTCCTGCTGTACTATTCTCCGAGCCTGGTCCCCACGGTATTACCGTTCACTGTGCTGCTGGCTTCCCTGATGACCTTCGGTAGTTTTGCGGAGAACTATGAGTTTGCCGCCATGAAATCTTCCGGGATCTCACTGTACCGGGCCATGCGAAGCCTTATTGTGTTCATGGTCGCCCTGGGCGCATTTACATTCTACTTTGCCAACAGTGTTATTCCCCGGGCGGAATTCAAAGCCTATAACCTCAAACAGAACATTGCCAAGGTTAAACCCGCCATGGCCATATCGGAAGGTATATTTAATGACATACAGGATATGAATATCAAAGTGGAGAAGAAACACGGCAAGGACGACAGGCTTCTCGACAATGTGATCTTACATCAAAAAAATTCCAAAGGAGAGAATAAAACGGTAATCAAAGCCAAAAAAGGGGAGCTTATCAGTAATGAGAAATCAGATATACTGAAACTCAAGCTCATTGACGGTTATTATTATGAAGACCAGACACCCTCCAACCCGAAAAACCTGGACAATTACCCGCATGCCAAAGCCGAATTCGAGGTATACACGATCAACGTGGACCTCTCCGAAATGAACGATGTTGACCTGGATGAAGAAAGTTACAACACATACAAAATGTATAATGTGAGCGAACTGGGGTACCTCATCGATTCCATCGAAGAGAACAACAGTACTACCGTACGTAACTTTAGCGACAATATCTACAAGCGAACGGGAATAACCACCATGAACCGTTCTTATGAAACCGACAACAAGAAGGACAGCATAAAGAACACGGTCAAAATTACAGAAGAACAACCCCGGGTCTCCAATACTCCGGGTGATATCCTGAGTCTTTTCGAAGGAAGAAAGAAAGAACAGGTGGTGGAGACCGCCCTCAGCAATATAACCAACATTGTCAATACCATAGACAGCAGAAAAGCGGAGCTGCAGCGAAAAGACATGGTACTGAACTATTACATTATGGCCATGCACAGCAAATATGCCCTGGCCTTTGCCTGTGTTATCCTCTTCTTTGTAGGCGCTCCGCTCGGGGCTATTATCCGCAAAGGGGGGCTCGGACTGCCTATGGTTGTGGGTATCGCATTGTTCCTTTCCTATCACTTTCTGGGCATGTTTGCCAGGAACTATGCCAAAGACGCCAGCATTCCTCCCATTCTCGGGTCGTGGTTGTCTACCATTATCATGCTTCCCCTGGGGATTTTCCTCACCCGAAGGGCTACGGCAGACAAAGGCTTACTGAACATAGACAGTATCATGGACCCTCTCAGAAACCTGATCGGGAAATTCCAAAAAAAGGAAAAATAAAAAAGGCTGCTACCCCGGGACATCCGATAAAAATACACCGATATTTCAAGTCTCACTTTATGAGTAAACCTATATGTGCCACGGCTTAAAAAGCCATGCCCTTACCAAGGCATCAACCCATAAAAATTAGGTATCTTTGTACCGTAAAATTTCGTAAAGATGAACACCACAACAATGGAAGAACCCGAAATAAAACTGAATACGATCGAAGAGGCCATTGCGGACATACGCAATGGCAGGATTGTCATTGTAGTTGACGATGAAGACAGGGAAAATGAAGGGGATTTTGTCGCGGCTGCGGAAATGGTCTCCCCGGAAATGATCAACTTTATGGCTACACACGGTCGTGGCCTCATTTGTGCCCCGCTCACGGAAAAGCGGTGCAAGGAACTGGGGCTCACTGCCATGGTACACAACAATACGGACCCGATGGAAACGGCCTTTACCGTATCGGTCGATCTCAGGGGCAACGGCGTTACTACGGGAATATCCGCAGGAGACCGGGCCAAAACCGTAAAGGCTCTTATTGACCCGGATACCAAGCCTTTTGAACTTGCACGCCCCGGCCATATATTCCCCCTTATAGCAAAAGAGGGAGGAGTGTTGCGCAGAACAGGCCATACGGAAGCGGCCATTGACCTGGCCCGGCTGGCCGGACTGGCTCCCGCAGGTGTTATCGTGGAAGTGATGAATGAAGACGGGTCTATGGCAAGATTACCGCAACTGCTGGAGATCTCGAAAAAAATGGACCTGAAAATAGTGTCCATCGAAGATCTTATTGCCTACAGAATGCAGCACGACAGCCTGATAGAAAAGAAGGAGGACTTCGATATAGAGACACGGTTCGGGAATTTTCGCCTGAGGGCTTATGTACAGACTACCAACAACCAGGTCCACATAGCGCTTACCAAAGGTAGCTGGAAACTCGGTGACCCTATACTTACCAGGATCAATTCCACACTGGTAAACAACGATATCCTGGGCACACTTACCAATAACCTGGACAAAAAACTGGACGGTATGTTCCGTGTGATCAATGAGGAAGGCCGTGGCGCCATTGTTTTCATCAACCAGCAAAACCAATCCCTGAACCTGCTTCAGCGACTGGGCCGTTTAAAAGAATTACAAAAAGAGGGAATCGTAAAAGCTCCGAAGGTCGTACTGGACCAGAAAGATTTCGGTATCGGTGCTCAAATACTCCACGATCTGGACATTTCAAAAGTACGCCTGGTATCCAATTCTGAACAGACCAAGCGTGTGGGGATCATCGGTTACGGACTGGAGATCGTCGAATATGTAAATTATTAGAAACGAAGAAAGGTACCGAAAAGTTCCGGTTTTTCCCTGTCATTCCTGTTTTCATGACAGTTTATGAACTTCCCGGTACCTTTTTATATGGCTATGCCACCTGCATTTTATCCTATAGCGCCCCTGATTGCTTTTACCATCTTTTCCGCCCTCTCCCGTAGCTGTTCTTCGCTCCAGCTGAGTTTGACAAGCACGGAGACAGTACGCCCGATTATTGCATCGGAAGCAGGAAAATCACTTTTATCATAATCGCGCATGCCGTCTACAATTTCCTGCGGCATTTTTCCGAGAGATTTTAATTGTTTTAAATGCTCCCATTTTTTAATGTAATGCCAGTTGTTATCATACCAGTAAAAACAACCGTCCACACCGGCTTCTCCCAGTGCTTTATGTCCCTTTCGCGTCGTGGCTTCATCCGGCAGGAAGAAACTTAAAAAAGAGTAGTTCTCCTCCGCCCCTTCCGGTACTTTACGAAATATTACTTCAGGAATGGTTTCCAGGGCCTGTCGCAATACCGTGTAATTCTTTTTCTGTACTTCCAGAAAATCATCCAGCCTGGACAGCTGTGCCAGCCCAACTGCCGCATGAAGTTCGGAGATCCGGTAATTATATCCAAGGAAAGGATGCTGTTCCGCACCGCGATCGTTACCTGAATGGTCATGCCCGTGGTCGGAATAATGATCGGCATGTTTTGCATATTCGGGGTTATTGGTAATAACGGCACCGCCCTCACCGCAGGTAATAGTCTTTACATAATCAAAAGAAAAACATCCCATATCGCCGTAACTTCCCAATGGTTTGCCTTCATAAGTCCCTCCTATGGCCTGGCAGGCATCTTCCAGTAAAAGTAGGTTGTGTTTTTCACATATTGCTTTCAGTTCGCGTAATTGTGCCGAAGAACCGCACATATGTACGGGCATTACTACCCTGGTTCGGGGAGTGATGGCTTTTTCCACTGCAGCGGGATCCAGCGTCAGGGTCTCGTCAATATCCACCAGTACCGGAACAGCCCCTACGGCCATAAGCGATTCGAAACTGGCGACAAAAGTAAAAACCGGCATAATGACCTCGTCCCCGGCCCCCACACCGGCACTTGCAAGAGCTACGGTAAGGGCAGCCGTGCCGCTACTTACCAGCTGGGCGTGTTTTACCTGCATTCTGCCGCACAATGCCGCTTCCAGTTCTTTTGCCTTCCAGTGGCCTTTACGCATACCTTCAAAGCCGTATCGCATCAGGACGCCATTGTCCAGTACATCATTCAGATGTTTTCGTTCTATATCTCCGAAGAGTTCAAATCCGGGCATAAATCGTATAATTATAACGTTAGTTTACTTTTTGTGTTCACGGAATATCCGGGAAAGTGGCTGAAATACGGAGCGTCTATTTTATTTCGATAACGCTTTCGCTTATTTCTTTACGTACCTTTTCCATCGTAGAAAAAACATCGTCTTCCGCACGGTAGCCCACAGGCATAATAAGGACCGATCTCAATCCTTCATGGCCCAGCCCCAGTACCTTGTCAAACTTACCCGGCAGGAACCCTTCCATCGGACAAGCGTCTATTTTTTCCATGGCACATACCGTCAACAGGTTGCCCAGGGCAAGATAAGCCTGGTTCTTGGCCCAGGCCTCGATCTCTTCACTGGTTTTTTTATTAAAATCCGCTATGAGAAAATCCCGGTAAGGCTTCAGCACTTCTTCCGAAGTATTACGGACGGCCTTTACCTTGTCAAAATAACTGCGGATAAATTCTTCATCAATGACTGTTTCTATACAGAATATCAACAGGTGGGAAGCCTCGGTTACCTGCTTCTGGTCAAATGCATGGGGAAGCAGTTCCTCTCTCTTGTCCGGATCACTTACTATAACGAGTTTTACGGGCTGCAAACCAAAGGAAAGCGCCGTGAGGTTAAATGCCTCTTTCAGCATCTCCACCTGGTCGTCTCCTAATTTGCGCACAGCATCAAATTTTTTGGTAGCATAGCGCCATCGTAGCTGTTCTATTGTATTCATCTTATATTGTTTTGGATAAAATTGAGGTCCAATAAGATTTCTTTATCCACATCCTTCGACAGGGACCCCATCCGGATAAATGCATAACAAATGTAAGAATAATGGGTAAAGAAATAGTATTTTTGGCCTTCAAATTAACAATATTATACCCATGAATGACCATATACAAGAGCGCATTAACAAGGCGGAAACCCATATCTTCAAAGCTGTTTTTCCGAATACCACCAACCATTACGACACCCTTTTCGGGGGCACAGCCCTGCAACTGATGGACGAGGCTTCTTTTATATGTGCTACCCGGTTCAGTCGTAAAAAAGTGGTCACCGTATCTACCGATAAAATAGATTTCACCAAACCCATTCCGCAGGGAACCCTTGTGGAACTGATAGCCCATATTACCAAGGTAGGGCGGACAAGCTGTGTGGTACAGGTAGATATCTTCATGGAAAATATGTATGAAGATGTACGTGAAAAAGCTGTTTCGGGCAAGTTTACTTTTGTGGCCGTAGACGATGACAAAAACCCTACCCCTATCATAGACGGCCAAGCTGCTCCTTACTGAACTGAAAGGCACAAAGGGTTTTGGTCCCTCTACGAATAGCAGGAAGACCGGAAAACAAGAACCCAATGCTACGGTCAACCTCTTGTGCAACCGGAGAAAACCGTACCTTTTCATCCGGTTAACCATTTATTAATAATAATACCAGGGCAAATTAAAATAAAAGAAATAACTTACAGGTGAATTATAAAATTTAACACGTATGAAAAATTTAACTTTGTTAACGATCCTGTTTTTGGCCGTGTCTTTTGCAGGTCATGGCAATGCTATCCCCGAACGTATTTCAACAGACCGGGTAACCCCTGTACAGACTCACGACATCCGTTTGGGGCTTATAACAACATCCGGAACCCCCACTCTATCCGGAAGTTATGACCTGGCAGGATTTTACGCCATGAATGTTGAAACCGGTGAGTACTATTACTCCTATCCGAACCGGGTAAACGGCTTTTTGAAATTACCCGCTTTTATTTACGACCTGCCCGAAGGCACATATGAATTCGGTGCTTTCCAGGGACAGGGCGGTTGGATGGCCGTGAGCCCGAAAACAGTGACCATCGGTTCCGGTATGGACGATGAGTCCGGTTATATTACCCTTTACCTGGATATTGCCTGGGAAGAGTAACGGGCAGGGGTAAAAGCTATCGGAACCATGAACAGGGACTTATAGAACCTGCTATATCCAAAGCAAAAACGGTTATGCAGACCTGTCCCGGGCAAAAAGCACTACAAGGGCCCCGCATCCGGTCTCAGGCCAAAGAAAATAGATTTCTTTTATAGCGATGATACATCCGCTTTACTAAAAGAAATCTATTTTCCCGGTATATATTAACTCTCCATCTGTCCTCTGTTAACACCCATATCTCTCTCACGGAAAGCATTCGCCGGACAACCTCCATAATACTGTTTTTCCCGGGGTCACACGGCAAAGAAGGCCAATCTCCTTTTCCAAAAACAGCAGGTGTGTGAAAGTGATCTCCCGGGACTTTTGTGCCCTCAAATGGTTCGGGGTGGTATTTTATCCCAATTTTTCCCGGGTGTGTTGCATAGCTTCATAACTGGCAGAAAAATAACATACCTTCACCCCTATCTTCTTCATGGTAGCCATAGCTTGTTCAACCTTTTTCCTGGATTTGTTCCGGTTTGTTTTCCTGATATAAACGGTGCTTATATTTTCAGGGAAAATTTTGGATATATTTTCATAGATAAAAGGATCCTGCTGGCTGTCATCCCCCAGTAATACGAATCTCAATTCAGGGTAAAATTCTACCAGATGTTTTATCTTGTAGAATTTATGGTTGTGGTCCCCACCGCCGGTGAACAGAAAATCTGCTATCCCTGTTTTTATATTTTTTAATATTAGCACCGCCTGGGGAAACTGGTGTAATTGTGTAAACCGGATAATGAAATTATACAAGTTCCATTCACTGCTGCTTACATAAAAAAAGGCATTATTGGTGTCTTTATCTTTCCGTCCGAGCCTATTTAAAAGGCGATAGTGATCTACTACTTCTTCAAAGACATGTCTTTTATTGATGTTTTTTGTGAGCAGCACATATAATTTTTTAAAAATGTTTCCCGAATGGGATATAAGAAACGTATCATCTATATCCGAAATTACTCCATACTCTCCTGCATAGGGTTTTACAAACTCTCCTTCTTTTTTTTGGGTAACCCCCTCAATTGTCGTTTCAACCGTAAAACTGTGCCAGCCACTTTCCAAATCATCCTCATAAGGTAAGGTAAGCCTAAAATGCCCGTCGTTTAAAGTCCTGGTGCTGGCTTCCATATCTTTAAAACGAAAAGTAACCTCCACATTGCCTATGGTCTTTATGCTGAACATACGTATAACCGCCCAGGCATGCCTGTACCAGCGTTTTTTCAGATCAAAAATACCGGGATCATATTTTTTGAATACATGTCCCATCACAACTATTTCCCTGTCATTGGCATATCCTCTATATATTTTGAGCTCAGATTCCATAAATTAAGTAAAATATAACGTTATCACTTCATTAGAATTTATACTTTTAATACTTTAAGATAGGCAAAAAGTATCAAAAGAGCCATAACAATTGAGTTGATACCAACTAAAATGTTCAATGGCGAATTACATCTGACCGATTAAAAACAAGTAAAAATGAACAGATGAAACTACTGTTGGTTATAAATCCTGTAAGTGGGGATAATGATAAAGAACCACTTATTAAAAAAATAAAAGATTATTTGGGTTCCCAAAATGATCTGGATATTTATAAGACTAACGGAAAAGATGATGCGGAAAGGCTCCGGAAATATTTTCAAAAAAAATATGACCGGGTATTGGTAATGGGAGGGGACGGCACCATCAAGTCCGTGGCCGAAACTATGGGCGATAACCCTCTGAGTATGGGAATTATTCCGGCGGGTTCTGCCAATGGCCTTGCCCATGATCTGGAATTACCGCTTTCTGTCGATGAAGCCATACCTGTGGCCCTGGGATCGAAAACCAGGAAAATCGATGCTATTTGTTTAAATGGTCAGCTCGGATTGCACATCAGCGACCTGGGCCTGAATGCCGAATTGATAAAAAAATATGAAAGCAGTTTCTTTCGCGGAAAACTGGGATATGCACTGAACTCCATTCCCACACTGTTCCAGAGTGAGGGGCCTTATGAATTTACCATTGAGACCAAAGATATAACCTATACCCATAGCGGTATTATGCTCGCCTTCGCCAATAGTAACAAGTTTGGCACGGGCGCGGTAGTAAATCCGGAGGGCAAAATTGATGATGGGGTTTTCGAAATACTCGTTTTTAAAAAAATCGATGTCATTGAAATCTTTAAGACATTGCAGAATGCTGAAAACCTCTCCAGTGACTTTGTGGAAATCATTCCTGTAAAACAAGCCAGGGTAAGGACTGAAAAACCGGTCGACTTTCAGATTGACGGGGAGTATTGCCACACTGTTTCTGAAGTAAATGCTTATATCGCCCCGCAAAAACTGGAAATAGCCATCGCGGAATAACTTTTCTGATGAAGAAACCCTATCCTATCCGGTGTGGACCGGAATGAGGTGCAAGAGGTGCAAAAGGAATGACATTGGTTAGCCGACAACTCCGGGTCTTTCAGCACCATGATCATATATCCCCGGCAACTCCGTATAAAAACCACCAGGGCCTGCTATTTAGCCCGACCCGCTAACAAACTCACCTTTTTCATTGGCAACCTGGTTCCCCCATGCTGTAATAGCCTCCAAAACCGGAACAAAAGTTTTACCGAAACCGGTTAAACCGTAAATGACTTTAACAGGCGGTTTTTTGCCATAGACCTTTCTGGATATCAACCCGTCCTTTTCTAACTGCTTTAACTGCAAACTTAATGTCATTTCGGTAACAGCAGGCATTTCTTTACGAAGCTCACTATATCTTTTGGCTTCATCTTTTAAGTGATAAAGAATAACGGCTTTCCATTTTCCTCCCACCAAACCCATTGCCAGGCTTACCGTACAAGGATATGCTTTTCCCTTTAGTTTTACATAATCGCCAATACATTCTGTTTTCATTCTGCTGATTTTAAGCTATCTGTTTAGATAGTTATTGCAAATGTAGTTTACTCAAAATAGTTTTGCAACTAAAATAATTATAGTATGGCACTAATCATTTTAGCACACCCGAATTTTGACAGATCTTTCGCTAACAGAACAATTGTCGACACACTCGAAAAAAGTAACCTGGAAACAGAAATCAGGAATATCTATCAGCTGTATCCGGGTTACAACATCGACGCAAAAGCGGAACAGGAAGTATTATTAAGGCACCACACTATTGTGTTCCAATATCCTTTTTATTGGTATAATATGCCTGCTATTTTAAAACACTGGTTTGATGTGGTATTTGAATATCAATTTGCTTTTGGTTCGAAAGGAGATAAATTGAAAGGCAAAAATTTTGTACCGAGTTTTACAATCGGCGGTGCAGAAGGTGGTTACAAAACATTTGGAAAACACCATTTTCGTGTCTACGAATTTTGTAAAAATTTAGAGCAAACCGCCTATTTTGCACAAATGCATTACATTGATCCGATCTATCTTTACAAGACTTCTCTGGCGGATGGTTATACGGAAGATGAGATAAAAACCAATGCAAAAGAACACGCAAAAAAGCTGATAACCCGATTGACCGAGCTGAAATAAACACATCCGGCCATATCGGATCGGTGATGTACGGATAAAGTATTATTTTAATCTTTATGCTTCAATAAAACCCAATGGTTTCACAGGTATGAAACCATTGGGTTTTTTGGGGTAAGCGGAATTTTTCGTTCCGTTTATTGCGTATTTCATCACTCCATTCACCGGAATGCGGCTTTCATTTACTCCCGGAACCGGCCGTTTTTTTTATTAAATACCTCAAAAAACAAAAATAATCCCTCCCGGATAAGAAACAATCCCTCTCAGATAAGTCTTTTTTCATTATTACAGATATATTGGGGCTTTTTACGGATTTCCTTTTTGACAGAAGATTACCGGGAGTTATCTTGTCTTTATACAAATCAGGAGATAACCCATGCTTGAAACCTATTTATTGCTCAACCGAAAAATCAAGCGGTATGGAATATTTGATCCTTTACAAAAAATTGTTTTACCAGCTCACTCCGGAAGAATGTGAAATTTTTGACCGGTGGTTTTCGGCATCGGCAGAGCACAGGGAATATTTCCGGAAATTAGAAGAAAACGTTCGCAAGCGGAAACAGCACGGAAAAGATTGATATAAAACACAGCATGCAGGTCATACAAAATATTATCATTTCAAAAAAACTGTCGGACCTTGTTTTAATGATTTTGCCTCCGGTCTCATGCTATACCGAAAAGCAACAGAAGACGGGCTTTTCATTTTTTCCTGCTTTTGCTCAAACTGTTTTAAAAACGGCATAAAGCATAAAATCACTAATAAACAGGTTATTACAAACAGTTTTGAGTATGAAACGGAAGAAAATCCCTCTCAGATAAAAGATAATCCCTGCCAGGTAAGTCTTCGCAATCCGAAGTCTTTATATTTACAAAACAGTATTATTGGAGGCCATTCACCTTCAAAATACACGAATCGAAGCTTCACCGGTTCGCAATGATGAGTTTACCTGTAATTGAAATACAGGTGGTCCGATTAAAAACCTTTACTAACAGCGCTTCGTTCATCCCGAACCGCATTCGGGGCGTCGAGTCCAAAACCACAGAAAAATGTAACTTACAAGCTGACACCCTACCCTCTGATCCGAACAACCTAAAACCCCAATGATTATGAAACCTTATGCAGATGCTGAAAAATGGTACAGCTTCTTCTGTATGCTCAGGGAAATGTATTCCGGTAATTTTTCTTATCGCCTTCAACTATCCGACACCGAAGGTGTTTATAACGATTTCGTACAGATCATAAACCTCATGGCATCCTATGTGCAACCGGGATTCCCGTACGAGGATGCTGATAAGAACAACATCATGTTGTTCGTACTCGATGGTGATTTTTTTATCCGGGAAACCAACAAAGCCGTAAACCACATCTTCGGCAAAAAACCCGGTTATTTAAACGGTAAAGCATTTAGCAGCTTACTTTCCCCTAACGGGATAGAGAATTTCCGCGCCGTTCAACTACTGTTGTCACAAGGCACGCCTCTTGTACTAAAGACCTTGCATTACAGGAACGGCCCCGCCGAAATCCCTGCAATATGCTGCTTTTACCGCTCGCCGGTCCACGAGGTGGTCTATGTTACTTCCAAAGAATACACAACCGGGGAAGATCCCCTGGACAAAATGCTGAACCGGGAAATGGAGGCCGTAGAGCATCACATCGTACATAAAAAGCGGGAAAATGATAAAAAACGCATCCGGGAACTGGCGGAATATATTGAAAATCATTACGACAAGCCCCTGCCCCCCCTGAAGGAGCTATCCAAAACACTGGGCGTTAACCGGCAAAAGCTAAAAACAGAGTTTAAGTATATTTTCGGCAAAACCATATATGAATTCTACATGGACAGAAGAATGGAAAAAGCCAGGGAGTATGTATGCCATACGGATATGTCCAACCTGGAAATTGCAGAAAAACTGGGATATATGTCCGAGTCCGGTTTTTATCGCGCTTTTCAGCACAAATACGGGTGTACACCCAATGCGATGAGAAAGAAGAATTGATCTTATGTTCAGATAAAAAGGAGTTTTTTAGTTTTTGCCACGGATACACGAATGATTTTTAAAAAGTACCCATAAATAATCCGTGTATCCGTGGCTAAAATTAAAAATTTCGGATAGGCCAGTAAAATACTTCCGGTCGGCTAGTTTTCTATCCTTTTATAATTCAGAATTTTACATATGTCAAAACGCCATGATAAAGAACATCATGAAGAATGAAGATGTTGACATTATAGGGTTACTTTATGAAGTAAAGGGATTCAAAGCGCAAAAGGATACCAGGAACCTTTGAATCCCCTGCTTCAACAATAACTACCGGACTTAACGTCCATAAGTTCTTATAACGGATTGAAAATATATGTTGCCACGGATACACTAATAATTTTTAAAAATATCCCATAAATAATTCGTGCCTCCGTGGCTAAACAGAAACTAGCCAACCTCTATATATTGTTTTGGGAGTATGGGAGTTGACACGCTGTTTGGGGTTTTTAAACTAACGAATAGTATAATTAAGTAAACCAGCGCAAAAACTCCCGACTCCAAAACTCATAGATTAAGAATTATAAAAAAGCAACCTAAATCTACCTAACGATGAAACAAGCTGTTTTAGCTATTCCACGATTTTTTGTGAGACATAAAAGCATATTTATCGAAATTATCTGCTTTTTTTTTATCCTGCTCTTTGTTTATGCAGCCGTGAACAAACTTATGGATGTGCAAAAGTTTACGGTACAAATAGGCCAATCTCCATTACTCACCAACATTGCAGGTTTCACAGCCTGGTTTATCCCTATTATAGAAATTATCGTAGCCCTGTTATTGGCATGGCCGAAAACCCGTCTTATTGGTATGTATGCCGCTTTTAGCCTTATGGTCATGTTTACTGCCTATATCATAGCTATTCTCAGTTTTAGCGAAAAGATCCCTTGTTCTTGCGGCGGTGTCCTGGAAAAGTTGGGGTGGACTGAGCATCTTATTTTTAATATTGCTTTTATTTTACTGGGATTATCAGGTATTCTGCTCTCTCAAACCAAAAAAGATACTTCTAACCTTTCAACTTCCAGATATCAATTAAATCAATAAAAACGAAGGATAAAACGATATTTATCGGGGCCGATAAATTGAGGGACTTAGCTACCCCCTCCCTATTGCGCAATGCCACACAGGAAGATAAAGAACCGAACACCTGTATAAACCAAAGTAAGTCGTCTAATACCAATCTTTTAAATTTTTAAGTCATGAAAAAGTCCAAAATTTTATTGTCTTTGTCTGCATTTGCCTTTGCTATCGTAGGCGCGTTTGCAAGTATGAACAGTGCCATTCCGGCTGACCTTTACGCTAAAGTCGATGGACAATGTCAATTAAGGTGTGCCAGTGAAGGTGTTGAAGCTTGTGCTGTACCTGCCGCCTATCAGACAATTCAGGATTGTGAAGCTGAGCAAAACCCTGTCCAGCTGCGTTTCGAACCTACAAACTAAGCAGGTAAGTTTATTAGGGGTTGGCAGATATTCTGCCAACCCCATTTTTAATTTTAAAACCAAGTATTATGAAAAAGTCCAAATTTTTGTTGTCTTTGTCTGCCTTTGTTTTTGCCTGTGCAGGGGCCTTTGCAAGTATAAACCATATGGCTGTCCCGGCCGACCTTTATGCCAAGGTCAATGGCAGATGCCAGATAAGCTGTGCTGCTATCGGGGAGTTTGCATGTATTGTGAGTGGTGCATTATACCCTTCCATACGAGATTGCGAGAATGAGCAAAACACGGTAACCATAGGTTTTCTACCTGTAGAATAACTTAACAAAAACAATTAAAGGCTAACCTCACTTAATCCTATTGAAAAATGCGTTATATTATGTATTGCCTGCTGGCGGCCCTGGTAGTCATAGGCGGGTTGTTTTGGGTTTCAAGAAAAGATAATTCTAAAACATATGATTTTTCCAGGACCTTTACAGAGAGCCCTTTGGTTATTAAAAACCGAAAGGTGCTAAAGCTAAGGAACGAGTTCCATTATATTGCCGGGCTTACCGAAAAAAACATTTTTTTAGGTGATAAAGCCTATTCCGGTAAACTCTTTACAACGGATTATAATCTGAACAACGGGCAATACAAAGACTTAAATGTGCCCGACAGTACCCGGATAGCCTGGAAAGCCGTTAAGATTTTTGTGAATTACCCGGACGTCTTCCTCATCGAGGGGATAACCCCAACCATACTACGGGGTTCTTACTCCAATCCCGGCCAATATAATACTTACACCCAGGACAATCAACCTTTTCACCACCCTTTGCCTCTTTCCAAAAATAGCTTTTTGGCCAGGGTTTACGATACCAATACAAACTCCTTTATCTTAACCAAAGGCCTATTAGATCCCATCTCAAGCCTGGACTCCAAGTACGTTTTGGAACAGCAAAACAAAAACATCTTTTCTTCAGACGGAATGCTAACATATGACCCCGTTACTCAAAAAGTGGTCTATACACATTTTTACCACAACGAACTTATCTGTTTCGACACTGACCTTAACCCTATCTATAAAGGGAATACTATTGACCCCATAAGTAAAGCCCAGTTGAAAATGGACACCATACAATCAGAAAACAAAATGACCCTGTCTGCCCCGCCTTTGTATGTCAATAAACAAAATAATGCTTATAACGGAAAGCTTTATGTCCGTTCTGCCCTCGTGGCCAGTAACGAAAATAAACAGGCTTTTAAACACAATACCGTAATCGACGTCTATACCTTAAATAACACCGAAATAGCATATCAAAACAGTTTTTACATACTTTCTTATAAGAATGAAAAGCTTAGAGAATTTAAAGTGTTCAATAACCATATTATAAGCCTGCAGGGAAATTACTTAGTCATAGACCAATTTAATGTTAAACCTTGATCTGGATAAAATATTAATTATTTAAATCAGGATTCTTTTCCTCAATCGTTTCGCGGATCAAATTTTTAACATGTTTTGGATCCATTCCAAAAGAAAGATGGGACACAACCTTTCCATATTTATCGATCAGCAAAGCAAAGGGTAAACCGTTAAGGCCGTAATACTTATAAATTCCAGCATCCTTATATCTATCATCATTATACAAGTTAACATCTTCCTTTTCTGAGTAAACCTCTGCCTCCAAACTTTTCAACCATGTTTCTTTTTCCCGGTCTACATTAATACTGACAATGACAAAATCTTCGTTGTCTCGAAATTCCGGTTTTATATGTTTCTTTAGATATCTTGCAAATTCGGCACAACCACCACAGCCTGTAAACCACATATCCATCAATACCGTTTTCCCCCGGAAATCTTGCAGTTTGACCAAGTTACCGGCAGGATCTTCAAACGCAAAATCATAGGCCGGTGCCCCCTTTTTGATATGAGATTTATTTTCAATTTGTTTATGTATATAAGGAGTCTTTATCAACATCAATATCTTATCCATGAAATTGGAACGGACATTAATATTTGCAGATGCTATACCTGATGTAGAAGAAAAAGGATGGGGATCCATAGAGGAAATGGCCAATATTGCCAACATGTATTCCAAGGTTTTCCCGGAATACTTATCCACAACAGCTTCAGATACATCTTCAAATGAAGGAACTTCCCCTTTCTTTTCCAGATACAACCTGATGGCAGTATGAGAAATTAAATAACGAGCATAGTCAGGGGATAGGGTTATATAAGAATCATCTTTATCGTAAAATGCCTGAATCTCTAAGCCATCATCATAACCAACTACTTCCAGCAGCTCATTTTTTGGAATGTTAGAACTCTTCTCATAATTTTCCTTAACTTGAACTAACATTCCCTGTTGGATTTCTGACATGGCATCGGCTTTAAGCAATGTATAGACTTCTTTGTTTATATTATCTTTATATTTCCACAATATTTTTAACACTCGATCTTCCTGGTTTTGATAATATTGACACATCTGCTTCAAGTCTTCTATGGTATTTTTACTTATATGTTTTCCGGAATTAAAACCTCCTTCTTTTAGCACTATTTCAATTTCCCTTCGACATTGATATTTTGCTGCCCCCCTACCGGTAAAAGAGACTTCCTCCTCTTTCCATGTTTTTCCTGATCCTTTTAAACCTATATGAATACTGTCCCCGGGTTCTACGGGATAGTCCGCTAATGACGTTTTAATATCTCTATTTTCGGGTACAAGCATAATACTAACCTTACCCAATTTATTAGTCTCCGGCTGGAACAGGTCTTTATTATCAAACTCCAATGAAAAACGATTTTTTGTATCCAGACTGTCTGAATATCCACCAGTCGTTTCCCTAAGCGGAGAAATGGTAAAAATAGGGGCATAAAGCCATATCCTACTCTTTCCTATACTATCTTTTTCATTAACTATATGGCCCGAGATATAAACTTTATCAGTAGTATTCTGGGCCTGTACATCGCTGCTACTCATAAACCCTATTAGACAAAATACTGTTAACAGGATGTTTATCGATATATTTTTCATCTCGAACACGTTTTATTTTTTGTTTCTATTATTTAAGTTATAGTCCATTGGTAATATTCCTGATCTTTTGTTATGGTTTCACCATGGTCAACATAAATTATGATATTTTTCACCTGGCTTGCTACCCACTACCCCTTTGCCGTAGTAATGATCGTTGATGTACTTTTGTTAATAACCTGTACGGTTCCGTCCTGTAATTCCAGGCTGAGCTGTCACTCCGAACAGGGTCAAGGGATCATTTCTTCACTATTCTTTTATCCTTAAACCGTTCAATCCCTTAAAAAAATTATTGCTGTTCTTTTAAAACCATATCGTATTAATAACCCGTATTTTGTGTTATATTCGGGTTATTGAGTATTTCCTGCTCCGGGATGGGGTAGAGAGCATCGGTAGGTTCCCAATTGGGTTTAGCAGCCCCAAGAACAGCATCTGCCTGCCCGGTCCGTTTTAGATCGAACCAACGATGGCCCCACTCAGCAAAGAACTCTATACGTCGTTCTTGTAAAATGGCATCGAGTAGTTCAGTTTGAGATACAGCAGGAGCATCGACGAGGCCTGCCCTATGGCGTATTATATTTAAATCTTCCTGGGCACCATTTAGATTACCTTGTTGTGCCCGGGCCTCCGCCCTAATCAAATATTGTTCTGCCAATCGCAACACCATGGAATACTCGGTTAAGGTTTCCCCTACGGCTACCTTATATTTATAAGGGAAAAACCATGTATCGGTCCCTTCCGTAAAATCTCCTACCCACACCTCCCTTCTTTGGTCTTTTTCTTCAAAAGACGCCAGTATGACATCACTTAAATCTACCCTAAAACTATTGATGGGCGAAGAATTAAGTATAAAATATCGCCCTTCATTAGTATTATACCCTGGTTCTACAGGGACCAACTGCCAAATGGCTTCTGACGAATTAGCCAAAAATACCTGATTTAAATCCTCCTCCATTTTGTATAAGGTTTCGGATTGAATCACTTCAGTAACCAGGGTTTCTGCCTGGCTCCAATTGCCTAAGTACAGGTGTACCCGAGACAATAAGGCCATAGCGGCATATCTATTGGGGCGGCTCCGTTCTCCACCGGAAACCGTATAATCTGTTAACAGCAGGTTCTGCGCATCTTCAAGATCAATTATAATTTGTTGGTAAACCTCTTCTACCGGACTGCGTTCGGCTTTGGAATTGGCCAAAAAATCTGGTGTAGTATATAGAGGCACATCCCCAAAAAGATTAATGAGATAGAAGTAACTAAAGGCCCGGACAAATTTAGCCTCCCCTTCTAATTGTTTTTTAACCTCTTCACTAACCCCGGCTTCCTCAGCCGCTATCCCTTCCAAAATACTGTTGGATCTATAAATAATCGAATACGCTCCCGACCATAAATTTGACACATTAGAAACCGACGGAGAAAGCGAATTATCTGAAAAGGGTTCGAGCGAGGTATTATAGTTATTAAACTCATCTGAAGACATCCCACATAGAAAAGTAACACTTAATGTATTATACCCACTCGAAAACGTTCGATTCATCATATAGCTATATATCCCTGTCATAGCGGACAGGGCCACAGCATCGTCAGTAAAAACCTCGGACCTTATCAAACGCTCCTTGGGAGGGTCAACTTCAACCATATCCTCGCATGATACTACAAGAAAAAAGGTCAAAATCAGGATATATCTTTCCGGATAGAAATTTCGTTTATTGGAATATGACAGTATATTTTTCATGAAAGTAAATTATTAAGGAATGTATGTAACTATTTTTCACTTATGCATTAAAAGCTTAACTGAATACCGCCAAGAATTCGCCGCAAAGGAGGGAGGAAGCTAATGTTTTGATTTTCAGGATCCATACCCAGGTAATCTGTAATGGTAAGCAGGTTTTGACCCTTTATATAAAAGCGGCAATTATTCAGTCCTATTTTTTGTATATACTTCTTGGGTAGGGTATATGAGAAAGATACATTTTTTAGGCGGATAAAAGAAGCATCACTGACTATAGCATCACTGTTCGATAAATCGCTAAAATAGGCAAGAAATGCCGGGGAAGCAAACGATTGGGCAAACTGTTGAATATCGGTAATATCTCCAGGATTTTGCCATCGATCCATAACAACACTCGGCTGATTATTCATTCGATAACCAGGAGTTAAGAAACTTGGAATATAATTTCTACCGGTTTGGCGGACAAACTGGAAGAACACGTCCAATTGCCAGCCTTTATAGGAAAAACTGTTTTGAAGGCCGCCGTAAAAATCTTGTGTAATTTCTTTAATCCCCTGATAATCGTCCGTTGGGGACATCATCCCATCATCATTTACATCTTGAAACTGATAAACTCCGGTTTCGGCGTCAACACCAAGAAAATGATACAGTTTTTGCACGTATAATGACTTCCCTACTTCATACTGATTAACATACGAGGTGTTTTCTATACCTGGAAAATCAATGAGTTTATTTCTGGGGACAGTAAGATTAAATGCGCTCGACCATGTAAAATCCCGGTTCTTAATATTTGTGCTATTGAATTCAAACTCCCATCCCGTATTTTGTACCGTGGCCGGTAAATTGGCTTGAACGCTGGAAAACCCTACACTTGACGGCAAAGGCATTCTTAACAGCTGATTATCGGAGCGATTGTGGTAATAGCCTACTTGAATAAAAATCCGGTCATTTAGAAAACCTAATTCCAACCCGCCTTCCAATTTCACATTCCGTTCCCAGGCATAATCTGGATTAAAAAAACCGGTGGGTTCTAATCCGCTTTCTCCCAGATATGGGTATTGCGATACCCCCCAACTATCTAAATAACCATAATCTCCAATCCGGTCGCTTCCGGTGACTCCATAACTTCCACGAAGTTTTCCAAAGCTTAGAAATGAAGAGTTTTCCAAGAAGTTTTCGTTAGAAAATATCCACGCGGCCCCAGCAGCACCAAAATTGGCAAAGCGCTTGTCTGGCCCAAAGCGGCTGCTCCCGTCACGCCTTCCGGTTAAGTTAAGGATATACCTGTCTTTTAACGTATAATTGACCCTTCCAAAAACAGCATGATATCGATATTGTATGTCATTGGAAAGATTCGGGATAACCGTAATATCGGATGCTGCTTCTATGGTTTCCAACAGGGCTTCGTTAGAGAAACCTGTGGCTTCAAATCTTGTATTCTGCTTTATATCTTCCTGAAAAGTCCCCCCGACCATAACACTTAGCTTACCGTGACCAAAATTTTTAATATATTCTATTTGGGGTTCTACATTCCACGTTTTGATATTGGCATCATTAAATCGTGTATATGATTGAGTGGTAGAAGTTGGATGAAAAGTGCTTTTAGGATTGGTTTGTACTTCATCCCGGTCCAGTGTAGTGTAACCCAATCGCGTTTTTAGGTATAAACCCGGAACAATTTGATAATTGAGTTGTAGGCTACTAATCAAATTTCTTATGCTCACTTTATATTTTTGTCTTAAGAAAGCATAAGGGTTAGTTGATACTCCATCAGGCCATGACAATTCATTATTAGCATCTAAAAATTCAGGCGTATTCGGGGGAGCAAGTATAGCATATCTCGTCAAATCATTGTAAGACAAATTATTTTTATCGGAAACATAGTTTAAAGCAAGTATCATTTGAAACTTACGGTCTTTGGACCAATGGTTTAGGTTAAATTGACCAGACATCCTTTTATATCCGAGGTCTCCCGGATATACCGTGGTTTCCTTGTACAACCCTCCTCCCAAACGAAAGGAAGTCCGGTCATTCCCACCCAAAACTGAAGCTTGCAGATTTGTAATATAAGCTGTCCCTCCAATTAATTCTTTTTGCCAATTGTTTTCACGGTTTTGATCCCATAACAAGAGTTCCGGGGCATTGGCCTCGGTCGGCTCCATCCCGTCATTGGCAAAAGCCTCCCTTCGCATTTCCAGGTATTGTTCCGTATTCAATAGATCTAAAAAATCAGCCACTTTTCCTATCCCGGATTGTATATCGATATCTACCCGGGTTTTACCTTCCTTTCCATATCCCTGCTTGGTCGTAATGAGCACTACTCCGTTAGCGCCACGGGAGCCATAGATAGCTGTAGCATCAGCGTCTTTTAATACCTCTATACTTTCTATATCAGATGGATTGATATTGTTTAATGGATTTGCTCCTACCATCATATTACTTATGCTTCCACCTATATATGTTGCTGTAAAAGGCACCCCATCTACAATATATAAAGGCTGGTTGGCTTCGGGGTCGGTCCTTAAACTGTTTTGTCCCCTAATTTGCACTGTAAAACCCCCACCAGGCACCCCGGTATTTTGTGTAATCATTACCCCAGGCATACGACCTATAGCAGCACCTAAAACATTAGTTACAGGCTGTGTTTCTATGTCCCGGGCTGTAATCCTGCTTATACTTCCGGTCTTTTCCTTTTCTTTTACAGTATAGTACCCCGCATTCACTTCCACCCCCTCCAAAGACATCACATCTTCTTCCATCTGCACATCTATAACCTCCCTTCCATCTACAGCCAACTCCACCTTCTTAAACCCTACAAATGAAAACGTCAGTACATCCGTAGCATTTACCAGTACACTATAGCTTCCGTCCTCATCGGACATTGTACCATGCCGCGCGTCTTTAACCACTATATTAACTCCGGGTAAGGGGGCGCCGTTCGGGTCGGTGACCGTTCCGGTTACCCGGAGTTGCCGGATAACGGAGCGGTTATCCGGTTGGCTGGACGGGCTGTCTTTTATTTTGGAGAATATGACGGTTTTATCTGCCGTGTATTCGTATTTGAAATTGCCTGTATTCCGTATTTTATCCAGGAGTGTCCCGGTCTTTACCGTACCTTTTTTCAGACGGATGGCCGGGCTGTCCTTAAACATATCGTAATCGTAAAGAAAGGTGCTCCCGGTCTGTTTTTTGATCAGGCCGAATACCTGGTATACGGTCATTGTAGTATCGGCATCAATAACTACGGTGGTTTGGGAAAGACCATGTTTTGATGAAAAACCGAATGCAACCATACAGAACAAACCTATAAAAGCCCTCATTACGAAAAGTATTGTTTTCCCATACCAGGAAAAGTGCGCGTTTATTTGCCTAATTTTCATAAATTTGTGTATTCGTTGGTTTTTAATTGACTAATGAACCCAAGAAGGGGAAGTTCCGAGTTTTCGCAGGCCGTTACTTTCCCTTTCTTTTTTGACATTTCGGGGCTTTTACCGCGTCATGTTTTTATAGCTTTCTTCATAAAAGGTAGTTTTTAGTTGTTAGTTTTTTAGTCATGAGTTGATTGGCTACGGATTCCCGAATGTTGTGGAGAGAGATTATTTTTCAATATTCCCTGTATCTCAACAACCCGGTAGTTCTTCTGTCATCTCACGCCTTTTTTAGCCGCAGATGCAAGATGTTTCAGAAAAAATTCACTTCGGAATCCTCCTGTATCTCAATAACTCGGTAACCTTATAACCCTTCTGCGATCTCGGGCCTTTTTAGCCACGGATGCACAGATATTTCAGGAGAAATTCTTTCCGGAATCTGTTATATTTCCCCTAATACAGTAATTTAATCATCCACCCCAATGAGGGCAGATATACTTGTATTTTGTTCCTGGCGGAACTTTAGGTTGTATGGGCAAGAAAGGGCCGCGGGGTAAATGGTCCGGAGCGGCCGGGGGTGCTTTGTATTGTTTGTTTCGGGGCGTTTTTTGTTTTCCTGTTTTTACAAACAAGGACATACATTTCAGGTTTGTTATACACGCGGACTTTTGTTGTTGTCCGTATGCAATACATGATGATTTTTTAATTATACACTTTTTCTATTATCCGGGTCCCATGGGGTTGGGATATATTATCCTCTTTATTGTCCGGTTGCTTCGATATACTTCCCTGAGGGTAACCACTCAACATCATGCACTGCACCAGGTGGTTGAGTGATTTTCACATGAAAATCGTACCGAAACCACCGGCCTCTTCTTTTCTATTCCACGATCACCTTTTTTCCTTCGACCCGGAAGTTCAGGTCTTCATTGGTCGCGGAAAGTGCGGTGAGGATATTTTGTATACTTTGCCTGCGGCTCAGCATACCGCCGAGACGACGGGATCCCAGCGTTTTGTTACGGAACTCTACTTCTATATCATACCAGCGCGCAAGGACCTCCATAACTTCTTTCAGTGATTTGTTCTCAAATCCGAACAGCCCTTCTTTCCACGCCGCTGCATTGTATACATCCACCGCAGTTATGGTTATCCCGGCACTGCCTTCACCTACCACAGACTGCTCTCCCGGTTTCAGTTGTTTGCTCGTCCCGCCGTTACTCACCATCACCTTACCTTCTATCAGGGTGCTGGTCACGGTTTTATCCCCGCGATAAGCGGATATATTAAACTGCGTACCCAATACTTCGATCTCCTGGTTGCGGGTAGCTACCTTGAAAGTGCTCCCCCCGTGTTTTGCGGCAGGAGAAACTTCAAAAAAGGCCTCACCGTAAAGCAATTCCACCACCCGGGGCTGCCCGTCAATAAAAGTATCGGGATATTTTATCTTTGTCTCCGAATTGAGCCACACTCTGGTACTGTCTGCCAGCAAAACAAAGAACTCTCCTCCCCGTGGAACCGTGAGTTCGTTATACGTTTCCGCACCTTCTTTCCCCGTTCCGTAAATCAGGGACTCCCCGTCACTGCTTAAATTATCCGAAGTATAAGTTTCTCCTTTGTCCAGGACCACTTGTGTACCGTCCCCCAGGGTGAGTACAGCCTTACTGCTTCCGGGTTCTATAGTGACTTCGGCCCTATTTGCGGGGATGATATAATCGGAAAAGTAGGCCCCGAGAGAAACGAGTAAGACAATCGAAGCTGCGACGCCCAACCACCTGTATAACTTTTGCCTGTTCTGTTGTGGTTTATTCCCTTGGCTGCCTGAGGTCCGTACATCCTGTTCTAAAACTTCCCCTTTCTTTTCGGCAAAGGGCATACGGGTATGGCGCAGGTGGTATTCCTTTCTTTTCTCAAAATATGCCCTGTTCTTCGGGGATGCTGCGTACCATTGGTCAAAAATCTCTTTTTCCTCTTCGGTAAGGGCATTCTCCAGTTTTCTTATGATAAGTTCAAATTCCATTGTATCCTGATCTTTTGACGGCAATATGATACTGCCGGAAGACTTTCAGTTTAATCGCAGGTTAAATTTCACTTCCCGGGGTGTAAGGCATTGTTCGTCCGTACAGGCCATAAAAACAACACTTCCTTCCAGGGTTTCCTGTGTTCCTTTTTCTACTTTCACTTTCTGTACGAAATCTACATTACCGATATAATAACGGGCATCTACCATAAATACTTCCTCGTATTTTTCTACAAGATCGCCTTCTTCTTTTACCTCCCCGTCCAGTTCCACTTCGGGGTTTTCCCTGAAAGTAATTTCCGTAGGTAAAGGCCCACCATCTTCGGTATGCTGGGAATAGATTCGCCAGGGGTACTCCATATGGGCAGAAATACGAACCTCATAGGTTTTATCGTCCAGCTTTTCGGAGGTAAATCTCCATTCGACCGGATCCAGCCCCTGGGCGGAAACACCGGCAATATGGGAAGCAATTATTATTAAGAAGCACAAATATCTTTTCATCATTTTCACTTATATGCGTTTGTCTCGTTTTATCCTGAGTTTCCAGCTGCTTTAAAAGGGCGCGAGCCTTCCGGACCCACGCCCGAAAACAATCCTAACTCAAATAACCCTGCTGAAATAAAAACAGAGCCCTTTTCTATCGTTTTTCGGGCTCCCCCGAGGATGCTGTTTCACCCGGACAGGAGCACTGTAATTATTTATACTTAACATTTTTTTAATATTGATGCATTTATAAAAACATTCGTTTAACCCTAAGACAATGATTTATTAAAAAACACTACAAAAAGGAGGAACTTTTTTTCAAAAAAAATACCCGAATAATCACAAGACACTGTTTATGAGAATTTTAAATGAAAAATATTTTATGCATTTTTTGGTGATTTTTTTTTATGGAAGGTATTATCGGGCTTGAAATCCGGGAATATCATCCTCCGGAAATTATATAACGGGAAGCAGGTAGTATGAAGTTTCCACTATAAATTTTTGTGCTGAGATTTTCGGGCAAATTCCTGACAAATCTTTTGCCTGGCCCTTTTCAACTGGGTATACACCGTATTGGCATGTAAATTTAGCTTTTCTGCAATCTCAGTCTTCTTGCAGCCTTCGCACAGCCAAAGCCGGAAGATCTGTTGCATCTGAGGCGGGAAGGTCTCCGTTATTTTCAATATGGCGGGTAACATCTCCGGTTTTTCGTTTTCATCCTCCACCACATCTTCCGGGTTATAATGGCTGGCTACGGTGAAATAAAAATCGGCAAATCCGAGGTTATCCGTAATATCCACAGATTTAAGATAGTTCAGGCAACGGTTTTTCACTGCAGTATATATATACGATTTCAGGGAAAGCTTAACATCCAGTTCGCCGGCATTTTCCCATAAAAAAACAAAAACTTCCTGCACCACATCTTCGCTCGCAGCGATGTCCAGCAGGTAACTATCGGCATAACGGACCAATTTTGTATGGAATCGGTCATAGAACTCCCTGAATTCCCGCTGCTGTATTTCTTTTGATGAGCCTGTACTCATAATTGCGTAATGACAACGTTAGACTTTGCGGACGCATAATCAACACACAAGATTAAAAGGTAAATGCAGGTAAGAATAAGAACCGGGGTAATCAGCCATAAAAAATATCCGACCATAATCTAGTTAGACCGTAAAACCACAAGTACCATTATCCCTTCTGATCCATACCAGGAAAAAGGCATAGAGAGGGTATTACCGTACGTGCGGTTTCCTTTGTGATGGCACTGTTTTCCAGGTGACCACCAGTTAAACAAAAAACTCTATGTACGCGGTGGGAAAGACGGGTAGTTGTCCCAACACCTGCATTAGGGATGCGCAGGGGCCCACGTATAAAAACCTTACAATAGCTTAAGAAGATTGTCCTTTTTCAGAACACCACACCTCACTTCATGGCGGTTTTGACTGGGGATGCCTCCGGTAAACCCTCTCTAAATGAGGATTATAAGGTTTTCACACTATTTTTAGGTATTGGATTGAATATTTCAAAGTTAATAATAATTAAGGATATTCAACATAAATACTCATATTTTAAATTATCAACAATACAACACACAATTAAATGTATTTAAAACAAATAACACTCATTTATACTACCAAAAACAAAACCTCTACTAAAACTGTTATCTGTTTACATCGGGGCCTTATTGAAATCGTATGTAAAAAGTTCCGGGACGATTTTAACTTATCGGAAAAATTAGAAAAATGGCGTGGAACTCTACTTACCGAACAGAGGTACTGGCATACCATTGGAACAATAAGTGAGCCCACGCCCGGGTCGTGAGCTTTCTTCACTCATCATCTCGTTCCAATTGAAAAGTGCCAGTTTTCTGTTCGAGACTCTAAGCGAATAGCTTCTGATATTTTTCTATAAGAAGATTCGCAAATTTAATTACTATCCGTAATTAATACGGGGTAAATATAAAAAAACAAAATCACATATATGTAATTGTAGTCCATCTTTTTTCTGTTTCTCTTTGAAAGGGTATATGAAAAAGATCAAAAATAAAGACCTTTTACACAGTATTTCATTAGTACTTAAAGAACTGCGGGATAAAAAAAATGTAACCCAGCAAGTGGTTAAGGATGATACCGGTATTCATATAGGAAGAATTGAAACCTCCAAACACGACCCTTCCGCAAGCACAATATATGAATTGTGCAAATATTTCAAGATCTCCCTTTCCGAGTTCTACCAAAGAATCGAACAAATAGACCCGGAGCTGAAAATCGATAAGGAATAATAAGGTTATATGTGTCTGCCGATAAGGGAGAACGCGAGATTATCACCCGATATTTTTCGGGGAAAATTCCGGTTTCCGAATAATATCCGGGGAGCGAAAAAAAGCAAAAAAAATCTTTTGTCAGAACAAAAAAAGCTTTCTATATTTGCATCCGCTAAGGAGAAATGGCAGAGTGGTCGAATGCGGCGGTCTTGAAAACCGTTGAGGGTAACACCTCCGGGGGTTCGAATCCCTCTTTCTCCGCAGAAAGCCCTTACAAACATGAGGTTTGTAAGGGCTCTTTTTTTGGCGGAGATTCTCGTTGACAAATCTTCATTCCCGGTTTTAGCGGGAAGATCATTTTATACAGATAAAAAAGCTTTTCCAGCTACAGAAGATAATGGTTGTGCAGAAGCCGTGCGGAATTACCAGCTAAAAAGCTCCACAACTAAATTTCCGCGCCTGGACCGTTTTCTTCATGGAATACATTCTTCCTAATACAGTTTTTTCAGGCTTGAAGCATCAAAAGTCCGTATTTCCTCAAATTGACGCTCTTTAACCTTGAGTACCCAATTCGGGTCCTGCAGAATAGAACGGCCTACGGCCACCAGGTCAAAATCCCCGCGTTCGTGCCTTCTCACCAGTTCTTCGATGCCGGTAGCGGATGCTCCCTCGCCCTTCCATACGCCCATAAAATCACCGGACAGGCCTACGGAACCCACCGTAATGGAAGGTTGTCCGGATACTTTTTTCAGCCACCCGGCAAAGTTAAGGTCCGAACCTTCGAATTCCGGTTCCCAGTACCTTCTTTGTGATCCGTGAAAAATATCTACCCCGGCTTCGGCAAGAGGAACAATCCAGTCTTCCAGTTCTTTCGGGGTATGTGCCAGCTTTGCAGTATAATCCTGCTGCTTCCATTGTGAAAGACGAAGAATTATTACCATATTCGGACCTACGGCCCGGCGAACGGCCCTGATCACTTCTACGGCAAACCTGCTGCGTTCTTTTATGCTTTTTCCACCGAAACCGTCTGTTCTGTGGTTCATGCCTTCCCAGAAGAACTGGTCTATGAGATAACCATGTGCCCCGTGAAGTTCCAGAGCATCGAATCCCAGCGTTTTGGCATACCCGGCAGATTCGGCAAAAGCCCTGATTGTCATTTCTATATCTTCCGTAGACATGGTATCCGGACTTTCCATCGGGGCATCCGGCCTCCATTCTCCTGCAATGGTATCACCCACATGCCATATCTGGGGTGCAATTTTACCACCGGCCGCATGTACCTCGTCTACAACATTCTTCCATCCTTCCAGGGCACGGTCCCCGTAAAAATCAGGAATATCCTTCAAATTCTTCGAAGCCGGACGGTTGATTACTGTGCCCTCCGTCAGGATCAGGCCTACTCCCCCCGCTGCTCTTCGTTTATAATAATCGGCCACATTCTCAGCCGGTATGCCGTTCGTGGCAAAAGCCCGGGTCATCGGAGCCATGACAAATCTGTTCTTTAAAGTTAATCCTTTGTATTGAAAAGGCTTGAAAAGTGTCTCTGTATTCATTTCTGTTTTTTTAATTTCAACTGATATTCCATGCAAAATTACGTGTAATAGTTTATTTTTGTAACCTGTATTGGTTTATAGTGGTAACCTTGAAGTAACCAACAATGAGAAAAGAGATATTTAAATACAGCGACTGCCCCATGCACCGTTCCATGGCTATCCTGGGGACCAAGTGGAAACCCATCATTATCTATGCCTTAAGGGAGCGGAAAGCCCGCTTCGGCCAGTTACACGCCGCCATAGGCACCATTTCCAAAAAAGTACTTACGGATATGCTGAAAGAACTGGAAGCAGATCATATACTACTGCGACAGGAATTCAAGGAACTGCCGCCACGGGTGGAGTACAGCCTTACTCCGAAAGGAAAAGCACTCATCCCTATAATGCTGGATCTCGTAAAGTGGGACAACAGCTATTACGAATACGATAAATCCGGACACCCGGCAAAAGCAGTGACAGGTTAGCCGATCTGCGGTTTCTCCCGTACCTTGTGCTTTGTCGGAGCCATGTTGAAAAATACCGGAAATACGGGATATAAGAAAAATGATTTGCACCGTATCTTCGTACCCATATTACGGGTAAACGGATGTATATTCTCCGTGATAGGAAAAGCTTTAAAAAAACAGGAATGATACAGGTATATATCACAGATGACCACCCCATTGTCCAGGAAGGCATAAAAAACCTTTTGGCCACCAGAGATGAAATTGCCCTTAAAGGAGTCTTCCAGAATGGCAAAGACACTATAGATGCTCTTGCCGGGGAAGAACCGGACGTGCTGTTACTGGACATCAACCTGCCCGATATCAGCGGTATTGAACTGAGCAAACAGATACGCGATGCTTACCCGGAGTTGAAAATTATTGTGCTTAGCGTACATAATGAAAAAGCGGTAATAAGCAGTGTGCTCCAAAACGGGGTCAACGGGTACGTCCTGAAGAATTCCATCGGTGATGAAATTATCCAGGCTATCCACAAGGTCATAGACGGCGAGTTATATATGTGCAAACAAACAAGGGATATTTATGAGAATCAGGACAACAACGGCCCGGATTTTATACCGAAAATTACCCGTAGGGAAAAAGAGATACTGCAACTGGTAACCGAAGGATTCACCTCCTCACAAATTGCCGAAAAATTGTTTATCAGTCCGTATACGGTAGAAACCCACCGCAAGAACCTGATGGAGAAATTTGACGTCAATAACATGACGGCCATTATTAAGTACGCTACCGAATTTAAATTGCTCTGATCAGTAAGCCCGGAGCAGAATCCTGGTATAGTTAAACAAAAACAGGTTTCGAACATCAATGGAAATCATTATTACGGAGTTGGGAAAATACAGTTTCCGGCCCCGTTGTTTTTGTGAAAATCCCGGGAAAGATTTTTGGCCGACCCTATATCATGAACCTCTTACTCCATTCCAGGAAATCCGGAGTCCCTATATTTTACAACGAACAGGCTGTATATGACTTCATCATGCAGGCTACGGGAATAATCTTCATCCCAACCGGATGAAACCGAACCAAATGCCGGGTAACGTTATCCTGAATGGCGGGTGGGTTACCTTCAACCGGTATAATACGAAATAACAAGCTGCTACCGCCCCCCAACAGCGAAAAGCGAGAGCCTGTTCTGTCACCACCCCGCTTCTTCAGTCTTTTTCAACTTCACGACTATGGTGTCCCTGTTATCCTGCCCCGACTTCCATACCACTTCTTCGGGGTTATAGCCTTTTTTTTCGATATGAAATCTCAGACGCGGACGACAGGTAAACCCGTTACTGATACGATGCCCGTAGAAATACCCGGTACTGTCTGTTACCGATGCATATTGCGGATCGTTTTTATAGTACGTTACATTCCGCATGGGCCTTCCCGTTTCGGCATCGACTACCATACACCGTAAACTCTGCATACAATCACAGGAAAAAAGACATAAGGCCACAATAATCACCAAGCAAAACCTTCTCCACACTTTCTTTCGTTTTTATAACAGGCCGGGAAGCCCCGGCAGATTCCAATATACTAAAAATTCAGCGCATGTCCGGGTGGATCACCCCCGAATAGTATTCCTTTATTTTTTGCTTTCTTCCTTTATCATTCATATATCCGTTCAAGGCCAGGGGTATATGTACGGACAACAGCAACACTCCCGCAATAACCAGGAAAGAAGGAGCCATATATGTCCAGGCCTGCGCAAACGAATCGGCCGAAGCTCCCTGTATCCACCATTTGCTTTTTTGTATACTTGCGGATATCCCGGAACTGAAAATCAGCGTAAGGCCTACAGTAGCCGCTCCCACTATGGCTGCAGCCACATGGCGAAACCACTGTCCGGACGGAAATCTTTTCTCCTCTTCTCCTAAAGACAAATGCGGACCGAAACGCATCAGCCAGCCGTCTTTTGTCACTTCGGCATTCACCGGGTTTTCACTATAAGCCAGCATAAAAGGCAACCATTCCCTGTTATATTTCAGCTCCAGGCTTCCCATACGGGCTACCATACCTTCTATCTGAGATGATGTATTGTTCACCTGCGCAAGAAATGTGGGAACGCCGTGTAAAACCCGTACAGGAGCAGGAGAAGACCATTTCGGGGCCCTCCAGGTCCTCCAGAGACAATACAAAAGAAGAGCCCCGCCCAAAACAACTCCCCAATGTGCATATCGTCCTAATACAGCACTAAGCCCCAGTACAAAAAAAGCCACGGAAAGTAATACAGCTCCTCCCATACCGGCACCGGCTTTTTCCCGGGCTTCTATTTCCATAGGTGTTTGGTTACGATTGGAAACAAGCCTTACTTCCATACCTTCTTCATGTTCGCCGGGCAGTTTCCCGGTTTCTCCTTTCTCCATCTGTTCTCTGGCATGAATACTGTGCAACAGGGAGTATTTATTGTTTAAGGCAAGTACCAGCGGGACTTTCTCTGTTTTCACCACCTCTGCCATATTAATTTCCTGTACATAATTAAGCCCCTCATCCTCCAGGGTCACTTCGAGTCCTCCTATCATATTATGCCATTCTGTATCATACCTCACAGTAATTCCGTGGCGGTCAAACAACCCCTTTATAATATAAACATCATCCCCGGTACGTTTGTAAAACTTTCTCCGGGGGCCTTTCTGCTGTTGTAAACGGTCCAGAAGTTCACATTCTTCCGGGGTGAGTTTCCGGTGAAGTTCCATATCCTTTTCCGCTTCGCGCGATGAATACCGGTCTCTCGAACGACGGGAAAGATAGGTGATGGCATTGAAAAGGGAATAGATCAGCACCCCGAACAGCAATATGTAATACAAAATATCCATAATTTTTTTATTCCTTAACTTATATTACAAACTTCAAAGTTTCCATGAATTTCCGCAATCCCAGAAAACAGGGATTTTCGGAAGATTAAGCGCATCCTCATATATTCCGCTATATACGAACCTTATTTTTATATATTTACATACCGATGTCAGCACATGTTTCTGAAAATCCCTGTTTTCTGGGATTCCATGCTGCAGGAAGACCCCGTATTTTTGTATCGTATGCAGGAAAAAATAATGATATGGAGTTTTGAAACATGGTACCATACGGTTATCAGCATGTTCCTGTTCTTTAATCTTCTTTACTGGGGAAGCGCCCTTGGAGGACAGTTGCTTTTGAAGTTTTTCCACAGGAAAGCCATAATAGGGGCGGTTGACAACCATAACCTGCGCCTGGGACAGGTAAAACGGGAAATCTCGAAATCGATGAGCTCTATTACGGTCTTCAGCCTGCAGGGTATTGTTTTTCAACAGGGAATACAGCACGGCTGGTTGCACCTCTCCTATTCGTCCGGTTGGATATGCCTCATAGAAATCCCCGTTTTATTCTTCTGGAACGAAATACATTTTTACCTCTGCCATGCCCTGATGCACCGGAAATGGTTTATGCGCCACGTTCACGCCGAACATCACCGATCTAAAGAACCTACGGTATTTTCAACGTATAGTTTTCACTGGTTCGAAGCCTTTCTGCTGGGTACGGTCATTATTCCCCCGCTTATGGTACATCCGTTCCAGGTGGTATCTGCCCTTTCTCTGCCCGTAATGAGTATACTCATCAATATGCTGGGGCATAGTAATTACGAGTTCTATCGGGGTACCGGTAACAACCACCTGCTCAAATTTTCTTATCGCCACAGTATGCACCACAAAACAGGCAGGGGAAACTTCGGGTTTATGCTCCCCTGGTTCGACCGGTTATTCCACACTACATATAAAACAAAAGAAAAATGAAGAAAGTATATATTACTTCCGCCGGGGCTTTTTTGCCCAATACTGCGGTAACGAACGAGGAGATGGAAGACTTTCTCGGAAATATTAACGGGACACCTTCGCGAAAAAAGGCCGTTTTCCTTCGTAAAAACGGTATCAAAACCCGCTTCTATGCTATGGATAAATCCCAGAAAACCACGCATAAAGCCTACGAAATGGCGGCACTGGCCATTGAAAATTGTCTTTCCGGTTCAGAGGTACCGAAATCGGATATCGATTTCCTCAGTGCCGGTACTACACAAAGCGACCTCCCGGTCCCGGGATTTGCAAGTATGGTACACGGGGAGAGCGGACTGGACCGCTGTGGTATTGCGTCCCATCAGAGCGTATGCGCTTCCGGGCTCATGGCCATAAAAAACGCATATATGCATGTACAGTCAGGCGAAATGAAAAATGCCGTATGCTGTGCCGCAGAACTGTCGAGCAGGATGTTCAAATCCAACCGGTTCAAATACCAGGCCTCCATACTTCAACAGGAAGAAATCCCCCTGGAAACCGAGTTCCTGCGATGGATGCTGAGCGATGGTGCAGGGGCTTTGTTATTACAGGACAAACCTGCGGTAAACGGACTTTCTCTGGAAGTGAAATGGGTGGATTTACAGTCGCATGCCAATGCCTATGATGTTTGTATGTATACGGGTACACAGAAAAACAGGGATGGTTCCGTATCCGCAACCTGGCTGGATTACGATTCCGTATCCGATGCCGACCGTGAGGGCATGATAAACCTGCGCCAGGATATGGGACTGGTGGAAAATATTGTAAAACTCGGGGTAAACCGGTTTTTCGAACTTATCGACCTTCAAAAGATAGACCCGAAAAACATCGACTGGCTGCTGTGCCATTATTCGTCCCATCACTTCAAACCCCAGATCGTCGATTTGCTGCACAGGGGAGGATTGGAAATCGCCGATGAAAAGTGGTACACTACCCTTTATGACAAAGGCAATATGGGATCGGCCTCTATTTTTGTGACCATAAAAGAACTGATGGACAGCGGCAGGCTCCGGGAAGGCCAGAACATCCTGTGCATGGTACCGGAAAGCGGCCGTTTTATAACCGGCTTTATGTGGCTCAAAGTCGTATCCGGGAAAAAACAAATACCTTCGGACGAACTGAACAGGGAAATACAAGCCCCGGAAATTCACACGGACGGAAAGCCGGTACAGGAGTGGCTGGTACGGCAGCTTACCAATACCTGGTTCGATTTCGAACGTTCTTTACAGGAAGTGCCCATGGTGCAAAAGATCTATAACGGAACGCTTACCCTGGACGAATACAAGCGTTTACTGGTAAACCTGCGGCAGCAGGTTATCGACGGTTCGCAATGGATCGCCCGGGCGGCATCCAATATAAGTATGGAACATTTTCCCGTACGCTCGTCCTTTATCCGCCATTCTTCGGACGAACACAGGGATTACCAGTTACTGGAAAAGAACTACCTTCGGTGCGGGGGCAAAGAAGAAGATATTCTCACCGGGAATAAAAACATCGGTAGCGAAGCCCTGAGCGCTTTTATGTTCCACCGGGCCAGTCAGCCCGATCCCTTCGATTTGCTGGGCGGCATGTTCATCATAGAAGGACTGGGAAACCGCGTAGCCGGGAAATGGGGTCGCGCCATAAAACAACAACTGGAACTGGATGATGACCAGGTATCGTTCCTTATCTATCACGAAAGCAGTGACAGTAACGAAAATCATTTTGAGCGTTTTGAAAAGGCTATTCAAAGCGATCTGTTAACCCGGGAAGTTGCCGAGAAAATCGTCAAGACCGCCAAAGTAGTGGCCAGGCTTTACAAAATGCAGCTGGAAGAAATAGATAATTTTTAAAAAGCGATTAACATGAAAAATTATTCCGAATATTTCGAGTCCCTGGAAAACAACCCGCGGGACCCCAGTCACTGGCATGCCCTGTACCTGGACCACAGCATACCATTTAACAAAGATGCCAAAGCAGCTTTTTTATACGATGCCAACAGTAAAACCCGCCAGTTCCTGAACCCGGTTGTTCGGGTGCTGGCACGTCTTTCCATTCATGTTATGCAGGTTCTGAAAATATTTATTCCGAATCTGGTCAATGCCCCCGGGGCATTACACTGGAGCCTGTATATGGGCATGAAATACTTTATTACCCCGGAAGCCAATTTCCTTATTCTCCGGCATTTTTACCTGGGGTCGGAAGTGCTCCGCTTTATAAAAGACAATGTGGACGGGGCCGGAGAAATTCCCATGAACCCGCTGAAACCCGTTTCGGTAAAAGAGGTGAAGGACAATCTTTTCCTGGAACACGACCTCAATCTCTATAATTTTATTATCAACCTGAACAAGGCCCTTAAAGAAAAAGGACAAACGGTAAAAAAGAAAGAAAACCCGGATTTCAGCGCGATTTCCACAGGACCGATCCCGTTTGAAAATTTCCGGAACGGGTGGACCAATTTTCTCGACCTGGGTACGGCTATTGAGATTTTCACTCCCGTCTACCAGTTTTTCCTTACGGACAATGATTTCTGGCGTGCCACCAATTCCCTGCAACTGGATGAAGTCATAGGTTTATATGCCGCTACCATCATGGATTGCCCGGAGAAACTGGTAGCCCTGAACAATAAACACCCCATGATACCACTACCGACCGCAGGGGCGGCTTTCCGGTTGTTATTACACGGTTTTTCTACCGAAGTATTACATGCCCTGCTCGTAGAGGCCAAATTAAAACAACAGGCACAAAACCCGATTTCCTGAAATGCTTACCTACCTGGAACAATCCTCTGCCGTTCATGTATGGTGGGTCCTGTTGCTGATCAATATCGCCATATACACCGGTACACTGGCTTCGGGATGGGTATTACTGCGGCTTTCCGGGAAAAAACAGGTATTCCGGGCAACCCGGGAATCCTTAAAAAAAACAGGAATATCGCTGGTCACCGTAACCATCAATACGGCCATAACCTATGTAGGGTACCTGTTATGGCAAAACGGGTGGATCGTCATTACTTCCGGCCACACAGCTCACATTATCTTAGATTTCCTGGTGCTTTTCCTGGGGATGGATTTCCTGATGTATATCTTTCACCTGTTTATCCATCGTACTTTCCTGTACCGGGCCATACACGGACTGCACCACGAATCGGAAAACCCGGTACCGCTCGATCTCTTTGTACTGCACCCCCTGGAAACCATCGGTTTCGGGCTCATGTGGTTATCTTTACTTATGGTGTACCCGGCAACCTTTTATGCTGTGGTACTATACCTTACGGTTAACGTGATCTTCGGGCTGGCGGGACACCTGGGAACAGAGCCCCTGCCGGAAAGGATAAGGAAATGGCCATTGGTAAAATATATCGGTACTTCTTCCTTCCATCACGGACATCACCTGGACATCCGTTGCAATTTCGGGTTCTACACCAACATCTGGGACCGTCTGTTCGGTACCCGAAAGAAAGAACCTGTCCCTGCAAAAGACCCGGAATAAGCGGGAATGTTTTATTTTTTTTCCCGTCCATCCGCATTCATAAGGCATTCAACGGTTATCGTAGTCCCCGAACCCTTTTCGGAGAGGATGTCCAAAGAGCCATGAAGAAACTCCACCCTGGCACGGATATTGGTCCACCCGGCACTTTGTTTACCGGTAGCGGCTATCTTATCTTTGTCAAAACCTATACCGTCATCCTCTACCGTGAGGAATATCTTATCCTCAACCTGTTGTAGTTGTACATAAATAAGGGACGCTTCCGCATGTTTTATAGCATTGTTCACCAACTCCTGCATAATACGGTACAACACCATTTGCCGGGAATGGTCCATCTCATTAGTATAATTAAACACTCTGCATTCTATTCGAACTCCGGAAGTCCGGAACCTTTGGCAGTACTCTTTCACTGCTTCTCCCAGCCCGTACCGGATCAGTATTTCCGGCATCATGCTGTGGGCTATGCGCCGCAGTTCGTTTACGGCATCGTCCAGGTGTTCCATGGTCTTATCCATAAGCCCCTGCCCTTCCGGATTGGCGAGTATGGTTTTTACTGCCGACATTTCAATTTTAATACCCGAAAGCAGTCCGCCAAGCCCGTCGTGCAGGTCTCTTGCCAGGCGGCTCCGCTCCTGTTCCTGCCCTTCGAGCATGGCCGATAAAAGAGATATGCGGTTTTTCTGTTCTATTTTCCCCACTTCCATTTTATGAAGCTGCTTTTGCTGCTTCATAGCTTTGGTCCTTTGTTTGTTGGCATAGATCAGGATAATAACGGCAATAAACCCCACCAGGGCAAGACCTATGTACAGGCGGTTCAGCTTTTTACTGTAGGTTATTTTTTCCTGTAAGACGGCCAGTTCCCTTTCCTTCCGGTTCGCTTCATATTGTGCTTCCAGTTTCTGGGCCAGTGCCATTCTTTCCATGTCAAAACGGTTGGTGTACTCACGGATATACTGCTTGTAATATCGTAATGCTTCCCCGAGATCTCCCTGTTTTTCCCGGATAACCGAAAAATACCAGGATATGCCCGGAAGTATCCTTTTGTTGACCACCGGTTCTTCATGTGCAGCAATGGCGGCATTACCGATAAAAAATTCCGCCCTGATATAATCTTCTTCCATAATGGCATATTCCGTCAGCATAATATAACTCTGCGCCAGAACGGAATATTCGTTTGTTTTTTGTGCTTCCTTCACGGCAAGGTCCAGGTAATAACGAACCTTCTCTTCGTAAGAGGACGGCATATACCGGGAATAGAGTTTTGCTATGTTATATGCCGCTACGGGCAGGCGGGTAAGATGGACCACACGATCCCTGTTTTTTTCCAGAAAGGAAACAGAATGTTTGTAATAATAGAAGGCCGAGTCGCGAAATACCTGCCGGGTCGTATCTTTTTCAAACCTGTCGGCAAAACTGTTGCCTACGGACAGGTCTGCATAGGTCTGCATATCGGGGTCTCCGGTTCTCAATGCCTCTTTATAGCACAAAACAGCATATTTCTGTTGATTGAGAGTATCACTCCACTGTCCGTATGCATCAGACATTTCACCGTATATCGCACTTTTTAATCCATGTGCTTCTTCCCGCTCCACCAGGTGCAATCCCTCCAGGAAACCGGCGATGGCTTCCCTGGGTTTATTCTGCCGGAGCCGGAGCCATCCCCTAGTATACTCTACATACCCCCGGGCTTCATTATCACCGGTCTTATCGCTGTAATACAAAGCACTGTCCAGGTTTTCATTCGCCTGCAGGAACTGGTTGTCTTCTACATACCACCTGGCCAGGACAGCATATAACCTCGCTTTATGCTTTTTGTCTTCCAGTTGCCCGGAAAGTTTAATTGCCTTATGCAATACCGAAAAGCCTTCTTTGTGCCCCCTGCGATAGAATGTTATTTCCGCAAGCTTGTTCATAGCTTCCACTCTTTCCGGAACAGAAAGGTCCTTTCGCGACAGCACCAGCTTCAGCGAATCTTCTACAATATGTGCTTGTACCGGGCTTATCGTTCCCAGGCAGCTTCCGGCAATGAGAAGCAGCAAAAAAAGAGTGTTACCGCATGATCGGAAACTGGTATATACAGAAGTAAAAAGCATGCTATTTTATTAAAACTTTACAGACGGGCACAGTACAAAAGTAGTTATAACACCTCATAGCCCGCAATACCGAAAAACTGGGATTTTAGAGAGCTGCATGAAAAGCCGGCGGGATACGGAATCAGGGAACGGGAAGGACTTCTGCCGGAATGGCAAAAGTTCCGAAGTCTACGGGGATACCGACGGTAAACGTACGGGTGTTCAGCTTTAAAACGTAACCTTCTTTTTTTTGTTCCTTTTGCAATACCATTTTACCCGGAACCGCGAACATGTTTTCCGAAGGCATTTCACTGAATCCCCACTCTCTGCCACCGGCCCAGAGGGTCTCGATGTTGTTTTCATTATGTACCCATTGCACTACGGGCTGCCCCATAAACTCACGACGGACGGAATGAACCCCCGACGTATCCTGCTCTTCCCCGGTTTCGGAAAGTGCCTGAAAAGGCAGGTCAAAAGCTTCCGGGATACCTTGTTCTTCCTCGGTAAGGGTATTTTCTTTAAGGTCGTAAACCATAGTACGCCCCGGAATTTTTATGGTCAGATCTCCCTGATGCACCAGAACAAAACGGCATTCTCCCGGGTTTACATGATGCCCTGTCATCCGGAAACCCCACGACTCCTGTCGTATCACTATTTTTTCGGGAGTAATGGCAAGCTGGTATCTCCTCGTCCCCAGCTTATCCATGTCTGCTTCAGATAGTCCCCGAACCTTTTTGTCTGAAGATTCACATATTTCTACGGCGTTTACATATTGTTCCTTTATCATATTCCCTCCCTCTTCATTAAGGGTTTCCAGAACCTGGTCCACATAGATATCCGGGACTTCTTTCTGCTGTTGACAGGCAAAAAATAACAACAACACTACCGGCCAGCCCCGAAGCATGGAAAAAGGAGAACGCATAACAACTGTCCGTTGTATGACACTATTAAAAAAAAGGGTTTTGTCATTGCTCGTAAACACGGGGTAAAATTATTTGTTTTTCAGGGAATATACAACCGAATATAGCAGCAACCCGAAATGTCCTTTTCATAATTACGAAAGATTTAATCCTATTCTATGATGCCTTTTACGTCTCTTCATAAATTAGTTTTTTAACATTATTTTAACATTAAAAATAAAACCTCCTCCCGTATAACTACGTAAGTCTCGGCGTAACTAAAATACGGAATTATGAAAAAAATACCTGTTAAAGTAAATCTTCGGGAATCATCTAACACCCGCAGACAATTCCTGAAAATCGGTAGTCTTGCTGTTGTAGGCACCAGCTTGTTACTGTCCTGTAACAATGACGACGACAGTGGTATGACAGACCCGGACGATGTTTTTGATCTTGGAAGCGGAGATCTCGGAATCCTGAATTACGCATATGCCCTGGAACAACTGGAAGCGGCTTTCTACACCAGCGTTCTGGACGGTTCGTACTGGATGAGCGCGGGTGCCGAAGAGAAACTTATCCTGGAAGATCTGTATAAACACGAGGTCATTCACCGCGAATTCTTCAAGGCGGCTATTACTGCTGCTGTGAACGGGGACAGCAGTAAAGTCTTACCTGAGCTGGAATTTGATTTTTCCTCTGTCAACTTCGGTGACAGAAATTCTGTTCTTGCCACGGCAAGAGTGCTGGAAGATACCGGGGTAGCAGCCTATAACGGTGCCGGAGCGTATATTCAGACACCCGACTACCTTGTTATAGCCGGGAAAATCGTTTCTGTCGAAGCCCGGCACGCAGCGGCCATAAGATCTATTTATATGGATGATCCTAAAGCATTTGCAGGGGATGAAATTATTGATGCGAACGGACTGGACCTGGCAAAACCACCTTCCGAAATTCTGGGGGCTGTCGGCCAGACAGGTTTTATCAAGACCGAATTCACTGCCAACCAGTTACCCGAAGAATAGTTTGTCCGAACATTAACTTAAAACAGAAAAATTATGGAAATCATAAAATTTTTAGAAGCTTTTACCTCCGATAACCTTTTGGCCAGGACTTCTTCCAGAAGAGCTGTTTTCGGTACTTTCGGAACACTCGGTAAAAAAGCGGCCCTGGCAGCCATTCCTTTCGGGTTAGCCACAGCACCGAGCAGGACTTTTGCTTTTCAGGACCAGAACGCAGCCATAGGGGCGCTTCAACTTGCCCTTACTCTCGAATATCTCGAAGCCGAATTTTATATCAAGGCTTTGGAATCAGGAGTACTTCCCTCGGGAAGCAATGCAGAAGCCATTTATGAACAAATCTCAAAACACGAAACCGCACATGTCGATTTCCTGATGGCCGGGCTCGGTGATGATGCCGTAGACTCTCCTGTTTTTGATTTTACGGCAGGAGGAATGTTCGACCCTTTTAACGAAAACGGTACGGGGCAGGAAGTAGCCTATGCACAACTCCTGGCTCTTGCCCAGGCATTTGAAGATACTGGTGTCCGGGCATATAAAGGACAAGCCGGAAATCTGATGGGTACCCCTTTTCTCACCCCTGCATTGCAGATTCATTCCGTAGAAGCACGTCATGCATCAGAAATAAGGAGATTAAGGGCACGTGTAATGGAGATGGACCTGGATCAGAATATGCTGGGATGGATTACATTAAACGAAAGAGGTCCCGGCATGCCAGAAGCTACACAGGCAGTTTATGACGGAGAAGAAAATGTAATACAGGGCGGTGTAAACCTCGTTAACGCGACAAATTTTGACAATATAGCGGTATCCCAGTCTTATGACGAACCCATGGACGGTGATACCGCTTCGGCAATAGCAGGATTATTCATAGTTTCGTGAAATTCACGGTAGTTTCTAAGTTAGTTGTAAGCGCAGGAAATGGCCTGAAGTTTAACTTCGGGCTGTTTTCTTTTTCGCTTTTTAATGTTCTTTCACTTGGCACTTTGTCATTTAACACTTAAATTTAAAATGTAATACCTCATTTATGCAACAAGATCTTTTGATTTCCCGGCTCCGGGACGGGAACGAACAAGCCTTTGAGCGGATCTACGAACTTTACTCCAGAAGCCTCTACGGAATTATTTACAGTATTATCCGTGACGAAGCGGTCTCCGAAGAGATCCTCCAGGATGTCTTTTTGAAAATCTGGCACGAAGCTCCCTCTTACGATCCGGAAAAGGGACGTTTTTTCACCTGGATACTGAACATTGCGAGAAATGCGTCGATTGACCGGTTACGGTCCAAAGAATATAAAAATAGCCAAAGGAATGTCCATGAAGAATATTTCTCAGATATTATGGAATCCGGGAATCAGACTTCCGGCAAAATAGACGCCATCGGGCTGCAAAAATATATAGATATCCTCGGTCCCATGTGTAAAAAGCTGATAGACCTGTTGTTCTTTAAAGGCTTTACCCAAAAAGAGAGTGCCCAAAAGTTACAGATCCCGCTGGGAACCGTAAAGACAAGAAACAGGATGTGTATTAATAAATTACGTGCTAACGTCATCAGATAATGAACACAGAAGAATTTATAGCCTCCGGAATTCTCGAATTGTATGTGTATGGTGTCCTGCCTGAAACAGAAAACAGGGTAATTACCAAACATTTGAAACAATACCCGGAAATCCGTACCGAGGTAGAGGAAATTGAACAGGCGTTAATGGAGTTGTCGGGAGCCGTTGCACCTGAAAACCCGGAACACCTGTTGCAATCTATAAAAGAAAAACTATCCGCGCGGCCCCTGGCAGAACTATCGGCACGGAAACGCAGCAACTGGTTCACCTATACCGGCTGGGCCGCAAGTGTTATCCTGCTTGTCGGATTGTTCTTCCTCTTCGATCAGAACAGAAAACTGGAAGAATCACTGGAGGAAACCCGCAACAGGAACATACAGTTGGAGGTCCGGATTGCAGATGCTAGGAATAATGCTGAAAAAACCCGGAGACTTCTTGATATTTTGCGGGACAAGAATATTCTGAAAGTTCCGTTGGAGGGACAGGAAGCCGCTCCCGAAGCTTATGCAGCTGCCTATTGGGACAAGGAAAAAAACGTGACTTATATAGATGCCCTGGGCCTCCCCGATCCGCCGGAAGGTATGGTATACCAGATATGGTCCCTGAAAATGGCCCCGCTAACACCAACCAGTATGGGATTGCTCGACGATTTTGAAACGGATGAAAATAAAATATTCGAATTGAGCAATACCAACATATCCGAAGGTTTCGGTATTACCCTGGAACCCGAGGGAGGCAGCGAAACACCAACATTGGAAAGATTATATGCCCTGGGTGTAGTCTCTTCCTGAGAAGAATTTACGTCCGTGCCATACTAATACCCTGTACTGAAAGTTGCGGAGGCCCTTTATAAGCAAAGCCCATCACCAACAATAAAAAAATTGTCATACCACTTTTACCGGGTAGAGGAAAAGTATATGACGGTAGGTGATCTGCCCGGCACTATGCTTCCTGCTTTTGTTCAAAGACCATGTAACTTTTTATTTCTTTTACTTTTCCATCCTGCAGTTCGTAAACATCACAGAAAAAACTCTTTTTGAGCGATCCGTCTTCTCCTCTGGAAGTAACGGTGCCGGTTCCGGCTACTTTATTTCCTTCTTCAATGAAATCGCCTATGGTGCTGGACACCATTTCGGGGATATTGGCAAAAAACTCCCGGATAGCATCTTTTCCCTGGGCCAGGTCAAAAAACCCGGGCCAGCCCATTTTTACATCTTCGGTCATATAAGACAAGGCTTTTTCTACATCACTGTCCAGGAATGCCTGTATAACCTGTTGTACTACTTCTTTGTTTTTCATGATATGTTGATTTTAAAAATGTTATGTTCCACTTTAGAAATTGTTTTTGATCTTATTTCCAGGATCTGTCTATCCTGTAACCGTAATGTAAAATTGCGGATTCCTTATCACCTGTAAAGGGTGATATAAGGACATTAAAGGGTGGGTTTTGTAACAATTACGGGGAAAATCCGCTGAAAGTGAATAAATTCCATGAGCAGACCTGGCAAATACCGGATCAGATCACAATGAAACATGAAAAATATAGAATACGAAAATTGTACTGAGTTGCTGCTATCGAGCTATATCGTTACGTGCAAGCGATACATCTTAAGGATATAGGATATGGCAATAATACTTCCGGTAAGGAAAAAAAGTATTTTGAAGATGGTGCTCCCTCTTTCCGGAGCAAACTTTTTATGCCAGAAAGCTACTGCAAAAAGAAGCAGGAGAGGAATGGTAGCGGGATACAGTTCCACGCTTTTTTGGATATCTCCCTGCAGAAGGGCCATAAACGAACGCTGAAAACCGCAACCCGGGCAATCTATACCAGTAAGCCATTTAAACGGGCAAGGGACCAGATGATGTTGCAGCCAATGCCAGAAACTTCCGTGCATATATACCTGTTTTTTTTTACAATAAACCGTTCTGTCCGAAAAGGTACAGAGGTTTTGATAAATGAACCCGGATACCTTGCGGTTCCGGGTTACAATATATTGTTTTTTTCAAGGGAATAGCCTAAACTATCGAAGTATTGGCTTCTGCCGCCGAAGGCCCTTCGTATTCGGCATCTCCGAAGCCCAGTACCGGATAAAAAACAAAAGGTAAAAGAATAAGTCCTACTGTAAATCCTTCGCTTTTACCGAAACTTTTGCTCAGCAGATTGGTAAGCCATATCAGGGCTATATAATTTACACAGGGAATAATCAATAGTACAACCCACCACGTGGGCTTACCTACAATTTCTATGAGGACTATTAAATTGTAGATAGGCACTATGGCAGCCCACCCGGGTTTTCCAGCTTTTTCAAATACTTTCCACATTCCGGCAATGGCCAGGACTATTATGGCAAGATAAAGCAACATACTCAGGAGGCCTATCCCTGCCCCGATTTGATCGTTTGTGTTCATTTAAATTCTAGTTTATTGGTTTTGTAAATTAACAGGCTACTATTCGTAGTCCTTCGGGGCAAAAGTAGTAAAAACAAGATGTCCGGGAGTATCCCCGAAAACCGGGATTTTAAAAGAAAAATCCGTATGGAAGTCGTTATTCATCCCGCCCCGAAAAAGAAAAAATACATTCGGGAACTTCTCATACAAATATGAATTCCACAAAAAATATATATAGGTATGAACGAAAATCACTTATCATCACCCGGCACCAATGCCAGGCGTGGCTTTTTAAAACAACAACCCCGGCAAAGCACAGGGCTGTCCGGGGCCAGAAACAACAATATAATAACCGGAATCAATGTACGGCAGAAGCATCTACTTTTCCGGAACCTTTTCTAATAAACAATACGAAAGGCACACATATCAGGAACAGTATGCCCAGGTAGAGGAAAATATCCATATAGGAGAGTACGGTACTCTGCCGGGTTATTGCCCCTTCGAGCATCTGGTATGCTTTGTCCAGGGATTCATTGATACTGAATCCCTTGTCGATAAACATTTGCTGGTAAGCATTTAAACGTTCCTGTACCCGGAAATCGGCCCCATTGAGGTTCGGGACCAGGTTAACCCGGTGTTGCTGTCCCAGGCGGGTAACGAAGGTGGTAATAATGGCAATACCGAAAGATCCGCCCAACTGTCGCATCATCCCCGTAAAGGCCGCCCCTTCTCCTATATCTTTTCCCTGAAGGGTGGAAAGCGAAAGGGTGGTTATAGGCACAAAAAGCAAGCCGAGTCCCACTCCCCTCGTGACCAGGGGCCAGAAAAAGTGTTCGGAACCGGTGTCCGGCGTCATCACCGCATACATCCAGTAGCTGTATATAAAGAATATCGCAAACCCTCCCGCAGCCAGGTGTTTTTGTGAGACTCCGCGTTCCAGTAATTTACCGATGACGGGCATCATCAGTCCCGTGGTAATGGAACTCGGAATGAGCAACAACCCGGCGTCCGTCGCTGTCCATCCGAGGATGGATTGGGTATATATGGGAATCACAAAGGTAGACCCGTATAAACCGAAACCGAGAATAAAGGTAAGCATAGTACCTATCCGCAGGTTGTAATTCCGCAATACCCGCAGGTTGACTATAGGGTGCTCATAGATCAGTTCCCGCCATATAAAGAGAATCAGGCCAAATACGGACACTATACTCAGTGCCACAATGGTGTTATTTGCGAACCAGTCGTCCTGCTGCCCGTGTTCCAGTACGAACTGCAGCGACCCGATAAAGGAGGCCAGGAAAACGATTCCCCACCAGTCCACCTGGCTTGCTTTGAGTTTTTCCCCGTATTTAGGGCTTTTTACATATAACAGGGTAAGGAAAGTAGCTATAATACCTATGGGTACGTTGATGTAAAAAATATAAGGCCATGAAAAATTATCTACCAGATATCCTCCCAACGGAGGGCCCAATGTAGGGCCTACAATAACCCCCATACCGTAAATGGCCTGTGCCATCCCCCTTTTTTCCAGCGGATAACTTTCGGTAATAATGGTCTGTGCCGTAACCAGAAGGGCCCCGCCCCCCATTCCCTGAATAAAGCGAAAAGCTACCAGTTCCCATATATTCGTGGCATTACCGCACAAAAAGGAAGTTACCGTAAAGATAATAATGGAGGCTGCAAAATAATTACGCCTTCCGAACTGTTTGGATAACCAGCTCGTCATGGGAATTATGATGACATTGGCAATGGCATAAGCCGTGATTACCCAGGCGATATCATTGAGAGAGGCCCCCAGGCTTCCCCGCATATCATTGAGGGCCACGTTGACAATGGTAGTATCTATGATTTCCAGAAGGGCACACAAGATGGCAGTTATTGTGATAATCACCCTCCGTAAACCATATTCTACCAGGCTGTTTTCGTCCTGAACTTGTACTTCGCCCATAACTTATTTTAAATGTACATCTACCAATACGTTCATCCCGGAACGCAATCGACTCAGTTTTTCCGTATCGTTATTGGAGGTAAAATCAATCTTCACCGGAAGTCGCTGTACGGTTTTTACAAAATTTCCTGTGGCATTATCGGGAGGAAGCAAAGAAAATCTTGCTCCGGTCGCAGGAGAAAATGCCGTGACCTCTCCTTCAAAATCTTCTCCGGGATAAGCATCTACTTCTATGCTTACTTTCTGCCCGATACGCATTTCATTGAGCTGTGTTTCCTTGAAGTTGGCTACCACCCATTTCTTGTTGGTATTTACCAGGTAAAAGAGGGATTGACCGGGACGTACGAACTGGCCGGGCTGCAGATCAACGGCCGAAAGCTGTCCGTCAATGGGTGCGGTTACCACGGTATATCCTACATTCAGTAATGCCGCGTCCAGGTTTGCCTGTGCACTTTGTACATTGGCTTCAGCAACAGTGACCTGTTTTTCCGAAATTTCGGTTTGTGAAATCGCGGCACTGTGCTGGCTGCTGCTGGCCTTTTGCTGGCTCTGAAGTATTTTGAGTTGCTGTTCTGCTTCTTCCCTGGCTGCCTGGGCCTGCTCGTACTGCTGTGCGGTAATGGAATGGTTTTCGTAGAGGTTCTTATACCGTTCATAATCATTGGTAGCCCTCCACAATTTGGTTTTTGCCGTTTCTATATTGCCCCTGGCAGACTGCACCTGCGAACCGGAAGCTGCTGCGTTGGCCTGATAGGAACCTATACTTGCCCGTGCCACCGCAAGCTGGCTTTCTGCCGCCGCGAGACCGGCCCTGGCTTCTTCCAGTCTCACCCGGTAGTCCTGGTCTTCGATAACGAAAAGGGTATCTCCTTTTTTCACTGTCTCGTTATCACTTACATAAACCTTTTTAATATATCCTTCCACGCGGGGTATAACAGGGTTCATATTAGCCTCTACCTGGGCATCGTCCGTAGTTTCGTGAGAAAAGGAATGGATGATCTTATATCCGCCATACAGAATGCCTATACCAACCAAAACCGAAATAATGATCACGAACTTTTTGTTGGTCTTTTTCTTTTGTTCCATTTTTATGAAAAATGATTAGTTTACTTATTTATATAATTTGTAAGGGTTCCCTGTGCTGTCAGGAATTCATAATATTTCCGGGTAATATCGGCCCTGGAATAAGCGAGGTTGATCCTTGCCTGTAACTGCTCCACATCGGCTTCCAGCAGGTCGTTGGTATCGACCAGGCCGTTGTCGTACTTATCTTTGACGATGCGGTAGTTCTCAATGGCCTGTTCCTGAGATTCGGTATACACTTCGTATTTATTCAGTGCCAGGCGATAATCTTCCAGGGCATTTCTGACCTGTATGTTCACCTGGTCGGTATATTTGTTCAGGGTGTACTGCAATTCGGTAGCTTTGCTCCTGGCCAGTCTGACATCGCTTTTGGACTTGAAAATATCGGACAGGTTATACGAAAGCCCTACTCCTACATTCATAGCGTTGGTCACGGTCAGAGCATTGGGGACATCCAGTGCCACATACCCTCCCACAAGGTTTACGGAAGGAAAAAACTTACTCTGTGCCACTTTGATCTCGTCTTCCGCAGCTTTTTCCCGGTATCGCAATGCCTCCAGGTCGCTCCTGGATATGGCCATGGTATCTTTGCCGGATACGGGTATGATCTCCAGTTCATCGTCGCTTGTTTTAATCAGGGTCCCTGCGGGCAATTTCAGCAAGGTTGTAAGCCTGTAGTTAAGGATACGCTCGTTTTTCATAGCTTCTTCCAGGGTAACCCGTACATTGGATTCCTGCAGTTTCGCTTTTAAAAGGTCGTTACGGGCCAGGAGACCGTTCACTTCCATCGCGGAAAAATCTTTAACCCTTTGCTCCGCACTTTTGAGGTTTTCCTCCACCAGGGCAACAGTTTGCCTGGCTTTATACAGGTTGATATAATCCGTAACCGTTTGCAACGCCACCTGTTCCTTGTCACTTATGGCATTCAGTCTCGCAGCTTCAAGACGGTTTTCTCCGGCATTTACAAGGTTTTTAAGGCGAAACCCGGAAAACACGGGAACGGAAGCGCTCACCTGCCCCAGAAGAAGCTGGTTGACCTTCGGAAATCCCCCTGATTCTTCTTCACCGTCGCCCGACCCGCCCCCTAAAAGGCCGGACTGAACATTGGGTTCGGTCAAATACTGGTATTGTCCGGAAAGCCCCAGTTCCGGGTATTGCGCATTTTGGGTTACATGAAGTTCACTCTCGGCCGTATTGACTTTTTCATCGGCTATTTTGGCATCATCTCCGTTGGTAAGTGCCAGTTGTATGGCCTCTTTAAGCCCCAGAGGCTTTTCTTCCTGTGCCGCCAGGCTACCCGACAGGACCAGAGACAGCATAAAAAGCAATAAAACGCTAACTTTCATTTGATGGTTTGTTTGTTTTTAACAGGACAGATGGACATCGAAAGTTATGATTCCATCATATGTTTCACTTCGGTATGCAGAATGTGTTTAATAGTATTATCATCCCGATGATTATCAGAATCGGGAGGTTTATCCCTTGTTAACCGGCATTTCATAAGTAAGTAATGCTTTAATCGTTTGTTGAATATGTATAGTTAATGTGGTGTATACATAATCGTCTATGGTTATTTGTTCGTTAAAGCCGTGGAGCGCCTGGAAAAACTTCTTGTTATAATAGAAATGGAAGTAAGTTCCCAGGATGGTCGGCACGATAAGCGGTATATTCACATGCTTCGAAAAAACACCTTCTTCCTGTCCGTTACGGATAAGCCCCTCGATCATATTGTAGTTTTCCCTTTTCTGGCGGACGTAGTTGTCAAAACTAACCCGGCGCACCGGATTGGAATATTCGAAATTCACCACCTTATATGCCCGCCGGTTGTCATGTATGCGCCTCACCATTAGAGCGACCATATTATCTACTTTGGTCATATATCCCCCTTCTCCTGCTATGACCTTTTCCATCTCCTTCCGGAAACCGGAAAAACGGTGGAACAACAAGGCATCCAGCAGCTTTTCCTTGGAGCCGAAATAATAGGAGATCATGGCAACATTAATATCGGCCTCCCTGGCTATCTGACGTACGGAAGTTCCGTCAAAACCGTTTTCCGCAAATAGTTTTTCGGCTACCTCCAGGATACGCGACTGTTTTTCGTTCAACTCCATACTTCTTCCGTATTAAATATGAAGAAGCAAAATTAAACAATCGTTTAAATTAAACAATTGTTTAACTCAGGTTTTTTATGTTTTTTTAACACTAAAACGTTATCGCTTTAACATGTAAATACCAGAGGATATGCGGGGATCGGCATATGTTTTTTGATGTGCAGGAGTTTAGGGAATAATCCGGACATAGCGCAGCACCTCTCAATCTGTCCCGATAATTCCGGTACGTTTTTTAAGTCCGCCCGGCAGCCGGTAAAGCATTATTGATACTATTCCGAGACAAATCATATTGATAATAAGACCATATTCAATACCTAAAGTATATTCCTGTGCGCTTTTCCCTTCTATAACCGAATAAAAAACACCTCCTATAATACTTATTCCAAATGCGGATGCGGTTTGCTGAAAAGTGGAAAATATCCCCGAGGCAATTCCCGCGTGTTTTTGCGGGACATTATTCAGGACAATATTTAACAGGAAAGGCAATACCATACCGTTGCCCAGTCCGTATAACCCGATCAGCATTATGGAAACGAACGGGGGAGTTACCGCAGTAAAAAAAAGTGACTGTAAAACAAAAGAAAGAAATATGATAAAAAGCCCTGTAAACAGGACGTTCTTCCCGTATTTCACCAGTTGCTTCGACGCTACCAATGAAGAGATCATAAACAGCAGGGCATGAAGCAGAAAATACATTCCACATTCCAGGGCAGAAATTCCCAGTCCGCTTTGCAGGTATACCGCGCTCATCAGCAGGTAGGCCGTATGGAGCATAAAATGAAACAATACCACACCGAGGCCGATATTAAATTCCCTGTTGCGGAATAAGCTCATATCCATAAGCGGGGACCTGTTCTCCCACTGTTTTTTTCTCTGGTCCCTGACAAAAAAGACCAACACCAGAATACCTGAAACGATCAGACCAATACTCCATAAGGGCCAGTGTTGCTCCTGTCCTTCGGTAATTGCGTATATAAGAGTGCCCAGGCCCAACGTCAAAATAACGGAACCCGAATAGTCAAAACCTATACTCTTCTCCTTTTCTGTTTCGTCCAGATACCGGTCTATGGTCCACAAGGCCGCCAGGCCAACGGGAAGGTTTATAAAAAAGATCAAACGCCAGCCTTCTATTAAAAATCGGGTTTCCACCAGGTACCCGCCTAATATCTGTCCTATGATCGCCGCAATACTCAGGGTTATCCCATACCACCCGATAGCTTTCGCCCTTTCCTCCGGTTCGGGAAACAGCACCTGTATGAAGGCTATGGATTGAGGCACCATAAAAGCCGAGCTCATCCCCTGAAAAAACCGGGCCGCATTCAATTGCAAAATCGTCTGGGCCATACCGCAAATACATGAGGTCAATGTAAACCAGAACATCCCCCAGAAAAACACCTTTTTTTTCCCGAGGTAATCCCCCGCCCTTCCGCCGGTAATGAGAAAAGCGGCACTGCCCAAAAGGTAACCGGCTATAACCAGCTGTGTTTCCCCGTCCGAAGCACTTAAACCCGTTTGTATGGCAGGGATGGCCATATTAATGATAAAAATGTCTATAACATATAACAACGGCGCTGTCAGAACAACGGCTAATGCCGATATCGCAGGTCTGTTTTTTAGTTGCATAAGATGATCGGTTTAGGATTTTACATGTTCATGGCAGAATCCTGTTTCATCCGGATCCTGAACAGAGGCAAAATTAGACTTGTGGTCTGCCGACGGCAACCGAAAATTGAACGTGTATTTTTTTGTGGAGATATATTTCAGGAGAATTTTGAGCGGAACCAGTTTCCACCGGACCAAAAAGAGGGTTTCCTCTCCCGGAAAATTAACCGGTAAAGTGCGTAAATCAGTTTAAAAAATAAGGCTGGTTGTTGTTCCCTCTCCTTCTACACTGCGTATCTGTATCCTCCCCTCGTGCAGGAGCATGATCTGCTTACACAGGCTCAACCCTATCCCGCTGCCTTTCTTTTTGGTACTGAAGAACGGAACGAATACGTTATCGATCACCTCTTCGGGAATGCCTTTTCCGTTATCGGTGACCCGGATCACTGCGTTGCCGTTCAGGTGGCGCTCGGCAGAAATTATAATCCGGGCATCATCCCTTCCTTCACATGCGTCCACCGAATTCAAAATCAGGTTAATGAGTACCTGTTCTATCAGGTAGGTATCTATACGTGCTTCCAGATCCTGGGGCTCCGTCCTGTAATCGACTTTTATTTTTTTTGCCTGCAGGGAGGGCGACATCAGTTTGTCTATATTGCGGAAGAGTTCGTATAATGTGACCCGGGTTTTGTTAAGACTGGTCACTTTGTTCAGGCTCCGGTAAGTTTTGGCAAACTTCATCAGCCCTTCACTTCGTTTTTTTATGCTTTCTATTCCCATCCGCATATCTTCCATTTCCAGCGGATATTCATCCGGATGGTCTATAGCCATTTGCACATTGGATTTCAGTGTTTCGGCCAGGGACGATATGGGGGCTATGGAATTCATAATTTCGTGCGTCATGACGCTGAGCAGTTTTTTCCAGGCTTCGGACTCATTCTGGTTGAGCGTATCTTCGATATTCTGAAGGACAACCAGTTTAAAGGTATTTTCACCCACATGAAATACGGCATTGGATACCAGCATCTTGTTTTTCTGCTGGCCTGCCTCTACGGTTACGGATGTTTCCCTGGAATGGTCTTTTTCGAATATATCCCGGAACAGGTCGGGTTTCCTGCTGGATATAAAGCGGACATTTTTTACCGAGGGTATGTCCAGGTGTTTTCGCAAAGATTCGTTATCCCACAATACATTTCCGGTTTCCCGGTCATAGGCCATGATGCCCACATCTACCATTTCCAGTATTTTTTGCAGGTAGAGGTATTGCCGTTCCTTTTCACTGTTAATCTCCTTTACGGTTCGGTTTACCTCGTTAAACCCCCTGTGAAGTGCCAAGATATCCCCGGTACCGTTCTTCTCCGGGTACCAGCGGGAAAAGTCCCTGTATTTTACGGCCTCGAAAAAATCATCTATCGCATTAAACCGCCTTACACAAAATGTGTAGAGGTAATTGAAGGACCAGGCGCTTAACAGGCAGGTTGGAATGATATAATACGCATTGCCTCTGCTTATGGCAAAGGCAAGTGCTACGAGGAAAATCAGCAGAATGCCTATTCGTAACAGAAGGGCCTTTTTATAAGATCTAAAGGTCATATTTGTGCAATCTACGGTACAGGGCAGCCCTGGTAATACCCAGTTCTTTGGCGGATTTAGAGATATTGCCGTTGTTTTTCTCCACCACCTTGAGAATGGTATTCTTTTCAATGGTTTCCAGTTTCAGGTCGCGGGGGCCCTCGGGCTGCTGATACTTTTCAATGGGGGAGAACACCAGGTCGTCTGCATAGAGGGTTTCTCCTTCGGCCATAATAACGGCGCGTTCCAGGGCGTATTGCAACTCCCGCACATTACCCGGAAAAGAGTAGCTCGTTAGTTTTTCCACAAAACTCTTATCCAGTGAAAACGGTTCTTTCATATATTTTTCGGCATAACGCTGTACAAAATAATCGGCCAGTAACCGGATGTCCTTTCCGCGTTCCCGCAAGGGGGGAACTGTTATTTCTACGGTATTTATCCTGTAAATGAGGTCTTTCCGAAACCGGCTCTCATCGGCAAGTTCGGGGAGTCCTATATTGGTGGCACAGATAAGCCGGATATCTACGGGAACGGTATCATTAGATCCTAAGGGTGTAATATACCTGTTTTGCAATACCGTCAGCAGGCGTGCCTGTTGCTGCAGGCTTATATTACCAATTTCATCGAGAAAAAGCGTTCCGCCGGAAGCCGCTTCAAACCTGCCCTTGCGATCTTCCCGCGCATCGGTAAATGCCCCTTTTTTATAACCGAACAACTCACTTTCAAAAAGTGAAGGGGTAAGTGCCCCGAGGTCCACTTTAACAAAAGGCTTGTCTTTACGCAGGGAGTTGTCGTGTAGTGCTCTCGCTATAAGATCCTTACCGGTTCCGTTCTCTCCCAGTATCAATACGTTGGCGTCGGTGGGGGCCACTTTTTGCAGTTTCAGGAAGACATTACGCATCACATCGCTTTCCCCCAGTATCCTGTCGCCCCGGAGCTGCACAGGTCTAACGGCATTTTTCGGTGATCTTTTCTTATTGAGAAGATCCTGAACGGACTCTAGTATCTTTTCATTTTTCCAGGGTTTCACCAAAAAATCGGAAGCCCCCTCCTTAAGGGAACGTATGGCCAGGTCAATATCCCCGTAGGCCGTAATAAGAATAACATCTACCTTGTCATTTGCTTCCCGGATCTTGCGAAGCCAGAACAAGCCTTCATTACCGGTATTGACGAGCCCGTTGAAGTTCATGTCCAGGATAATGACATCGAAACTCGATTTACTGAGAATAGACAGGATATGATCGGGTTTCTTCTCCGTCACAACCTCCTTTACCTTCGCTTTGAACAATAGCCGCATGGCAGTCAATACATCGGTATCGTCATCTATGATTAATATTCGGGCGTCTTTTAGCTGCATTGTTTATTGGTTGTAAGTTACAGGTTACAGGTTGCAAGTTACAGGTTGCAGGTTACAGGTTGCAGGTTACAGGTTACAGATTGCATTGTAATTTAATCGTAATTATATTTAGAGCCTTTTCTGTTTGATTTCTGTAAATAGGTCATAAAATACTTTATTTTTTTGCTGGTCAAAACTAACTTATCGTACGTTCTTTCAAAAGTTTCTGAATTAATATGATTTCGGTCCAGACATCTGTATAATTGAGAATGTAGCTCTCCACAGGAAGCCTTTGAAATACTGAGAAAATGAATGAATTCTTTATTTCCATCACGTTCATACCCTTCTGCTATATTGTCCATTATGGATCCCGAAGAGCCATTCATCTGCTCTCTTAATTTATAATCGTTTTTTAGTGGTGTTGACTCTATAAGGTTCCAAATATCTTTACAGATTCCCCTGGCAAGCTGCCATACCTCTAAATCTTCAAATCTTTTAATACTGGCCATTATATTCTGTATCTGATCAAACCAACCTGCAACCTGAAACCTGCAACTCATCTCTACAATATTACAATATAATCCCTTTTAATAAAAAAAGTACCGATCCTAATTTCCCCAAGTACAAAAGTGTATTACCAGCGAACATAAAGTGTATCGAAACCGAACACTTTTCTCAGTAGAAAATCAATCAAACCACTATAAAACAGTATTTTAGACTTTTGGCACGATAATGATATAATACTCGACAAATTGCACTTTATGGATATTCCGATTAAAAAGAAACGTTTTACCACTTCCCGCATTATCATGCTGGTCGGGGGTGTTTTACTCTTATCTCTTATTATTTTCACAATTATCTCTTCTTCAGGAGGGTCCAAACTCAATGTAGACACCGAACGCATAACCATAAGTGAAGTAAAACAGGGCGTTTTCCAGGAAAATATTCCCGTTAACGGTATCGTACTCCCTATTACCACCATTTACCTGGACGCCGTGGAAGGCGGACGGGTAGAAGAAAAATTTGTGGAAGACGGAGCCGTGATGAAAGCAGGTGACCCTATTCTCCGGTTATCCAATACGGATTTGGAACTCAGTCTGGTAAACCAGGAAACAGCCGTATATAACCTGCTTACCCAAATGCAGATACAACAAAATGCTGCCAGGCAAAATACTATAAACAGGCTCAATCAATTAACAGATGTGGAAAACAGCCTTATCGAAGCCAAAAGGATATACGAACTAAATAAAAGGCTTTTTGACGAAAAGGCTGTTGGCAAACAGGAATTGCTGGAATCGGAAAACAATTACAACTACCAGAAGGAACGAATGAAACTGGCCGAAGAAGTAGTTAAACAGGATTCTATGGCCTCCCGGCAGGAACTGGACCAGGCAGAAAGTTCGTATAACAGAACCCGGAACGCCCTCGATCTGATGCGTAAAAAAGTGGGGGACCTGGTGGTAAGGGCACCCGTAGACGGGCAATTAACCTCTCTCGATGCCGAAATAGGACAATCCAAAACCAAGGGAGAACGACTGGGACAGATAGATGTGCTCAGCGGTTTTAAAGTACGGGCAGACATCGACGAACATTATATTTCAAGGATATACAACGGGCAATCCGGCTCCTTTACCTTTAAAAACGAAACCTATACCCTGGTCATTAAAAAAGTATACACCCAGGTTACCAATGGTCGTTTTCAGGTAGACATGCACTTTGAAGGAGATGTACCGGAAGGTATACGCCGCGGACAAACATTACAGATTCGCCTGGCGCTCAGCCAGGAAAAAGAAGCATTGCTCCTGGCCAAAGGCGGATTTTTCCAGAAAACCGGTGGTAACTGGGTATTCAAGGTAAGTGAAGACGGCAAGAGTGCCTATAAGCAGGAAATACGGCTCGGCAGCCAGAACACCGAGTATTATGAAGTTCTGGAAGGCCTGCAGCCCGGAGATAAGGTCGTTACCTCCGGATATGATAACTTTGGAGATATACAGGAATTGATTTTGAATTAGGGGACACCCCCCCTGCCCCCCTCAAGGGGGGAAAAAGTTCCTCTCAAAGAGAGGTAGATATCCCCCCTTGAGGGGGGGGAGGGGGGTGTTACAGCAGTAAAACACAATCTTAAAAAAGACAAAAACAAACATCCATGATAAAAATTACCGACTTAGAAAAGTTTTACCGCACGGAAGAGGTACAAACGGTTGCGCTTAACAAGCTTTCCTTTGATGTAAAGGAAGGAGAATTTGTGGCGGTTATGGGGCCTTCCGGCTGCGGAAAGTCGACCCTGCTGAATATCCTGGGGTTGCTCGATGACCCGGACGGGGGAAGCTTTATCTTCAATGGTATCGAAGTTTCAGGTTTTAACGAACGAAAACGGGCCAACCTTCGCAAGCACAACATAGGTTTTGTATTTCAGAGTTTTAACCTCATCGATGAACTTACCGTATTTGAAAATGTGGAACTGCCGCTCATTTATACGGGAGTAAAAGCCGCAGACCGCAAGGAAAGGGTACACGAAGTCCTGGAAAAAATGCAGATCATGCACCGGAAAAATCACTTCCCGCAACAGCTTTCCGGCGGACAGCAGCAAAGGGTTGCCGTTGCCCGTGCTGTAGTGAACAATCCCAAACTCATCCTTGCCGATGAGCCGACGGGAAACCTCGATAGCAGCAACGGTAACGAGGTCATGGACCTCCTTACGGAACTCAACCAGCAGGGAACGACCATTGTTATGGTAACGCACAGCGAACACGATGCCAAGTTCAGCCATCGCATCATACGGATGCTGGACGGGCAAAAAGTAACGGAGAATATCCTGGTGTAAAACGAATAAAAACACATCCATCAATCAAAAAACAGTTATGATCCGGAATTACTTTAAAATAGCATGGCGGAATCTTAAAGAAAACAAATTCTTTTCTTTTATCAATATTCTTGGACTCACCATCGGTACGTCGTGTTTTTTGCTCATAGCCCTTTATATTTTTGACGAACTGACTTTTGACCGTTTTCACCAACACACATCCAATATTTACAGAGCGGTAAATCATAAAACGAATTCGGACGGCCAATTAACAAAGATCGCCGGAACAGGTTACCAGGTTTCGGAAAAAGCAAAAATCGATTTTCCTGAAATACAAGGTATGGCCAGGATGATCACTTTAGGGCGGACCAATGTTTCTACTTTAGACAATTCACTGGTTTTTCACGAATACATCACCCTGGGCAACCCACATTTTTTCGATGCTTTCGATTTCGAATTCCTGCAGGGAACCCCGGCTAATGCATTAACCGAGCCCCATACCGTTGTTATGACGGAGGAAATGGCACATAGGCTCTTCGGCACTGCCGATGTATTGGGAAAAACCATAAAGACCGATGTAGATGATATTCCTGTTAAGATCACCGGAGTACTAAAAAACTTTCCGGGCAATTCGAGTATCGTATTTAATATGCTTTTTTCCGAATCGAGTATGACAGGCGACGGATTTAAGAATTTCATAAACACAGACTGGGATTCGGATGCTTTTGCTACTTATTTTTTACTGAAAGACCAGAGCAACCCTAAAAAAGTTGAGGCTGGCATCACCGCACTTATAGCAGAAAATCGGGATACCGGTATTCCCGGTAAAACCGAACTTGCGCTGCAACCCCTGGCAGATATTCATTTCCATTCTAAAGATATTGAGGGTGATTCGGGGAAAAAAGGCTCTCTAACCACAATATATGTCTTTTCCATTGTTGCATTTTTCGTGCTTTTTATTGCCTGTGTCAATTATATGAACCTGACCACCGCACGATATGCCAACAGGGCCAAAGAGATCGCTGTTCGCAAAGTAGTAGGTGCATCAAGACAGAACCTGACGAGACAATTTCTCACCGAAGCATTTTTGACAACAGTTATCGCCATTATTTTTGCCCTGATTATCACCAAAATCACATTACCCTGGTTTAATTCGTTCACAGAAAAGCAACTGGCACTCGGAATAGCAACCGATTATCGTATCCTGTTAGGTATAGGCTTAATTACCATCGTGGTAGGACTGTTATCCGGATTATATCCGGCATTGGTCCAGGCAGCTTTGAAACCGCTCTCGCTGATGAAACACAAAGACCAGATGAACAAAGGGAAAGTTTCCCTGCGCCGCAGTTTGGTTGTATTGCAATTTGTGGTATCTATCTTCATGATCGTGGCTACTATGGTGATTTACCTGCAAATGAAATACCTCAACAACAAGGACATAGGTTTCCGGAAAGATCAGTTGGTCGTAGTCGATATTAACAGTGGAGATGTCCGGAACAGCTGGCAAACCATTAGAAACGAATTTTCAAAACTCCCACAGGTTGCCAGTGTATCCGTAAGTTCGAGGGTTCCGGGGGAGTGGAAAAACCTGCCCAGGGTATCTGTATACAACAATGCCGGGGCTCCACAGGGAAAAAATATGTTTTTCCTGGGAGTGGACGATCAGTTTTTACAAACCTATGACATAAAACTCGTACGGGGAAGAAATTTCCTCCCCGACCATTCGACAGATTCCACGTCGGTACTGATCAATGAAAGCGCCGCCGAGGCGTTGAATATTGTAGAACCCTCCGGGCAATTTATCGAAATCCCATCCGTAAATTTCGGAGGTGATTTTTCCCCGCTGGATAAGCCATTCCTTGCCAGGGTGGTGGGTATTGTGCGTGATTTCAATTTTCAATCGCTTCGTGAACCGTTGGCCCCAATGGTAATCGGAGCCCAGAACAATCCGGTTCACAATATAGATTACTTTACGGTGAGGCTTGCCCAGGGGAATACGGATGTTCTTGCTGCACTAAAAAAAATGCAGGAAATATTCTATGAGATCGACCGGGGCCATCAACTCGAATATCATTTTCTCGATGAACAATGGCAATTGTTCTATCGCCATGACAGAATAAGAGAAACCATTTTTACAATAATGACCCTGTTAGCCATCCTTATTGCCTGTCTTGGCCTACTTGGTCTTTCTACCTATGCTGCAGAACAACGAATCAAGGAAATTGGCATCCGCAAAGTATTGGGCGCCTCCACCGGGGGTATAGTGACCCTTTTATCAAAAGATTTTATAAAACCCGTGTTGATAGCCATTCTCATCGCTTCACCTATTGCTTGGTGGAGCATGAACTCATGGCTGGAAGGTTTTGCATATAGAATATATATAAAATGGTGGATGTTCGCTCTTGCAGGACTGATAGCAGTGGCTATTGCCCTGATAACGGTAAGCGGACAATCTATAAAAGCCGCGACTGCCAACCCGGCAAAAAGCCTGCGAACCGAATAAACCGAACTGTTATGATAAGGAATTACTTCAAAATAGCGTGGCGGAATCTTTGGAAAAAAAAGATATATACCTCAATTAATATACTGGGACTGGGCATAGGGATGGCGTGTTGCTTATTAATAGCCATGTATGTTCAGGATGAGTTGTCTTATGATAAATATCACACCAATACAGACCGGATATACCGGGTTGTCCATGCCGAAACCTATGGTGAAGACCTCAAAAATACAGCACCTCCTGCTCCTGGTGAATTTGCTGTCTGGGGTAATGCACCTGTGGGACCGGCTTTGAGAGCTGATTTCCCCGAAATAGAAGAAGTCGTCCAGTTTTCGGGCAGAGCCGATATTTTATTGAAGCATGGGGATAAGAATTTTCAGGAAGAGGGTATATTCTTTGCCGATGCTACTGTCTTTGACCTTTTTAGCTGGAAATTCATTGCCGGCAACCCTAAAACCGCACTTGAAGACCCGTATAGTATAGTATTGCCGGAAAGTACGGCAAAAAAGTATTTCGGAGAAGAAAATCCCATTGGAAAAACGCTCGAAGGCTCGTCTGCCCCGGGCAGGGCCAATGCCGGAAGTTATAGGGTTACCGGTGTTATAGAAGATATACCGGAAAATTCGCATTTTAATTTTCCAGCACTTTTATCCATGAATACCTTCCGGAAATCCAGGGAAGATATATTTGACATGTGGGGATATGTAGATTTTTACACCTACCTACTGGTTTCCGAAAATTTTAACATCGAAGCGTTTGAAAAAAAGATCCCGGATTTTATAACCCGCAGACGTGGTGTTTCCCCCGATTCCAAATACACTATTGCATTAGAACCCTTGTCTGACGTATACCTGAAATCTGAAGCGGGAAGACAACCCGGCGATACGGGAAGCCTGCCCAATATTTATATTTTTTCCTTAATCGGATTATTTATACTGGCCATTGCCTGTATCAATTTTATGAATCTTTCCACGGCACGGTCCCTAGAAAGGGCCAGGGAGGTAGGCATTCGGAAAACTGTTGGCGCTGCCCGAAAAAACCTGATCTTTCAATTTCTGAGCGAATCTGTCTTGATTGTGACTTTTGCCGCTTTTTTAGCCTTGCTTTTTGTCTTCATAGCATTGCCTTTTGTTACCGACCTGACAGGAAAAAGTTTCAGAGGTGTCGATCTGTTCAACTGGCAGTCGGCCCTCGTTTATCTTTGTATCATATTCGGACTGGGACTCATCTCCGGAATTTATCCTGCGATGGTCCTTTCCGGTTTTAAACCCGCCCTGATCCTTAAAGGGATATCCAATACCCGCACCAAAGGAGCAGAATTGAGAAAAGGCTTGGTTATTTTTCAGTTTAGTCTTTCCATAATCCTGATTATCGGCACTTGTATTGTTTTTACACAAATGGGGTATTTATTAGATAAAGACCTCGGTTTTGACCGAGAACAAATGCTTGTTATAGATTATAATTACGATGGCAGGGTTAATAATAAGATCGAAACATTAAAAACCACATTTAATAATTTGCCAGAAATATCTTCTGTAGCGGCAGCGAGAAGTGTTCCCGGGAGTTATTTCCCGAATGCCGGAACCACTATCGAATCGCAGGAAGGAACTATGGCTCTTAATGTACCTGCAATTTATGAAGTAGATGTGGACTTTATTCCTCATTTTGACCTGGAACTGGTTGCCGGGCGGGCTTATTCCCGCGATTTTCCCGTAGATACCATACAATCCCTGGTAATTAATGAGGCGGCTGCAAGACTTTACGGGTATAATAATCCTGATGATATTATAGGCAAGAGATTTCAACAATGGGGAAGAGAGGGAAAAGTTATAGGCATAGTAAAGGATTTTAATTACCTTTCCTTACATCAAAACATAGAACCCCTGACACTCAGGCTCGCGCCATCGGAATGCCGTTATCTGATCCTAAAGGTCACCACAAGTGATCTGCCTGCTACGATAGCCAAGATAAAGGATGTATGGACCCGTACTGTACCACATCGCCCGTTCTTATACAAATTCCTCGATGAAGATTTTAACAGACAATACCAGGCAGACTTCAGGTTCAGAAAGCTGTTTACTATTTTTTCATGTCTGGCTATATTCATAGCATGTCTCGGACTTTTCGGACTGGCCAGCTATACTGCAGAACAGCGCACTAAGGAAATAGGTATCCGTAAAGTGCTGGGAGCATCTGTGACCAATGTAGTTATGCTCCTTTCCAAAGACTTTATAAAGCTGGTAGTTATTGCCATTGTTATAGCATCTCCCCTCGCCTGGTATGCCATGACACGCTGGCTGGAAGATTTTGCCTACCGTATAGAACTGCAATGGTGGATGTTTGCCCTGGCGGGTATAGCTGCAATAACCATCGCTTTGCTTACGGTAAGTGGCCAATCCTTAAAAGCCGCAACCGCCAACCCTGTAAAAAGCCTGCGAACCGAATAAACCGAACCGTTATGATCAGAAACTATTTTAAAATAGCGTGGCGGAACCTTAAAAAGAATAAGTTCTATTCTATAATTAATATATCAGGGCTTGCCCTGGGGATGTTCTGCAGTCTCCTGATATGGTTTTGGGTAAAGGACGAGATGAGTTATGACCGTTTTTATCCCGATTATGAAGATATTTATTATGTTAGATGTAATTCTGACTTTAACGGAAAGGTTGTGACCAGTGCCCTTACCCCTTCTCCTCTTGCAGAAGCATTGAAAAAAGATGTTCCGGAAGTCGCTTTTGCTACCAAGCTTGCGTATAACAGGGACCTTCTGATTAACTTCGGTGAAAAGGCCGGCAAGGAAAACGGACTTTATGCTTCAGATGATTTCTTTGACGTATTCCGGCTTCCGGCAATAGCGGGTAACCCGAAAGATGCCCTTGCCTCTCCGAACCACATTGTCATAACCCGGAATGTGGCCGAAAAATATTTCCGGGACATTTCCCCCCTGGGAAAAACAATACGGCTCAACAATGACAAGGACTATATCGTGGGGGCGGTTATCGAAAATATTCCCTCCAACTCTACCGTACAGCTGGACTGGGTTGTAAACTTTAAGGAAACGGAACAGGAATGGATGCAACTATGGGGGAATACGATGCTTCGTACCTATGTACGCCTGCATCCGGAAGCGGCCCCGGAGAACGCCGAAACCAATATGAAAGGGATCTATCCGAAATATGCCGATATGGATGTTTTCCCCATCCTGCAACCGCTCAAAAACGTGCGATTATATTCCGATTACAAAAACGGCAAACCCAGCGGCGGAGGGATCGAATACATACGTATATTTATGATCGTAGCCCTCTTTATCCTGGCCATCGCATGCATCAACTTTATGAATATGGCCACCGCCCGTTCTTCCCTTCGGGCCAAAGAGGTAGGAATACGAAAGGTGGTTGGAGCAGCCAGAAACTCCCTCTTTAAACAATTCATAAGCGAATCGATATTGACCAGCCTGCTGGGGTTGCTCCTGGCCCTTGGTCTCGTAAAGCTTACCCTTCCGGCATTTAGCCGGTTTGTCCGCAGACCGATAGAAATGGACATTACCGACCCTACAACCCTGACAAGTATTATTGCATTATTACTCATTACAGGATTCCTGTCCGGTAGTTATCCGGCCCTGTACCTCTCTGCCATATCCCCCATTCACAATTTAAAGAACAAACTGAAACCGGGATTTTTCAATGCTGCTTTTCTCAGAAAGTCATTGGTCGTGTTCCAGTTTACCCTGTCGATTTTCCTGATCATCAGCATGATCGTTATTAACGGACAGATGCAGTACATGCGTTCCGAGAACCTCGGGCTGGACAGGGAACGGGTCCTTTCCATACCACTGGAAGGAGAATTGTACAACAAGATGGAACCCTTTAAGCAGGAAGTCTTACGATCTGCGGCCGTAGAAAACGCTACGACTTCGGCTATGCTTCCTATTGATATCGGGTCCTCTTCCGGTGATCTTTCCTGGCCCGGAAAGGATCCGGATCTGCAAACCAATGTATCGGTAATGCATGTGGGATATGATTTCATAAAAACCATGAATATTGAGCTCGCCGCAGGAAGGGATTTTTCCAAAGATTTCCGGACCGATAGCCTGGCCTACCTTATCAATGAATCAACGGCAGAATTGATGGGAATGGAAGACCCGGTAGGCCAACAGATCAGTTTCTGGAACGGAGAAGCTCCGGTGATAGGTATGATGAAAGATTTTCACATACAGTCATTACATATGCCTATAACTCCCCTGATCCTATGTCTGGATCCCTTGAACTCTTCCCACATGCTGGTAAAGACCCGTGCCGGAAAAACTGCACAAGCCATTCAGGACCTTGAAAAACTGACCCGGAAATTCAATCCCAATTACCCTTTTGAATATCACTTTTTAGATACGGAATACGAAAAACTATACAGAACGGACACCATGATCAGTACATTAATCAAGTATTTCGGTATCCTGGCCATGGTGATCTCCGTTATGGGACTATTGGCCCTGGCGGCCTTTACTGCCGAACAGCGCACCAAAGAGATCGGTATCCGGAAAGTTCTCGGTGCTTCCGTAACCAATATCGTCACCTTATTGTCCGGAAACTTTACCAGGCTAGTACTTATTTCTATTGTAATCGCCTCACCGGTTGCATGGTATACAATGCATCGATGGCTGAACAGCTTTGCCTATAGTATTGAATTGCAATGGTGGATGTTTATCCTTGCCGGATCTGTCGCAATACTCATAGCATGGATAACGGTGAGCGGGCAGTCCATAAAAGCCGCAACCGCCAACCCGGTAAAAAGTTTACGGAGCGAATGAAGAATTTAGTTTAGTTAATTAGGTTTAAAAACCTGTTGGGTTAGCCGGTTACTTAGCACAACAACCGGTTAGCCTGACAATTAAGAAGAGATGAATTTTGGAGTTGAGGAGTTATTGAAAAAAGACATTAAGTTCCGTGTACGGTTTTACCGCTGTACAGCTAATAGATTATAAAGTTGGGAAATCCTGGGAGAACAAACTCCACAACTCCCAAACTAAAAAACTAACAACTAAACCATGATCAAAAATTATTTTAAAATAGCATGGCGAAATTTATGGGGCAACAAAACTTACAGCTTCCTCAATATCTTTGGGCTGGCCATCGGTATTGCCTGTGCCGGGCTTATATTTCTCTGGGTGGAAGACGAGGTTAATTTTGATTCCATATATCCCAATAAGGACCGGATATATTATATCCCCACCAACCAAAAATATGACGGGGTATGGCGTACCTTCAATTCCACACCCGGGCCTCTCGCTCCTGCTCTTAAAGAAGAAATCCCGGGGATAAAACGCGTTTCCAGGGTAGTTCCGAGAGAACATTTGTTCAGTCTCGGAGATAATTCGATTTATGAAAAAGGGATATATGCTGATCCCGATTTTACAGATATTTTCAGTTTACAATTTTTACAGGGTAATGCCGCCTCAGCATTTAAAGATATCAACAGTATTCTGATCAGCCGGAAAATGGTAAAGCAGTTTTTTGGTAATGACACCAATGTGATCGGAAAAACATTAAAACTCGACAATACGCGCGAATATGTTATAACAGGAGTGATAAAGGACCAACCTCAAAACGTCACATTAAATTATGAATGGATCGCTGCTTACGAACCCTTTGCCAAATATAAAGACTGGATGCATCAATGGGGGAGTAATTCTATGGATACCTATGTGGAATTATCCGAAGATGCCGATGTGGAGGTTATTAATAAAAAACTCAATGGATTCATACAGGAAAAAATAGGTTATGACAACCAGACATCCGCATTTTTATTTGCCATGAAAGACTGGCGTTTGCGAGGCCGGTTTGAAAATGGCAAGCAAACTGGTGGGCGTATCATTTACGTTCGCCTCTTTACAGGTATCGCATGGATCATATTACTCATTGCCTGTATTAACTTCATGAACCTGGCCACTGCCCGAAGCGAAAAAAGGGCCAATGAAGTGGGTGTCCGAAAGGTATTAGGAGCCGAAAAGAAGAAACTGGTCATACAATTTATTACAGAAGCCATGGTCATGGCCTTTCTTGCCGTTGTTATCAGTGTATTGTTAATGCAACTGGCATTGCCTCAATTCAACCTGATGGTTGAAAAACAGCTCGTCATGGACCTCGGCAAACCTTTACATCTCCTCGTGTTGCTACTCATCACCTTGTTCTGTGGTATTTTTTCCGGTTGTTATCCTGCCCTGTACCTGTCTTCTTTTAAACCGGCGGCAGTCCTCAAAGAAATAAGATCTGCAAAGGGAAGCGCCGTTTTTATCCGCAAGGGATTGGTGGTCGCCCAATTCACGGTCTCCATTGTTCTTATCATCAGTACCATTATAGTATACCAACAGGTCCAGCATGTAAAAAATCGGAAATTGGGATATAACAAGGACCATTTGATCACTATGAAGGTCCGCGGTGATATGGAAAAGAAGTTTAACAGCATTAAACAGGATATGCTCAATACAGGAATGGTGGAAAATGTGGCCCTGAACAGTTATGAGACCCTTTCTATAGGCAATAACGGTTCCGGGGCTACCTGGAAAGGTATGGACGAAAGTGGCAGCGACATACTGATCTCTTACAGGTATATCAGTCCCGAATTTATTTCCACCGCCGGAATGGAAATCATTGAAGGAAGAGACTTTCGCCTAAACCACCCAGGAGACAGCACCCGTATCCTTATCACACAGTCGCTGGCTAAACTCATGGGGGCCGAAACTGCAGTAGGGAAAGACATACGGTTATTTGAAAAAGATTTCGAGGTATTGGGCGTGGTCCGGGATTTTGTTTATGGAGATATGTACGGCAACAGCGACCCGGTCATATTTTTTCTCAACGAACCGGATTATGCCTTTTATATGTATATCCGAATGTCTGTCAACGCTAATATCCAAGAAACCCTCAGCAGTTTACAGGCCATAATGAAAAAACACAACCCTGCCTATCCTTTTGAATACAGTTTTGTGGATGACGATTTCAATGCCAGGTTTACAAGTGAAATGCTTATCGGAAAATTATCGCGTGTATTTGCCTTCCTGGCCATTTTAATCTCCTGTCTCGGGCTTTTTGGCCTGGCAGCATACACCGCAGAACAGCGGCAAAAGGAGATCGGTATCAGGAAAGTATTGGGGGCTAATGTAAAGCGGATCGTTCAGTTATTATCCACAGACTTTTTAAAGTTGGTTTTTATAGCCATTGGCATTGCCATACCCATCGCCTGGTGGATTATACAACACTGGCTAACGGGATATGCCTACCGGATTGAAATTTCCTGGTGGGTATTTGCTATAGCAGGAATGGCAGCTATCGGCATTGCCTTGTGTACGGTGAGCTTCCAGGCGGTAAAAGCGGCAATGGCCAATCCTGTGAAATCATTAAAAACAGAATAACTTGAAAAATCATGATTAAAAACTATTTCAAAATAGCGTGGAGGAATCTGTGGAATCACAAAACATATTCTTTCCTGAATATTTTCGGACTTGCCCTGGGTATGGCTGTAGCCATAATGATCGGGCTTTGGATAAAAGATGAGCTGGACTATAACAATTATTTTAAAGATCGTGAGCAAATTGCACAGGTGTTTCAAAATCAGACATTCAATAATGAAATCCATACCGTTCCGGTTATTCCGAGGCCATTGGAAATGGTTTTACGTAACAACTACAGGGATTATTTCAAGCATATAGTAATGTCCTCCGGAACACAGGAAAAATATCTCAGATATGGTGAAACAAACATTTCAAAAAGAGGCTATTTTATGCAGGAGAATGCTCCTGAAATGTTATGGCTAGATATCCTGAAAGGTGAGACAAACGGCTTACAGGAAAAAAATTCCATCATGCTTTCTGCCTCTTGTGCCAAAGCCCTTTTCGGAGCTGAAGACCCCATTGGGAAAATCGTGGAAGTAGGAAGCCAGGACCAAATGAAGGTAACAGGTATTTATAATGACATTCCTTATAATAATGGTTTCGACAATACCGATTTTATCATGCCATGGAAGCATTTTATCACTACACAGAATTGGGTAAAGGAATCTGCTGACAATTGGGGAAATAACTCATTCCAGCTCTTTGTTCAAATTGCGGATAATACATCCATGAAAAAAGTATCTTCTGTCATAAAGGATGTTAAGAAAAATGCTTCGGCAGAAACCAGGCCATTCAATCCCGAATTCATGCTATTACCTATGAAAGACTGGCATCTGCGATCTAATTTCGAGAATGGCAAACAAGTAGGCGGAAGGATAGAATACGTTTGGCTATTCGGAACTATAGGAATTTTTGTATTGCTTTTGGCTTGTATAAATTTCATGAACATGAGCACCGCCCGTTCGGAAAAAAGAGCCAGGGAAGTAGGTATCCGGAAAACGATCGGTTCTGTGAGAAGCCAGCTTATCAGCCAGTTTTTAAGTGAATCTTTTTTAGTCGTGGTCATTGCTTTTATGATTGCTTTAGTTATAATACTGTTATTGCTGGGCAGTTTCAATGATCTGGCGAGAAAGGAAATTATTTTTCCATGGAATAATGCAACGTTCTGGATAAGTTCTACATTCCTTATTTTGCTTACGGCCTTATTGGCCGGAAGTTATCCGGCACTGTATTTATCTTCTTTCCGACCGGTCAAAGTACTAAAAGGGACATTTCGGACGGGGAGATTCTCCACAGTCCCGAGAAAGGTCCTTGTTGTAGTTCAGTTTACTGTTTCCATAGTACTCATTATCGGTACCCTAATCATTCAAAAACAAATACAATATACCAAGGACCGGCCTTCCGGGTATGACAAAGCCGGTCTGATACAAATACCTGTGATGAGCTCCGATTACATAGGCAAATACGAATTGATGCGTAATACCTTTCTTGGCTCTGGTGCTGCTGTTGAAATGTCTTCCTCAAGCAGTCCTACAACTTCCGTATGGTCTAATCGATCGGGGTATACATGGGATGGCAAAGCCGAAGGTTTTCAGGAAGATTTTGCCTGGACAAATGTTTCGTATGATTATGCAAAATCACTCGACCTCAAATTTATCTCCGGCAGGGATTTTTCCAGGGAGTTCCCTTCAGATACTAATGCAGTAATCATAAATAGGACCGCCGCACAATATATGGGACTCAAAGATCCTGTTGGCAAGTATTTAAGAGATACCGATGCCGATGATCCCGAATTGCCACTACAGATTATCGGAGTCGTTGAAGATATGATCATGCAATCACCTTACGAGCCTGTAAAGCAGACAGTCTATGCCTTTGACAAGTATGAATCTGCAAGCTATTACAATCTTAGGCTAAATCCGGATAACAGTATCAGCGAAAATTTAGCAACCTTAGAAAAGGTATTTAAAAAACAATTCCCGCACCTCCCCTTCCAATACCAGTTCATAGATGAAAAATATGCCGAGAAATTTGCTTCGGAAGAACGGATCGCCGGCTTGGCTGGTATATTTACCGGCTTAGCCATTTTTATCAGCTGTCTCGGTTTGTTCGGTTTGGCTTCATTTATTGCCGAACAGCGCACCAAAGAGTTGGGAATTAGAAAGGTATTAGGGGCTACCGTAGCCAACCTGTGGCTCCTGCTCTCCAAAGATTTTATGCTTTTAATAGTTATTTCGCTCTTTCTGGCTTCGCCTTTAGCATACTATTTTATGTCTTCATGGATTCAGAAATATGCATATCGCATCAATATTTCATCCTGGGTATTCTTAGTGGCTGGAGCCGGGGCATTGATCATAGCAATGTTAACCGTAAGTTTCCAGGCCATAAAAACCGCCATGGCTAACCCTGTGAAATCACTGAAAACAGAGTGATAGAGTTTGAGAGCTGAAAAGTTATGACACAGAGATGCACAAAGAAACACGGAGTTTCACAGAGAAAGTGGTTGCAGGTTACAAAAAGTTACAGGTTACAGGTTGCAAGTTGCAGTCCCTGAGTACAGCCAAAGGGCGGTTTACAAGCCAGAACAAAGGCGGCTGAGTGTCCCGAACTCCGTTCGGGGTGTACCGAAGCCCTGGCCAAATTATAAACAAACATTCGGAAATGTGGAAACAACCCTCTAAAACTCTGGACCAATAACTAAGAAACTATGATCAGAAATTATTTAAAGATAGCGTTCAGGAATCTCTGGAAACACAGAATGTTTACCGTATTAAATACTGTGGGGCTATCCATTGCTTTTGCCATTGCCATACTTTTGAGCATGACAGCCATTTTTCATCTGAATTTTGACAGTTTTCATAACAACCTGGACCGCACCTATCTTCTCTATCGCACGGAACAGACACCGAAAGGACCTGAAAGCAGTATATCCAATCCGGAACCCCTCACTCCAGCGCTAAAAGAGGAAATTCCGGGGATAGCCTCCATTACAAGACATTTGCAGTCCGGTATAATAGGAATATTCGGGGAAAAGGAAATCAATCTCGATATTCTTTATACTGATCCCGATTTCTTTTCTGTTTTCTCTTTTCCTTCCATTGCAGGAGATGCCCGCCAGGCACTTCAATCAGGTCAGAACATAATCATTACACAAAAAATCGCAAAAATCATGTTCGGGGATGATACGGCCATAGGAAAAAATATAATGTTAATGCTCAACGGAGTAGAAACTCCCTTTACCGTTGCTACGGTGCTTGAAGATATTCCGAGACAAAGCAGTTTCCATTTCGATATTATTGTCAATTTTGTTAATAACCCCGCATACAGTCGTCAAAAAGGACAATGGGATTACCGCAATCACGAGGTCTTTCTTACGCTACAGGAAGGGGTCTCGGTGGAAACATTCCAAAAGAATACCCGGGCATTCAGCAATCGGTATTTTGAAGACGACATTAAAAAAGATAAACGCGACGGAGCACAGGCAGATGCCAACGGACAATACATTCAATTGAATCTGTTCCCCTTTAAAGACTGGCACTTTATACGTCAAATCAACGGGCGGATTACGGGCGGCAAGACCTTTCCTTTCCTGATTATTGGCATTTCATTACTTATCCTTTTCATTGCTTGTGTGAATTTTATCAATATGAGTGTCGGTATCAATATAAAAAGGCTTCGGGAGATCGGGGTAAGAAAAACGTTGGGAGCCGCAAAGAAGCAGTTATTTTTCCAGTTCTGGTGTGAAAGCATTATCGTATTCGCAATTTCGATCGTAACAGGAATACTTCTGAGTAAAGCCCTGCTCCCTGGTTTTAAAACACTTTTCCGCACCGGGGCTGTTTTTTCCGATATGAACACCCCGGTATTCCTGTGGGGGACTTTCATTGTACTATTAATAGTTACCCTGCTTGGAGGAGGGTATCCTGCCTTCCGTCTCAGCAAACTCAATACCGTACAGACCCTGAAAGGAACATTGAAAGTCCAGGGTAAAAACCGCTTGAGAAACCTGCTGGTTGTTGTACAGTTCAGTATTGCCATTCTATTAATAAGCTGTACTATAACTTTATACAGTCAACTGCAATACATGCAGGGAAAAGACCTAGGGTTTAATAAAGAGCAGGTCATTTCTCTCCCCTTAAACGGAAAAAAGGATTCTCAACTTGTACTCGATCTTCTCAGAAATGAACTACTACCGATCCCCGAAGTACAAAGCATTACTGCCGCCGATAACAACCTAGGGCTTGGAAGGGATGGCAGCCGGAGTACAAGCGCATTTGATTTTGATTACAAGGGAAAAGGAGTCAATACCAATATGCTGGTCGTTGATTACGATTACCTGAAAACATTGGGAATTTCCCTGGTTGCCGGCAGATCTTTTGATAGAAATTTCTCCCGTGACAGCCTGTCCGTGATTATTAACGAATCCCTCGCAAAAGAACTGGGAGGACAAAATATACTGAACACCCCGCTTAGCCTATTGGACTCCAAACAGCACACGGTAATAGGAATTATAAAGGATTTCCATTTCAGGGATCTCGACCAGGCTATTGAACCAATTACTTTATTTTTCAATCGCGACAAGCAATTGGACTATGCTTATATAAAAGTTAATTCGGCTAACCTGGCACAATCACTGTCTGTAGTAAAAGAAGCCTGGAAAAAAGCAGAACCCAATGCCGAATTTCTCGGTTCCTATCTCGACGAAAACATAAACAGGACTCTCGATAGGGAAAAAACCATGACTACTCTTATTACGTGCGGATCCATTATTGCCATTCTCTTAAGCTGCATGGGTATTTTTGCCATTTCCCTGCTTACCATAGCCCAGCGGACCAAAGAGGTTGGAATCAGAAAAGTAGTAGGAGCAAGCATATCCTCCATAACTATCCTTTTGAGTAAGGACTTTATCAGGTTGGTGATCGTGGCCTTCCTGATCGCTGCACCGATTGCCTGGTGGTTAATGTATAAATGGTTGCAAAATTACTCCTACCGCATAAATCTCAGCATCTGGTTTTTTGTGGTAGCCGGCGTAATTACCGTATTGATTGCATTTGCCACTCTAAGTATCCGTACCATCCGAGCCGCTATGGCAAACCCGGTGAAATCGTTAAAAACAGAGTGAAGGAGTTGGGAAGTTATGACACAAAGATGCACAAAGAAACATGGAGTTTCACAAAGAGGGACGGGTTGAAAAAAGTTACAGGCTACAAGTTGCAAGTTGCAGTCCCTGAGCGTAGCCAAAGGGTGGTTTTACAAGCCAGAACAAAGGCGGCTGAGTGTCCCGAACTCCGTTCGGGATGTACCGAAGCCCCGGCCAAATTATAAACAAACATTCTGAGATTTGGAAAACGATACTCCAAAACTCCGAACTAAACAACTAAGAGCTGCTATGATCAAAAATTATCTCAAAATAGCCTTCCGGAACCTCTGGAAGAACAAGACGGTTTCTGCTATACATATCATTGGTCTGGTTACCGGTATTACCTGCTGTCTGTTAATGATCCTGTACATACAACACGAACTGAGTTACGATAAATTCCAGGAAAATGGCGATCGTATTGTCCGGGCTATTATGGCATACGGACGCACTAAAGACGATGTTAAAAAAGGAAATTTTACCGGCACCAAGGTCCTGACCGCCATGAAAAGTAACTTTCCTGAAGTGGAGGATGGTGTGCGGATGTACCAGGAGCCGACCCTGGTAAAAAAAGGGGAACATGCTTTTAATGAAACCCGTTTCCTCTATGCAGACTCCGCCTTCTTTAAAATGTTCTCCTTTCCTTTGCTGAAGGGCAGTGCTACGGAAGCGCTGAACGCCCCGTACAAAATTGTTCTTTCTTTTACCACGGCCAAAAAGTATTTCGGGGATAAAGATCCTATCGGGCAAACCCTCCGGATAGGAGCCGGTGAAAAGGATTATCTCATTACCGGGATTGCAGCCGATTGCCCGGTCAATTCCCAGATACAGTTCGATTTTCTCGCTTCTTTTGCCAGTCGGCAGGCGGCCCGGACCGAACCTATCTATTGGAGCGCCAATTACACCACCTATCTCCTTCTCCGGTCCCCCGGATCCATACATTCCCTGCAACCCAAAATAGCACCTTTTATGGCCGGGGAAATGGCGGCGGAAGGTGAAAGGGACATCTATGTCAATTACGAGCTTGAACCCTACAACCAGATACACCTCCACTCTCCTTACGATAGTTTTGAGCCTAACACCAATATCAAATACCTGTATATTTCCGGTTGTGTGGCCTTGCTCATCCTTGTTATTGCATGCTTTACCTATGTCAATATCAGTACGGCACGTTCCCTCGAACGTGCCCGCGAAGTGGGCATGCGGAAAGTAACCGGGGCTTATCGCAACCAGATCTTCTGGCAGTTTATAGGTGAATCCGCTTTACTTACCGCTTTTGCCATAGTACTGAGTATCGGCATCACTTTATTACTGCTTCCCGCCTTTAATGATCTTATAGGAAAATCCCTCTCGCCTTCCGGTATTTTACACCCCGGAATTTTGTCAGGCATGCTTGTTATATTGGTCAGCATCTCCTTCCTCGCCGGGAGTTATCCTGCTTTTGTGCTCTCCGGGTTCAAATCGGTAAAAGTGCTCAAAGGCGCTTTCCACCGCTCCGCTGCCGGTACCTGGTTTAAAGGGAGCCTTATTGTGTTCCAGTTCGTCATTTCCACCTTCCTTATCATCGCCACAATGGTCATGCAAAGCCAGTTACACTATATCCGCAACAAAAAACTGGGATACGACCGTGACCATGTCCTTGTCCTTCCTATGGACAATAAAATAAAAGACAAACTGGATTTCATTAAAAAAGAATGGAAACAAAATCCGAATATTCTTGCTGTATCCATGGCAGGAGAATTACCAACACATATCCGGGGCGGATATTCGCTATGGGGAAACACCACACCTTACGAACAATCCATTATGGTTGGCGGCAATGTCATTGACGAAGAATACCTCCGTGCAAACGGCCTGCAACTGATAGCCGGGCAGGACCTGACCGAACAGGATGTCCGCGATGCATCGCATGGAAATGATAAAGACAATTATTTTCACTTTATCCTTAACGAGTCCGCATTAGCAACACTGGGATGGGGCCCGGATGAAGCTATCGAGAAAAAAATGTTTCTCGGGGGAAGAACAGGCGAAATAAAAGGAATTGTTCGCGACTTTCACTTTGCCTCCCTACATACACCAATTCAACCCCTGGTTCTTTTTCCTGAAAACTGGGGAGCGCATCTCATTGTCAAAACTTCGGGACGCCATCTCCCCGAGACTTTGGCTTTTCTTGAGAAAAAATGGCAGCAAACAGCTTCGCACCGCCCTTTTGAGTATCGCTTTATGGATGACGCTTTTTCAAAACTCTATACCGGTGAAATGCGTATCGGTAAAATATTGAGTATATTTTCAGCTATCACCATCCTGCTGGCCTGTCTTGGTCTCTTCGGCCTCTCGGCCTACACAATAAGACAGCGTACCAAAGAGATTGGTATACGCAAAGTACTCGGCGCTCCGGTAACCGGTATTGTACACCTGCTTTCGATATATTTTATAAAACTGGTAGGAGTAGCCTTTCTCATCGCCTCCCCCCTGGCATGGTGGGCCATGTACAATTGGCTGCTCGATTTTGCCTACCGGATAGAAATACAATGGTGGATGTTTGCCGTAACCGCTCTCGGAGCTGTTATCATCACCCTGGTTACCGTAAGCTTCCAGTCCGTAAAAGCGGCTTTACTGAACCCTGTAAAAACCCTGAAAACAGATTAACAATTATACCGGAACGGACAACCTCAAAACTGCCCGTATCTGAACACCGGTTGTTCGATATCGGACAGTATTCAAATTCCGGACTAATACAAAACACTGATAATAAAGGCTTTATTTTTTTGGCCTGGTTGCTGTATATTTCAGCTTATAATAAAGTAGATGCTTTGCTAAATTTCCGGAAACAGAATGAAATCCAAGATTCATGATAAAAAATAACTTTAAAATCGCCTGGCGGAACATCCTGAAGAACAAAGGGGTCTTTTTACTGAATATCCTGGGGCTCGCAACAGGAATAACCTCCTGCCTGCTCCTGACCCTTTTTATCACAGACGAACTGAGTTACGACAAATTCAATGAACAATCGGATCGCATAGCCCGGGTGGTTTTTAGGGGAAAGGTCGGCGGAGAAGTTATGAAGGAAGCTGTAGTCATGGCTCCTGTGGCACAAACCTTAAAAGAGGAATTCCCCGAAGTGGCCGATGCCACACGCATACGAAGGGTAGGCACCCCGAAAATAAGCTACGGGAACACCGTTTACCGGAACAGTCGCTTTGCCTATGTAGACCCTAATTTTTTTGAGATCTTCACGCTCCCGGTTGTCCGGGGAAACTCTGTAAACCCGCTCGGGGAGCCGAACAGTATTGTACTTACACGTGATGAGGCCAGGAAATATTTTGGTGACACGGACCCCATAGGGAAGGAATTACTTGTGGGCGAAAACCATGAGCCTTTCCGGGTAACCGCCATCATAGACAAGGTCCCGGAAAACTCGCATTTTCATTTTGACATGTTCGCTTCTATGCTCGGATATTTACCGGCTAAAGGGACCTCCTGGACCAAATCGGATTTCTTCACCTATCTTCTTTTGAATAAAGGCACCGATATCCGATCGGTAGAAAACAAACTGCCTTCCGTGGTGGAAAGCCATATGGGGCCACAGCTTAAAGACGAGATCGGGATGTCATTCGCCGATTTCACCAAGGACAATCAAATAGGGTTGTTTCTGCAACCCCTTACCGAAATACACCTGAACTCGGATTTCGCCAGTGCCAGCGAACTGGAACAGGGCGGCGATATCAAATACATTTACATTTTTGGTGCTGTCGGGATTTTTATGCTGTGTATTGCCTGCATCAATTTTATGAACCTGTCTACGGCAACCGCCGCCAAAAGGGCTAAAGAAGTAGGTATACGCAAAGTACTCGGCTCCGAAAAAATACAGCTGGTATACCAGTTCCTCACCGAGTCCTTTATAGCAACCTGTATTGCCACGGTTATCGGGATCCTGGTTGTAATTCTCATCCTTCCCCTGTTCAATGACCTGTCAGGAAAAGCGATCGACCTCTCTTTTTTATTACAATACCGGGTATGGCTTCTCCTGTTCCTTATGATTGCTGGTATAAGCCTTGCGGCCGGGGCTTATCCCGCCTTTGTACTTTCTTCCTTTGCACCCGTAAGTGCGCTGAAGAACAAGTTTTTCACGGGTAAGGGCACTAAAACCCTGCGCAACGGGCTGGTAGTTTTTCAGTTTGTCATATCGGCCGGACTTATTTTTGCCACCTTGGTCGTGGGAAGGCAAATGTCGTATATACAAAATAAAAATATAGGTTATGAAAGGGAACAGATCCTGGTATTAAGGGATGCCTACCTGCTGGGAAATAACCAAACCGCCTTCAAAAATGAGATACTGAAAGATCCGAGGGTAAAAAATATAACCACATCCTCCTATCTGCCTGCCGGTCCGTCTAACAACAGTATGTCCGGTATTTTTCTGAATGGAAATTATCAGAGACGTATGTTTTATTACGATGTGGATGAGCATTATCTTCCCGTCATGGGTATGGAACTGGTTGCCGGAAGGAACTTTTCGAAAGATTTCGGGAGAGATTCCCTCAAAATCATCATCAACGAAACGGCAACGGAAGTACTGGGATTCAAAGATGATCCCATCGGAAAGACCCTGGTAAGAGATACGGATAACGGCGGTGAAGAGCTTACGGTTATCGGGGTCGTTAAAGATTTTCACTTCAAATCTTTACATCAGCAGATAGATCCGCTTATATTAAGGAACAATCCGTACGGCGGACTCATTCTGCGAACCACTGTTGCGGATATGTCCGGGCTCATTGAAAGTATCCGCGGCACCTGGAACAAATTTGATTCCGGGGAACCATTTACCTATACTGTCCTGGACGATTCCTACCGGGAAACCTATCATGCAGAGCAAAAAATGGGCGACATTCTCCGTATATTCGCCCTACTTACCATATTTATAGCCTGTCTGGGCCTGTTCGGTCTCGTGACCTTTACCACGGAACAAAGATTAAAGGAAATCGGTATACGCAAAGTACTCGGGTCCAACGTACCGCAGATCGTAACCTTACTTTCCAAAGATTTTTTAAAACTCATACTGCTGTCCTTTACCATCGCTTTTCCCCTTGGTTATTATTTCATGGATCGCTGGCTGAGGGATTTCGCCTATCGCACCGAAATGGCCTGGTGGGTGTTTGTCCTGGCAGCACTTATTACTATGCTCATTGCCATGATAACAATCGGCTTCAAAAGTATAAAGGCGGCACTGGAAAATCCGGTTAAATCACTCAAGACCGAATAAATTAATTTGAAAATGAGACAATTTGATAATTTGAAAATGGGAACTACAAGATCGAGAGATTGGGAGACAAAGAGACTACAAGACTCCACCCTTCGGGTTTCGGGCTTCCCGCTTCGTACTTTTGAAACCTGTAACACTAATAATTAAAACTAAAAAATGCTACTACAACTTAACAATATCTTTAAATGGGTAAATGCCGGGGGGCAAAGGACCTTCCTGCTAAAAGACATTAACCTCACCGTAAAAGAAGGAGAGTTCATCTCCATCATGGGGCCTTCCGGATCGGGAAAAACTACGCTGCTCAACGTTATAGGAATGCTGGATGGTTTTAATGAAGGAGAATATCATTTTATGGATGAATCCGTTCATCAACTGAAAGAAAAGCACCGCGCAAACCTATATAAAGAGTATATCGGCTTTGTATTCCAGGCCTACCATCTCATCGATGAGCTCACCGTGTATGAAAACATAGAAACACCCCTCCTGTATAAAAAATTCAAATCGGCCGAACGCAAAGCGTTGGTAGCCGATATGCTGGACAGGTTTAATATTGTAGGCAAAAAAGACCTGTTCCCGGAACAACTAAGCGGCGGACAACAGCAACTGGTCGGGATCGCCCGGGCACTTATTTCCAAACCCAAACTCATCCTGGCCGATGAGCCAACGGGGAACCTCAATTCCAAACAGGGTGAAGAGATCATGGAGCTCTTCAAACAGCTTAATGAAGAAGGGGTGACTATTCTCCAGGTTACCCACTCCGAGAAAAACGCTGCCTACGGATCGAGGATCATCGAACTGCTGGATGGCAGAAAAGTCAGCCTGTAAAACCGCCGGCAAATCATTTTCCCGGAGAACATAAAGAAAGAAGAATTATGTCAGCCAAATATATTAGCGCACTATGTCTTATGGCATGCTTATCCGGTTACGGACAGGAAAATACCGGGCCCGTAACCCTGGAATACTGTATAGAAACCGCCCTTCAGAACAACCTTGACCTGAAGAGCTCACATCTCAAAGCGAATACCGCCAGGGTAAATTACCGGCAATCCAGGTTCAATATCCTGCCCAATGCCAATGCCAGTTATAACCTGGGAGTTACCAATGGCCGGAGTATAGACCCTTACACCAATAGTTATCTGGACCAGCGTCTGACCTTTTCCAATGCGGGACTCCAGTTGAATTTTACGGTATTCAACGGCTTCCGGCTGCTCAATACCATCCGGCAGAACCGGTACAACCTCCAGGCTTCCGAAATGGAAGTCCGGGAAGCACGCCAGAACCTGGTACTGGACGTTACCCTCGCCTATCTGCAGATATTAAACAACAGGGAACTTCTTAAACAGGCCAGAGCGAGAATGGAAACCACCGGAAAACAGCTGGAAAGACTTGGCTCCCTCTATAAGGAAGGTTCCGGGAACCCGGCAGATTATACGGATATGCAGGGACAACTTGCCCTCGACAAGACCACGGCAATACAGGCCGAAAACAGCCTCAAAGCCTCCGTTCTCAACCTTTATCAACTCCTCAATACGGAAGGCACCCCGAATATGGCATTTGCCGGAATAGAGGCTACTGATACCCTGCAACAATATCCGCTGTCTGCCGAAGAAGTGCTCACGGACGCACTGGCCAACCTGGCCACTTTCAAAGCAAAAGCACTCCGTCTGGATGCTGCCAAAAACGGGGTGAAAGTAGCCCGGGCAGGTTACATCCCCCAGGTTTCAATATTCGGGGAACTAAATACCAATTATTCCAGTGCTGCCGAGTTTTTGAACGAAACCGGCACATCCGTAGAAGAAACCGGGGATTTTGTTTCTGTTAACGGACAGGAGTACCCGGTTTTACGGGAAGAGACACATCACGTGGGTGAAGCTATTAGTTATGAAGACCAGTTTAACAACAACCTCAGCTCTGCCATAGGGCTGTCCGTAACTATCCCTCTTTTTAACGGGTTCCGGGCCAGGAATAATGTAGCCCTAGAAAAAATAAAAATGGAAGAATCCAGAGTAGACCTGGAAAACACCACGCTGCAACTCACACAGGCTATAGAACAGGCCTACCTGGACATGCAGTCTGCCTATGACCGTTATCATATTCTGACCGGACAGGTGAAGGCTTATGAAGAATCTTTCCGCGTCAATGAAGTACGGTTTAACAGTGGTGTCTCCAATATCGTAGAGTACATTACAAGCAAAAACAATATGGATAATGCCAGGATAGGACTGGCCAATGCCAAATACGAATACCTGCTCAGGGTACGGGTACTGGAATACTACCGGGGGATATAGAGCACTATCTCCATGCCTTGCAATGTCATTCGGTCGGTGTTATAGTAATCTGCAGGGCAAATCTCGACTGAATGCCGTTACCTTACAGGATAGTTCTAAATATATAACCGGAGGAAGGTAACCACCCGCCCTTTGTACACCTTCACCCGCCCTGTCATTCGGCTTCATGTCGTCTATATCAAAGTGTTCCGTATTGCTTACATGAAGATATTGCATGTCGTCGATATGAAGGAGTTACATGTAGTAAGGAAAACGGTTCCGAATCACAATCCCCGGAGTTCCGTTCCCTTTTAGCAGGCAGGGATACAAGTGATTTTCCGGGGAACAGGATCAAAACACTTTTTATCACATACAAAGGCCGGGCAGAAAAAATACGCCTAGAAGTTTCCTTTATCGTCCTGTTGTATCGACATTTTATTGTCCAGAGGCGAGTAAATCTTTTTCGGGAATTTATCCTCGCCTATCGCATCTTCTATTTGTTTATAGAGGAACTGCAGGTGTATCCTGGTCATGGTATCCCGGGTAAAGGGGATGCTGGCCCGCAGCCTGCTTTCCAGGGTTATGAGGTTATCCAGGGCTATGGCCCTTACATCCGTATGCAAAGTCCTCCCTTCGGATAGTTTGGCAAGGAGGGCATCGATAAAACCTCCTTGCGGTTTTTTCGGATTATACAGGGTAAGCATATTGGCCACATAAGCTTTCTGTAGGCTTCTCCGGTAGGCATTTACCGGTGCATTGAAATCCAGTTCTTTCCATACGAGTTTGTCTACTTCTTCCACAAATTCTTCCGGAGTATATGGTTCTTCATACTGGTACCTGTCGGCAATAAATTCCATCCGGCTAAGCCTGCTGCCTCCCAATAATGTGGTCATCACCCCCTCCATGGTCTGGGATAGATCTTTTTTGGACAGCGGTGCCTCTATTTTATTGAGAATATCCCCGTATAACAACCAGGACGGCTCATGGAACACATAAGTGTCTACAAAGGCCAGGGCCTCCTTTTGCATTTCTTTCGGAACGGGCCTGTATACATCGCCTTCGTCTCCTACGGTCTTGGGAGTAACATACAGACCACCGATATTCTTAAGAGCATGGGAAATATATTTGTTGTACTGTCTTAAAACCGCATCATAGACTTCTTCCAGGTTGTCATAGTCATCACTTTCGTTTTTACTCGTCCACTGAATTAACTGCGGAACAATGCGCTGCAGGTTTTTTATACCGTAAAACCCCGCTATAATAGCATTGTTCCCCAGGTCTTCCGACTGCGCCCTCGGATCGAAATTCCGGCCTTCCCCCCCAAACCACAGCCGGGGATTGGCCGCTATACTGTCCGTGGCCCATTTGCTCAATATCTCCTTCTCTTCTCCAACGGATTTATGCCCCTCGAAAAGAGAGTACCCCCACCGGATGGCCCATTTGTCATAATCCCCTATCCTTGGCATCAACCCGTTTACCGAAACACTGTCTTCCGGCTGGGCGACATAATTGAAACGGGCATAGTCCATAATAGAACTCGTATGCCCGCGTTTCTCCAGCCAGGCACTGTCCCGTAACTTTTCCACCGGAGTGGCATAGCTGGCCCCCATATTATGCCGCAGTCCGAGGGTATGGCCTACCTCATGTGAAGCGACAAAGCGTATAAGCTGCCCCATAAGCTCCTCTTCAAATTCCATTTTCCGTGCACGGGGGTCAACTGCCCCGGCCTGTACCATATACCAGTTGTGCAGAAGATTCATAACATTATGATACCAGCCGATATGGCTTTCCAAGATCTCTCCGCTGCGGGGGTCCACAATATTGGGACCGTAAGCATTTTTGGCCGGTGAAGCGAAATAGCGGAGTACGGAAAACCTCGCATCTTCCAGGCTCATACTATCATTATCCACGGGCCATTCTTTCCCGATAATGGCATTTTTAAACCCTGCCTGTTCAAATGCCTGTTGCCAGTCGTTAATTCCCTGAATAAGGTAAGGCCGCCATTTAGCGGGTGTGGCGGGGTCTATATAAAACACAATCGGTTTTTTGGGTTCTGCCGGTTCTCCCCGTTCCCATTTAGCAATATCTTCTTCCTTCGGTTCAAGCCTCCACCGGTGAATATACGTATTGCGGTCCGCCCGTTGCTGGTCGTCCCCGTATTCCCAGTAAGAACTGGCAAAATACCCTACCCTGGGATCATAATAGCGTTTTTTCATGGGAATTTTCGGAAGCAATACTATAGAATTGTTGATTTCTACGGTGACCATTCCCGAAAGGATGGCGGCCGGAAGGTTTTTGTTCTTATCTTCCGATATTCTCGCCTTATATGTCTTTACCGTTTTTATTTCGGTATTTATAGGATAGGTGTTTATGGCCCGGATAAAAGATTTGTCTTTTTCCAGCGTGGTAAGGTTAAAGTTCTTTTTTTGTTTTTCCGTAAGACTAAGCAACGGGTTCTCACTATTTATAAAATCGGTTACATCAATGACATAGGCATTATTTTTTTCATTTATGGCTTTAATATCAAAGGCTTCGAGGATAGGGGTGGTATTGGAGCTGGTAACCGCTCTGGAAATGGCATCTTCTTCACTGGCTACACTGACCAGGGTTTGTATACGCAGAAATATTTTATTGGAAGGTCCTTTTTCAAACCAGATGGTCTTTTCTCCTATCTCTTCCCCTCCATAAGTGGTTGCGCCCGCCGGGGTTTTAATAAACCTGCTCACTACGAGCATCTCTCTTTGCAGCAAACTGTCCGGGATTTCAAAATAATACTTGTCTTCTACCAGGTGAACATCTACCAGTCCTTTGCTGCTGACCGCTTCTTTGGATATGATCTTGTCATAAGGTTTTGCCTCCGTATGGGTATACGTATTTCCGGAAGTAACACCAGTACTCCCCTTTTTACCTAAAACACCACAAGAACTGGTAAGACACAAGAGCCCTAAAAATCCGATCAAATGCTTTTTCATAGTCTTCTTTTTTATTTTTTTGATTAGGATTTGCGGTCAGTAGGTGCTGTATACCTTTGATTTCTGGTCCGGGATAAAGCTATCCCTTTATGCCTCCATGGAGGATAATACCTTTTTTGCCCATTATTGTAAATAAGCATGTCCAACGGTGATCTAAACATGTTTTCCCTGATCTGAAAACAAAGTTTGCCGGTGATTATAAGAATATCATTGCCGGGTAATCGTTCCGGAATCACAGCTACACATCAGTTCAGATCCTAATGTCCCCGTAGAATATACACAAATAAAGCGGTAAAAAATAATTTTCCAATAAAGCTAAGAAAAAAATAACGGACAACCAATTAGCAGCCCCGGGTATACCTCACCTTTAAAAGAAAATTAACGCTATCTCTCCTTGCGGTGCTAAAATCCTGTTTTTTCTGTACATGCTTTCAGATCCGAATGTTTCAGGGGGTTTCCGGTGGCCGGTACCTCAATAAATTCAGAAAATAACAAAAGCGGGGCATTTTTGTTATTGAACTCATTTAGAGCTTGTTTAAATTGATTTGATTGCCGCGAAAAATAGAGATTTTTGCCCCAGATGAAGGCCTTTTTGCGCTGCATAGCCATAACTATGGAGCAAGAAAAAGACGAAATATGGGGTGAAAAGATCATTTTGCAACCAATTGGAATTAGTTTAAACAAGCTCTTAACAATAAACACCGGCTACATTTTCCTTCTTTACAAAAAAATATTTACTTTTATGCGGATTTCATTTATTCGATGCTATTTGAATGCAATCGATTCCGAAAAATATTATTAAAGCTTTGAACAGACGAAATTTTATTAAAAACAGTACCCTGGGCACAGGAGCTCTTCTATTTTCGGGAGCTGTCCTGCCGGGCATGACCCATATTGAAAACGACCGGGTATACCGGATAGGCATTATTGGCTTTGGCGATCGTGGCAGCGGCCTGTTTAATGTTCTCCGGGACTTCCCCGGAAAATTTGAAGTGACCGCCCTCTGTGACCCGCTGGATATGCGTCTGAACCGCGCCCGGGAAATGGCAGATACAAATAAGGTCAGGTTGTACAGGGATCACCGCGAATTACTGAATAATAAGCATATAGATGCAGTGATCATTGCCACTCCGCTGAATACCCATTACGAAATTGCCAGGAATGCACTCGAAGCAGGAAAGCACGTACTGCTCGAAAAAGCTATGGCTTTCACTACCGATCAGGCGATAAGCCTGGCACGTATTGCCAAAGATCATCCCCGGCAAACACTCCAGATAGGTCACCAGTACCGTTACTCTCCTCTTTACTACAAAGTACGCAACATGATACAGGAGGGCTATCTCGGAAAAGTAACCCAGATAGATGCCCGGTGGGACCGTAACTGGAACTGGCGAAGGCCGGTTCCCGATCCCAAACTGGAAAGAAAGATCAACTGGCGGATGTACAGGGAATATTCCGGCGGATTGCCGGCCGAACTCCTCTCCCATCAGATGGATTTCATACACTGGGCCTTTGACTGCCTGCCCACCACCATTTATGGTACGGGAGGTATAGACCGTTTTAAAGATGGTCGTGAAACCTATGACAACGTACAGGTAAATATCCGTTATGAAAAGGAAGGGATGATAGGTAACTTTGGCGCTACGTGCTCCAACCAGCACGATGGCTACTCTTTCCGCATCAAGGGCTCCAGGGGAATGGTGTCACTTCTCGTCAATGATGGCATTTTTTATCCGGAACCGGAAACCAGGAAAGAACTGGAAGAAGTTGACGGGGTAAGCGGTGCTACCAAACTCACCTGGAATGATGATAAAAAAGGGATACAACTGGCAGATTCGAAACTGAAAGACGGAAGCTATTATGCCTTTGAGGATTTTTACAAGGCTATTTCCGAAAATACCCTTCCCGATTCCAATGTATACACCGGGGGTACTACAGCCATTTGTGTAGCATTGGCCAATACCTCCATATACAATGGCGATATCAGGCAGTGGAAACCGGAGTACAACCTTTCTCCCGACAACGCGGATAAAAAAACGGCAGGAAGCCACCGGAACAAAAAAACCAACGAAGGTTAGCAAAAAAATATAAAACGATCGTAAATTGAATTTCTTCCTGGTTATCCGCGAAGAAGAACAACAGAGATCACCTGTAGATGAAGGGGCAAAAAGTACCCTGCCATGCCGTCTCGCCAATATGGCGTACCAAACCGGGAAGATTCTGACGCGGATAACGGATATATTATCAACAGCAGAAAAGCAAAAAACTCCGGAGCAGGTCACATTAACCGGAATACCCCCGCCCCTCTAGAATTCCCTGACAAACACTGTCGTATTTGTAAAAGAAAGGACATCTCCCCGTTTGCAGGTACGCTTTTTAATTCCGGTATTCCCCTTCCCGTAAATCCTAAATCTCTGTGTATCTTTGTAACATACACTAACAGCAAAGAACATGAAGATATATACCAAAACCGGCGATAAAGGCACCACGGCTCTCTTTGGGGGCACCCGGGTACCGAAACATCATATCCGCATCGAAACCTATGGCACGGTAGACGAGCTTAATTCCTGGATAGGGCTGATACGCGACCAGGATACAGGTGCACAACGGGAGGTACTACTCTCTATCCAGGACAAGCTGTTCACCCTGGGAGCCATCCTCGCCACCGATCCCGGGAAAGCCATCCTGAAAAGCGGAAAACAACGTCTGGATATCCCGCGGGTTTCCGAAGAAGATATCGCCGTCCTCGAAAGGGAAATGGACCATATGAACGAAGAACTCCCCCCTATGACACATTTTGTCCTTCCGGGAGGTCACACTACCGTGTCATATTGTCATATAGCCCGGTGTGTGTGCCGGAGGGCCGAAAGACTGGCCACTCAACTATATGATAACGAGCCGTTTGAAGACACTGTTCTTCCCTATCTCAATCGCCTTTCGGATTATCTCTTTGTGTTGGCACGAAAGTTGTCCTTCTCGCTGAAAGTCGAGGAAATTAAATGGATTCCGAAAAAAGGAAATTCCGAATAGGGAATGTTTATTCCGGACAAAGATCTGAAACACAATATGCTGAAAACGGGCATACAAAGGCCCTCCCGGGAAGGCAGAATCGGCACGATGCAAAAAAACTTGCCGATCTCGTAAACAGAGTGGCTTTTTATTACTTATTAGACAATAAAACCCGTGTTTCATTACGTTCTTAAAATTAATGCGTAAATAAAATAGTTTTAACTTGACTTTTTAGTTTAAAAATTTATTTTTGCAAAAAATAAAAACCGAATAGCTCATGTATTGGACATTAGAACTTGCATCCTATCTGAGTGATGCACCTTGGCCGGCTACAAAAGACGAATTGATCGACTATGCTATCAGGACCGGAGCGCCGCTGGAGGTAGTGGAAAACCTGCAAGCCATGGAGGACGAGGGTGAGATCTATGAGTCTATAGAAGAAATATGGCCGGACTATCCGACAGAGGAAGATTACCTCTGGAACGAAGATGAATATTAACACAATAACAACAAACTAAAAGTCTCTCAAGAGGCTTTTTTTTTGCTCTTTTTATAAGCGCTGTAAAAACAGGTAACACAGAAGGTGAAAGGACCTATGGTCAAACACCTTTAAATCCCTGCATATCAATTCACCGGGGCACTGTTTTTTTTCATTAGCTTTGTAAAAGGTAATTGAAAGGACCGGTAAAGCCGTGATAACAATGCACCTCAACGGGAGAAAACACATCATGGACCTCCCTGTTTTAAAATTAAAAATAAAACCATTATGAGTTTACTGAATTCTGTTCTCAAAGTTTTTGTAGGAGATAAAGCGAAGAAGGATATCAAAGAGATACAGCCATTGGTGGATAGGATCAAATCACTGGAACAGCAGTTATCATCGCTATCTCACGACGAACTGCGGGCTAAAACGGCGGACTTCAAATCCCGCCTGCAAGAAGCCAGAGCTTCTTTTGATGAAAAAATAACACAATTGCAAAGCGAAGCCGATTCCTCGGATGACATAGACCGTAAAGAAGATATCTATGCCGAGATCGACAAACTCAACGACGAGGCTTACAAGGCTACCGAAGCCACTCTCGACGAAATACTTCCCGAAGCATTCGCCGTGGTCAAAGAAACCGCAAAACGATTTGCCGCCAACGAGACCATTACCGTAACTGCAAGTCCCTTCGACCGGGAATTATCTGCCACCAAAGACCATGTTACCATAGAAGGCGATAAGGCCGTATGGAAGAATTCCTGGGATGCTGCCGGTAAAGAGGTCACCTGGGACATGGTACACTACGACGTACAGCTCATAGGGGGTGTTGCATTGCACCAGGGTAAAATAGCGGAGATGCAGACCGGTGAAGGTAAAACCCTTGTAGCTACACTGCCCGTTTACCTCAACGCCCTTACCGGCAACGGGGTACACCTGGTAACGGTTAACGACTACCTCGCAAAAAGGGATAGCGCCTGGATGGGACCTTTATTTGAATTCCACGGACTTTCCGTAGCCTGTATAGACAATTACCAGCCAAATTCCGACGGACGAAGAAAAGCGTATAACGCCGATATTACATACGGTACCAATAACGAATTCGGCTTTGATTACTTACGGGACAATATGGCCCACACACCGAACGACCTCGTACAACGCCCGCACAATTTTGCCATTGTCGATGAGGTCGATTCCGTTCTCGTGGATGATGCCCGTACACCGCTTATCATTTCAGGGCCTGTACCTCAGGGCGACAGGCACGAGTTCAACGAACTGAAACCCGTGGTCTCAGACCTCGTACAGAGACAACGTCAATACCTGACCGGCGTACTGGCGGAAGCAAAAAAACTCATTGCCGAAGGCAACACCAAAGAAGGAGGTTTCCTTTTGCTCCGCGTACACAGAGGGCTCCCGAAAAATAAGGCCCTTATTAAATTCCTTAGTGAAGAAGGTGTAAAACAGCTCCTGCAAAAGACCGAGAACCATTATATGCAGGACAACAACCGGGAAATGCCCAAGGTAGACGAAACACTGCTTTTTGTCATCGACGAAAAGAACAACCAGATAGAACTCACCGATAAAGGAGTGGAATACCTCTCCGGAGATACCGATCCGGACTTCTTTGTCATGCCCGATATAGGAACGGAAATAGCCAAAATAGAAAAACAAAACCTCCCGGTAGAGGAAGAAGCCGAACTGAAAGAAAAACTCTTCAGGGAATTCGGTGTAAAGAGTGAACGCATCCACACCATGAACCAGTTGCTGAAGGCATATACCCTGTTTGAAAAAGACACGGAATATGTGGTCATAGACAACAAGGTAATGATCGTGGACGAGCAGACCGGCCGTATTATGGACGGACGGCGTTATTCCGACGGACTTCACCAGGCCATCGAAGCCAAGGAGAATGTGAAGATCGAAGACGCTACACAGACATTTGCCACGGTAACCCTGCAAAACTACTTCCGTATGTACCGCAAGCTTGCCGGTATGACCGGTACGGCAGTTACGGAAGCCGGGGAATTCTGGGAAATCTATAAACTGGACGTGGTAGAAATACCCACCAACAGGCCTATTGCCCGCGATGACAAACAAGATCTCATATACAAGACCAAAAGAGAGAAATACAACGCGGTTATCGAAGAAGTTACCGAGCTTTCCCAGGCGGGAAGACCGGTTTTGATAGGTACCACATCCGTAGAAATATCCGAGCTGCTCAGCAAAATGCTGAAACTCCGGAAAGTACCTCATAACGTACTCAACGCCAAACTCCACAAGAAAGAAGCGGATATCGTGGCCGAAGCAGGGAACCCCGGCGTAGTGACCATAGCCACCAATATGGCCGGTCGTGGTACGGATATCAAACTCACTGATGAAGTGAAAAAGGCCGGAGGTCTGGCCATCATCGGTACGGAGCGCCATGACTCCAGAAGGGTAGACAGACAGCTCCGAGGTCGTTCCGGACGTCAGGGAGACCCCGGAAGTTCCCAGTTCTATGTTTCTTTAGAAGATAACCTGATGCGTCTCTTCGGGTCGGATCGCGTGGCCAAAATGATGGACAGAATGGGGCTCAAGGAAGGAGAAGTGATACAACACTCCATGATGACCAAATCTATTGAGAGAGCACAGAAAAAAGTTGAAGAGAACAACTTCGGCATACGGAAGCGCCTCCTGGAATACGATGACGTAATGAACGCACAAAGAGAGGTCGTCTACAAAAGGCGCAGACACGCCCTGCAAGGCCAGCGCCTTAAGGTAGACATCGCCAATATGATATTCGATACCTGCGAAGTAATTACGGAAACGAATAAAGCGGCCGGTGATTTTAAGAATTTCGAATTTGAGCTTATCAAGTATTTCTCACTGGTTTCCCCGATCTCCGAAGAGGATTTCAACAAGATGACCGTTCAGGAAATAACTTCCAATATCTATAAAACCGCATATAAGCACTATAACGATAAGATAGAACGCAACGCAGCAACTGCTTTCCCGGTTATCAAGAACGTCTACGAAAACCAGGGGGACAAGTTCGAACGCATCGTAGTTCCTTTTACAGACGGTACCAAAACACTTAATGTAGTGACCAACCTGAAGGATGCCTACGAAAGTAACGGTAAAAAACTTATCGCTGATTTTGAAAAGAATATCTCCCTGGCTATCATAGACGATTCCTGGAAGACGCATCTTCGCAAAATGGATGAGCTGAAACAGTCGGTACAGCTTGCCGTACACGAACAAAAAGACCCGCTGCTTATCTACAAATTCGAAGCTTTTGAACTCTTCAAGAACATGATCGAGAATGTAAACAAGGAAGTGATAACCTTCCTGTTCAAGGGAGAGCTCCCCGCGCAAGACAGTTCCAACATACACGAAGCACGGGAAACAAAAACCAAGGAAGATTACCGGACTTCCAAAGAAGAGGTACTGAACAGCGATGAAATAGCAGAAAGACACCGCCGGGCAGGACAGCAGGCCCAGCCGCGTCAACAACAGACTATCGAAACCGTAGTGAGAGACAAGCCGAAAATCGGCAGGAATGACAAGGTGACCATCAAGAATGTCATGAGCGGCGAAAGCCAGACCATGAAATTCAAACAGGCCGAACCCCTTCTGAAAAAAGGAGAATGGGTGATTGCCGAAGAGGAATAGCCTCCTTCACTATTAAAAATCATTTAACAAACAGCCCGGTATGGAGGATCATACCGGGCTGTTTTATGTTTTCCATGCCAGCAACCATTAAAGGTGTTGTCCTTAAAACCAAAACGAGATATCCTGTGTGCCGTTACCGGGATGCCCCCATAAAATTCCCGCAAAAAGACCTGTTTTCGTCCCTATCCGGATGCCTACATATGATCTATTCTCCTGCTGTGATATATTTTCAGCAAGGGGATCTGTACAAGTACCAGGAGCGCTATGGCTCCCACACTATACCAGAGGAAAGGTGAGACAGATATTTGGAGAAAAGAGAAAAACGAAAGATCCACCGTCCAGGAGTTTTCCTGTTTAAAAAGCGAAAGAAAAACAATTCCGGCGACCATAGCGGCAATAATTCCCCAGGCTGCAGGGGATATTATGGGTTTATCTGTTTTTTTTCGCTCCCCTTCCCGCTCTACCCGGTACATGACATGATGCACAAAATCAGGAGACGGGATTTCCGGGCTGCTCTCTTTTACCGCCTTCCTTATCAGGTCTTCTTTATGTGGATCTCCATCTAGCATTATTCACGGATTACGCTGTTATTTTCCAGTATCCGGTACAGGGACTTCCTGCTCCGGAAAAGTTTAACCTTTACATTGGTTTCGCTCAAATTTACCACTTTTGCAATTTCTTTGACAGTCAATTCATCAAAATAATACATCCAGACCAGTATCTGTTCTTCTTCCGGAAGCAGCCGGACAGCCTGCCTAATAGCTTCATTGCGATCGTTTTCGGCTATCTGCTGCAAGGCATTTAATGTTTCTTCCTGCTGCTCTGCCCCCTTTACGCTCTCACTCCAGCCCCAGGATCTCCCCTTAACCTTTAACACATCAAGACATTTGTTATAGGTAATCTTGTACAACCAGGTAGAAAATTTCGATTTTCCCCGGAACCCGGACAGCGAACGATAGCATGTTATAAAAACATCCTGCGCTACTTCTTCGGCCTCCTCCCTGTTTTTCAGCATTTTAACAGCCAGACTAAAGACCATGTCCTTATGTCTTTCCACCAGGGGAGCAAAGGCATTTGCATTTCCCACGATAACCTGTCGGATATAATAATCATCTTTATGGTTGGCCATATCATTTCATAGGACGACAAAATTCCGGTCCGGTTACAAAAAATAAAAAAACGATTTTTGTAACCGCTAGTTTCCCGGTATCGTCATACCAGGAAAACCGATTGTTGAATATATCAAAAAAACGAACATTATGCATCAGTTACAACCCGTATTAATTTTCCTGATTATCTTCGCTACGATCTTCGGAATAACCTATCTGTATTACACTACACGGAACAAAGAGCGTATGGCCCTTATTGAAAAGGGCGCTGATGCCGACATTTTTTTCAGCAAAAAGCAGAAAACGGCACCCGTCTGGAAGATCCTTATCCTCAACCTCTCTCTCCTGCTCATCGGCATAGGCCTCGGCCTTTTCGCCGGGCATTTGCTGGAGTACCAGGGCATGGAGGGAAGGATCGTTTACCCGGCATGTATCCTCATTATGGCAGGACTGGGACTCTTCCTCGGGTTCCGGATGGCGAAAAAACTGGACTAACCCGGGCACAGGCAAGCCTGTACGACCCGCATCCGGTAAAGTGAACAGACCGGCTGCAGGTCGTATATCGTTAATTTTTTTTGCGTAAGTTTGGACAACAAAACCCAGACCATGCATTTTAAACATCCTGAGATACTTTGGGCATTATTCTTCCTGCTTATTCCGGTAATAGTACACCTGTTCCAGCTCAGAAAGTTTCAGAAAACCCCGTTCACGAATGTCAGGTTTCTCAAAGCCATACAGCAAAAAACACGAAAGAGTTCACAGGTAAAAAAATGGCTGGTACTGATGAGCAGGGTGTTGTTGCTCGCCTGTCTTGTCCTTGCCTTTGCACAACCTTATCTGCCAAACAGTGAAGATTCCGGAAAAACACTGGAAACGGTCATTTACCTGGACAATTCGTTCAGTATGCAGGCGCGTGGGCCCCGGGGGGAATTACTGGCACAGGCGGTACGTGACCTCCTGACCGAGGAGAACAGCAACGGCACTGTTTCCCTCTTTACCAATGATGCCACCTATACCGACATAAACATACCTTCCATAAAACAGGAATTGCTGCAACTGGATTATTCTCCCGGCAGTCCCGCACCACAATCCGTTTTGCTCCGTGGCAGAAATTTGTTTGGCAAAGACACCGCCACCCTGAAAAATTTTATCCTTGTTTCCGATTTCCGGGGATGGCCCGAAAGCATCCTGCCTCAAAACGATACTCACATACATTACAACCTGGTACGGTTATCTCCGCAAAACACCCGGAATACTGCTATAGACAGCATATATATTTCCGAAAGCACCTCAAGGGGCCTTGTACTCTCCGTAACCCTGTCCAAAAACGACAGTACCGACCTGACGCTGCCCGTTTCCCTGTACAATGACGACACCCTTATTGCCAAAACCACGGCCGGATTCGCTAATTCGGATAAAGCGGAAACAGAATTCCGCATATCCGGAAACGACATCCTGAACGGAAAAGTGGTCATTGAAGATAACGGACTGCTGTATGACAACACCATGTATTTTAATCTGAATCCGGGGGAAAAAGCAAGGGTACTTGCCATCAGTCAAACGGATGCAAACTTCCTTGAAAAGATATTTACCGATGATGAATTCCGCTTTCTTTCTACCGATCTCCAGCAACTGGATTACAGTCTTATTTCAGGGCAGGATCTGGTTGTACTCAATGGCCTGAATACCATTCCGGCTCCTCTGATAACAGCTCTGAAGGCTTTTCATGACAACGGAAAAAATATCTTAATAATTCCTTCACATAACCCGAATCACCCATCTCATAACCAATTATTTAACACATTAAATACAGGCACTATAAAGAAAATCTATTCCGGTGGTTTTTCTTACAAAAATGAGATTTCCACGGAAAAACCAGCACTCCCGAAAGGCAAAGAAGATATCGCTGTCAAAGATCGGAAAAAAATTACGGATATCCGCATTTCCCACCCTTTGTTTGAAAATGTTTTTGACCCTGGAAAAAAGCAGCTGACCAATTTTCAATATCCCGAAGCCGGGATGGTCTTTGATCTTCAAACGGATGCAAATACCATACTGGCTTTTGAAGACGGCAATCCGTTTATGGCAGAAAAAGACCGGGTATATTTTTTCACCGGGTCCCTCGACACCTCCTATTCCAATTTCCGGAATTCACCGCTCATCGTCCCCGCGCTTTACAACATTGGCAAACTATCCCTCCGGACTCCGGAACTGTATTACCTTACCGGAGAAGGCCATACGATAGACATCCGTAAACGGACAGGCCTTTCCCGTGATGCAGTTGTTTCCCTGGAAAAGGACGGGAAGAGTTTCATTCCCATGCAGCGGGTATTTCCGGAAAAAATACAGATCACTACGGGAGAAGTCCCTGCCAGGGATGGTATTTACCAGGTAAAGGCTTCCGACAGCGTATTGCAAAATATAAGTTTCAATTACGACAGAAAGGAAAGCGACCTGCGTTATCCTTCCTTTCGCACTTCCGGGAATGTAACCGTTCATAATTCGTTCCGAAACACCCTGGAGGAAATAAAAAATACCGGAAGCATCCGTGAGCTTTGGAAATGGTTTGTTATTTTTGCCCTCGTATTCCTCGTGACAGAAATACTCCTTTTAAAATTTTTTAAATGAACATTCTTTTAAAATCTGCCAGGATCATCCACCCGCAGAGCGAATACCACCGCAACTCGCTCGATATCCTAATCAAAGACGGCATTATTTCCGAAATAGCAGATACCGTTTCCCCTCCCCAAGACACGGAAATTGTTCAGCTAAAAAACCTTCATGTATCTCCGGGCTGGCTGGATACCAGTGTAAGTTTCGGCGAACCGGGCTATGAAGACCGGGAAACGATCGGTAACGGCCTTAAAACAGCTGCAAAGAGCGGTTTCACGACAGTTCTGGTCAACCCGAATACGTACCCCGTCGCGGATACAAATGCCGATATTGCTTTTCTGAAGGCAAAAGCGCAGGGCCATACTACCGCCCTGCACCCCATAGGCGCCCTTACCGTAAAAAGCGAAGGCATAGATCTGGCAGAACTGTTCGATATGAAAAATGCCGGAGCGGTGGCTTTCGGCGATTATCAAAAGCCCGTGAGCAACCCGAACCTGCTGAAGATCGCTCTGCAGTACACCGGGAATTTCGGCGGATTGGTAGTCTCTTTCCCCCAGGAAAACAAAATAGCCGGAAAAGGGGTCATGAACGAAGGGATAATATCTACCAGGCTGGGTCTCAAAGGTATTCCCGCCCTGGCCGAAGAATTACATATAGCAAGAGATTTATTTATTCTGGAATATACCGGCGGCAAGCTGCACATACCTACCATATCAACGGCCAAATCGGTACACCTGATCCGCGAAGCCAAAGAAAAAGGCCTGGATGTAAGCTGTAGCGTAGCCATACACAACCTGTGCTTTACCGATGAAGTACTGGAAGAATTCAACACCAATTATAAACTTTTACCTCCGTTACGGGGTAAAAAAGACATCGCTGCCCTGCTGGAAGGCTTAAAAGAAGGGGTGATCGACTTTGTAACTTCCGATCACAATCCTATCGACGTAGAACACAAAAATGTAGAGTTCGATCATGCCATGTACGGCAGTACCGCCCTGGAGAGCACTTTCGGGGCACTTAGGACCCTGCTCGATACCGACTCCGTAATTGACCTGCTCACTAAGGGACGCTCGCGTTTCGGACTGGAAGAGAACGACATCAGGACAGGAAAAAAAGCGGACCTTACCCTGTTTGATCCCGATACCGAATACAGCTTCGGTGAATCCGATATCCTCTCTACGTCAAAAAACAGTGCTTTTACGGGCCAAAAACTCAGAGGCAGGGTATATGGAAGTATCGCTAACGGTAAGCCGGAAATAACCGGGGAGTAATACAATGAAGCCCGGAACTTCGCTATACGATCATACAGACAAAAGAACAACCATGAGCGATACTGTAAAACAAGGAAAAAACACCGCAATTGTAAGTTACATTACCATTATCGGCACGTTAATAGCCTTTTCCATGAACATGGAGGCCAAAAACGAATTTGCCGTCTTTCATATCCGCCAGGCTTTCGGGCTCTGGATATCGTTTTTTGCCCTGGGTTTTCTCATAGGCCACGCCAATAGCATATATGCCACCATGGGTCTCTATATCTTTTTTATTATATTGCTGCTCTACGGTTTTACCGGGGCCCTTTCGGGGAAGAAACAAATGGTTCCGCTGCTGGGGAAACTCTTTCAGAAATGGCTAGGATTTATATAAGAGAATTCAGGTCACGGATGTGTATCCGGACCGACAAAAAGAACAATTGAGTCCAAGGTCATTTAACAAGCTCCGAACGGATAAAAAACTACATATGCAAACACAGGAACTTTCGTTACAGCACATTATTCGCCCGTCCGGGATCACCGGGCAGAAAACACCTGCGCTTTTTATGTTTCACGGTTACGGCAGCAATGAAAAAGATCTTTTTTCTTTTGCTTCAGAACTTCCAGAAGAACTCTGTATCATTTCCGTTCAGGCCCCTTATGCCCTGCCCCCTTACGGATACGCCTGGTATGCCATCCATTTCGATTCCGAAGACGGTAAGTGGTCGGACGACAAACAAGCCATAGCATCCCGCGATATGATGGCCCGATTTATTGACGAGGCTGTCACCGCATATAATCTCGATGACAAGAACATTACCCTGCTTGGATTCAGCCAGGGGACCATACTGAGTTATGCCCTTGCCCTGTCTTATCCGGAAAAGGTAAAGAATATCATAGCGTTAAGCGGTTATATTAATGAAAGCATACTCACGGAAAGCTATGACAAAAAAGATCATTCTCATCTCTCTTTTTACTGTTCCCACGGCACGGCAGACCAGGTCATCCCTGTCGCCTGGGCCAGAAAAGCCCCGCTGTTGCTGGAAAAGCTGGGTATTACACATACCTTTGAGGAATTTCCCGTAGGACACGGAGTTGCTCCACAGAACTTCTTTTCCTTTCATCGCTGGCTTACCGCACAGCTGGCCGGTTAATTTCCCTCCCCAGCAATCGTGACAGACATTATGCTATAATCCGTACCTTTATAACTACAGATTACGCGCAATCCGTAAATCAGAAAGGAAAGCTATGAAAGTACATACCTATCTTCCGGGGGAACATCTACGTCCGTTTATAAAATCCTATCTCATCATTGAGAGCAAAGGCGGTATGAAAAACAACCTGGTACCGGACACGTCGATAGTTATGGCTTTTCGTATGCGCGGACAAATATCCTACGGCACGAAAGAGGAAACCGGGCCGCTTCCTTTCTCCGTAATCACCGGCCTTCGAAAATCTCCGCGACATGTTTGTTATGCAGCAGGATCGGCAACATTTCTCGTGAAATTCACTGAGACCGGGGCATCCGCATTTCTGCCCTTACCGGTTCACGAACTTTTCGGGGAGACTGTATCACTGGATAACTTTACAACACGGGAAGAGATCAACCGGGTAGAAAACCTGTTAGGGGAAGCCGGAAACCGGCTACAGCAAATTGCCGTGATAGAACATTTTTTGCTTTCCCTGTTCCATCCTCCGGTTCATGATGTTGTTATTGCAAGGGCCATAGAAAAAATAGAACACAGCAAAGGGCTGCTGCCTATCCGGGATTTGCTGAAAGGCCTTCCTTTAAGCCGGGACCCATTTGAAAAACGTTTCCGCCGGTTAACCGGGACTTCTCCCAAACAGTTTGCTTCCATTGTCAGAATGCGGAACATCCTTTCCGGTCCTCCGAAAGATAGTCTTACTGCTGTTGCATATACTTCCGGGTATTTTGACCAGGCTCATTTCATAAAGGACTTTCGCCGCTTCACAGGCACCACACCCACAGTCTTCTTCCGTTCCGGGACCTATTGGTAAATCAATGATTTTTTACAATGATCACCTTATGTGACAGGCTATTTTTATCTGAAAAATCAACAAAATGAAATTTTTAAATAACATTCGCTGCTGTCGGTACTGACTACCGGCATATCTGCACAGCAAAGAGATTCTTTTTCATTGCGTAACCCTCAAAATCAGGAAAACATGCTCACAGTACAAACCCCGGACAAAAACAAAGAAACAATTCAAAGGTTTTACAAAGAATGCCTGAACACAGGAAATACGGACATCCTGCCTCTCTTTATCGCCGGGGACTACACCGGCCTGTACAAAGGAAAAGCCGTTCATGGACCTGCCGGCTATGCCGAGACCGTCAGGGAAATACTTACCGGCTTTCCGGATATACACTTCACCCTGCAGACCCTTATTGCGGAGGGGGATATGGTTGTTACGCAATGGACATCCGAAGGCACACACCTGCATACGGCTTTCGGTATTCCCGCTACGGGAAAAAAGGTAATCAACAAGGCCGTGACTGTCTACAAGCTCCGCAATGGCAAGATCATAGAGAACGAGGTGTATTCGGACCGCCTGGGAGTCCTGCAGCAGATAGGTGCCATACCAAAATTATAATATATTTTTCCATTACCATAAGGAACGGGAGTCCGGTGAACAGGCTCCCGTTTTATATTGAAGTTATCCATCATGTACCCGTTTAAAATCCCTCTCAGATAAGAAATAATCCCTCCCGGATAAGCTTCTGAAATTAAAAGGCGCTACATTCGCCCATTGCCTGCTTCAAACAGAAAATACGCGATTAGATATAACTCACCAGCCTTATCACGGAAATCTTATTTTCAGCGGTCGCGGGCAATCCTATCCGTTTTTGCATGTTACCAATTTTGCCTGCGGCCGTTTTTATCGTTACTTCCCCTGCACTATCCCGAGATTGTTACTGAGTTACCTGTCAAATTAAACCACTCCCGGACTTGAAGTCCATAGGTTTGTGGCAGACTGAAAGTATGTTTGGCCACGAATTCACCAATATTTTTATAAGTACAAATCCATATTCATTCGTGAATTTGTGGCATAAATAATTTTTTAGAACCTGAAAGAACGCAGAAAATCCCTCTCAGATAAGTAAATAATCCTCTTTAGATAAGTTTTCCGGGAAGAGCATGTGTATATTTACCAAATGAAACCGACATGACTAAAATAATCTTTAGACACACAGGACAATGATTATTTTGGTCATCAAACCTGCCTGCCGGTAGGCAGGGGTTACATCTGACCATTGAGAAACAATAAAAAATAAACGGATGAAAAATTATCCTGTTAATCAGGATGGAAAATAGTGCGTATTACTCTTTTCCACCTTTTTCACAGATAAAAATATGCCCCAATGCGAAGCAATACCAGGAAAATAAATTTGTTCCCGTTACACCGGGTATGCCCGGCTGTCACAGCCCGGTTCCCCGGAACGGGCAGCATCAAATTTTTTCTCTCCCTTGCCCGTGTTAGAAGCCGTGAGCCTGCCTGCCTCTACTACTTGCCGGAGATTTCCATAGCACAGAGATACTAATCTTCGGCCTCACGGCTTCTTTTTTATAAAAGCCGAATCCCGTAATTTCCCTGATCGGGGACGCCGCTACTCCGCTTTGTAAAGCAGGTGATCTGTCAGGGTAAAATTAATCCCCAGGTCTTTTTTGATTTCATAGCGGATAAAGAGTTCTCCCCAGTATTTACCATCCGAAAAATCGGCTATGATCCACCGGTGGTTGAGCACCTTTATCTTGTTGATCTTCATAGGGCCGTTCATTCCCGCATACGGCACCAACGGGTTATCTCCTTCCGATTCGTTGGTTTCCAGAAGTTTATCTGCAATATACTGTGCCGGGTTTTCCAGTGAAAATTCGTCCAGGGCAGATAATGCCTCCTCGTTGTTTTCCAGTGAAAAATATTGAAGATCCAGTTTATCCAGAAGAAGCGTTTGTGAAGAATCGCGAATAATTTCTGTTTCTTCCTTCAGTTTTTCTATCTCTGTTTCCAGCTCTTCGATCCTTTTCTCTTTGGATTCCAGCATCTTGTCTGAATTCACATAGAGGAACAAGGCCATGAGTATGGCAAACACCGAGAGGTACATAAATATTCTGCTTTTCATCAGCTTTACAATTTATCCGGCAGTCAACGGTTCCGGGCATGAATTTGTTTTTCCCGTGTTGCCTGTCTTATTTTTACTCATTTATTTATCAGTGCATCACAAAATTCTGTTCCGGGAATGTTCTCCTGATCTTCCGGGACACTCCTCTAAAACCGGGTTATGCTTTCTTCCAAAGTATTTTATGGTACTTCTAACGCTCTCTTCTCAATTTCTCAATTTTCCATATCCCCGAGCAGCAGGTTCCAGAAGTGGCTTTTATTTTTACTTTTGAATATTCCGAAATGCCCTATTTTTTCCAGCCCGAAATCAGCCGGGATAAGATGTCGTCTCACCATCCCGGTACCTGCATATTTCCGGGACAGCCAGTTTACGGCTTCTTCAGGGGCAAAGCGGTCATCTTCTACACTATATACAATCAGTTTTCCCCGAACCTTATGAAAGAACAGCGATTCCTCTTCATAATACCCGAAGAGATAATCGGGTGTTACACACCATTTTCTCCACTCCCGGACCATTCCTTTCGGAAGGTCTTCCATAACCCCGAGTTTTTTGCCCGGGAAATATCCGAAAATCTTTGTAATTACGGGAAACAAAAAATACCAGTTCAAAAGCATCCGCAGTCGCCCGGCACCTTTCCAGAATTTCCAGTATCCATTCTGGGCTGCTATAAGTACTATCCGGCTTGCCAGTACCGAGGATGGGGCCAGTCCTATTAATTGTCCTCCTATGCTGTGTCCTATCAATACCTGTTTTGCTTCCGGGTATTTTTTGCCGGCATAACGGATGACCGCTTCAAGGTCGTTCTTTGCCCAGGCCGTGGCCGAGGTGTGAAAGTCCCGTAAAGGACCTTTCCGTGAAGCCCCGATACCGCCATAATCAAAAGTAAAGACCACATAGCCGTTATTCCGGATAAAATCTGCAAATTTAAAATAATACGACTGTTTCACTCCGGTAGCCGGAACAATGACAACAACTCCCTTTAAACGTGTTGCACATACAAATTCTTTTGCGGTTATGCTATACCCTGCCGGGGTGGCAAGCTCCCGCGAATCCATTTGTACCTCTTCTATTTTACCCCTGTTTTTCTTCAAAAGTTGTCTGTTTCTCTTATTGTGGACACGGGGAACGGCCTGATATTAAATTTTCACCTCCAGGTTGTCGTAAGCCAGAAACACGTTTTCCGGCAAGGCCCTTTCGACCTCCTCATGGAACCCGAGTAAATGGCTGATATGTGTAAAATAGGCTTTGCCGGGTTTTATTTTTTCGACCATTTTCAGAGCTTCTTCCAGGTTCAGGTGTGACGGATGCGGTTTTATCCGCAAAGCGTTAATGACCAGTACCTCCACCCCTTCAACCTTGCGAACCTCTTCGTCCGTTATGGTTTTTACATCTGTCAGATAAGCAAAATTGCCAAAGCGATAACCGAAAACCTGTAACCGGTTGTGCATAACATTTACCGGGACTACTTTCATGTTCCCCAGTGATACGGGGCGGTTGTTAATCACTTCGAATTCTCTCACCCCCGGGGCACCGGGATATTTATCTTTACCGTTGACAAAAATATACGGAAATCGTTGTCTCAGTTCCCCGAGGACCCTTGCATGTGCATATATAGGTATATCTCCCTGACGAAAGAAAAAAGGGCGTATATCATCAAGCCCCATGGTATGGTCGGCATGTTCGTGTGTAAACAGGATACCGTCTATCCGCGAAACCCCGGCCCTGAGCATCTGTTGCCGGAAATCGGGCCCGCAGTCTACTACGTAACAGTAATCATCCCATTCCACCAGTACGGAAACCCGAAGTCGTTTGTCCCTGGGGTCACTGCTGAGACATACCGGGTGGTCACTGCCGATAATGGGAATTCCCTGTGAAGTACCTGTGCCTAAAAATGTGATTTTCAAACCGGAAATTTTAGGTTGATTTTCAAATGTTATACTTGTAATATACGAATTGCTAAGTTACATAAAAATCCTTGCCAAAAAATCGAATGCAAAATCCGGAAGCTTTAATTTACATGACAATCCTGCAATTTTTGATCCGGAATTTTGTAACTTATTTACCGTAAAACTTAACGAATATTTTTAACTTTGTTCCAAATAAAACGCACACCAGATGACAATTGTTTTAAAGGGCGACAAGCAAATTGAGAACGTACCTTCCACTAAGGCGAAGACACTGAGAATTAATCTTAATGAAGACATTTACGGAACTTTTGCGGAAATAGGTGCCGGACAGGAAACCGTTCGGAATTTTTTCAGGGCCGGCGGGGCTTCCGGGACCATCGCCAAAGCCATGAGCGCCTATGACAAGGATTTCAGTGATTCCATATACGGCCTGGAAGAAGACGGCAGATATGTTACCCAATCGCGTTTGAAGAAAATGCTGGATCACGAAACACGGCTGGTGGAAGAGCGTATTTCCAGAAAGAAACATCCGAACAAACTTTTTTTCACCTACGCCAACACCGTAGCTACCATCGATTTTACCAAAAAGTACAAGGGTCACGGCTGGGTAGGTATCCGTTTCCAGGCAGACCCTAAGGAAAATTACAACGAGATCATCCTCCACATCAGGTTTCACCAGACGGATCCGCGCTTGCAGCAGGAAACCCTGGGAGTGCTCGGGGTTAACCTGATATACGGTGCTTATTACAAGCACGACAAGCCTAAAAAATTGCTTAAATATCTCTATGACAATATAGAAAAAGATACGCTGGAGATAGATATGATCAATTTTTCCGGGCCCAGATTTGTAAAGGTAGACAACAGGCTGATGAGCCTTCAACTACTGAAAAACGAAATGACAGAGGCCGTAATGTTCGGACCCGACGGCAACAATATTCTCCCTGCCGCCCTGCTTTACAAAAAGAATATACTGGGGCTCAGGGGTAGCTTCCGTCCGGTCACCAAGGTAAACATGACCATGTACAAAAGGGCATACGAAATGTTTATCAAGGAAAACAAGGTAGACCCTAAAAGAACAGAAGTTATTTTTGAAATAACCTTGTCCAACCTGCGTGCCGAAGGGGAAATTGACGAGCAGGATTTTATGGACCGGGCCGAACTGCTGTGTTCCCTGGGACAAACGGTAATGATATCCAACTTCCAGGAGTATTACAAACTGGTGGAATACTTTTCGCGGTATACCAAATATCGTATGGGGCTTTCCATGGGAGTGAGTAACCTCGTTGATGTATTTGATGAGAAATACTACCGCCACCTCAGCGGAGGTATCCTGGAAGCTTTCGGTAAACTGTTCTTCAAAGACCTGAGAGTATACCTCTACCCGATGAAAGACCCGAGCACCGGAGAGATCATAACCAGCGATAACCTGAAGGTACACCCGAGAATGAAGGAGCTTTACAAGTTCTTCAAATTCAACGGTAAAGTAGTGGATATTACGGATTTTGACCCCAATACCCTCGATATTTATTCGAGAGAAGTATTGAAAATGATAGCCGATGGCAAAGAAGGCTGGGAAGATATGCTCCCCGAAGGTGTGGCCGGCCTCATCAAAGAAAAGCATTTGTTCGGTTACGAACCGACGAAAAATAAGGAATACGAAATGAACAATTAGCGTCCGTTCCCTGCTTAATATCGCATAATGCAAACAGTACTGAAAAAATACCAACTAGAACTAAAACACACCTTCAGTATTTCCAGGGAATCCCGTGATTTTCAGGATACACTAATCGTTTGTTTATCCCTCAACGGAAAAACGGGCTACGGCGAGGCTACATCAAACCCGTATTACAATATCACCGTAGATTCCATGATCAATGAGATCCGCGCCATAGAAAACCGTATTGCCGGTTTCGATCTCATCTCCCCCGAAGCCTTTCACGGGTTTCTCGTCCGGGAAGGACTGAGCAACTTTTCCATATGTGCCCTGGACCTTGCGGCAAATGATCTTTACGGCAAATTACACGGCAAACCCCTTTATGAGATATGGGGTTATAGCACAGCTAAATATCCTATTACCAATTATACCATAGGTATAGCCACTATTGAAAAAATGGTGGAGAAAATGGAAGAAAAACCGTGGCCTTTATACAAGATAAAACTGGGCACTAACCACGATGTAGCTATTGTAAAGGCTTTGCGCAAACATACGGATGCTACCTTCCGGGTAGATGCCAACTGTGCCTGGACCCCGGAAGAAACTATTGAAAACTCTTACAAACTTAAAGAACTGGGGGTAGAGTTCATTGAGCAGCCGCTAAAAGCAGATAACCGGGAAGGCATGAAAAAAGTAATGGCGGAATCCGCTCTTCCGGTCATTGCCGATGAAAGCTGTATCGTGGAAAGCGATGTGGAAAAATGTAAAGACCATTTTCACGGGGTTAATATAAAACTTACCAAATGTGGCGGACTTACTCCGGCCAGGAGAATGATAGAAAAAGCAAAATCCCTTGACCTGAAGGTTATGGTGGGATGTATGACCGAGTCTACGGTGGGCATATCGGCCATTGCACAGCTACTTCCCCAACTCGATTATGTAGACATGGACGGGGCCATGCTGCTGAAAAGTGATATAGCTACCGGGGTTATTATACGAGACAACGGAAAAGTAATCTTCCCGAAGGAACCCGGGTCGGGAGTAGTGCTTACCGCATGATCTGCCGTAGCGATTCCTTTCCGGGCCGATTGGTATTTTCCGAAGGGAAAAGCTATCGCTATTTCGGGGGGACCGCCTACCTCGGCCTGGCTACCCTTCCTGATTTCCAGCAGATTTTCATTCATAATATTCAAAGGTACGGTACGGGTTACGCAGCATCCCGTAAGGCCAATATCCGCATGTCCGTATACGAAAAGGCCGAAGCGGTTATGGCAGACCTTATCGGTAGCGAAGCCGCTCTTTCCGTGTCTTCGGGATTCCTGGCCGGACAACTGGCATTACAGGCCTTTCAGGGAGATATGTTTGCTTTTTTCAGTACCTCAGATACCCATCCGGCACTCTCCCACCCCGGTACGGTAACCTCCGGTTCCGTGGAAAAACTCATTGCGGAAGTCAATGCTTTTACCACATCCGGTCCCGATCGGACAGCCGTAGTGCTGTGCGATTCTGTTACACCCGGAAATAATCTTTACGAAAACAACTGGTACGAACAATTGCCTATCGCACAAACCGTATTTATTGCCGATGATTCTCATGGCCTGGGGGTAATGGGCAGACACGGTGAGGGTATTTATAAAAAATTGCGGAAAATACCGTTCCGGGAACTGGTGGTATGCGGATCTGTCAGTAAAGGATTCGGTGTGCAGGCCGGAATGGTTTGCTCTTCAGAAAATATAATCCGTAAATTGTGGGAACACCCGTTCTTTGCAGGTGCCAGTCCGGCTTCTCCCGCGGCTGTGGCAACATTTACGGAAGCATTATCTTTATACGAGCTACAACGGGAGAAGCTGCGAAACCACATGGCTATCTTCGATCATGCTGTTTCCGGTATGGATATTATTTTTAACCGTACCCAGGGACATCCTGCATATGCCTATAAAGAGGAATCCCTCACCCGGCATTTGCTGGATAAGGGAATCCTGACCACGTCCTTTCATTATCCGGATGCATCTTCTCCCCTGGTACAGCGCATAGTGCTTTCGGCCGCACATACGGAAGAGGATATATTTTACTTAGGAAAAACGGTTAATGATTTTATTAATACACATGGTCTTTCCGGATAAAGTTAGAAACTGTTTAAGTTTTATCCTTCAGTTCATTTATATAAATATTTTCTTCATGCCGGGCAAAGGCAGATTAAAGAGATTGAAAATATCGAATATCAATCTATATCTATCTTCTTCAATCTATCATCTGACCTTATAGGTCCATACTATGATCCTGATAATTATCGGAACCAAAAACAAAACTTAAACAGTTTCTTAGTGTTTTATCATTTTTCTCACGGAATTCCCGAACGGCGTTTCCCGTACCACAGCATAAATGCATGAAACAGTATTCAACCTGTTGCTCCCGCTCTAAAACCCGGAAAACGGCCATTAAAGCAATCCCTTTAACGCCGGAAGTAGTTGGTTGAGCGGCTAACCCATTTACTTTAGCCGCTAACCGGGTTGCTTTTGATGTCATAACCAAATACTTTGACGGTAAACCATGTTATGTTGACCGCTAACCGGTTTGCTTCCGATGTCATACCCAACTGCTTTGACAGTAAACCGGGTTACGTTGACCGCTAACGGGTTTACTTCTGATGTCATACCCAACTGCTTTGACGGTAAACCGGATTACGTTGACCGCTAACGGGTTTGCTTCCGATGTCGTACCCAACTGCTTTGACGGCAAACCGGGTTACGTTGACCGCTTAAGGGTTTGCTTCCGATGTCATACCCAACTGCTTTGACAGTAAACCGGGTTACGTTGACCGCTTAAGGGAATGGGTTTACGGTGCCATA
>NZ_RJTM01000028.1 GCF_003725735.1 Sinomicrobium pectinilyticum | reverse complement strand
ACAAAAGCGGCGAACTTGATCAAGTCCGCCGCTAACCGGGTTGCTTTAGCCGCTAACCCAACCCGGTTCCGTGTAAACGCAATCCCTTAAATGGGGCTATCCGGACCTGTCCGGCAGCAGGTTTATCTGAAGAGGGGGCATGAAAAAAATAAACAAATCTGCTTAACTAAATGACATCGGCCCGCCGGAGCTTTTTTTACAGAAATGTCAATCTTCCTGCCTGTCCCACCACGAAGGTGCGGCAGGGGAGAACTTCCTCCGGGACATTATTACCATTTTCGGGCTTTCGTTACCGGGATATGCCACACGCCGTATAAAGGTCCGGGACTGCGTGTAAAAGCATCCGGAAATTTTTGTACTTATAACCATGTCTACCCATTAAAATAATATCCTCTGTATCACGAAATCCCTTTTTAAGCTCTTTTATAATTTGAACTTTACCTGAATCCCTTCCGGCTTATTTGCAAACTGCAGGTAATACGTTCTTGAATTGTTATCCCAGCTTGCCCCTATGGGTGAGATCCCTGTTCCCCCGGAATCCTCCAGCATTACCTTTTCGGGTTTTGAAGGTAAGAATACACGTAGACTGTTCATTGTGTTTACCGGGCTTTTACAGGTAAATGAATATTCTCCGCCTATCAATTTCTCATTGGATATTCTGGCAGCCGAAGCCACTACTGCGGGTTTGTTTTTGTCATATGCATAATTAAGGCTGTAAAGGAAAGCCTGTTCTCCCGGGACCACCGTTTTTTCAGTAAGAACAGGTAAAAGCGGATTGAAAAGGTCAACCACGGGGCCATCCGCAAAATAGGGCTCACTGTTCACACTTTCATCCATCACGGCAATAATCCTGTACGGTCCTCTTTGAAGTGCGAGGTTATTCTTAAACAGCAATTTTTGGCCATCATTTTCAAAGGCATGCTTTACCGTTTCCACAAAATTTTCATCTCCTCCATGCTCCATGACAAATTCCTTCGGGTTTTTCCGTATGACAAAAACTTCACCTTTACCTGTCTTATAACGGCCTTCACCGGCTTGTTCCGGTATGCCGAGGTGTTTAAACAGATTTCCGGAAGGCGTATCAAACCTGTTCTTTTTCCCGTTCCACCATTCCGTCACATTTTGATAAGGGTCGTCATCTCTTCCGGTATAAATGAGCATTCCCCCGTTCTTTACCCATTTTTCCAGGTTTTCATGCACGTCTTCAGAATGAGGTTTCATATTGGAATAGCTCATAACCAGCACTTTGATATTCTGTAACGTTTCCTTATAACCGAGATTTTCCATATGTACGGTTTGGACAGGTATCCCCCGCTTTAGCAGGGGGAGTGTCTGACCATAAAAATTTGAAAACCGGGGATCTTCAAAACCTTCATGGGTCGGTAACCGCTGAAACATCATGGAATTACCCATCAACACACCAATACTGTTGATACCGCTTACTTTGTTTCCGGATACCGGCATATCGTTCAGGGCATTGATCATGACCTGCATTTGTGTAGAATATTTGTAAGGAATAAGCACTTCCCTGTCCGTATATGCCACTTTATAAGGTTTTGTATAGATTCGTTCCGGCCAGGGCATCACTTCATAATTATTTACCCGGGGATAAAGCAATTGGGCAGTGAAAGTGGCCTCGTAATTCTTTTTATAATCGTCCCAGTCCTTTCTCCGGTCTTCAATGGGATCGGTCAGAAAGAAAATCTTTCGGTTGGTGGGTGCGGTCATGGAAACCATAGAGCCGTATTCCAGGAAAGCATTTTCGAAGGTCCTTTCTTTTACTACACCGTTAAAATAGGTAGCCTCGCGCGAAGTTCCCGTCCAGACCTGTGCAATGTACCCGTCAATACCCGGCAGGGATGCCAGGCTGGCTTCCGGGCTTACGATCATCCACGACGAATAATTCACCAGTGAATGTGTAGGAATATAGACTTTAACATCCAGTCCTTTTTTTCTGCCGTATTTCTTGGCATATTTCGATACTTCATCTATTGTCTTGAAATACAAATGGTATTTTAACTTATTTGACAACCATGTATTTTCTGCGGACTCGTGCTGGGGTTTCCAGTCAAAACCGTAAAAATCCTTCCATTCTTCCTTAAACGCAGTACTATAACCACCCCTGGTCCAGAACTCGGGTTCTTCGAGATAAACAGACGTTATCCCGGCATCTATTACCCTTTCTATTACCTGCTCTTTAATATAGTTTATAAAACTCTTTTGCGGAACTATGTAGGGTACGTTATGCCCATGCCATATGGTATCACCACTGACCTCTACCTGGCCTTCGTCAAAATGGCTTTGCCCATCCCATTTGCCGAGAAAGTAATCCTCATAGGCTCCCCAGGCTATTCCTGTCATAAAATGGGTGTCATACCCTTTCTTGCGCCAGGACCTCACCCGGTCTTCAAAAGCGGATCTATGTCCTTTATCGGAAGGATTTCCGTTCACTCCGTAAACTATGGCCACATCAGACCGGATGTCGATTTCCGGCATCCAGGGACTGGCGGTCTGAAAAGCGGTTTTTTCCTGTTTGTCGTTGTCTTTTTCCGAAACAGTTTGTGCCGGGATTTGTACCGGGAAGCCGATACAGCAACTGAAAACTACCGTAGATATATATTTTTTTAACATTGTTAATTACTTTTTTACTAACTAAGTGTCCCGATAATATCGGGATTAAATGCTCCGATGTACAGATATGCTTTTTTGGATTCCTGATGTATGCCTCGTGGGCTTGCCCCAAGGCATTTGGCTTAATCACCAGAAACAGTCCGCCGGGTACCGAAATGTTCCGGCGGACCCAAAAAGTATTTATTATTCTCCCAATAAGCGCCATTCCGCAAGTTGCATGGCATCACTTCCGTAATTTTCCACGATATACAATCTATAGAACGTATAAGCCGTATTATTGGGCACTTCATATGTCTTGGTCTGATGCCTGTCACTAAAACTCTGGTTTTCCCTGGTATCAAGAGTAGTCCAGTTTTCGCCGTCGCCTGAAGCGGCAAGTTCCCATTTTTTGGGGTCCCTGTCCGGAGCATCATTAGCCGATGTCATTGTATACCTGGTCACTGTCTTTGCCTCTGCAAATTCCTGTTGCATCCAGAAATTTATATCAGGAGAAAAACCTCCGACCAGGAACTTTGTTTCTACATTTCCGTCGGTCACCTTTAGCGACCCCTCCGCTCCGTCAGGACCGTCATTATTATCCTTACTAACGGTGAGAATGGCGTCTCCGGTAAAATCGTCGGGACCTGAAGGGTTTAACGCCTCAACAACGAGTAGTCTCCATTCGCTCAACTGCATGGCGTCACTACCGTAATTTTCCTCAATGTTGATCCGATAATATTTATAGGCTGTTTCATTTTCAAAACCGAACTCCTTAGTCTGGTTCCTGTCTTCAAAGGTATGGTTGGCACGCACATCCAGCGTAACCCAGTTTTCCATATCATTTGAGCCCACTAGGTTCCACTTCTTGGGGTCACGGTCCGGTGCATCATTACCGGAGGTAAAGGTATATTTGTTTACAACGGTGGGTTCCGCAAATTTCTGTTGCATCCAGAAATTTATATCTCCGTGGAACCCGCCAACGAGAAATTTGGAATAAATATCACCATCGACCAGCTTTAAGGAACCTTCTGCTCCTTCCGGTCCTTCTCCGTTATCATTGCTCACGGAAAGTATGGCATTCCCGGTGAGGTCTATGGTTTCCGAAGCAGGATCAAAAGGATAATTAAGATCGGGAAAGTCGGCACGTGCCTGGAGCAATTGCAGATCATTTTCTTCTGTCCAGCCAAAGGCTTCTTCGGCCATGGGTTGAAGGTCTGTTCCGGTTGCCCCGCTAAAAAAATGGACCAGTTCTCCCAGATTCAGATCCCGGGAGTATGAATCTACGTTTACCGGATATTTTTCCGAAAGAACCCTGAAAAAGTTATTAAAAACACGGGGACCTTCATAATTTTCATAGAGGGGGTAGAACCAGTCCCTGAACCAATAGGTCCCTTCGGAGGGATACGAAACCTGAGTAGCCACGGCTTCATCATAAATTCGCCGGGCATCGTCGGTCATTTCCAGGGCCGTATACAGATCGTACAGGAAAATATCGGCAAACCGATCCTGCCATACTCCTCTTGCCGGTGCTCCCTTTTTGCTATAAACGGAATTTTCCACGAGCTCTTCCACAACAAGCATGATGCCATCCATATCCGCCGCGTTCATTTCCCCGCCTTCCAACGAAACGTCAATCAGGCTTTCAAAATCCAGAACGTCGTCCAGAAAGGTGGCATAATAGGGATCGGAACCGGGGTCCTGGTGGATAACGGCATACAGCCTGCCGTTGTTATCCCCGAATCCCCCGTAAGTATCTGATATGTATTCCCAGGAATTGCTTAGGAAACCAAACGGCCAGGTTATCTCCCTGTCTACCTCACCGCCGTAATAGACAGCCACATAACTATCGAAATACTGTCGGTTAACCTCGGAATCGTGCCCGTTCCAGTTTTCGGTTATCCCTCTCAGGGGAGCCCCCGGCGGGTCGTTGTTCACCACGGAATCGGGACGACCTTCCATATCCAGTACGTTGTCATCGGCACATGAGAACAGTACCGAAAACATCCCGGTCGCAATGACCAGATATATAATTTTTTTCATGATATTATTTTTTGTTATTCATGTCGCAAAAGACATTTACCTCAATTTATATACTTCCACATTAAAAAGATCATTGTCTTGGATAAGGCCCCTTCCCGCGGAAAAGGGCCGGATCAAACTAAACTAAATCAGATGAAAACACTACCAGCCGGTATTTTGTATCAAATCGGGATTGCTGTTCAGTTCATCCTGGGGTATGGGCCACAGGTAATGTCTTTTGTTGAACACGCGCTCTTCAAAGATCACTTTATTATAAAAACCGGCTTCGTCCCGGGCATTGATATCCATACTGTGAAATGATCCTGCAAAGGCCTCTTCGGCTATCTTCCATCTCCGGGCATCGAAATATCTCACGCTTTCAAAAGCCAGTTCTACCCTTCTTTCCCTTCGGATTGCCTCACGCATGGCACCCTGATCTGAGGGCGCCGCAAGATCCGCCGAACCGTACTGGGGGATGCCTGCCCTTTCCCGGATAAGATTTACATATCTCAGGATATCGGGATTGCCCGGATCGTATTCGTTCAGTGCCTCGGCATAATCGAGGTAAATTTCGGCAAGTCTCATATAAGGGACACTTCGTTCACTGTTCCGCCAGTCTCTCGGAGGCACATTCTTTCTGACAACATAACCGGTAGGAGGATAATCATTTGACCCCGCCTGCCTTCCGGAATTACCGCCATACCAGGTTGTTGTTATAACATTTCCGAAGTTCCGGTTAATCCACAGGCTATTGTTGTAGGTCACCCCTACATAGAACCTCGGCTCCCGGCCTACCCACTGATTAAAGGTTGACCTGGTCTGAAAATCAAATGGTGCCCGGAAATCGGAAAATCCCGTCTCCACATAACCCGATTCGGGATCGTCTATGGTTCTTCCGTTAGCCATAAAATAGGCGTCGACCATTTCCTGGGTCACACTCAACCCCCCGGCGCCCCTGACTTCCGTGGGATAACCCAGGTGATACGGGGTACAATCGTAGTGATATGCGATCCCTCCGCGGGGCCTTGCATAGATCATTTCCTCGTTAAAATCGTCATACATCACTTCTCTGCAGGACATATAAGGGTTATAGGAACCGTCTTCATTGTACACCTTATACAGTCTGAACGTATTGGGGGTAAATTCTTCGATAAATGCCCTTGCCGCTTCGGCAGCCATCTGCCATTTGTTCACATCATAACTCTGCGGCATGAGGTTCTGGCCTTCGCCATTCTGTAAAGCAGCGTAGTCCTGGTTGCCGTTAAATAAAGGGCTTGCATAAAAAAGCAGGGTCTTTGCCTTTATGGCCATGGCAAAGGGGCGGCTCATCCTTCCGGCCCTGTCACCTCTAAAGGCGATCCCTTCAAGCGCTTCTGCACCTTGATCCAGTTCGCTGACAATATAGTTCACGCACTCTTCCATGGTCTTTCGTTCAAGTCCCAGTTCTTCCAGGTTTGCATCGGGAGCTATGGGTTCTTCCCCCATGAGGATCACGGGACCGTAAATACGGATGAGATTATAATAGTAAAATGCCCTTAGCACCCTTGCTTCCGCCACCAGCCTCCTTGTGATTTCCTCCGGGCAGTCCTGGCACTGGTCGATATTTTGTATAAATGTGGACGAGGAGCGGATGGCCCGGTAAAAATTGGACCACAACGTACTTACATGTCCTGTTGTAGGGTTCCAGTCCCCCACATTCAGGGCATTCCCCAGGTGAAAAGACCATACGTACTCTGCTTCGTCAGACCCGCCGATCCACGGACCGGAATTATTGGCTGTATATCTTTGATCCAGTTCGCTGGGAATATGATCGTAGATTGCTGCCAGGTATTGTTCTACCGTACTCCGCTTGGAGAAAGTCTCCTCAAATGTAAGACGGTCATCGGGAACCTGGTCCAGGAAATCATCATTACACGAGATGGTGACCACGGCCAGCAATCCTATTATTATTTTCTTTATCGCTTTATAACACAAATTGTCCATTTGTCCTGGTATCATTCGTATTGCTTTCATACCTCTAACTTTTAGAATAAAACATTAACTCCTAAGGATACGACAGATATATTGGGATAGGTACCGCCATTACTTGTCAACAGTTCCGGATCCCACAGGTCAAAACTGCTAAAGGTAAAAAGATTGGTCCCCCTCAGGTAAAAACGGATATTTTCGAGGCTGATCTTCTGAGCCACATTTTCCGGTAATGTATATCCTATCTCGGCTGTTTTTAATCTTAAAAAATCTATATCCCTTTTCCACCAGGTACTCCCCTGGGTATTGTTATTTTGCCCTAATCCCGTATCTCCGTAGGATAACCTCGGATACAGGGCATAGGGATCGTCATTTTCGGGTGTCCACCGATTCACCGCAACGGTGTACAGGTTTCCGGTACCTCCACCGCCTACAAACGGATGGATTCCGGATCCGCCCATCATAATATCGGCTTCCATCTGACCCTGGAAGAAAACACTAGCATCAAAACCTCTGTATTCGCCAGTGATCCCGAAGCCGTAGGTCAGGGCCGGAACATCGCCCTGGCCGATCTCTCTCTGGTCGTAGGAATCGATCTTCCCGTCACCGTTCAGGTCTTTATACTTGATGTCCCCGGGCATGATCTGGCCGAATTGGTTGGGGAAATCCCCGTCATCGGGTGTGATAAACCCGTCGCCATCGGTATCATCATCCAGGGTATACAAACGTTCGGCTACATAACCAAATCTCGCAAGTAAGGGTGTTCCCCGGCGATCCTGCCATTCATACAATTGCTCGGGCTGGCCGTTCTCAATAATTTTATTCCGGTTATAAGAGAAATTGCCCCGGAACCCCAACCTGAAGTTGCCGAGGTTCTTGTTGTATGTCACAGAACCGTCAAAACCCTTGTTCTCAACTACACCGAGATTTCCGTAGGGATCCGTTGTCAAACCTATATAATTCGGGAGGTCCCCTCGTTGGAGAAAAGCGCCCTTGGTATGCTCCTTAAACAGGTCAAAAATAATCTGAAGCTCATTGCTGAACATGTTCAACTCAATGCCCAGGTCCTGTTTCCTGGATTCCGCCCAGGTGACGTCCACGCCGTAATAGGTCTCCCGGATGCCGGGCGTGAATTGAATACTTTCACCAAAATCGAACCCAAAATCGTTACTTTGTTCTACCCGGCTTAAATAGGAGAACCTTCCGGCCCCGGATTCGGCACCGACCAAACCGTCGGAATACCGTATTTTAAAATAGTTAATCGATTTAGTAAGAGGCTCGAAGAATTTCTCATTGGAAACGACCCACCCTACAGCCACTGAAGGGAAAAATCCATACCGGTTTTCGGGAGCAAAGTTTTCAGAGCCGTTATAACCGGCATTGACCTCAAAGAAATAACGGTCGTCGTAACTGTAGGTGGCACGTCCGGCAAGCCCCTGATTCCGGAAAGGTATGGACTCGGTAAAATCGCCCGCGAAGGCATTGACATAATCCGAACGGTTGAAAAGGATTAACCCGCTTACGTGGTGCTTTCCAAAACTGCGATCGTAATTAAAACTGGTCTCCAGGTAAAACCGGCGGTTTCCTCCATTCGACCTGTCATATCCTAGGAAATTCTGTCCCGTATATGTTTCGTTCAGCAACAGTTCCCCGTTCTCGGTGTACGGGAAATTCTGGTCTACAAAATAGGTGTTCTCTCTTTTCGACCTTGTGATGAACTGCTGGTTATAGGCATCAAAGGCAAACATTCCCGACCAGGACAATCCTTCGGTAATAAAACCTAATTGCTGGTCGATCCGAAGGTTGGAATATATTTGATTTTTATTTTCATTTCTGTATCCGCGTTTGGCAACATCAGCATAGGGATTCCTCAGGCCTCCGTTTGAACTCTTTCCCGGAATATACCCCCCCGGGTATAAAATCGGATATTCTACAGGCGGGGCCTCCATGGCTGCACTGAACACGCTCCCCACACCGGCTCCCGGATAGGTACCTTCGGATAGATAGCCTTGAATTCCTACATTTACTTTGGTAGTCCTGGTGATATCAAGAGTTAAATTGGAAGTAAAATTATAGCGCTTGAACCGGGTATCCGAATCATAGCTTTCCAATCCGTCGGTTACGAATAGTCCGGTTTCATCGTAATACCCTAATGAAACATAGTACACTGCATTTTCGGCTCCACCCGTTACGTTTACGGATGCCCGGCGGTTTCGCCCGAAATCCTTAAATACCGCATCCATCCAATCGACATCGGGATAAAGAAACTTGTCTGTTTTATTTACTGTATTCTCTATATATTCTTCGGAATACCTGGGCTCCTGTCCCCTTGTTGTGAGTGCTTCATTGGCCAGACGCATATAGGTTTCCCCGTCGGCCAGATCGGGAATATTGGTAAACGAGGTCCATCCTTCATTATAATCAATGGAAACTTCGGGCTTTCCGATCCTGCCTCTCTTGGTTTCGATGAGGATCACACCATTGGCCCCCCGAATACCGTAAACCGCAGTTGCCGAAGCATCCTTGAGAATCGTAAAAGAGGCTATGTCTCTCGGATCCAAATTATCTAGGGAACGTTGCACACCATCCACGAGGATCAGCGGGCCTGCATTGGTAAAAGTGGAGATCCCCCTGATCCAGATATCGGCCCCGTCATATCCGGGTAAACCGTCACGCTGTACTCCGGTGAGCCCTGCGACCCTGCCGGCCAGCATGGTGCCGATATTGGCGACGGGCTGTTCCAGTTCCTCTGCTTTGACGGAAGACTGGGCCCCGACCACACTGATCTTCTTCTGTTTTCCGTACCCTACCAGCACCACTTCATCGAGCGACTGGACATCGTCTTCCAGCTGAACATCAATGTTCGTCCGATCGCCGACGGTCACTTCCCTGGTCTTCATACCGATATAGGAAAAAACCAGGACCGCATCCTGTCCCCCCACTTCTATGGTGTATTTTCCATCGAAGTTGGCCACTACCCCGTTTACCGTTCCTTTTTCCGTGACATTAACACCGGGTAGCGGTTGTCCCTGTACATCTGTTATAATTCCCCGAATGACAAGCTGAGCAGTTTTTTTAGGGGCTTCTGTAGTATTGTTTTTTTTGTTTTTTTCCGTTTCTCTGGACCTTAGAATGATCTGCTTTCCTGTGATGTGGACATCTATGGTCGTATTTCTAAACAGTTTTTTTAAAACCTGCCTCAAAGGAGTCTTTTGGGCGTGTATGGAAACAATCCTGGAATAGTTAATTTCGTTGTCCTTGTAAATAAACCGATAGTCGGTTTGCGCTTCTATACCTGTCAACACCCTGTCAAGGCTGACATTTTCCATATCTAGGGAAATTTTATCCTTCTGTCCGTACAGAAAATTTGCATTGGTCTGAATTATCGTGAACAAAAGGAAGGTGGTGGTCAGTTTTACTTTTAAGTCATAACTTAAAAACACGGGGATCTTTTCCCCGATTTTCGTTGGTTTATTCATAAATTTATGGTTCTGTTTTGTGGTTAATCTGATTAATCACTTCCAAATCGGGAAATGTGGCTGCATTTCCCGGTTTTTAAGGGTAGGAAGTCATTAGGGTTTGGTGGTGTCCGGATTGAACTGTATTCTTATCCGATCATGTTTTTTCTTCTTTCATATATCTTGTTTTAGGGTTAATTAATGATAATCTTGTCGTCTGTCATGCGGTAATCAATACCGTAGTGTTCCTTAAAGGTCTCCAGGACCTGTGTGATAGGTTCCTTATTGTCAAAGCTTGCAGTAAACAGCATGTTTCCGATGGAATCTCCGGGCTGGACGATCTCAACATTGTATTGCCGTTCCAGCTTTTTTAGAATATGCTTTAGTTTCATATGTTTGAAAACCATTTGCCCCCTGATCCAGGAAGTATATACGGACACATCTGTTTCCTCTATATTAATATTCTGATCTTTCTTGTCCCAGGTGGCCTTATGCCCCGGAGTGAGTATTGTTTTTTCTGAATGCCTATAGTCCGTCCCTTCATACAACCCGACAGCCCCTTCCACCAGTACGGTCTGGACAGCGGGATCCTCTTCATAGGCAGATACATTGAATTTTGTTCCCAGAACACGAACATTCAGGCCATTGGCTTTCACAACAAAGGGATGCGAGGAATCCTTTGTGATCTCAAAAAAAGCTTCCCCCTGTACTGTGACTTCCCGGTTCCCGACCTCCGAAAACCTTACGGGATACCGGATCGAAGTCCCCGAATTCAAAAGTACTTTGGAACCGTCAGACAGAACAATGTCGAAGCGTTTGCCGTAAGGGACCTTCAGAATGTTATAATTTATCCGGTCTCCCCGGCCTGTTTTTCCGTTATTGTATATCAATGTATTCCGGTTCTGTTTTCCGATCACGCTGCCGTCCTGTCCCCGTATCACTTCCCGGCGGTTCTCCGGAATAATTTCAATGATGCCGTTTTCCTTTTGAAGTGTTATGACATCTGCCGGAATATCATTGGGCGAAGTACTTCGGTCAGTTAAAAAAAACCATCCCGAAATCCCGAGCAATAGAATGATTGCCGCGGCATATTTCTGTAAATGCCCGGGTAAAGAAATGATATTTCTTTTACTCCTTTTTTCGACAGATACCTTAAAAGCAGATAATTCTGTTTCCACATCGACTGATGAAGATGTCAGATCAAAAGTACCTGCGAGGTATCTTGCCTTAAAATCATTGTAGTATTTTTGATTTTCCGCCGATGCGGTAATCCAGTCTTCCACAATCCTTATTTCGGAAGAATTCGCTTTTTCTTCAATATATCTTAAGATTAAATCGTCCATGAAATAAAATCGCCTTTATTAATATAGACGATTCTAAAAGAACAATTACCTAAGATGAATAGCAGAAAGTTTAAAGAAACAGGGAAATGAAGTCCTTTAAATGAAGCCTCATATGTTTTAAAGCATTGGCAATATGATTATCAACGGTCCTGGGAGATAAATTTAAAAGAGTCGCGATTTCCTTTCGCTTCATACCCTCAATCCTGCTTTTTACAAACACTTCTTTGCATTTGTCCGGAAGCAGTTCGATACTTTCATTAATCTTTTTCTGTAATTCGTTTTCCAGTAAGAGTGATGCGGCTTCATCCTTCAAGAACTGCTGCTGAATGGATTTTTTTTTCTCCGAATAATCAAGCCGTACTTCGCGGTGCCTTAAAAGGTCCAGGCAACCATTCCTGGTAAGGGTATAGAGATAGCTGTTAATATTCCTGATAGAACCAATGTCGCTCCTGTTTTCCCAGAGTTTTAAAAAAGTATTCTGAACAATCTCTTCGGCATCTTTCTGACAAGTGACATACCCCCTGGCTATATGCAGTAATTTATCGTAATAAAGCCTGAATAAATTGTCGAAAGAAGCACAATCGTCACGATCTTTTTCTGTCTTTTCGGTATGTAACCGGATCCGTTTCAAAAGATGGTCTAATGTGTTTTATTGAGTAAATCTTAATAAATTTAGTTAATTATACGGATAAAAATATTATCGATGCAATTTATAATTAATAATCCAAAAATTATTATCTCCCACACGAATTTCAAAAAAAAGAATGACCAATCCGTCTGCTCTTAAAAATCGATGGCATCTATACACCGGCCCGCGGCTGGCACTCAGCCATCTCTATTTTGGTTGTATAGCATGGCAGATTTAACAGCCGGGACGATGGCTGCCGGGTTCATCTAAGTAAGTTATGGGGAAGGGTTTGAAATCCCGGGGCATTCGAATATCCGCAAATACCTGTGTATGCACGCCAAAGCATGAGCTTGTCAAAACTCACCGCAAAACAGCTCCCCTCCCAGCCTTTTATCTGAAGAGGGGAGCCTTTTTTCTTGTCCATTATCCACGTTGCTTAACTAAATGACATCGGCCCGCCGGGTCCTTTTCACAGAAATCTCAATCTTCCTGCCTGTCCCACCACAAAGGTGTGGAAAGGGGAACTTCCTCCGGGACATTATTACCATTTTCAGACCTTTCGTTACTGGGATATGCCACACGCCGTATAAAGGTATCCAGAACTGCATTTAAAGGCATCCGGAAATCTTCGTACATATAATCATGCCTCCGCATATCATTCCATGCTTCCGGGTTCAGATAGGTAACCACATACTTTTCCTTGAAGATCAGGTCCAGCGTCAGGTTTGCCATTCCTACACCGACTTCGGGGTTAGCTATATAATCACCGGCATCTTCTCCCGATACTTCCAGTTTTTCCATATGGGCACGAATACCTTCCAGGTATGCATCATAAGCCCTCTCCGTATCTCCGGAACGGAAAGCCGCCTCTGCTTCTACAAATTTCATCTCGGCATAACTTACAATAACAAGCGGGGATTCGGGAGAAGTAACGGTAGAGTTCTCGCTTATATAACATTCGTCCTTAATGGTATTGGCGCCCCCGGTATTTCCTTCCCCGTTCCTCGTTCCCACATATTCTCCGTTTACGGTCAGGTCAGTGATTTTCTCTATCCTCGGATCAAACACGCCGTATTTTTCCCCGTTCAAGTGATTTATCCAGTTATCGGACAACCATCCGCCGAGCAGGTCGTTGGCATTATTTCTCGCAATCTGTGCCCAGGGATTTATTCCTTCGAAAACTCCCATTTCCGCATCGTCCGTATTGGAAGCATATGAATTATCGATGGCATCGAGTACCTGTGAGGCACTATATTCCGCTTTTTTGGATATCTTATTCAGAAATCTGGCCTGCAGGGCATAGGCTGTCTTTATCCATGCCTGTACATCTCCCCCGTGAATAAGGTCTTCCGTTTCCCCGAGCTGAAGATTAGAGCCTGTTTTCTGCAGTTCGTCAATACCTTCGATTATCAGTCTTAATGCTTCCTGGTAAAGCGCTTCTTCCGAATCGTATTCCGGCGCCAGGGTGTTGCCCCCGAACCCGTCGGAGAACGGCGCCGACCCCCAGACATCCGAAACCAGTCCGATGTGGTAAGCCATCAGGATATTCGCGACCCCCAGATGCTCGGAAGAGCCTAATTCTCTTGCCAGGACCTGCATATCATACAGGTCGGCCATCGCGTAATAGGCATAGTCCCACTGGGTGCTGTTATCCGTAACCTGGTAGGTATCTGCCGAACCTCCTGCGGAGGGATTGGCGATATACTGGGTATAATAACCGGTAAAAGCGGCAAAACGCTGGCTGTTCAGTCCGGTTTTATGTGTTACCGTGGTCAATAAAGCATCCAGGGGAGGGTCCTGGACCAGGTTCGGGTTTTCATTAAGGTCAAAATAATTGTCCCTGCATCCCTGTATGATGAGTGTCAATACGATGAGGCTGTATACGGATATAATTTTTTGTGTGGATTTCATTTCAAAAGGTTTACAGTTCAACATTAACAGTAAAAAGGAAACTTCGGAGTGCAGGATAGGTAAAACCTGAAAAACCGTCTATATTGGACCCGCTGGAAAAAGAACTGCTTTCCGGATCGTAACCGTCATATTCGGTCCAAAGCCATAGATTGTTTCCTGTAGCCGTAAAGCTGGCTCTTCGTATAAAGGAATTATCCAGCCATTTTTCGGGCAGGTTATAGGTGAGGGAAACCGAGCGCAGGCGCACCCAGGAGGCATCTTCCACAAAATTCTCGGATACCGCCCTGTAATTGTTCCTATAGTAACCGATGCCGTAATCCCTTCCTGTATTTGGGTCCGTTCCCTGTCCCAGCCAGACTTCCCGGGTATTCGGGGCTCCGTCTGCCGTTACTCCTTTAAAGACTTTATAATCATTTCTGTTCTCCGTAATCTCCGACATACCGAACGCCGCATAAAAATTAGCCAGCTGGTTATACCTGTATTGTCCTATTCGTGCATCCATCAGCGTGGTGAGTGTTATATTTTTATACCGGAAGGTATTGCTCCATCCTCCTATCCATTTCGGTTGTGCGTTACCCAGTATCTTTTGTACCGATTGCTGCTCCATTACCGGGAAACCGTCTTCGCCGATTACAATGGGACGGGATTTGTCCAGATGTGCTTTCTGGTCCACTCCTGCCTGGATCTCTTCCTCCGTGTAATACCTTTTGTACACAGAGCCAAAAAGCGAACCATATGCTTCTCCGGGGACCAGTTTCATGGTTACGGTAGACCCGATATAACCGAATTGTGATTCCAGGATAATTTCTTCCAAGCCTTCACGTATGTCCAGTATCTTGTTCCTGTTGGCTGAAAAGTTAAGCTGTGTTTCCCAGGAGAAGTCTTCTTTTTTTACCGGTGTGGCAAATAGTGTGACTTCCACACCCTGGTTTCGCATACTCCCGGAATTAACTACTGCCTTAACATATCCCGTGCCTGAAGAAACCGGCACCTCTATGATCTGGTCCTTACTGGTAGAATAATAATACGTAAAGTTAAAGCCCAGACGGGAATTCAGGAACGACATCTCCAGTCCGGTTTCATAGGTGTCCGTAAATTCCGGTCGCAGTTCCGGGTCTCCGAGCAGGGATGAACGGGTGAAACCGATATATCCGGAAGGCAAATCGGAATAACTACCGTATCCGCGGCTAGTAGCGTAAGACAGGGCATCTTTACCTATTCTCGCATAGGAGAAACGGAATTTACCGTTGCTGATAAAATCTGGCAGGGAAAGGTTTTCACTAAAGATATAACTCAAACTTGCCGAAGGATAGAAAAACGAATTGTTGGGTTTCACCAGGCTGGATGTCCAGTCGTTCCTACCGGTAAACGTAAGGTACAGGAAGCGCTTATAATCAAAAGAAAGCTCCCCGAAAAGCCCCATTAACCGGTAGCGAACTTCATTTTTGTCCGTATTGATGATATTCAGGATATTGGCATTCCTGAGGTCAAACCAGTTGTAAACCGTGAGGTCGGACCCTTCGGTCCCGGTATTCCTTACTTTCCGGGTATACAATTCATGTCCTATACGCACGGTAGCGTTAAGGTCATCAGAAAAATTGTGTTTGGCACTGGCTATAAAGGTACTGTTAAGTGTCTGGAAACGGGTATTGTATTCATATACAAATCCTCTTCCCGGTGCGGCTTTCACCCCATTGTCCTCTACCAGGCGTTCCCCTTCAAGCCCCCGGAATCCTACCGCAGTCCTTCTGCGGTTGTCATTATAACTATCCGTTCCCACCCGGTAACTGAAGTCCAGCCAGCTCAACGGGCTGTATGTGAAGTTCACACTACCTATGAAACGGTCTACATCATCCTTAAACCGGTTGGTAGAAGCCACATATATGGGGTTAGAGGTGCCTCCGTAGGACCTCATCGTGCCGTTATCTTCCCGGAAGTCCGTAACATCATGCCTCCCCGACCAGTATACCAACTGTTCGTTGTACCTGTCCGGGTTATAACGGTACCCTCCGGAATTAATATAAGACATACTCATTCCCATTTTGAACTTATCGCTGATCTTCACATCCGTATTGAGACGGGCCTGATAATTCTTGTAATCCGTAAAAGGCAAAATCCCTTTCTGGTCGAATTGCGACAAAGAAGCCAGGAAGGTTATGGTTTCGTTCCCTCCGGAAAAAGACAGGTCGTTCCGGAATTGGGAGCCAGTTTTAAACGCATCTTCTACATGATTATAGAGCTTATCCGGGTGGGTAGGGTCCAGGGCCTTGGCCTCTTCCACCGTTGGCCCCCAGGAAGGCCAGAAATCATCCGGGTTATATTCACCCATCCACCCCTGGCTGAATTTGTCCTGTATATCCGGAAATTTATTTACGTTATCAATACCATAAGTGCTCGAATAACTTACTCTTATGGCCCCGGCTTTCCCCGATTTGGTGGTAATTACCACAACCCCATTAGCACCGCGAAGCCCGTAAAGCGCAGTTGCGGCCCCTCCTTTGAGCACATTTATGGTTTCTATATTGTTGGGGTTAAGATCCGCAGCACGGTTGCTCATCCCTCTTAATTCGGCACCATCACCGAATGTCGAGGTACTGTTGTCTATGAGCACCCCGTCTATGACAAACAGCGGCTGGTTATCGCGGGAAGGGTCTATGGAATTAATTCCCCTTATCTGTATGTTAGCACCCTGCCCAGGGGCACCCCCTGTACTGTTTATGGTTACACCGGCAATCTTTCCCTGCAGGGAATTGACGACATTGGACTGTTTGTTCGCGTTCAGAAGTTCCTCATCCACTTTTTGGGAAGCGAAACCCAGGGAGCGTTCCGTCCGTTCTATCCCCAGCGCCGTAACCACAACCTCATCCAGCGCCTGGGCATCTTCTTCCAGTAGTACATCAATAACATCAGATTCCCCTACCGTACGGGTTACGGTGGTCATGCCCACATAGGAAAACCGAAGTATATCGCCCGTGGAGGCCCTGATCGTGTAATTTCCGTCAAAGTCCGAAGTAGTTCCCGTGGTTGAGCCTACAATAATAATACTCACCCCGGGGAGCGGTGTATTTTGTGCATCTGTAATGGTTCCGGTGACCTGGGCCACTCCCTTAAAGCCAAAAAGGGTACACGCCGCAAGCGTGATTAGCAGTAATTTTCTCATGTGTTAGTTCAGTTTATTATTCAGGTATAAATCCAAATATAACAATATAACACCAAATTAACTTAATCATAACATATTCATTTCACATTTTAACGATTAACACATATAAAAAACAATACATTGAAAGAAATGATTTTTTTATGTAAGTTTATCACTTATTCAAAAAATCAGACACTACCATGAAGCAGTTCTTATGCACTTTATGTTTAGCAACCCTAATCATTTCCTGCCAGACGAAAAACAAAGAAAAAACCTCTGTCGAACCGGCAGCAGAGACAACCGTAAAAAAACCGGAATGGATCTCCCTTTTTAACGGTAAGGACCTGGATGACTGGAAAGTAAAAATATCCAAACACGAGTTGGGAGATAACTACGCCAATACCTTTCGCGTGGAGGACGGACTGCTTAAGGTCCGCTATGACGGATATGAAAAATTCGACCGGCAATACGGGCACATATTCTACAAAAAGCCCTTTTCAGCTTACCTCCTGCGGCTGGAGTATCGCTTCATGGGGGAACAGGCCCCGGAAGGTGAAGGCTGGGCATGGCGTAACAGCGGAGCTATGCTGCACGGGCAATCCCCGGAGAGCATGTTGAAGGACCAGGATTTTCCCATCTCTATAGAGGCCCAGATACTTGGAGGAGACGGTTCCGACCCCAGGCCTACGGGTAACCTCTGTACTCCCGGCACCAATGTGGTTATTGCGGATACGCTTTATACCGATCACTGCCTGAACTCCAGTTCCAAGACATATCACGGCGATCAATGGGTACGGATGGATATGCTTGTCCTGAGAGATTCGGTCATACATCATATCGTGGAAAACGATACGGTCCTTACCTATTATAAACCGCAATACGGAGCGGGTTCCGTATCTGATTTTGATCCTGCTGTAAAAAAGGACGGAGAACTGATTAAGGAAGGTTATATTTCCCTGCAAAGCGAAAGCCACCCTATAGAGTTCCGCAAAGTAGACCTTCTGGACCTCGATCCTTACATGGATGATCCTGAACAATTGAAGAGAGTATTGGAAGGAGTGCGGGATTAGAGGCACGAGGTTAGTTGGAAGAATGAAGCACGGAGCACGAAGCCGAAAAACTATTTCGAACTTCGTGCTCCGTGCTTATGACTTCGGACTTATACTACTTCTTCTGGCGATTTTACGGTTGCCAGGTACCTTTCCGCATCCAGGGCTGCCATACATCCGGTACCGGCAGCAGTTATAGCCTGTCTGTATTCCTTATCCTGAACATCCCCGCTGGCAAAAACACCGGGTTTACTTGTTTTGGTAGATTTACCATAGGTAAGAACATAGCCGGTTTCATCCATTTCCAGCTGTCCTTTAAAGATATCCGTATTCGGTTTATGCCCGATAGCTATGAACAGCCCGGTCACTTTTATATCTTCTTTTTCACCGGTCTGGTTATTTACCATACGAATACCTTCTACCACCTGGTCTCCCAGTACTTCATCTATTTCGGTAAAGTAGCGGACTTCCAGGTTGGGTGTGTTAGCCACCCTGTGCTGCATGGCTTTGGAGGCTCTCATTTCTCCTTTTCGTACCAACATAGTTACCTTACTACAGATATTAGCCAGGTAGGTAGCTTCTTCCGCCGCAGTATCTCCTCCACCTACAATCGCTACATCCTGTCCTTTATAGAAGAATCCGTCACAAACCGCACAGGCGGAAACCCCGCCACCGCGAAGCCGTTGCTCACTTGGTAATCCCAGGTATTTGGCAGATGCCCCTGTTGCAATAATTACGGACTCTGCTTCCAGCTTCTTGGAATTATCGATAGTAACTTTATGAATTCCCCCTCTTTCGCTACTGAACTCTACGGACGTTGCCATACCTATCCTTACTTCGGTACCAAAACGTTCTGCCTGCTTTTGAAGTTGCAGCATCATGGTGGGGCCGTCTACTCCATCAGGATATCCCGGGAAATTATCCACTTCGGTAGTGGTTGTGAGTTGTCCTCCGGGTTCCAACCCCGTATACAATACGGGTTTAAGATCGGCCCGGGCTGCATAGATAGCCGCAGTGTAACCGGCAGGGCCGGATCCTATAATAAGACATTTAATTCTTTCTACTGTATCTGACATGGTTAACTCCTTGTTTTAATTGCTTAACAAAATTAGAATAATTAATAGGAACGGGATATAAAAAGTTATCAAAAGTTATTATGGAACCATTGTCCCCGGTTATGCCACATCCGTTTTGCAATACCCCGGCCGGGCACCTTTCGTCCGATCACGGAAGCTTTTGCTGTTTTAAAACCAGCTTGGCTATTTTTCCCTTACCTGCGGCATAAGCCACGGAGTCATTCAAAAAACGTATGGTATAGAACCCCTCAGAAGATACGGGCTTCCAGGTACTGCCTCCGTTACGCGAAAACGAAATCCCTTCAAAACCTACCGCTATAACTTCCTTTCCTTCTCTTCCCGGAATATATTGTATACATGAACGATACCCCGGAGGTTTTTTGCTGGCCACCAGTTTCCAGCTTTTGCCGCCGTCTGTAGTTACCGCTTTGTTGGCTGTATTGTATTCCGGCCTGGTATAATCTCCGCCAATGGCAATTCCGGTATTTTTATCCCAGAAATCAACAGAGTACATACCCAGGGTAGGCTCCCCCTGTACCACGGGAACATTGTATACTTCCCAGCTGTTCCCTTTGTCCGGAGAGTAAAAAACCCTGCTGCGCAATCCTCCGGAAATAATCCATGTTCTGTCTCCTATAATATCTATATTGGTATTACTTGCTGCGAATGCCGCTTCTCCTTCAACGGCCAAAGGTAATTTGTCACATGGAATCCTGGACCACGAATTTCCCCCGTTGCGTGTTACCAAAACAGAAAGACAACCGCTTTCCGTAGGGTCCCCGATGGCAATTCCTTCTCTTTCATTCCAGAATTTCATGGCATCATAAAAAGCCCTTTCGTGGGTTTCCCGGTACACCAGTTCGGCTCCTCCGTTTTCTTCAACTTTATAAAGCAGGGCGGGGCTGCCTATGCCAAGTAAAAAGACATCATTATCATTGGTGGCTATAGCGCGGAAATGGGGCACTATGGTATCATAAGATACGGAATCGATAACAGGGCTACCCTTATAATCAAAATACCCGTACCTCCCGCGGTCATCGGCAAACCAGAGCGTTTTACCGGATACTATTTCAATGGCGCGGACACTCATGGAGTCTTCCAGCATCGGGGTTATGGAAACCCCTGTAATATCCCTGGCTTCAAATTTCCCGGAAGAAGTGCAGGAAACCGATATCAGCAAAGACAAAATAAATAACAGTTTGTTCATTATGGTGGTTATTAAAAAACCTTTATCAGGTTCTGTTACAAAGATAAGTTTCTTTTTCAAAGGATAACAAAACCGGAACGGTACCTGGTAAGCGGTAAACGTGTTACAGTTCGGAGTTGAGAAGTCCTGATGTATATCTGAATGGGGGCGGGAATTATTTTTTTGTTCCAGGTTACAGGTTGCAAGAGCCGAAGGACAAGCACAAAGCGAGGTGGCTGAGTGTCCCGAACTCCGTTCGGGATGTACCGAAGCCACCGGGTTACAGGTAAGATATTCTGAGTAACCCCTAGTTTTTGTTAAAAAATGATGTTTTAACCTGAAAACAAGGGCCTTTTTTAACTTATCGTCGTATATTAATATCCGTTAACCAGAAAACACTTTACTTATGAAATCAATATCATGCTTTTTCACTGCAATGATGGCCTTGTTCATTATTTCCTGTAAAAACGATAAAGCGGAAGAACAGGGAAAAACCCTGGGGCCGCTTTATGTTTCCAATGAAAAGCCGGGTCCGGGGGATTCCCTGCACATCATATATACCACCGAAAAAAAGGACCCGAAAGCCTATTACTATTATGCTGTTAACGACAATTTCTATCCCGCGGATATCCCCGTAAAGAACGTTTCGGGAAAATGGGAAGGTGCCCTGCGCATCCCCGACTCCGCTACCGCCATCACTTTTGCCTTTAAAACGGACAGCGAATTTGACAGCAACAACAAGCAGGGTTTCGTACTCCCTCTCTATACGGACGAAGGAGAATTGCTCAAAGGTACCCTGGCCAGTATGGCTTCTTATTACGAAAGTTATTATGCAAAATCGCACGGTGTGGAAATGGAAAAAGATTCATCGGTCGCCCTGTTCAAACAGGAATTTGCGAAACATCCGGATATATTGAACATCTGGGATAAGACCTATGCCCGAATACTGTACAAGAAAGACGAAGAGGAGGGAAAAAAATGGATCGAAGAATATATGGCAGCTTACGAAACCGGTGAAGAACTCACTGACAAAGATTACAGTACCCTGGTAGCTATGCACAATATCATGGGCAATGATTCTGTAGCGGAAGCCCTGACAGAAAAAGCCATAGCCGATTATCCCAAAGGAACAATAGCTAAAAACAAGCTGTCCCGAACATTTTACAATGAAAAGGATATTACAAAGAGAGAAGCCTTGTTCAAGGAGTATGCAGCTTCCTTTAATGATACGAATGGAAAAAATTTCATGCTATATATACTGGCCAAGGAATATGCCGACCGTGGCGATTATGAAACCTTTACCACATATGCTGACCAGATATCCGAAGAAAGCAGGGATAAAACCTCATTGTACAATAGCGTAGCGTGGAAACTCGCCGAAGAAGGAAAAGACCTCGATTTTGCTGCCGAAATGTCCAAGAAGTCACTGGACATCATCGAATCGCTCCGGCAAGGTGCGGGAGACAAACCGGACTACCTGTCCGAAAGCCAGTACAGAGAGAACCTGGATGGCAGTTACCGGATGTATGCCGATACCTATGCCCTTATCCTGTTTAAACAGGGGCAGGTGAAAGAGGCGGTGAAATACCAGGAAGAGGCCATAGGAGAAGGCAAATCTCCCGAAGTCAACGAGCGTTACGTCCAGTTTCTCCTGGCCAGTGAAAATTATGGTACGGCAAAGGAAAAAGCGGAAGAATTTATCCGCGAAGGCGTTTCGACGGAAAAAATAAAAGAATACCTGAAATCGGCCTATACGGAAAACAAAGGTTCCGATGAAGGGTTTGACATCTACCTCTCCGGTCTCGAAAAAGTTGCCCGTGCCAAAATACTGGAAGAAGTAAAGAAAAATATGCTCGATGAAGAAGCTCCGGCTTTTTCCCTGAAAAACCTGGATGGCGACGATGTTTCCCTGAGTTCCATGAAAGGAAAAGTAGTTATCCTCGATTTCTGGGCTACCTGGTGTGGCCCCTGCAAAAGTTCTTTTCCCGGAATGCAAAAAGCGGTTACCAAATACGAGGACGACCCTGGCGTAGAATTCCTGTTTATCGATACCTGGGAGGGAGATAAACCCAAAGCCCGCTTAAAGAAAGTGAAGGATTTTATAGATCAAAACCAATATACCTTCCATGTATTGCTGGACACTCCTGTTTCAGAAGGCAGCAGGGAGTTTGACATTGTAGATAAATACGGTGTGGAGGGCATTCCCACCAAAGTCATCATAGGCCCGGAAGGCCGGATTAATTTCAGGTCGGTAGGTTATAGCGGCAATAACGAAAAACTAGTGGAAGAACTGGATATTATGATAGAGTTGCTGCAATCATAATACAAAACCCTAAAGATCAAAAATCCCAAATTCCGGAAAATTACGGGATTTGGGATTTGATATTTCTTATCCGGTTCAGGGAAAGGCCCTGATCCCGTGTCTACCTGTTATGTCTTTGGTTTCTATATGCTTTTACCCGGTCCGTTTATGAAGTTAACATAGATTATCGGGAAATTGAGTATGGGCTAAATAACCGGGCGCTACCAGATAATCATTTACAATGTAATTGTCATTACTGCCCCCCGGATTTGAAATCCGGAACGGGTTAATTTGATTTTGATACCGGTTCGCCATACAGGTCAAAATCGGAGGCATCTATGATGTTAATGTCTGTAAATTCCCCTATACGGACATAATGTTGTGAAGCATCTATCAGTACTTCGTTATCCACATCGGGAGAATCGAATTCCGTACGGCCTACAAAATAATTACCTTCTTTCCGGTCTATGATACAACGGAATGTCCGCCCTATCTTTTCCTGGTTCAGCTCCCAGGATATTTGCGACTGGATCTCCATAATTTCGGCAGCTCGTTGTTGTTTTACCTCTTCCGGAACATTATCCTCCAAGGTATAGGCATGCGTATTTTCTTCATGAGAATAGGTAAAACATCCCAGCCTTTCAAACTGCATTTCTTTTACCCAGTCTTTCAGCACCCGGAAATCTTCTTCGGTTTCTCCCGGATATCCTACTATTAATGTGGTACGGATGGCCATTTCCGGCACTGCTTTCCGGAAATCCCGGAGTAGTCCGGTAGTTTTTTCCTTGGTGGTCCCCCTCCGCATGGATTTCAGGATGGGATCGGCGATGTGCTGAAGCGGAATATCTATGTAATTACATACTTTAGGTTCTTCCTTCATTACTTCCAGGACATCCATCGGAAACCCGGTGGGGAATGCGTAGTGCAAGCGTATCCATTCAATACCGTCTACCTTTACAAGCTCGCGAAGCAGTTCGGCCAGGTTTCTCTTTTTATAAAGGTCCAGACCATAATAAGTAAGGTCCTGGGCGATAAGGATCAGTTCCTTTACTCCTTTTTCGGCAAGTTTTCCGGCTTCTTTAACCAGGTCCTCTATTGGTGTACTGCGATGTTTTCCCCGCATCAGGGGAATGGCGCAGAACGAACAGGGACGGTCACAACCTTCCGCTATTTTCAAATATGCGTAGTTCTTCGGCGTTGTGGTAAGCCGTTCCCCTACGAGCTCGTGTTTATAATCAGCTCCCAACGCTTTTAAAAGAACAGGGAGATCGGAGGTGCCGAAATACTGGTCCACATGGGGGATCTCCTTCTCCAGGTCCGGTTTGTAGCGCTCGCTGAGACATCCGGTAACAAAAACCTTATCTACGGCGCCCTCTTCTTTTTTCTGAACATATTCGAGTATGGTGTTCACACTTTCTTCCTTGGCATTATTAATAAAGCCGCAGGTATTGATCACCACTATATTACCTTCTTCTTCATGAACAACATCCTTACCACTGGCCTTTAACTGCCCCATCAAGATTTCACTGTCGTAAACATTCTTGGAACATCCCAGGGTAACTACATTTATTTTATTCTTTTTCAGAGACTTGGTCCTCATTGCATTGCCGTATTAGGAGTGCAAAAGTACGGAAGATGCCGGACATATTTACCCTATAGGCGAAAAATTAAAAAGCCCGGTGGTCCGCACCGGGCTTTCTTCTTCTATTTTATTTCTTTCAGTAATTCCCTAACCGCTGCTTCGAGCTGGGGGTCCTTACCGCCAAGAAAGTCGTTGTAGGGCAACGGCACCAGGATATCCGGTTCCAGTTCCAGGTTTTCGGTGGGCCTGGCTTCTTTTCCTATTGTGGCCACCATCGGTATACCGAATACTATGGACGGGTCTATCTGGCGTTCCCACCATACGGCGGTTCCTGTTCCCGCTACCGGCATACCTACCAGTTTACCGATACCGTTCTGCTTATACACATACGGAAAGATAAATGCATCGCTGTAATTTCCTTCGCTCATTACCACTATACTGGGTTTAGTCCAGCGCGACATCGGTTCTCCTCCTTCCACAATGTGTCCCTGCGGGGCGAATTTCAGGTATTCTTTACCGCTGAGAAAGGTATTGAGATCGTCGTGTAACCAACCGCCACCGTTAAAGCGGGTATCCACGACCAGGGCTTTTTTACCCAGGTTTTTTCCGAGTACATTTTCATATACGTCACGGAAACTGCCGTCGTTCATTCCCTGTATGTGTACATAACCAAGTTTTCCGCCACTCAGGGAATCCACCATCTTTTCCATGCTTTTCACCCACCGGCGATACATAAGTCCGTTTTCTTTCCCCAGGGAAACGGGTTTTACCGGCTCTTCAAAAGTCTTACTGCCTCTCTTAACGGTAAGCAGTACATTTTTATCCTGAATGTTCAGCAGGTATTTATTCCAGTTTTCCCCGGCACCGATCTCTTCACCATTGACCTTTATCAGGATATCTCCGGCCTTTATTTTACTGAGCGCCGTGTTCAGCGGGCCGCCCGGAATCACTTCGGAAATCCGGATGCCTTCACCGGTGTATTTCTCATCAAACAAAAGCCCCAGGGAAGCGGTATGATCTCCTTTTGAAGTATCCGCATAAAACCTGCCGCCGGTATGTGATGCGTTCAGTTCCCCTAAAAATTCACTCAGCAATTCCTGAAAGTCGTAGTTGTTATTGATATGCGGCAGGAATCTTCCATATTCATCGTAGTACATCTGCCAGTCGATACCATGAATATCCGGATCGTAAAACTTTTTCTTCACCTGGCGCCACATGTGGCTGAACATATACCGGCGTTCGGCAGCGGCATTTACGGCCATATCGGCATCTATACTGATGTTTTCCACCTTTCCGCTTTCGGCATCTACCTTCACCAGTTTGCCCCTGTTACTCAGGTACAGCGTTTTTCCGTCTTCACTGATCTCAATACCGCTGGGACTTCCTCCCATTTTGGCCAATACCTTGGTCTCACGGGTCCGCGGTTCGGTGACCCAGAGGTCATATCCCTTTTCAAAGGCGGCGAGGTAATACACTTTGTCACCTTCCTTGTTCAGCACATAATCGCTGATACTGGAACTGTTTATGGTAAGCTTTACCTTCCGGTTATCCAGGTTATCAAGGTCCAGGACCAGTTTTTTATCCTCTTTCTTTTTATCCTTATCCTTTTTCTTTGACTTTTTATCGTCCTTTTCTTCTTTTTCCTTCTTCTCTTCCTCTTCTTTCTCTTTTACAAGTTCGAATTCTTCCTTACTCAGGGAATAACGGTCATAGGCTTCCTGGTCGAAGAAAACGGCATAAATGTCCGACTCCCTGCTTCCCTGGTAAGCGAGTGATTTTCTGCCTTCACGGCTACTCATGTACGTCATCATTTTTCCTTCGGGTCCCCATTTGGGAGATTCTTCGCCAAAACCTCCGTTTACCGGGTGGAAAATATCGCCCGTCCCATCTGCTTTTAACAATGCCGTATTGCGGCGTACAAAATAACCTTTACTATCATCTACCAGCAGCCATTTACTGTCGGGGCTCCATTGAAAGGACCAATCTCCGTCACTATAAGAAAAGTTCCGTCCTTCGGGGAGTACGGTTACTTTTTGCCCCGTATCCATATCGAGCACTTTCAGTATATTCCGCTCTTCGATAAATGCTATTTTCTTTCCATCAGGAGCATACTGCGGCTGAAACTCTTCGGCTTCCGTAGCTACAACGGCTTCCGTCTCCAGCACGGTAGCGGCATAAAAATACTTCTCATCCGGTCTGCGGAGCGTTATTTTATATATGTTCCAGCTGCCATCCCGTTCTCCGGAGAAAAGCAGTGTCTTGCCGTCGGGAGACCAGTTGATCATCCTTTCCTGTTCCGGGGTGTTTGTCACTCTTTTTGTCCTGGAATCATCTGTTCCGGTCACAAATACTTCACCACGGTTTACAAAAGCTATTTCTTTTCCGTTAGGACTTACTGCAAATTCCGTCACGCTATTGATATCCATGTTCTCCACAACCTGAAAAGCTGCATCATCCATCACCTTTATATCCAGTTTTACAGGTGTCCTTCCCGGTTTCATCACATACACATCTCCTTTCCATGTGAACGCTATGGTATTGTCGTCCGCAATACTCAGGTGGCGCACGGGAAAACCGGTAAAGGCAGTAAGCTGCTTTTCGGTATTGCCGGACAGGGACATTTCGTAAAGGTTTTGGGTACCGTCTTTTTCATTCAGGTAATAAACCATATTACTATCCGCGCCGAACACGGGGTCCCGGTCTTCTCCTTTAAAGGAACTGAGTTTTTTATAGGTGTCACCTGCCGGGTCAAACAGCCATATATCCCTGGTCACGGATGATGTATGATGCTTTCTCCAGGGATCTTCATATCCCTTTCTGTCTTCAAACACAATCCTGGTGCCATCGCGGTTATAGCGGGCTTCACTTATGCCTGCCGCAGTGACCAGCACAGGCCTCCCTCCTTTCACAGGAACGGTATATAGGTTGTTAAAAAGACGAGACATGGGGAAACGCACGCTTTGAGAAGGAGCGTTCCTGCCACTTCCGAAAAGGACGGAACTGTTGTCCGGAGTAAAATCGTAAGGCAGGTCGTCCGCACTGTTGTAGGTAAGCCTTACGGGAGTGCCTCCTGTTGCGGGCATGGTATAAACATCAAAATTCCCGTAGCGGTTGCTGGAAAAAGCTATGGTATTTCCGTCGTGGCTCCATACCGGCCTCATATCATAAGCCTCTCCAACGGTAATGGGAACGGCTATGCCCCCTTCGGTCCCCGTACGATACAGGTTTCCCATATAACCAAAAACTATAGTCTTTCCATCCGGGGAAATAGAAGGATACCGCAACCAACGTGCGTTTTCCTGGGCGAATAACGATCCTGTCAGGAGACAGACCATTATTGCCAAACTGATTTTTTTCATGAAAATCGGAGATTTAGTTAGTTTAAAAAAGTGTTAATGTATCTTATAAGGACGCAGTTTACTGCATTTTGTTACATATATAATATCCGTTAACATTTTTTAACAAATAAAAACGAACTGTCTAAAGCGTTGTGTCCTTATCCCCGTGAAGTATATCCGGAGGCCTAAGAACAAGTATCGTAAACCGTCGGAAATTGGATTTTAGCACTATTTGTCGGGAAATCGGTTTTACCCTTCCCGATAATCAGCAGGATCGGGAGAAGACGCCCTGCTGAGCCGGATTGAAGAAGGCGTGGGTCGCTTTGCGGGACAGGGAATTTTGATCAGCCCGAACTTTGACTGTATATACCCTGATGTTTGCGGGGATATCCATGGTCCGGGAGATCAAACCCTCCGTCTCATCATAGATGAGCCACCTCCCTTCATCTGAAGGGAGGAGCCTTTTGGTTTTTTCTGCCCTGTTTACTCCGTTATAACTTCAAAGGATTTCTCTCTTCATCCCGATAATTATGGAGAGAAGACGCCGTGCTGAGCCGGATTGAAAAAGGCATGGGCCGCTTTGCGGGACAGGGAGTTTTGACCAGCCCGAACTTTGGTTGTATACACCCTGGTGTTTCCGATGATATCCATGGTCCGGGAGATCAAACCCTCCGTCTCATCATGGATGAGCCACCTCCCTTCATCTGAACGGAGGAGCCTTTTGGTTTTTCTGCTCTATATACTCTGTTATAACTCCATAGGATTCCCTCTTCATCCCGATAATATCAGAACTCTCTGAAGAATAAAATCCCGTCACATTGAATTTTGTTGTGTACTAAGATCGAAAAGACAAAGTATATTTTTATCCGGAAACGGATTTATTTAAAGAAAGAATCCACAAATTCATATTTATTAAATACCTGGAGGTCTTCAATCCCCTCCCCGACACCAATATATTTAACGGGGATACGGAACTGATCGGAAATGCCTATCACCACTCCTCCCTTGGCTGTTCCGTCGAGTTTGGTCACGGCCAGCGAGGTCACTTCGGTTGCTTTTGTAAATTGTTTGGCCTGTTCAAAGGCATTCTGCCCGGTAGACCCGTCAAGCACAAGCAGAACATCATGCGGGGCATCGTCTACAACTTTTTGCATCACCCTTTTTACCTTGGATAATTCGTTCATCAGGTTAACCTTATTATGCAAGCGCCCGGCGGTATCTATGATGACCACATCGGCATCCTGGGTTACGGCAGATTTCAGGGTGTCAAAGGCCACCGAAGCCGGATCGCTTCCCATATTCTGTCTTACGATCGGTACATCAACCCGGTCTGCCCATATCTGCAACTGGTCTATAGCTGCAGCCCTGAAGGTATCGGCAGCACCCAATACCACCTTTTTTCCCTGTTTCTTGAACTGATAGGCCAGCTTACCGATAGTGGTGGTTTTCCCTACGCCATTCACTCCTACCACCATCATAACATAAGGTTTTTTATCCTGGGGTATTGTAAATTCGGTAGCTTCCCCGGTATTGGTTTCTGACAATAATCCGGCAATTTCCTCGCGGAGTATCCTGTTGAGCTCTTCGGTCCCCAGATATTTGTCCCTGGAAACACGTTCTTCTATACGTTCTATGATCTTCAGGGTGGTATTTACACCGACATCACTGCTTACCAGTACTTCTTCGAGGTTATCCAGTACCTCATCATCTACTTTCGACTTCCCGGCTACCGCTTTACTCAACTTGCCGAAAAAACTGGTTTTGGTTTTCTCCAGGCCTTTATCCAGGGTCTCTTTTTTTTCTGAAGAGAATATTTTCTTAAATAAATTCATGAATCGGGTTATTGGGTTGCTGAGTTACGGGTCATAATAGTTACGGATCGATAGGTTCGCGGATTATTGAAGATAATTCCGGGGCACAGCATTCCGGTATTCCAACAATCCGAATAACGAAATAACCTTAATGACCTTTTACACCCCTCAAAGATATAAAAACAAAAAGCTACTTTCGGTATGAAAGTAGCTGATATATAAAAATATTGTGAACTTTTTTTTACTGTTTGCTCAACCAGTCATTAACCAGTGAAGGATCCATAACTGATTCTACAAAAGTATATGCGCCTGTTTTCGGAGATTTCACCATTTTAATGGCCTTGCTCAATCTCTTGGACTTAGTCTGTAAGGTTGCTACGGTTTTCTTTGCCATGACTCTAACGTTATTTGATATTTTCTGCGAAAATATCTAATTATTTAATTTCTTTGTGAACTGTCATCCTCTTCAGGATAGGGTTGAATTTTTTGATTTCCAGCCTATCCGGAGTATTCTTCTTGTTCTTTGTGGTAATGTATCTTGACGTTCCAGGCATACCTGACTCCTTGTGCTCTGTGCACTCCAATATCACCTGTATTCTGTTACCTTTCTTTGCCATCTCTCTATGCTTTTCTTAAAAAAACGATTATTTGTAATATCCTTTAGCCCTTGCTTCTTTCAACACCGCGGATATACCTTTTTTATTGATGGTCTTCAATGCGGAAGTAGAAATCTTCAAAGTGACCCAACGGTCTTCTTCTGGAATATAAAAGCGTTTTTTAGTAAGGTTAACATTAAATTTACGCTTTGTCTTGTTCATGGCGTGAGAAACATTGTTCCCCACCATTGCCCTTTTTCCGGTAAGCTCACAAACTCTTGACATTTCTTCTATACTTTTGTGTTATCTAAAAACAGGGTGCAAATTAACGAATTTTTTCGCTGACAGACAAATGCCTGCATTAATTTTTTAAAATTTCTTCCCAAAGCATTTCCAATGTCTTGTTCACTGCCTTATTCAGTACCTTTTCGCGGTGATTTCCAAAGTTGAATTTTTGGGAATACACACCTTTCGGAGTTGCTATCCCTATGTACACAGTACCAATTTCCGCATCGGAATCTCCCTTGGTCGGGCCCGCATTGCCCGTAGTAGACACGGCAAAGTCCGATTTGAGCAATTTTCGCACTCCTGTGGCCATGGCCTCGGCGACCTCCGCACTCACTACACTGTGCTTGTCTATCAATTCCTGCGGCACACCGAGCACATCCGCTTTTGTTTCCGTGGCATAGCTCACCACTCCTCCGCGAAAATAAACCGATGCCCCGGGTGCCGAGGTCATCCGTTCCGATACCATCCCTCCGGTACAGCTTTCGGCAGCAGCCAGTGTCTTTTTTTTATCTGCGAGCAATTTTCCCAGCAAGACTTCCAAAGGCTCGTCGCTTTCCAGGTCGTATATAATGTCTCCTATAAGTCCATAAAGTTCATGTACCTTATCGGAAACTACCGATTCTATAAACTCCTTATCGGTCCCTTTTGCAGTCAGACGAAGACGTACTTTTCCTATTTGAGGCAAATACGCAAGTTTTACAAAGGAAGGCAGGGCATTTTCCCAGTCGGCAATACTATTGGCTATATCGCTTTCCCCCATCCCATAAGTAATAATGGTACGATGTAAAATATAAGGCCTGTCGTAGTTTTCCCTTAGCCTCGGAAGCACTTCTCCCTGCATCAGCGCTTTCATTTCATAGGGCACACCGGGAAGAGATATATACACCACTCCTTCCTTTTCAAACCACATTCCGGGTGCAGTACCGTACCTGTTCATAAGTACCTCGGCCCCGGAGGGCACCATAGCCTGGCTCCGGTTCAGGTTCGATATCGGTGTGTTTATGTGCTTCGCAAACAATTCTTCTATATGCGCAAGGACTTTCTGGTCCTGCACCAGGATATCCCCAAAGAACTCGCAAAGCGTATGCTTGGTAACATCATCTCTGGTAGGCCCCAGTCCACCGGTAATAATGATTATATTAGTACGGCGACGGGCTTCTTCCAGGGTTTTTAGGATGTGCTCCCTGTTGTCCTGGGCAGAAGTAACCTGGTAAACCGAAATTCCGATCTTATTCAGTTCCGCAGCAATGTATGCGGAATTGGTATCTACAATCTGCCCGATGAGGATCTCGTCCCCGATAGTAATAATCTCTGCCTGCATTACAGTGCAAAATCCGTTTTTAATTCCGTTATGACTTCCCGTATCTGCTCCTTTACTTCCGCATACATACCTTTTATACCGGAAATATCCGTATGCTCTTTGGCTTTTGTTTCCAGGACACGTATCAACGAGGTGGTTTCTTCCATACCAAGCAGATCCACATTGGGTTTTATCTTATGGGCATGTCTGTATATCGCGTCAAAATCGCCTGTTTGCACGGCCTGTTCCAACTCCTTCATATCCGCAGGCGTTTCTTCTACAAACACGGATACAACCGAAGTTATAAAATCCCTGTCTCCGTCGGACAGTTCTTCCAATTTTTCCAAACTGTATGGCATATTATTTCTTTTTAATATATAAGCGACACTTCTCCTTAAAGGAATTATTTTATTTTATATTCAGGGCAAATGAGCTTTTATCTTCCAGAAAACCTTCGAGGAAGTCGCCCGGATCCACTTTACCTACTCCTGCCGGTGTACCGGTAAAAATAATATCACCCTTTTTCAGCGTAAAATACCCCGAAATATAAGCTATAAGTTCATCTACTTTCCAAAGCATCAGTTCCGTATTTCCCTCCTGTACAACATCTCCGTTCTTTTCCAGGCGAAAACGGATATTATTGATATCAGGATGCTTTGTTTTGGACTCCCAGTTCCCCACCACTGCCGATCCGTCAAAAGCCTTTGCTTTTTCCCAGGGCAGCCCTTTTTCTTTAAGCATACCCTGTACATCTCTCGCGGTAAAATCGATCCCGAGCCCTATTTCGTCATAATATTTATGTGCAAACCTGGCATCGATATGTTTCCCCACCTTGTTTATTTTCACGAGCAATTCTACTTCGTAGTGTATGTCCTCACTGAAACCGGGGATATAAAAATCCTTTTCCCGCAACAGGGCCGTATCCGGCTTTATAAATATCACGGGGGCGGCCGGACGTTCATTGGCCAATTCTTTAATATGATCGGTATAATTCCTACCTATACAGATTATTTTCATATGTCTTTTTATTGTTTTTTCAATGGTCATACGAAACCTCTATCCGACCGTCGGGAAGATTCGAAGATTAAAACAATTATGCGTACTTGTGCCTTAAAAATTATTTTAATCATGTCGGTTTTATTTGTATTTATGGTTTTCCGGGTTGCACACCAGATATCTTTAATTTGTTATCTTCAGCTTAAAGGCGGGAACCGGTATCCTGTTGCCAAAGACAGGATCGGAAGTATCCAGCCGGTTCATTTTCTTCCATCCGTCGGTACTGCGATAGTAGGACCGGAAATTTTCATCATCCCATTCCAGAACGCCTTTAAAAACCGGGGCATACTTTACTACAGACACATTATCATACGTCAGCGTATCATTTATCCCCAGTGTCCTGGTCTCCTTATAAGCGTTCTCCTTTATAAAAAGGTGCTCTACCGCCACAAAGAAACCATCATCCGGTATACGGATATGATATGGTAACAGGTTTATCTCTGTTTTGAAACTCAATGGTTCCCTCCTTACAATAAGGTTATCCGGCAACAGGTCCTTACCCGGTTTACCTTCAGGGGTAACCTCCAGTATACGGAGGCGAAACACTGCAGCAATATTGTTTTGCTCCCGCGCAGGATAAAACCGGACCTGTATATTTTCTAAAAAACAATTTCCTGCAAAATTACGTGGTTTTTCATAATATTTAGCTACGGCAGAAGGATACGCCCCTCCACTGAAATTCCCGAGACCTATGGACCTTTTACCGGAAAAACCGTTTATATTCTTATGGTCGGTACCTTTTACAAGATAAACTTCTACTTCCTTCAATGCTTCGACATCCGGTTCCAGATAAACTCTTGCTCTGGATAATACGGACAAAGGCAACATTCTGGACTTAAACCCCACACAACTGAACCGCACCATGACATCTTCGTCGCTTTCTCCCGGAACCCAGTGGAAATTACCGTTTTCATCCGTTGATGTTCCGGATGTTTTTCCTGCCAGAATAAGATGTGCAAAGGGAACCGGTTCACCGGTGTCTTCATTCAGCACACTTCCCGTAACGGCCTTTTCCTGGGCCAGTATCCCGCATGAAAAGAACAATAAGGTATACAGAAAGTGTTTCACCGGGTATTTACAGAAGTTTATTGTTTAGTTTTCGCAATTTTATGCCGGTAAGCACTTTTTTGGTATAGAGCGGGAAATCGGCATTCAAAAGCCAGCCGAAATATCCCGGTTCTTTTTCCAGGACTTCTTCTACAAGCCTTCCTTTGTGCTTGCCAAAAGAAAAAATTTCCACACCTTCTTCATTATAGGTAATGTAACCGGCGAAATCGGCGGTCTGTTTCCGGGTAGTAAATTCGGAAAGGAATTTTATATCGTTCTGCAGTTCCTCATACCGGTCCAGCTGTGATTTCAGCACCTCGTATGTAGCGGTCGTATCTGCTTCGGCAGAGTGTGCATTATCCAGGCTTTTGTCGCAGTAAAACTTATATGCAGCTTCCAGGGTGCGTTTTTCCATCATGTGAAAGATAGTCTGCACATCTACGGCCAGGCGGTTCTTCATTTCAAAATCCACTTCGGCACGCAACATCTCCTCTGCAAGAAGGGGGATATCAAAACGATTGGAATTATATCCGGCCAGATCACTGTCTTTTATCATATTGTATATCTCGCGGGACAGCTGTTTAAATGTAGGTTCGTCAGCCACTTTTTCATCCGTAATACCATGAATAGCAGTCGAATGTTCGGGTATGGGCATTTCCGGGTTGACCAACCAGGTTTTGCTCTCCTTATTTCCGTTAGGGTATACTTTAAGGATGGATATTTCCACAATCCGGTCTTTAGCCACGTCGGTCCCGGTAGTTTCCAGGTCAAAAAAACAAATAGGTCTGGTGAGTTTAAGTTCCATTATTAAAATTAAGAATTTCGAGTCTTTAAATTATGGTAAATATACTGATTGCAAAAGAAAACCCCGAACAATGCCGGGGTTTTTTAATACTCATCGCTGTAATTATTCACAGCAGAAACATAGGGATGTATGCCTCTGCGGTTTATATTGTTCTTTCCGGGTCCCACGCCTCCAGGTAGTCGGCCACCCGCTTTACAAACATTCCGCCCAGGGCACCGTCAACCACCCTGTGATCATAACTATGGGACAGGAACATCCTGTGCCGTATACCGATAAAATCACCTTCGGGAGTTTCTATTACGGCAGGTACTTTCCGGATAGCTCCAAGGGCCAATATACCTACCTGGGGCTGATTGATAATAGGAGTCCCCATAACACTTCCGAAAGTCCCCACATTGGTCACGGTATAAGTGCCACCCTGCACTTCGTCCGGTTTAAGTTTATTTTGCCTGGCCCTCCCGGCAAGGTCGTTTACCTGCCTGGCCAGTCCCACAAGATTCAGCTGATCGGCATTACGGATAACGGGCACTATAAGATTACCGTTGGGCAGGGCTGCCGCCATTCCCAGGTTTATATTTTTCTTTTTAATGATCTTATCCCCTTCTACGGAAATATTCATCATCGGAAAATCGCGCAGGGCCCTGGCTACGGCTTCCATAAAGATAGGGGTAAAAGTCAGTTTCTCCCCTTCCCTTTTTTCAAATTCTCCCTTTTTCTTATTGCGCCAGTTTACAATATTGGTAACGTCTACTTCCACAAAACTCTGTACGTGAGCGGATGTTTGTACGCTTTGTATCATATGGTGTGAGATCAGTTTCCGCATACGGTCCATCTCTATGATCTCATCCTCTCCACTGCTTACGGCAACCTGAGGTGCCGCCTCTACGGGTTCTGTTTTTTCTGAACTTCCTGCTGCAGGGGCAGTCTTTCCTGTAACTTGTTTTTGTGCTCCCCGGTTTTCCAGATAACCCAGAATATCGTTTTTGGTTACCCTGCCGTTTTTCCCGGACCCGGGTATGTGTTCCAGCTCCTCCAGGGATATACCTTCTTCTTTTGCTATATTCTTAACCAGGGGAGAATAAAACCTTTCTGAAGCGGAAAAATCCACCGGTCCGGCTATTGCAGGTGCCGCTGTTTCTTTAGCTGCTTCGAAAGTCTTTTCCACTTCCGATACGGCAGCTTCCGCAACTTCTTCCTTATCGGCAACCCCACCTTCTCCTTCTGTTTCTATTACGGCAATGACCTGTCCTACCTGAACCACATCATCCACATCAAAACGTTTTTCCAACAGCACCCCTTCTACTTCACTGGGCACTTCGGAATCCACTTTATCCGTAGCTATCTCTAAAACTGCCTCATCCATTTCAATGGTATCTCCGACTTCTTTGAGCCATGATGTAATGGTTGCTTCCGCAACACTTTCTCCCATTTTGGGCAATTTAAGTTCAAATTTTGCCATATTTATATTTTAAAGATGCTTTATCGTTTTTCGATTGCGAAATTAATCAAAAAAACCTTTTTTTACTGAAAATAAATTATTTTATTTTCTTTCAATTCCGGATTTTCCGGACCTTTCTTTTTGGCTCATCCTTTGAGCGAATTCTCAAACGGAATACGGTGCAATATACTGCGCCCGAGGGTAATCTCATCCGCGTATTCCAATTCATCTCCGACGGCTATACCCCTGGCGATCGTAGAAGTCGTTACGCCATAGGCTTCTATCTGCTTATAGATATAAAAATTGGTGGTATCTCCTTCCATAGTGGAACTCAGGGCAAATATCACCTCTCTGACCTGACCTTCCTTTACTTTATTTATTAACGTGGAAATATTCAGATTATTCGGTCCCACCCCGTCCAAAGGAGATATTTTTCCTCCCAAAACATGATACAGTCCTTTGTACTGGCTGGTATTTTCTATTGCCATGACATCACGGATATCTTCAACCACACAAACCAGGGACTCGTCCCGTTTAGGATTAGCACATATCTCACAAAGGTCCGTATCCGAGATATTATGACAGTTCCTGCAATACTTCACTTCATTCCTCAGGCTTCGGAGGGCAAAAGCCAGCCTTTCTGTCTGTTCCGCAGGTTGCCGCAGCAAATGCAATACAAGCCGCAGGGCCGTACGCTTGCCTATACCGGGAAGCTGCGACATTTCCCGTACCGCATTTTCCAATAGTTTAGAGGAGAATTCCATACCCGCAAAAATACGAAATTCGAAATAGAGTTTAACTTTGGGAAATGAGATAATTCGTTAATATACCAATGTGACAATTTAATAAAAGGTCTAATTTAACAATTACCTCATTAACTCATTATCGAATTATCTCATTATTCTTTTTCGTACTTTGGTCGCCGGAAAAAATCCGATTTTTTATGCAACCGACACATATACTCCTCATTATTGCAGCCTACTTCGGACTACTGATCTTCATATCCTACCTCACCGGGAAAGATGGCGACAACAACGAAACTTTTTTCAAGGCAAAACGACAATCACCCTGGTATGTGGTAGCATTCGGAATGATCGGGGCCTCATTGAGCGGTGTTACTTTTATTTCCGTACCCGGATGGGTAGAAGCATCCCAGTTCAGTTATATGCAAGTAGTTTTCGGGTATATCCTCGGATACCTGATCATTGGAACTGTGCTCCTCCCGCTTTACTACCGGTTAAATCTCACTTCCATATATACCTATCTCGGCGAGCGTTTCGGCAATAGCAGTTACAAAACCGGGGCTTCTTTTTTTCTCATTTCGAGGGTCGTAGGTGCCAGTTTCCGGTTATTTTTGATCGCTAACGTACTGCAGGTGATCCTCTTTGACGAAATGGGCATCCCTTTCTGGGCAACAGTCACCCTGACCATTGCCCTCATATGGCTGTACACTTTTAAATCGGGCATTAAAACCATTGTCTGGACAGACACATTACAAACCTTGTTTATGCTTATTGCCGTAGGTGTGGCCACATATTCCGTTTACCAGGATCTTGCTATCGGCGAGATAGGGGTTGTCAGATATTTATCGCAGAGCGAATTTTCCAGGATGTTTTTTTTCGACGACTTCAAAAGTGCCGATTATTTCTGGAAACAGTTTTTTTCCGGGGCTTTTATTGCCGTGGTAATGACCGGACTGGACCAGGATATGATGCAGAAGAACCTCACCTGCAAAAGCCTGAAAGATGCACAGAAAAACATGCTATGGTTTACGATAGTTCTTACTATAGTCAACTTTTTTTTCCTGTCCCTGGGACTTCTCCTTACCGTCTACGCTCAAAAAAATGGTATTGATGCCCATAAAGACGAATTGTTCCCGGTGCTCGCCAAAGACTATCTCGGTACGGGAGTGTTCGTGTTTTTTCTCATCGGACTCATAGCAGCCGCTTACAGCAGTGCGGACAGTGCCCTGACCTCATTGACCACCTCTTTTAGTGTGGACATCCTTGATATAGAAAAAAGATATGACGAAAAAAAACAGGTGCGTATCCGTAAAAGAGTACATATTATCATCTCCCTACTGCTTATACTTGTGATTGTTATATTCAAATACATCATAAAGAACGAAAGTGTTATTGCCAAACTTTTTGTCTTTGCAGGATATACGTACGGCCCGCTACTCGGCCTGTACAGCTTCGGGCTTTTTACCCGGTGGAAAGTGCGGGACAAACTGGTTCCCTTTGTTGCCATTCTCTCCCCCGTTCTATCGTATGTCATTGCCGATCGCATGCGGGTATTGTTCGGATTCGAATTCGGGTTCATCATACTCATACTTAACGGGTTCCTTACTTTCTGCGGACTTGCATTACTCATCAGAAAGGATCCCCGGGAACTTCCCCCGGTATCGTAATCATCAAATTCCGGATCTATGACCTACCAGGAAAAAATTATTGAAAACTACATCAACGCCTACAATCGTTTTGATATTGACGGCATGCTGAATGAACTGCACGCGGACATCAGGTTTGAGAATGTCCATGGAGGCGAAATAACCCTTACTACCCAAGGCATTTCCGCATTCGGGGAACAAGCCGGGAAAGCCGCCCGGCTCTTCAGGGAAAGAGAGCAGGTCATTACCGGCTTCCACACTGAAGAAAACCACATCACCGTAAGCATCAGCTATACAGGGATCATTGCCTGTGATTTACCCGACGGCCCGAAGGAGGGTGATATCGTAAAACTGGACGGAAAATCCGTTTTTACCTTTGCAGAAGGAAAAATAATACACCTGAGAGATGAGAGCTAGAGATTACAAAAGCAAATCCCCGGGACATAACACCCTGAAAACATAACGATTAAAGCACTTATTACCAGCTTTTACCTCCGCTTTCGGGCATTGATTTTAAACACGGACTTATATTGCACGCTTGCTTACTTCCCCTTATCTTTGCACCTTAAAACTTAAAATTAATGATTGAGATTACCTTACCCGACGGATCTGTAAAGGAGTTCCCTGAAAACTCCACTCCTATGGACGTTGCCAGAAGCATCAGCGAAGGTTTGGCGCGCAACGTTATTTCTGCAAGTTTTAACGGTACAACAGTGGAAACGGCGACCCCGCTGACCACAGATGGTAATCTCGTATTGTATACCTGGAACGATGATGCAGGTAAGAAAGCTTTCTGGCACTCCTCCGCCCACGTACTGGCACAGGCATTGGAAGAGCTTTACCCTGGTGTAAAACTCACCATAGGGCCAGCCATAGACAATGGTTTCTACTATGATGTGGACCTGGGGGATAAAACCATCTCTGATAAGGATTTCCCTGATATCGAAAAGAAAATGCTTGAAATCGCCAGGGGAAAATACGATTACAACATGCGCTCGGTAACCAAGGCCGAAGCACTGGACTATTATAAAAAACAGGGTAACGAATACAAAGTAGAGCTTATCGAAAACCTGGAAGACGGGACCATTACTTTCTGTGACCACTCCACATTTTCCGACCTCTGTCGCGGCGGGCATATTCCCAATACCGGGATCATTAAGGCAGTAAAGCTCCTTAATACTGCCGGGGCATACTGGAGAGGAGACGAAAACAACAAACAGCTGACCAGGATCTACGGTATCTCCTTTCCGAAGCAAAAGGACCTTACGGAATATCTCCATTTACTGGAAGAAGCCAAAAAGAGGGACCACAGAAAACTGGGAAAAGAACTGGAACTGTTCACCTTTTCCCAGAAAGTAGGCCAAGGATTACCTTTGTGGTTACCTAAAGGTGCCGCACTGCGTGAGCGCCTGGAGAACTTTCTCAAAAAAGCACAGAAAAAGGCCGGATATGAGCAGGTAGTATCTCCGCATATCGGGCAAAAAGAACTATACGTGACTTCCGGGCACTATGCCAAATACGGGGAAGACAGTTTTCAGCCTATTCACACCCCGCATGAAGGTGAGGAATTTTTGTTGAAACCGATGAACTGTCCTCACCATTGCGAAATATACAATGCAAGGCCGTGGAGTTACAAAGAACTCCCTAAAAGATATGCGGAGTTCGGTACGGTATACCGTTATGAACAAAGCGGTGAATTACACGGTCTCACCAGGGTAAGGGGTTTTACCCAGGACGATGCGCATATTTTCTGTACCCCGGATCAGCTCGATGACGAATTCAAGAGTGTCATTGACCTGGTGCTGTATGTTTTCGGTTCGCTCGGTTTTGAGAATTTTACCGCCCAGGTGTCGCTTCGCGATCCGGAAAATCCGGAGAAATACATCGGTAGTGACGAAAACTGGGAAAAGGCTGAAAACGCCATTCTGAATGCAGCCAAAGAAAAAGGGCTGAATTACGTAATAGAAACAGGAGAAGCCGCTTTCTACGGCCCGAAGCTGGACTTTATGGTTAAAGACGCTCTCGGGAGAAGCTGGCAATTAGGTACCATACAGGTGGATTACAACCTGCCGGAACGCTTCGACCTTTCTTATAAGGGCAGTGATAACGAATTACACCGCCCGGTAATGATACACAGGGCACCTTTCGGAAGTATAGAACGCTTTGTGGCCATACTTTTGGAGCATACGGCGGGGAACTTCCCGTTATGGCTGATGCCGGAACAGGCTATCCTACTCTCTATCAGTGAGAAATATGAAAAATATGCCGAAAAAGTTTTAAGTTTATTAGAAAATTACGAAATTCGCGCCCTGGTAGATCACCGAAATGAGACTATCGGCAAGAAAATAAGGGAAGCTGAAATGAAGAAAATCCCTTATATGCTCATTGTCGGTGAAAACGAAGAAAAAGAAGGCACCATCTCGGTTAGAAAGCACGGTGAAGGTGACATAGGGACCATCACGGTGGATGCATTCGCCAAAATAGTAGAAAACGAAATAAACCGAACTTTAAAACAATTTTAAACGAAGTTTAATTAAAAATCTGTAAGCCATAGCAATTAAAAGAAGATTCAACAGAAACCGTCCTAACCAAAGAGAGGACAAGAATCCGCACCGGACTAACAGGGATATCCGTGTACCGGAAGTTCGCCTGGTGGGAGACAATGTAGAAGTAGGCATATATCCAACCAAAGTGGCCCTGGCCAAAGCAGAAGAGCTTGGACTGGACCTGGTTGAAATTTCACCTAAAGCTGCCCCTCCTGTTTGTAAGATTACGGATTATAAAAAATTCCTTTACGAACAGAAAAAACGCGAAAAGGCTTTAAAGGCAAAAGCTACCAAGATAATAGTTAAAGAAATTCGTTTTGGCCCCCAAACCGACGAACACGACTACGAGTTCAAAAAGAAACACGGGGAAAAATTCCTGAAAGACGGTGCCAAACTAAAGGCGTATGTTTTCTTTAAGGGACGATCTATCGTGTATAAGGACCAGGGAGAAATTTTACTTCTCCGGCTGGCCCAGGACCTGGAAGAGTACGGAAAGGTAGAACAGATGCCCAAACTGGAAGGTAAACGAATGACCATGTTTATCGCTCCGAAGAAGAGTAAGAAATAAGCGAAATAATCAAAATAATTTAGGAATTATGCCTAAGATGAAAACCAAATCCAGCGCCAAAAAGCGTTTTAAGCTGACCGGTTCTGGTAAAATCAAAAGAAAGCACGCTTTTAAAAGCCACATTCTGACAAAGAAAAGCAAAAAGCGTAAGCTTGCGTTAACGCATAGTACCCTGGTACATGAAAATGATGTTAACAACATTAAAGAACAGTTACGTTTAAAATAATTGTTCTTTACGGTTCGTATTATTGTATAACCCTGGAGTCAGGCAAAATAGGTTTCGAATACCAAGTACAGAAGCCATTTTAAAAGTACCGTTTACCGGACGCCTGCTACAAAAAACAAAAAATTATGCCAAGATCAGTAAATTCAGTAGCATCGAGAGCCCGCAGAAAAAAAATAATGAAGCAGGCAAAAGGCTACTACGGAAGACGTAAAAACGTTTGGACCGTTGCCAAAAATGCGGTTGAAAAAGCAATGCTGTACTCGTACAGAGACCGCAGGAACAAAAAGAGAACTTTCCGTGCTTTATGGATTACCCGTATCAATGCCGGGGCCAGACTACACGGATTGTCATACTCTCAGTTCATGGGTAAAGTAAAAGCCAACGACATCGAACTAAACCGTAAGGTTTTAGCCGATCTGGCCATGAACCACCCGGAAGCTTTCAAGGCAATCGTAGACAAAGTAAAATAAACGTTTATTAACAACATATTTCGCTTATTGAAATCCGGCCAAAAAGGCCGGATTTTTTATTGGTGGTTTCGGATATGCTCATCCCGCTGATTTTCAAAACCGGAAATAACAAGCATTTAACAACCATAACATACATTATCCTTACCTTTGGAGTTTAAAACAAGCCGGCTGCAAAAGTTGTAAATTATACAAAAACACATTTAAAATATATGTTTACAGTTCCGGAATTCAGCCATTTCTAAATCCCGGACAACTATATACGATTGGGAATATTTTGCCCTGCTGATATCAAAAGAACGGCCAGACAATACCCATGAATGTAAAAACAACCACCTTTGAAAACACCAAACACCATAAGTGAATTTTATAACCGTGGGCTCCCGGCTTCAAAGCCCGCTACTTTATATCTGATACTTTAAAATTGCTATACAATGGATTTATCACAAATAAAACTTATAGCCACCGATATGGATGGCACTTTACTGAATTCGCAAAACAACGTCAGCGAGAAGTTCTTCAAAATATTCAAAGAGCTTAAGCAGCACCATATTCATTTTGTCGCTGCCAGCGGGCGCCAATACCACAGTATAACCGATAAACTTCATTCTATTGCAGACGATATCACCATTATTGCGGAAAACGGAGCCATAGCCAAACAGCGGGGAAAAGAACTCCTGGTAACGCCTCTTTCCCTCTCCGTAGTGCGGGATGCCATTACCCTGATCCGGCCTTTGGAAGATGCCTATATTGTGATATGCGGGAAAGACAGGGCATACATAGAAACGGAGAATATTGCATTTCACGACATGTTCCGCGAATATTACCACGAATTCACTAAAGTGCCCGACCTCAACAATATCGAAGGAGATGAGTTCCTTAAAATAGCCGTATACAGCTTCGGGGGCTCCGAAAAGAACATATACCCCCACGTCCGTCACCTGGAAGAAACCCTGCAGGTAAAAGTATCCGGAGAATACTGGCTCGATATCTCCAGCCAGGATGCCAACAAAGGCCACGCTCTGAGACTTATTCAGGAGAAACTAAATGTTACCAGGGAAGAAACACTGGTTTTCGGCGACTACAACAATGACCTGGAAATGATGGAGCAGGCATATTTCAGTTATGCCATGGAAAATGCCCACCAGAACGTATTGAATGCTGCCCGGTACAGAACACTCAGCAACGACAATAACGGTGTAGAGCATATCCTGGAAAAACTCCTGGAAGCGAAGAGAATGGCAATATCCGGCCAATAGGCGCCTTCATCACACTCCGAAAGCGGTTATGACAATGCTTCTGCTGCCTCCATGGTTACGATGTTCACAAAGGTAAATTCCCTGCCATACGCCCAGGTTTAACCTTCCTGCGCTTATAGGCACCTCAACGGAGCTTCCCATTAGCGACGCTTTGATGTGGGCAGGCATATCATCCGGCCCTTCCTGGGTATGCACATAATAAGGTTCGTTTTCCGGTACTGCAGCGTTCATAAAACTCTCAAAATCTTTCCGCACGGAAGGATCGGCATTTTCATTGATGGTCAGTCCTGCGGAAGTATGCTTTATGAAAACCTGCAACTGCCCCCTCTGTATGTCCCGTATCCGGGGCATCGCATTCAGTATTTCCTGTGTAATAAGATGAAAACCCCTTTTCCTTGGTTTAAGCTGTATCTCTTCCTGCAAAAAAAACATATCTGTATGGTAATTTAAGAGTGAATAATTTGCCTGTACGCCCCGATCAGGTCTTCTGTTTCTTTTTCTTTGCTGCCGGGAAAAGGATATTATTAAGGATGAGCCGGTACCCGGGAGAATTCGGGTGCAGTTCCAGTTCTGTTTTGGGGTCTCCTACCCTGTGCTGGTAATCTTCCGGATCATGTCCGCCGTAAAAGGTAAAAAAACCTTTTCCTTTTACCCCGTGGATATAACGGGCCTCACCGTTAGCCTTATTCTCACCCAGTATCAATACGGGCGACTTGATCTCGTTTCCGTTGAAACTGGTGGTCTGTCCCATAAACCCCTTGATCAGCGCCGTATGGTTCTGGCAGAGCATAGTGGGGACCGGGTCCCATTTGGCTGAAAATTCCATGAGCGTAAAGTAGTCTACCTCTTTGGCTATCCTGCGGCGGTCTGTCATATCGATGGAAGAGAATTCATAGACATTCGGATCGCGTTCCAGGGTAAAGCCCGTAAAAGCAAGGGTCTTATCGTAATCTATTTTAGACTGGTAATCAGGATCGGAAGGATCGCCGTCAAACATAGGTTCACATATATCTACGCCTTCTGCCGAGAGCGCTATATCAAAACTATCGGTAGCAGAGCACATGGCAAACATAAATCCGCCCCCCACAACAAAATCGCGTATTTTCAGGGCTACGGCCAGTTTGGAATCGGATACTTTATCAAAGCCCAGTTTGGCTGCACGTTCTTCCGCCTCCTTCTTTTGCTGGATGTACCAGGGTGCCATTTTATATGCCCTGTAAAATTTCCCGTACTGGCCGGTAAAATCCTCGTGATGCAGGTGCAGCCAATCGTACATCGGTAATTGGTCCGCGAGCACTTCTTCGTCATAGACCACATCATACGGAATTTCGGCATAGGTAAGGACCATAGTCACCGCGTCGTCCCATGGCGGGTTATCTTTGGGTGAATATACCACCACTTTCGGTGCTTTTTCCAATACTACAGCTTCCTGATTTTTGGCAGGACTGCTTATTTCCCCGAGAATGCTTTCCGCCTTGGCATCGGACAGTACCTCATAGGACACCCCGCGTATAGTACATTCTTTCCGTATCTCTTCCGTGTCGGGCATAAGAAAGGAACCTCCGCGATAGTTGAGCAGCCACTGCACTTTAAAATTCTCCGACAGTGTCCAGTAGGCCATTCCGTATGCCTTGAGATGGTTCTTCTGATATTCCGCATCCATAGGAATCAGTATACGTGAAGCGTGGACAGACATGCTGCATAGGAGGACGAGGATAAAAAACAACCTGTAAACAGATAAGCCGAAACGCATAATAAATAAGGTTTAGTTTCAAAGTTACGGAAAACGTTTGGAAATTATACCGGGAAGATTCCCGGCATTAAAAACAGCGTGTTCCGGGTATAGTTACAATTAATCCCCGGAACACGCCGTTTTTATTCTTTATATGTATATTTTTTTTAGAACGGTACGTCACTGTCATCATCAGGTGCCGGACCTTCGTTCATCGAACTTCCGAAAGCATCTTCCGCACTCGGGAGAGCCCCGGGATTAAAACCGTCATCTTCGGAAGCGTTCATCTTGGACTGGAATTCGAACGGAGAGTCAAAATCATCCAGGTTATCGAACTTACCGAGGTGCCCGATAAACTTCAGACGGATGTTTTCCAATCCCCCGTTACGGTGTTTGGCCACAATAAATTCACCCTGTCCCTGGGTAGGAGTACGCTCCTCATCGTCCCATTCCTCTATCTTATAATATTCCGGGCGGTAAATAAAGGCAACAATATCCGCATCCTGTTCAATTGCTCCGGATTCCCTGAGGTCGGAAAGCAGGGGGCGTTTACTTCCGCCACGGGTTTCCACCGCGCGGGAAAGCTGGGACAGTGCTATAACCGGTACATCCAGTTCCTTTGCAAGTGCTTTGAGGTTCCTGGATATGGTAGATATTTCCTGTTCGCGGTTCCCCCCTTTTTGTGTTCCCCCGGCAGTCATCAGCTGAAGGTAATCGATAATAATCATCCGGATACCGTGCTGCGACGCAAGCCGCCTGGCTTTCGCCCTGAGGTCGAATATGGATAGCGAAGGGGTGTCATCTATAAACAAAGGTGCTTTCTCGAGCGATTTCACCTTTACGTTAAGCTGTTCCCACTCGTGTTTTTCGAGTTTTCCCGTACGCAGTTTCTCCGAAGACAAGCCGGTCTCGGAAGAAATAAGACGGGTAATCAACTGTACGGAAGACATCTCCAGGGAAAAGAACGCCACGGGAATATCGGAATTTACCGCAATGTTCCGGGCCATAGACAGGGTTAGCGCAGTTTTACCCATACCCGGGCGCGCCGCAACGATAATAAGGTCACTGGGCTGCCATCCGGAGGTAAGTTTATCGAGTTTATCGAACCCGGAAGGAATACCGCTCAAACCTTCTTTATTGGATATTTCCTCGATCTTCTTCTTGGCCTGCATAACAAGGCTTTGCGCCGTTTCGGAAGATTTTTTAATGTTACCCTGGGTTACCTCGTACAGCTTGGCTTCCGCACTGTCCAGGAGATCAAAGACATCCGTAGTTTCATCGTAAGCCTCCTCTATGATCTCCGAAGAAATTTTAATAAGGCTCCTCTGGATAAATTTTTGCAGGATAATACGTGCGTGAAATTCAATATGTGCAGAAGAAGACACTTTTTGGGTGAGCTGTATAAGGTAGTAATCTCCTCCTATCTGCTCAAGTTTACCGTCTTTTTTTAACTGTGAAGATACGGTCAACAGGTCTATAGGTTCCGTATTTTCAAACAGCTTTACGATAGCCTCGTAAATAAACCGGTGCGCTTCTTTATAAAAGGCATCCGGGTGCAGAATATCTATCACCTCGTCCACCCCCTTCTTATCGATCATCATGGCGCCGAGCACCGCTTCTTCCAATTCCAGGGCCTGAGGAGGTATTTTTCCTTTTTCCAGGGATATTATTCCCGATCTGCCCGAACTTACGGGCGCTTTTTCAATTTTAATTCCTGACACAGGGCCTGTTTTTTCCATAAACGCGAATGTAGAAAATGCTGTTTTAACTATTAAATAATTAGGACTACTTAATATTCACTCCTCGTCAACATTTAAGCTGTTAACAAGTTACGACTTTATGTTCATAACGTAAAAAAAACCGAAGTTCTTTACTTCGGTTTGTATCCTTATCCCCCGGAAAAGGGATTATGGCGGTTGATATTTTAGATGAACTAATTTTTAAACACACCCATGCTGGCATATTTTTCCATACGCTCTTCCACGAGTTCTTCCGGGCTCAGTTTTTTCAGTTCTTCGTAGTTCTCCAGAATGACCTGGGCAACGGTCTTGAAAGTGCTTTCCCTGTCGGAATGCGCACCTCCGAGGGGTTCTTTTATAATATCATCTACCAGGTGTAGTTTCTTCATATCCTTGGCCGTAAGTTTTAAAGCTTCGGCTGCCTGTTCTTTATATTCCCAGCTTCTCCACAAAATAGACGAACAGGATTCCGGTGATATTACCGAATACCATGTGTTTTCCAGCATGAGCACCCTGTCTCCCACACCGATCCCGAGTGCCCCACCGGAGGCGCCTTCTCCGATGATAACAACAATGATAGGGACTTTCAGGCGGGTCATTTCCATGATATTCCGGGCGATAGCTTCTCCCTGTCCTCTTTCTTCTGCTTCAATTCCGGGATAAGCACCGGGAGTATCTACAAGACAGACGACCGGAATTCCGAACTTTTCTGCCATTTTCATAAGCCGCAGGGCTTTACGGTATCCTTCCGGATTGGCCATACCAAAATTCCTGTATTGCCTTGTTTTGGTATTGTAACCTTTTTGCTGGCCGATAATCATAAAGCTCTGTCCGTCGATCTTACCAAGACCTCCTATCATAGCCTTATCGTCCTTTACGGTACGGTCTCCGTGCAGTTCCAGGAAAGTATCCCCGCATATGGCCCTAACATAATCGAGAGTATAAGGCCTTGAAGGGTGGCGTGACAACTGAACGCGTTGCCATGCCGTAAGGTTCTTGTATATTTCTTTTTTGGTTTGTGTAAGCTTCTTGTCTATTTGCTTACAGGTTTCGGTGACATCCACATCGCTCTCTTCCCCGATAACCCTGCACTTGGATAGTTGTTCCTCTAGTTCTTTGATAGGTAATTCAAAATCCAAATATTCCATTATCAATTAAATTTTGATTCGATTCAGCCTACAAACTTACGGATTTTTTTGTGTACAATTTATGGGCAAACCATTATTTATACACCTTAACACATTCCCACATCCGGGGAAGCTCCTACGTCGTTACCCGGTCCGTCCGCTTTTCCTTTCTTTATACCTTCCCGGTGTTTTAATATACCGTTGGCCAGTACGGTAGCGAGAATAACTACGGCACCGATATAGAACTGGGGATTCATTTTCTCGCTGTCCCCCAGGACCATAAAGGCCAGCAATATGCCGTAAACCGGTTCCATATTAATGGTTAGCATCACCGTATACGGGCTTATGTATTTCATAACCTTAACAGAAGATATCAGGGCATAAGCCGTACATACCGAAGCAAGCACAAAGAGATAAAGCCAGTCGCGGGAGGCAAGCCTGAAAAATTCCCCGGTAAAGACTTCTCCCCCCATAAAAAGGGAAAGAAAACCGACACCGCTCAGCAATTCATAAAAAGAAATGACAGACGGACGGTACTGTCTTACAAACCTTCCGTTCAGGAGCGAAAATACCGAAGACAGCAAAGCGGCAATAAGGGCAAGCACAATGCCTTCGATATAGGAAGATTCTACTTTAAAAATAAGGTATAGTCCCAGAATGACCACCAGCCCCAGAACAATTTCATGCCATATGACCTTTCGTTTGTACCATATGGGTTCCAGGATCGAGGTAAAAAGTGCCCCTGTTGATATCATCGCCAAAGTTACGGATACATTAGAGACTTTAACTGCCTTAAAAAAAGCTACCCAGTGCAGGGCCAGTACAATTCCCGCAAGGATAAAGGCGAGCACTGTTTTTCCCGGTACCCGCAGGGAAAAACCGCTGTACCATATATACCCACCGACAAAAAAGGTGGCTATAAACATCCTGTACCATACCAGCGGAATGGCTTCGACAGAGATCAGGGCCCCCAGCACTGCCGTAAACCCCCAGATAAACACTATGAAATGCAGGTGGAGGTAGTTCTTCTGATTATTGTTTAGCATTGTTCAGCAGATAGATGGCTAGTATTCCGAATAAAATATTGGGTAAGGCTGCTGCGAGCAGAGGAGAAAATCCCGATTGCTCTGCCATGGTACCGAATATCCTGTCAAAAAATATAAAAATAAAGGCCAGGGCAATCCCAAGAGCAAGATTGATCCCCATTCCTCCCCGTTTTTTCTTGGAGGATACGGCTACCGCAATGATGGTAAGTATGAATGCCGATACCGGCAGCCCCCACCTCTTGTACTTAACCAGGAGATATGTATTTATATTGGACGATCCTTTCTTCCGCTCCTTTTCAATAAATTTATTCAGTTCGAAAAGGTTTTTGGTCTCTGCTATGTACGATACCGGCGTCAGGTCATCCAGATTAAAGGAAAAGACGGTATCCAGCCTGCTCTCCTTCTGCAGTATATCATCGGTTTCCCCTATTTTCCGCTTTATATAGGAAGACAACCGGTACGTACTGTCCTTTTCTATCCACCGGATATTGCGGGCAGATATTTTATATATGAGCTGTTCGCCCTCAAAATGCTCCAGGGTAAAATTATACCCTATCTTATTTCGCGGGTCAAAGCTACTCACATAGATATAATCGTTATCGTTGATCTGGTTGTAGAGATTGGTGGTCTCACGGTCCTGCTTCCCCTTTTTCAGGTATTTATAATAAAATTCCTTATAGCCTTTACTGGCCGAAGGCACAATAAACATCCCCATAACAAAAGCCATTATGGCTACGAGAGCCGCCCCTACGATATAGGGCCGGAGAAAACGGGTATAAGGTACCCCCGAGCTCAATATGGCCGTTATCTCCGTATTATTGGCCAGCTTGGAAGTGAACCATATTATGGACAGGAAGAGAAATATGGGGAACAGCAGGTTGGCAAAATAAAAGGTGAAGTTTATATAATATATGACAATCTCCGAGGTAGGTGCTTCCTGTTCGATCATTTTACCGACTTTTTCCGAGAGATCTATCATAATCCCTATAGGAATAAAAAGGAGGAGCATCACCGTAAAGGTTCCGAGATACCTTTTAATAATATACCAATCTAATATTTTCACTATATCTATATATTATTTTCCATTACTAAAGCCTGTGCCCCAACTTCGGTACCATAGCATTTTTCCAGGCGTAAAAATCCCCTGCCAGGATATGCTTCCGCGCCTCACGCACCAGCCACAGATAAAAGCCGAGGTTATGTATGGTAGCAATTTGTTTGCCAAGATACTCATTTGCTGCAAAAAGATGCCTCAAATACGCCCTGGAATATTGTGTATCCACAAAAGTGACCCCCATTTCATCTACCGGCGAAAAATCATCTTCCCACTTTTTGTTCTTTATATTGATGATGCCATTTGCCGTAAATAGCATTCCGTTACGTGCATTCCGCGTAGGCATCACACAGTCGAACATATCCACTCCCAGTGCAATATTCTCCAGAATATTCACGGGGGTCCCTACCCCCATCAGGTAGCGGGGCTTATCTTCAGGCAGTATTTTGCAGACCACTTCGGTCATGGCATACATTTCTTCAGCCGGTTCTCCTACGGATAATCCCCCTATGGCATTGCCGTCTGCCCCGACCCCGGCAATGTATTCCGCAGACTGCTCCCGGAGGTCTTTGTAAACCGATCCCTGAACAATAGGGAACAAAGACTGTTCATACCCGTATTTTGCGGGTACTTTTTTCAGGTGTTCCACGCAGCGATCGAGCCACCGGTGTGTCATATGCATGGAGCGCTGTGCATAACGATAATCGCACGGGTAAGGGGTGCATTCGTCAAAGGCCATAATAATGTCGGCCCCGATGCTCCGCTGTATTTCCATTACGCTTTCCGGAGAGAAAAAATGATACGAACCATCTATGTGTGACTTGAACTTCACACCTTCTTCCTTTATTTTTCTGTTAGCTGACAGGGAATATACCTGGTATCCGCCGCTATCGGTAAGTATGTTCCTCTCCCATCCCATAAACTTGTGCAGGCCTCCTGCTTTTTCCAGGATCTCCGTCTGAGGCCTGAGATAAAGATGGTAGGTATTCCCCAGGATGATGTCCGGGTTAATATCTTCCCGTAACTCTCTCTGGTGCACTCCCTTTACGGATGCCACGGTACCCACTGGCATAAAAATAGGAGTTTCGATCACCCCGTGCCCTGCACTGATCTTCCCTGCCCTGGCTTTACTGGCAGGATCGTTTGCTTGTAACTCGAACTTCATAAAAACAATATCAATCAATCGGCAAAGATAGGAATATTTTAAAGTACGAAGCTTGAAGCCGGAAGCACGAAGTTAGGAGTTTGTATAACGGGACTTCGCACTCCAAACTTCCAACTTCAGGCTTCGGACTTCGTGCTTCCGGCTAAATCCAACAAATAATTTGTGAAACCCTGAAAACTAACACGGAAAACTTTTGTGGGAAGCTTATTTTAAGTTTATTTTTGCCAGGGAATAATTTCAACTATTAAAAATGTCTAATATTCAACAACTAAACGACTTATCAACACAGGTTCGCAGGGATATTTTGCGGATGGTCCACAAGGTAAATTCCGGCCACCCCGGAGGGTCTCTGGGTTGTACGGAGTTTTTCGTAAGCCTGTACAACGAGATCATGGAACTGAAAGATGAATTTGATATGGATGGTATAGGTGAAGACCTCTTCTTCCTTTCCAACGGGCACATTTCTCCGGTATTCTACAGCGTACTGGCACGAAAAGGGTACTTCCCGGTAGAAGAGCTCAGCACCTTCCGGATGATAGATTCCCGCCTTCAGGGGCATCCTACCACGCACGAAGGCCTTCCCGGTATACGTGTAGCTTCCGGTTCTCTCGGACAGGGAATGTCCGTGGCCATCGGGGCTGCCCTTGCCAAAAAACTGAACAAGGACAACCACCTGGTATACAGCTTGCACGGTGATGGTGAATTACAGGAAGGACAAAACTGGGAAGCCATTATGTATGCCGCTGCATATAAGGTGGACAATTATATTGCCACCGTAGATTACAACGGTCAGCAAATAGACGGAGCAACAGATGACGTACTTCCCATGGGCGACCTCAAAACCAAATTCGAAGCGTTCGGATGGGATGTCATGGAAATTAAAGAAGGCAATAATATAGAAGCCGTAATAAACGGTATGAAAGAAGCCAGAACCAGAACCGGAAAAGGAAAACCGGTATGTGTGCTACTTCATACGGTAATGGGCCACGGTGTGGATTTCATGATGTACACACACGCATGGCACGGTAAAGCACCCAATGACGAGCAATTAGAAAAAGCCCTGGCCCAAAACCCGGAAACTTTAGGGGATTATTGATCCGTGTACGGACGCACGGCCGTGCGTCTCAATCAGAGGAGACCATGCGTCTCTATGATGATGTACTGTTCCTTAAAATCCATTAAACAGAAAAACCAAAATGAAAAAATATACAGATACAGGAAAAAAAGACACCAGAAGCGGATTCGGAGCGGGGATGACAGTCCTTGGCCGTACCAATCCCAATGTGGTGGCTCTTTGTGCCGACCTTATAGGATCCTTAAAAATCCAGGAATTTATAGATGAGAACCCGGAACGTTTTTTCCAGGTTGGTATTGCCGAAGCAAATATGATGGGAATGGCCGCAGGGCTTACCATAGGCGGTAAAATACCGTTCACCGGTACTTTCGCCAACTTTTCCACCGGAAGGGTTTATGACCAGATCCGCCAGTCTATTGCTTATTCCGGTAAGAATGTAAAAATATGTGCTTCCCATGCGGGGCTTACCCTGGGAGAAGACGGGGCAACACACCAGATCCTGGAAGACATAGGACTCATGAAAATGCTTCCGGGCATGACCGTAATAAATCCATGTGATTACAACCAGACCAAGGCCGCTACCATAGCCATCGCAGAACACGAAGGACCTGTTTACCTCCGTTTCGGAAGACCCAGCGTAGCCAACTTTACACCCGAAGATCAAAAATTCGAAGTAGGAAAAGCCATTCTTCTCAACGAAGGTACGGATGTAACCATCATTGCTACCGGTCACCTGGTCTGGGAGTCCCTCCTTGCCGCCGAAGCCCTGGAAGCAAAAGGCATTTCTGCCGAAGTTATCAATATACACACCATAAAACCGCTGGACGAAGAGGCCATACTGGCATCTGTTGCCAAAACCGGTTGCGTAGTTACGGCAGAAGAGCACAACTACTATGGCGGACTGGGTGAAAGCGTAGCAAGGGTCCTGGTCAAAAACCAGCCGGCTCCCCAGGAATTCATAGCCACGAACGATACTTTCGGAGAAAGCGGAACACCTGCCCAACTCATGGAAAAATACGGCCTGAACAATAAAGCGATAGAAAAAGCCGTTGAAAAGGTACTGAAGAGAAAGTAGACTTTTCTTTAGCAAAAGAATATGTCTGCTGAAAAAGGTAATTATTTATTAACCATCCCGGGTTAAAATTATATACTCCGGGAATTAAATCCTACCTATGAAAAGATCGCTTTTAATTATTGCTATGCTTTTTGTAAGCGCTGCCGGGTTTTCCCAAATCGACTTTGGTGTAAAGGCCGGTTTTAACTACAACAAGACAGGAGACCTCAAAGATCAGGCAGAAGATATTCTGGATGGCGGAAAAGGAAAAGCCGGATTTCACGCCGGAGTATGGCTCCGCGGGGATGTACCTATCATAGGGCTGTACCTGCGTCCGGAATTTATGTATACCCAGATCAGCAGCGAATACGAATATCAGGGTAACAAAGGAAATTTTGACCTGCAAAAACTCGATGTACCGATCCTTATCGGTAAAAAATTCCTCGGTTTCGCGCATGCCTTTATCGGGCCTTCTTTCCAGTTTGTAGTGGACTCGGATTTTGATGCAGAAGATATTCAGGATATCGATACAGATAGTTTTACCCTGGGTATGCAGATGGGGCTCGGTGTGGAATTCGGCAGCCTCGGCCTCGATGTCCGGTGGGAAAGGGGACTTTCCGATTCCGAAGCCAAAATTGTACGAAACAATACCAACAGTGACATTACAATAGACAGCAGGCCCAATCAGGTTATTTTTGGCCTGTCTTATAAGTTTTAACGAGGCTATATCCGTCTGATAAGAAACAAAAAAACGGTCTGAATTGGATTTTCAGACCGTTTTTTATTTTTCTTTTTTCCGGACCTGGATCAATCCTCTTCTTCCTCTTTTATTTCCCGCACCCTCAAAAGATCAACGGTAAAAGCTACGGGAGTATAGGCCGGAATACTACCGGAACCGGAATAATACCCTAATCCGGCAGGCATAAATACCATTCCTATGCCATAATTACCACTAATAACATAAGTGCCATCCTCTTCATTGATATTTATTTCTCCACCTGACTTCAATGCAGGCATAAATTCACGGAAACCTCGGATATTATTGGACAGGTTAAACCATACCGGTGTATTGCTGTTATCAAAGATAAAATCATTCAGCAAAAAACCCTTATACCTTACCAATGTAGAGTCCGTACTTTTGGTAGCAGGAATACTGTCATTGTCTCCCTGTCTGGCCACGAGATAGTACATTTTATGGTCCAGCGTCTCGTCTGCCGAGAGCTCCACTGCTATGGTCTTTTCCGTGACCTGGTCCATCAGCGGGGTTTTGTCACTGTTCTCCCCGGCAATGGTATCAATAACGATCTTAAAATCAAAATCTGTGCTGTCAACATACGCAGAGTCTTTATAAGCTTCAAACTCTTCATAGTTATAAAAGTGGGTGCTCAGGTATTCTCTTATAGTCGCATCATTTTCCGCAGCCACTTCGGCAGGGTCCCGGACTTCGACACCACCTCCGTTATCATCGTTTCTACATGCCCCCAAGAGAACCACCGCTCCCATTACAACCAAACCTAGTCTGTTTATCTTCATCATTGTTAAAAAATTGAATGCGCAAGATACAATTTTCTGTAAATTTGTTTTTATTAATTAACGTAGATTTTCCGTTAGCGTATGCGTATTGATAAGTATTTGTGGTGTGTCCGCTACTATAAGACGAGAAATATTGCCACCGAAGCCTGTAAAAAAGGACATGTGGAAGTAAACGGCCAGACCGTCAAACCTTCCAGGGAGGTTTTCCCTGCTGATAAGATTAAACTCCGGAAGAACCAGATCAACTACGAACTCATCGTCCTGGATATCCCTGCAAGCCGGGTCGGCGCAAAACTCACCGATATTTACCGGAGAGATACTACCCCGCCGGAAGCTTTTGAGAATGCGGAACTCCTGAAATATGCCAAGGAGCATTATCGCAAAAAAGGAACGGGAAGGCCTACCAAAAAAGACCGGAGGGATATTGACGACTATGTGGAGAACGATCCGGATGATCTTGACCTGGAATAGTACTATGGATATTACCACCGGCAAATACTGGGAAGATCGTTACCATTCGGGTTCGGATGGCTGGGATATCGGTACTATATCCGCCCCGATAAAGGCCTATGTGGACCAACTGGACGACAAGGACCGGAAAATACTCATCCCGGGTGCCGGAAACGGCCATGAGGCGGAATATCTCTTCCGGAACGGCTTTAAGAACGTCCATGTCCTGGATTTTGCCTTACCGCCGCTATTGCGGTTTAAAGAACGTGTCCCGGACTTCCCGGAAACCCAGCTGATCCATCGGGATTTCTTTGACCTCGACATGTCTTTTGACCTTATCCTGGAACAGACTTTCTTCTGTGCTATTCCGCCGCAAGCCAGGCGGGAATATGCGCGAAAAATGTATCAATTACTTCACCCGGAGGGAAAACTGGCAGGACTGCTGTTCGATTTCCCACTGACCGGAGAAGGCCCTCCTTTCGGCGGTGATAAACAGGAATATTATGATTGTTTTTCCCCCTATTTCAATATAGTCGTTATGGAACACTGCTACAACTCCATAAAACCGAGAGAAGGCAGGGAACTCTTCTTTATACTCCGTCCGAAAAAACACAAAAACAGTCCCGAAGACCAAAAGAGTTTTTCGGCCTGAATACTGTGCATGTCATTTTAATCGGTAAATTTGTTGTTTCCTATCAAACAGAAAAGTTATGACCATTACGGAGAATAAGATCCTCGGGCACGAAGAAATAGAACACAAAATACGACGAATCGCTTACCAGATATATGAAACTTTTGTAGATGAAGACGAGATTGTTGTAGCTGGTATTGTTTCCGCCGGCCTGACTTTTGCGGAAAAGATCGCTGCCGTATTAGGCGATATCTCCGATATCAACATAACCCTCTGTGAAGTTACGGTAGACAAGGTAAACCCAACAAACCCGGTTAAAACCTCCCTTCCGGAAAGCGCTTACCGGGACAAGGCCGTCGTACTGATTGACGATGTCCTTAATTCGGGTGCCACATTAATATACGGGGTTAAGCACTTCCTAAACGTACCTCTTAAAAAATTAAAGACCGCAGTTCTCATAGACAGGAACCACAAACGTTACCCCATCAAAGCGGACTTCAAGGGCATTTCCCTCTCCACCTCTCTCCAGGAACACGTCAGTGTGGAATTCGGTGAAGAGGAAAATGTTGCTTACCTGCAATAACATCTATACCACTCTCGATATAATTTCATCCGATATGGTTTCCACGGGGCGTCCGTCTACTTTTACACTGTAGTTGGCCTTCAGGTAGAAAAAGTTTCTTTCGAAAAGGTGTTTTCGTATAAACTCTTCCAGTTCGCTATCGGAAAGATGCTCTATTAAAGGCCTGTGTTCCTTTTCCTTCTCAAGACGGGCAGTAAGCTCCTCCACAGATGCTCTCAGATAGACAACTTTATCCGTAGTTCCCTGTATATACTCCATATTACTGCCGTAACAGGGCGTACCGCCACCAAGAGCAACAACCATGTCCCCGGAGCCGGCAAAAAGCGCTTCCAGGTGATGACTCTCTGCCTTGCGAAAATATATTTCTCCCTTGTCCCGAAAAATCTCCGGGATACTTTTTTGCTCCTTTTCTTCGATAAAATCGTCCATATCCACAAATTTCAGGGACAACTTTTCGGCGAGGTTCCTTCCTACGGCACTTTTACCGCTCCCCATATATCCAATCAATACAATTACCATAAAACTTTAATCTATTTAAATACAATACATTATACTTCACTTCTAAAAAAAAGACAAATTTATATTAAAATCGCCTTGAAAAATAAATTATTGATGTTATATTTGCACCCGCCTACCGAGAAGGAGGCTTACCGCCAGCAACGGCGGGCAATCTGCCTGAAAAGGCGATTCTTTGAATGACCTGGTAGCTCAGTTGGTAGAGCATCTCCCTTTTAAGGAGAGGGTCCTGGGTTCGAGCCCCAGCCAGGTCACACGATTATTACTATATGATCCGGGCGAGAAGGTTTACCCTGAGCTTGTCGAAGGGAGCCCCAGCCAGGTCACTGTAAAATCTGAATTTTTGGTCTCCCGTAAGAAAACAGACCGCAGTAAGTGTTCTTTACATTATACAACAAATAATTTAATCTAATTGACCTGGTAGCTCAGCTGGTAGAGCATCTCCCTTTTAAGGAGAGGGTCCTGGGTTCGAGCCCCAGCCAGGTCACCACGAATTTTTGCTCACGTGGTGAAATTGGTAGACACGCCATCTTGAGGGGGTGGTGTTCGCAAGGACGTGCTGGTTCGAATCCAGTCGTGAGCACTCTTATTTCGAGCCCCTGTTTACCTAGGGGTTTCTTTTTTTTCAGACATTTCAATCTTCCTTATACTCCACAATAATCAGCTGTTCCGGATAATATTTTCTCTTTCTGCCCCGACAAAAAGAGATCACAGCAAATACATTACACCTATTCGGCAATCAACACGTCTAATATATCACGAACTTCATCACTGTCCCAGGCAGCGACTCCTTTTTTCCCAATCACAATATCCCCTTTTTTATTCAGCACCCAGGTTACCGGAATGCTCGAAGAATATATCTTTTCCGGCGCACTGGTCAGCGGGAAATAAGCCGGGATATCCCATTCTTTCCGCCTAAGGAATTCCCGGACGGTTTCCGGATCTTCACCGGTCACAAAGAGAAAAACCACCTTGTTCCCGTAATCTTTATACAGCCGGTGCAAGGCAGGCATTTCAGCAATACACGGAGGGCACCAGGTAGCCCAGAAATTGATCAGCACCACCTTATCCCTGGCATTGCTAAAATCATAAATTCCACCATCCTGTGTTCTTAAGTCCCAGTGATAGCTGCCGATATTCTCCCGATGCTCTTCCGGAGTCCGGAAAGGACTGACAGCCACAAGCCGGTTGACCCACACTTTTACGGCCGTCCCCACAGGAGTAAATAATACAAGGACCGCGAACACCAGCAGGGAAAGATTGTATATCTGATTTTTTGAGATTTTCACGACGCAAGCACTTAACAGACAATCACCGGATCCGGAATTATTGCAGCAGGGTATCGAGCAACTGCCTTATGTCGGCATTGTCCCAATCGGCTATTCCTTCGCTCTCTGCCACTATATATCCGTTTTTATCTATAATATACCCGGAGGGTACTTTTGTAGCATCCAGGGGCATTTTTTCACCTATTATAAGATAGGTTACCGGGAAAGCATATCCCCTCTCCTCCATCAGCTCCAGGACAGGTTCCTTTTTTTCATTTGTGATCATATAAAAGTCCATCCTGCCCTTATAGGTATCGTAAAGCTTCTGAATACTTTTCCTTTCCGCTATGGAAGGAATACGCCACGAAGCCCAGAAATTCACAAAAACGACACGTCCCTCGGACCGATTAAAGTTAAATATTTTCCAATCCGCATCCTTCAGCCTCCAGTCATATCCGGAAATCTTTTCGCGATCCTGGGGTTCCACAATTTCCGGTTTCGGCGCAAACACCCGGCTGAGGAGAACTTTACTCTCAAAGCCGAGGGGGGTAACGAAGAAAGACAGCACCAACAATATAAGCAGGACATTTTTAACCGTTCGTTTTTTCATAGTTGAACTTTTGTTTGGATTATCACAATGGCGTTCTGCCTTTCAGGGAACTCCCACTACAAAAATAAAAAACTCCCGGAACCGGGAGTTTTTCTGGAATTATATATTTCAACTTTATCGCTTAAGCCTTCCCGGCAGCAATAAGGTTCAATGCGGAACCTGCCTTAAACCAGGCTATCTGCCCTTCGTTATAGCTATGGTTGGCAATAACGGTATCTTTACTTCCGTCAGCGTGGACCACTTCGATGGTTACAGGCTTATTGGGCGCAAATTCTTCGAGATCCACAAAGTTGAACGTGTCGTCTTCCTGTATCAGGTCGTAATCTGCCTCATTGGCAAATGTAAGACCAAGCATCCCCTGTTTTTTAAGGTTAGTTTCGTGAATACGTGCAAACGATTTTACAAGCACTACTTTAACACCGAGGTGACGGGGCTCCATTGCAGCATGCTCACGGGAAGAACCTTCCCCGTAGTTATGGTCGCCAACTACTACCGTAGGCATTCCTGCCGCCTTATACTCTCTTTGTGTATCCGGCACCCCTCCATATTCGCCTGTAAGCTGGTTTTTCACAAAGTTTGTCTTCATGTTATATGCATTCACAGCTCCGATAAGACAGTTATTGGATATATTATCGAGGTGACCGCGATAACGCAACCATGGTCCCGCCATGGAAATATGGTCTGTGGTACATTTACCGTAAGCCTTGATAAGCAACTTCGCACCAAGAATATTTTTCCCGTCCCAGGGCTCAAACGGCGTTAACAGCTGTAGACGCTCCGATGTAGGAGACACTACAACCTCCACATCGCTTCCGTCTTCTGCCGGGGCCTGATATCCTGCATCTTCCACGGCAAAACCTTCGGGCGGAAGTTCGTACCCTCTTGGCTCATCCAGCATCACTTCCTCTCCATCTTCGTTAATAAGCTTATCTTTCAAAGGATTAAAATCAAGCCTTCCGGAGATAGCGATTGCAGTTACCAATTCGGGAGACCCCACAAAAGCGAGGGTATTAGGATTACCATCCGCTCTCTTAGCAAAGTTCCTGTTAAAGGAATGCACGATGGTATTACGCTCTTCTTTTTCAGCACCAGCACGGTCCCACATACCTATACAAGGGCCGCATGCATTGGCGAATACCGTTGCACCGATTTTGTTGAAGGTATCGATAAACCCGTCCCTTTCGATAGTGTAACGCACCTGCTCTGATCCTGGAGTTATGGTGAAGTTTGATTTTGTCTTTAACTTCTTATCCGATACCTGCCTGGCAAGCGATGCCGCCCTTGAAATATCTTCATAAGAAGAGTTGGTACAGGAGCCTATTAGTCCGTACTCAACTTTCAGCGGCCAGTCGTTTTCTTTTGCCGCCTCTTTCATTTTGGATATCGGCGTAGCAAGGTCCGGAGTAAAAGGCCCGTTCAGGTGGGGCTCCAGCTCGGAAAGATCAATCTCTATAACCTGATCGAAATACTGCTCCGGATTTGCATATACATCCGGATCGGCAGTAAGGTACTCTTTTACTTTATTGGCTGCATCGGCAACATCTTCACGTCCTGTGGAACGGAGATACCTGTCCATGGATTCGTCGTAACCAAAGGTAGAAGTGGTTGCACCTACTTCGGCACCCATATTACAGATAGTACCTTTACCGGTACAGGACATTGCCCTGGCACCTTCTCCGAAATATTCTACAATAGCACCGGTACCTCCTTTTACAGTGAGGATCCCGGCTACTTTAAGGATAACATCTTTGGGAGCAGTCCACCCGGAAAGCTTACCGGTTAATTTCACTCCGATCAGTTTCGGGAATTTCAATTCCCATGGCATCCCGGCCATTACATCCACCGCATCGGCACCACCGACACCTATGGCTATCATTCCCAATCCCCCGGCATTTACCGTATGGGAATCCGTTCCGATCATCATACCTCCCGGGAAAGCGTAGTTTTCAAGCACTACCTGGTGAATAATACCGGCACCCGGCTTCCAGAAGCCTATACCGTATTTGTTAGATACCGACCCGAGAAAGTCAAATACCTCATTACTGGTTTCATTGGCTCTTTTAAGATCCTTGTCCGCACCTACCTTGGCCTGGATCAGGTGATCACAGTGTACAGTAGTAGGAACAGCCACCTGGGGCCTTCCGGCACGCATAAACTGCAACAACGCCATCTGTGCCGTAGCGTCCTGGCAGGCTATTCTGTCCGGGGCAAAGTCCACATAATCTGCACCTCTCTTAAATGCCGTTGTGGGATTACCATCCCAAAGGTGGGCATATAAAATCTTTTCAGATAAGGTCAGCGGCTTACCTACCACTTCACGAGCTTTGTCCACCCGCTCGGCGATTCCAGCGTAGACCTTTTGAATCATATCAATATCAAAAGCCATTGTGTATAAAGTTTTTTATTTTGAAAGTCCAGCAAAAATACGAAATCGCCGACACTTTTTAAAGTTTTTAATATCTCCTTTTCTTTGCCTCATAATTCACAATAAAACTTCCAAAAACGCCCTGAATTTTACATAATTGATATTTTCAGCATGAGCAAAATATAAATTTGTTAATATACTCATAAAGCATACCGTAAAAGCGAGCTATCGATTTTATTTATAGGACAATAATCAAACGAAATTTTAAGGGATTGTTAAGCACAGGAAATTGCGGTTATGACAGAGAATCTTCTTTTACGCACTATAAGAAGGGATTTTCCTGCGGTAATACCCGAATGTAAATAATATAAAAACCCGGGAAACTCCCGGGCCTGATGCTTTTCTATCCTGCAGTTTACCCCCAGTTGAATTCGATCTCTTTTTCTATATCAGGATGCAGGCTGTAGTGCACGGGGCAGGTGTTTGCCGTATTTTGCAGTATCTTTCTGGTTTTATCATCAGGATTCAACGGAAAACGAAAAACCACTTTTATCGCGGAAATACGCCTTGGTCCGGCAGCCATTGTCTTGGTAACCTCTGCCGTGGTCCCGGTGAGGTCTACCTCCAGCTCACGTGCCTTAATCCCCATTACCGTAAGCATGCAACTGGCCAGCGCCGTGGCGACCGTGTCGGTAGGGGAAAATGCTTCTCCTTTGCCATTATTATCGGTAGGGGCATCAGTTATAAATATGTTTCCCGATTGCAAATGCTCACATTCGGTCCTCAGATCTCCTTTATAAATTACTTTTGAAGTCATTTTACTTCTTCAATTTCGAGTTTATCCGTGTATTTGACAATGTATGCCCCGTTATTGTAGTATCCGCCCAGGGACTTTTTGTGATACTTGAATTTGTTTTCCACGTATTCAGTCTCTCCTATAATCGAAGTGGTTTCGTAAAGATCCTTATCATAAGCAAGCCTGAGGATCACATCCAGCGTCAGGTCATAACCCCTTGCGGCATAACGGTTCGGGGAAATACCGAACTTTTCGGCATAAGCTTTTACAAAAGGAGTGTCACCGGAAGAAGCCTTATCCACGGTAGGATAGTGAAAATCCAGATTGGCGAGGTGAAAATTGGAAACACTTTCGGAATCATAGGCATTTCCTTTTTTCGTAGTAAACATGGTGATTTTGCGTTTGTCTGACCTGGCGGAATTCAGCACGCCGGTAACATTGGTCAGCATCACGATATCCCCGGTCTCTACGATGACCCAGTTCTCTTTTATTTCACTGAGTATGTTCTTCAGGTCGTCAAGCCTGATAAATTTATCTTCGGTAGGATTCAGTACTTTTACCCCCGGCAGTTCTTGTTGCAGTTTTTCGCGCACACCTGCATTTTTGGAATCCGCAATAACTATAACCTGCTTGTCCCCTGCACGTGATTTGATATAGGTTATCATTTTGTCCCGCAGCACCTGGTCATCCGGAACCGTCTGGAATATGTTGTTCAGAGGCTTTACATTCCCGGAGAAAGGCAGAAATACCGGGACTCCCCTTACACCTCCGGCCACTTCATTAAAAGGAGTGGTCAGGAATGGTCCTATGACCGCATCCACATCCTTAAAATCATTTGCAGTAAGCAGCCTGCCCGTCCCTGTGATACTCGCCCTGCTGTCCAGCACCCTCACATCAACCGAGATACCAAGTTGTTTTGCAGAATCCAGCGCGGCAAGGGCTCCGGTATAAAAATCGAGAGAACGGCTCAGTAACTTACTGCTTTTTACTTTTTCTTTAAAGTTATCCCCTTCCTCTATTTCATTCAATTTAAAAGGAAGCACCAGGGCTATACTGGTTTGTGCCCTGCGATCAATACTATCTACCAGGTTAAATTTTTCCGTAACCACCCCGTCTTCCATCTCCAGGTCGGAAGATATGGATTTGGGCAGTTTGAGCACCATTCCTTCTTTAAGCCCTCCCTCCTTTAATTCGGGATTCAGTTCTTCCAGTTCTTCCCGGGTGACACCGAGTTTCACTTTCAGCCTGTAAAACCCTTCTTTCGGTAATACCACATAATAATTATGCGAATCATCTATGGGCTTTTCTTCATTATCCGGATGGTCCGGTACCTGCACTTCCTGCCCTTCACGCAGCACATCTCCGATACCCGGGTTCAGTTCTTCCAGTTCTTCAATAGTGATTCCGTGCTTGTAAGCTACCCGCCACTTGCCTTCCTTTGCCTGTACCACGTAGGTTTTCGTTTTGTCCGGCCCCGAATCTTTAAAGACCTCTACCGCCTTGTACTCAAATCTCGGTATCCGTATCTTTTCTCTTTTTTTGAGCTGCCTGCTGTATAGTTCTTTGTTGTATTTCTTTATATCATCCACTCCGACATTATAAAGCTGTGCTATACTAAACAGTGTTTCTTTGCGCCTTACCTTGTGCGTAATAAAGGATACTACCTCCTGGGTCATGGCCTCCCCGTCTGTTTTTGCCTTATCGGACAGGGGGATTATCAAAATGGTATTTACCGCAAGGCCGTTTTTCACTTCCGGATTCAACCGGATGATATCTGAAGGGCTTACCTGGTATTTCCTGGCTATACTTGTTACTGTTTCTCCTTTTTTTACGGCATGCGTATCAAAGTCCTGCGCATGTACAAAAACACCAAAGAATGCTACCAGTAAGAAAACAACAAATTTGTTCATTTATTTTTATTTTAATCATTCGGGTCGGGAATCCTTCCGGAAACAAAGATACGGGCAATTTCAATGAAACGCCCGGTCCTGTTCTTCTTAGAAATTTCTCTGTAATCCTTCCCAAAAGGCCGGTCTGCAGACAAACATTACTCCCATTCTATAGTGGCCGGCGGTTTGGAACTTATATCATATACTACTCTATTAACGCCTTTTACTCTATTTATTATATCATTAGAGGTCTTTTGCAGAAAATCATAAGGCAGGTTTACCCAATCGGCAGTCATCCCGTCCGTACTCTCTACAGCCCTCAATGCCACACATTTCTCATAGGTACGTTCATCTCCCATAACTCCTACGGAATTCACCGGGAGCAGTATAGCTCCTGCCTGCCAGACTTTATCATAAAGCCCCCAACTCTTTAAACCACTGATAAAAATATCATCTACTTCCTGCAAAATACGGACTTTTTCCGCAGTGATATCTCCCAGAATGCGGATTGCCAGTCCCGGACCGGGGAAAGGATGTCTTCCCAACAAACCGGCATCTATCCCCATAGAGGCACCTACTCTTCTCACTTCGTCCTTGAACAGCATACGAAGAGGTTCTACCACTTTGAGTTTCATAAAATCCGGCAGACCGCCTACGTTGTGATGGCTTTTTATGGTGGCAGACGGGCCGTTTACCGAAACAGATTCGATGACATCCGGGTAAATCGTTCCCTGGCCGAGCCATTTTACATCCTGTATTTTGTGGGCTTCATCATCAAAGACCTCAATAAATGTACGCCCTATAGCTTTTCGCTTCAACTCCGGATCTTCAACTCCCGCAAGAGCGCTCAAAAAGCGTTCCGAAGCATCCACACCGGTCACATTTAAATCCATGCCTTCGTAACGCTCCAGCACTTTTTCAAATTCGTTTTTGCGCAGCAGCCCGTTATTGACAAAGATACAGTGCAGGTTTTCTCCTATGGCTTTGTGCAGCAATACGGCCGCTACGGAAGAATCGACGCCGCCCGATAAAGCAAGTACGACCTTGTCATTACCAAGCTGTTCTTTTAAAGCATCTACTGTCATGTCCACAAAATTGTCCGGTGTCCAGGTCTGTGCGACCCCGGCAATTTTCACGAGAAAATTCTCGAGTATTTTTTTCCCGTCTGTAGAATGGTATACTTCCGGGTGGAATTGTATGGCGTAAGTGGTCTCTCCTTCTATCTTGTAAGCCGCATTCTCCACATCGGCAGTACTGGCCAGCTTTCTGGCATTATCGGGTAAGGCTTTAATAGTATCGCTATGGCTCATCCATACCTGTGTTCCCGGCGACACCCCTTCGAAGAAAGGTTCCCCCTCCACGATGTGGGACAGATTTGCCCGGCCGTATTCGCGGGTATTGGAAGGTTCTACGCTGCCGCCTCCGAAATGCGCAAGATACTGTGCCCCGTAACATACCCCCAATAGTGGTATTTTTCCCCTTATGGCAGATAAATCCGGATGCGGGGCATTTTCTGCCCTGACTGAGAACGGGCTTCCGGAAAGAATTACTGCCTTATAGCGTGAAATATCGTCCGGCAAATGATTAAATGGGTGAATTTCGCAGTAAATATTAAGCTCGCGAACCCTTCGAGCGATGAGTTGTGTATACTGCGAACCGAAATCTAAAATAAGTACGTCGTGTTGCATGCGCAAAAATACTACTAAATATCAAAAATCAAATCTCAAATCCCAATTTCCGCTGTTTTAATTATCCACAAGCGATCAAAGCCTCTTATTGCAGGCTATTTCATCGTATCCAGGATCATTTTTATATCTTCCTCGGTGGTATCGGGATTGATGAAACAAAAACGGGAAACAGTCTCATAGGTATCGCCGTTTTTCCATTTGGTGGGAGTCACGAGGGCCAGACCCGCTTTATGATTTTTATACGTCCAGTTGGTATAATCATCCGGTGCCCATCCTTTCCGGCGATAGAGCACACAGGAAAGGCTTGGCTCCCGAACGAGTTCCAGGTCCGGATCTTCTTCGATAAGCCTTCCGGCTATTTGCGCCAGTTCTATTCCCCGTTCTACTGCTTCCTTATACATCCGGGTACCGTGCATCGCCAAAGAAAACCAAAGAGGCAGCCCCCGGACCCTCCTTGTAAGCTGTATCTGGTAATCGGCAGGATTAAAACCCTGCGCCCCTTCATCTTTAAAAATGTCCAGGTAAGAACCTTCCTGGGCATGGGCCTGTTTGGCAAGCTCCGGGTTCTTATAGATCACCGCACCGCAATCGTATGGTGAAAAAAGCCATTTATGCGGGTCTATGGTAATACTGTCGGCTTTCTCTATCCCACAGAACAAATGCCTTACCGAATCAGCAGCCAGAGCACCTCCTCCGTAAGCGGCATCTACGTGAAACCACAACTTTTCTTTTTCACATACCTTAGCTATCCCTTCCAGATCGTCGATAATCCCGGCATTGGTTGTCCCTCCGGTAGCGACCACCGCAAACAGCCTGTTTCTTTGTTCCGGAGACAGTTGTCCTATGGTTTCCCGCAGGCCCCGTCCTGTGAGCCTGTCTTCCGAATCCACCAGGTGGACATCGGCATCGATCACTTTGGCCATGGCTTTAATGGACGAATGGGCGCCTATGGAGGTTATTACCAACCCTCTGTCCCTTCCGTGTTCTCCGGAAACTGATCGCCAGGCTTCACGGGCAGTCACCATGGCGGACAGGTTAGCGGCAGTTCCTCCACTGGTAAACACCCCGAAAGCCCCTTCCGGAAGCCCTGTAAGAGACACCAGCCACTTCATCGCTTCGTTTTCGCAGTAAATGCCTCCCGCACCCTCCATCCAGTAAGCTCCGTGGATGCTTGAGGCCGAAGTAACCAGGTCGAACATCACGGCAGCACGGGTAGGCGAAGCGGGCACAAAAGCGAGATGCCTCGGGTGATCAATGGGTACCGTTGCTTTTACCAGCACATCCCGGAACAACCGGAAAGCTTTTTCTCCTCCTATTCCTTCGGGGGTAACCGTTTCTCCCACCAGCCTGCGAAGCTCTTCTTCTTTTTTCGGGTGCCCCAGTTCCGGAGACGTCTGGGTGATCCTGCTTATGGCATACTTCATGACGTCCAGTGTCATTTCCACCACGTCCATGTCTATATTGTGCATATTCGGTTTCTTTTTACACAAAGATACATATTGGCCCTTTAGTACTGAATTGTAAAATATGAATATGCAGGGCAAACGCATTCAAAAAACTATGATTGCAATGTTACAGGTTTAGAATTCCAGGTTGTAGGTTTGGCCTATAAATTAAACTGTAAGCCCGCAACCTGCCGCCCTTCAGCCTTAGTTCCTGCCTGTCCGGCAGGCGGGTATCCTGAGTTTATCGAAGGACTCAGGGACCTGAATGAGACCTGCAACCTGCAACTTGTAACAAAAAAATAACACCTCCAACTCCATCCCGATATATCGGGACTCCTCAACCCCGAACTGTAACACTATCACCGCTAACGGATTACTAATTACCTTTCCTCCCATATATAATGTGTTTGTCCTGTATCCATATGAAAACACAGGTTATTATGAAAAATGAAAAAGATATCGTAAATTAATGCTCTTAACATACTCCAACCTTATGAATATTCTGGATTCCATAAAAAACGACCTTAGAAAAGCTATCGGTAAACCAAAGCACCGGTTTCGTTATTTTTCTATGGCCACCTGTGGTTTGCATGGCCATATAAGACAACGTATACTGGTACTTCGTGATGTGGCAGACGACTTTACGCTCACGGCATATACGGACAGCCGCTCCAAAAAAATGATGCATATCCGCGAAAACAGCGAAGTAAGCCTCCTTTTTTTTAATTCTTCAAAGTTTATTCAGGTGACTATGACCGCCAATGTAAGGGTAGAAAAAGACGAAGAGACCGTACTGGAACTCTGGAACCGGATCAAACCGAGATCCAGGAAAGACTACATCACCGAATTACCTCCGGGGACCATAATCCAGGACCCTTCGGAAGTGGGACACCAGGAAAACATTCATTATTTTACCGTATTGAAACTGGTCCCGGAAAAGATAGAATACGTAAAACTGCAAAAAATAAACCATCTCCGGATATTGTTTTCCCGGAACGGCGATTCATGGGACAGCTGCTATCTTGTACCTTGACCCCTTCAGAAAGTCAGTACGCAGAAATCTCCTTCAAGTGGTTTTAATTCCCGGATGAGCCCGGGAATAAGTTTCCTGCCGTATTCCAGATAAAACTGCGAAAAGTTTGTGGTCCTTTCCTGCAGGGACTGCCCGGGAAACAATTCGTTCTGTATATCGGTCATCCGGACCACCTGGTCCGATAATTTGCGTTTTTGTGCCTTTAACAGACGTTTTTCCAGTTTTTCCAAACCTTTAAGCTGCTTTTCTTCCTGGGCTCTGACCGCATTCAGAAAAGTTTTGTCGGTTTTTGCAGCAAGTTCATACATGCCTTTGAACTGCTCCTGAAGATATTTCTTTTGCGGCGAAAAATCGATATCGATATCACTGATCTCACGGACCTTTTTATTGATAAAAGCATCCCGCTTCAGAAATAATGTGGCCGGGGTAATATTCAGTTTTTCCAGTTTTCCCTGTTGTACAGCATCTATTAACAGCACGGAATTGCGCACCAGCAACACGGGAAAGGGTATTTTTTCCTCTTCAAAAAAGCCTTTTAACTGTAACCAGTAGGCTATTTCCCCGCCACCACCTATATAACAAAGATTGGGCAGTATCACCTCCTGGTACAACGGACGGAGCAAAACATTCGGGGAGAATTTCTGCGGCATGTTGCGGAGATGTTCCAGCAGTTCGTCTTTCCCCCACTTTATATCCGTACCGTGTACAGTATATATATCCCCGTTTTTCTCTATGCGTTCCCTCAGGCCTTCCTCCAGATAAAAAAGATTGATCTCGCGGGGGTTCACCTGCAATCCGTAATCACCGTCCGCTTTTTTGAGAGCTTCGGAAGTTTCGGAGACACTGTTATAGGCCGTGTTCTTAAACAAGTCATTTTCCGCATACGGGACAAACAGCTTTTTAAGCGCCGGGTCATTTCCGTCTATAATAACAAGCCCGTATTCACCGAAAAGCCTGTTCACCAGAAACCTGGTGGCTTCGGCCAGGCCGGTATGTTCCAGGTAAGCCTGCCGAAACAGGTCTTTCAGATATTCCGCATGCTCTCCCGGTCCTAGTTCTGCGGCAAACAGCCGGAATACTTCTTCCAGCCCATCTGTGGAAAATGTACCTACTGCCCCTCCGGACGATCTGTTCCAGCGAAAGTTTTTGCCGTGCAAATTGAAATGGTTGATCTCTTCGAAATCATGGTCTTCCGTCGCCATCCAGTACACCGGTACAAAATGATAGTCCGGATATTCGGTTTTTAATGCCCCCGCCAGATTTATTGTGGTAATGATCTTGTATATAAAATAGGCCGGGCCGGTAAACAGGTTTAACTGGTGACCTGTGGTGACGGTAAATGTATTATCAGAGGACAGTGCCTGCAGGTTAAACAAGGTCTCCCTTGACGAATCTACCCCTTCATACTGTCTTTCCAAAGCTTCAACCAGCACACGCCGTGTTCCGGCGGAAAAAGAAACATGTTTTTCTTCGATCTGGTCACGGAACGCTTTGATTTCCGGAAAACGGTTATAAAAAGGCGTCAGAGCCTGGTTTTTTTCCGTATAATCGCATATCAGTTTAGAAAAATATCCGGTTTTCCTGAATGAAAGACACTCTGCGGGCATAGTTTAAATACGAATTTTTGAATGGGTAAAGATAAAATTCTTTGCGGTACGGTTTCTAAAAATTACGTTAAGATGTCTCCCTCTCTTGTTACCCCGGGGAAGATACTGCGCATAAAGCCCGGACCAACGCTGCTTATCGCGGAAGGTGCCGTGAAAGGAGACCGTCCGGCTACACACCGGAACTTCATGTGACGGGCCCTTTGCCTCGTAAATACTTATTCTTTATTTTAGCGCCACATAACTGAAAAGATTCATGCGTTTACTCCACATCCTTTTTGCTTCCCTGACATTCATCACCGTTTCCGGGCAGGCAACTTATCCTAAAGACTATTTTCGTGCTCCGCTGGACATTCCGCTCCTGCTTTCCGGCACTTTTGGCGAACTGCGTTCCAATCACTTTCATTCCGGCACTGATATAAAAACACAGCAACGGGAGGGATTAAAAGCCTATGCCACGGCCGGAGGGTACATATCACGGATAAAGATTTCTCCCTGGGGATACGGTAAGGCCCTCTATATTACCCACCCCAACGGCTATACGTCGGTATATGCTCATTTACAGAAATTCGCCCCGGAAATAGAGGCTTACATTAAAGAAAGGCAATACCGTGAGGAAGCTTTTGACATAGAGCTTTTTCCGGCATCCGCAGAATTACCGGTAGAAAAAGGAGATGTTATCGCCTACACAGGAAATACCGGGGGCAGCGGCGGTCCGCACCTGCATTTTGAAATACGGGATACGAAAACGGAGAAACCTATAAACCCCTTGTTTTTCGGCCTCCCGGTAAAAGACTCCCAACCTCCCGAGATACAGGAACTCTATGCATATCCGCTAAGTGACAGTTCGCAGGTAAACCGGTCGGGGGAGCCGCTCCCCATACCATTTACCCGTCAGGCAGACGGTACACTGCTGGCTGGCAAAATCGATGCCTATGGGCCAATCGGGTTCGGTATCCGCGCTTACGACAGGCAGGACCTTGCCTATAACAAAAACGGCGCCTATGCCATGCAGATGTCCGTTAACGGAACAACACAACTCTACTACAATTTTGAAACCTTTTCCTTTGCCGAAAGCAGAGGTATAAATACACTGATCGATTACGGCCATTATGTCCGCGAAAGGCAGCGAATACAAAAATGTTTTATAACTCCCGGAAATAACCTGAGTATTTATGGAAAAAGGCTCAACGAAGGGATTATCGACATAAAAGACAATTCGGACTACAATGTAATCATAGAAGTGAGCGACTTCGACGGAAACAAAAGCGTCCTGCAAATCCCGGTAACAGGCAAGAAGCAGGAGATTGTACATAAAGAAGAAAAAAAGATCACCCGGAACTACCTGCGCACCAACAGGGACAATATATATGCTGCCGGCGACATTACCGTATTTTTTCCTTCATATACGTTTTACGACGACCTCTATTTTGACCTGAGGGATAACGGGAACGGGACTTATGAAGTTCATAATGACGAAGTTCCTGTCCAAAGGAATTTTACTTTGTCGTTTGATGTTTCCGACTATCCCCAGGAAGAACGGAAACAACTTTTTATCGCGTACCTCGATCGCAGGAAACGGCCTTCCTATGAAACCACATACAAAAGAGGTGACATATTTTCCACACACACCCGGAATCTCGGCACTTTTACACTGGAAAAAGATACCACAGCCCCAAAAATAACCCCGATCAATTTTAAAGAAGGCCAGTGGCTTTCCAATTATCATTATCTGAAAGTAAAAATCTCGGACGATCTTAGCGGCATAGCTTCCTATCGGGCCACGATAAACGGCAGGTGGATATTGATGGAATATGAACCTAAGAACAATACCCTGACCTATGATTTTAATGATATACGCTTTAACGAGAGTAAACATCAGCTGGAACTTTCTGTTACGGACAACGTAGGGAACAGCAGCACATTTAACGCTACATTTTACAGGGCAACAAAGTAAAAACAGTAACTTTGCACCGCCGTTACCCCGTACCCCAAACAACGAGGCGAACACATGGAAAAGTCCCGCACGACCGCATACCTTCGCGGTTTTGCGGCATACATTGAGTCAGTCATTTAAAAATATTAGGAGTGAAAAAAGCACTGTTTTTATTATTTGTCATATGCTCGGTCCCTGTCCTGGCTCAAAAGACTATTTACGAGAGTCAGAAATTTGACGAATTGACGAAAGACCACAAAACCCTGGCTATCCTTCCTTTCCTGGCCACCCTGGAACTGGAACACATGGAAAGTCTCTCAAAAGAGGAACTGGAAAAACTTGAGGCCAAAGAAGGATATGCGGTGCAGAATGCCCTGGAAAGCTATTTTTCCAAAAAGAAAAGCCGAAAGGGGTTTCGCGTAAACTTCCAGAATATCAAAAACACCAACGCCATTCTCAATAAGAATAATATCTCCATTAACAACCTTGACATTCATACTTCAGAAGAATTGTCGGAAATACTGGGTGTTGACGGTATCATAAGCGGCAACCTCACGCTGCGCAAATTAATATCCAAAGGCGTGGAAAGCCCGAGCCTTTTTGATATAATCAGCGGTAAAAGCGATTACGGCAGGATCGCCATAAAACTCAGTGACGGAAAAACGGGAAAATTACTATGGAAATTCGAAAAAACCATCACGCGAAAATCCGGGAAAAACACGCAGGACATCATAGAATCTATTATGAAAAAAGCTTCGAGGAAATTCCCTTACGATAAATAGTGATATTCACCAGGATGTAAATAAATAATAAAAATGGCATATATAACGACGTCGGGTATATATGCCATTTTTGTCTGATCTCCGGAAGAAAATCAGCTTTCCCGGAATTCTTTCAGGGTTTCTACCACGTAATCCAGTTCTTCTTTCGTATTAAAGGAAGAAAATGAAAATCTCAGAGAAGGTTTTTGTAATTCCTCATCGCTGAGTATGGCGCTGAGCACATGCGAACCGGTAAGGCTACCGCTCTGGCAGGCGCTGCCCTCGGAACAGGCTATCCCTTTCAGATCGAGATGAAACAGCAGCATTTGCGCTTTTTCCTTACTGAATGGTAAACGTACGTTCACTACCGTATAGGTACTCCTGCTATCGTCCGCACAGCTTCCGTTAAATTCCACACCAGGTATTTTCTCCCGCAGTTGTTCTATAAAATATTTTTTAAGTCCTCCTATATATTTTCTTTCTTCTTCCAGGTGGCCATATGCTAATCTCAAGGCTTCTTCCATTCCCACAATATTGTGCACACTCTCGGTCCCGGCACGATATCCTCTTTCCTGCTCACCTCCGAAAATAAGAGGAGCCAGTCCGGATTTTTTGCGGATATATGCAAAACCCACCCCTTTCGGGCCATGGAATTTATGTGCAGCAGCAGCAAGGAAATCTACCCGGGTCTTTTGAGTATCCCATTCCCAATGCCCTATGGACTGTACGGCATCCGAATGAAACAAGGCATTATTCTCCTTGCATATCCGTGCAACCTCATCAATATCTATTTTGTTCCCAATCTCGTTGTTCACATGCATCAGGCTCACCAGCTTTTTACTGTCGTCATTCTGAAGCAACCATTCCAGATGTTCATTGTTTGGTGTACCATCCGGGTCCGGCACTACATATTTTACCGCAATACCATATTCCTTTTGCAGTTGTCCTACCGTATGCAACACGGCATGATGCTCTGTTTTAGACGTAATGACAGTACGTATCCCCAAATCCCGAACGGCACTGCGAAGTACCATGTTATCTGCTTCGGTACCGCCCGAAGTAAAAATGATCTCAGACGGAGAGGCATTGAGATATCCTGCTATGGTTTTACGCGCTTTTTCGATCAATGTCCGGGCCGAACGTCCGAAACTATGTGTAGAAGAAGGATTGCCGTAGTTTTCCCTCAGGGATGCATTAAGCACTTCCAGCACCTCGTCCCGTGTCCTTGTGGTCGCAGCATTATCCAGGTATATCTTATCCATTGGCTGTTAAAATTATATGGAATATTATCCGTTATACATACATTTCCACTACTTTTGTTCCGGAAATACCGGTGCAAATTTAAGCGTTTTGCCCGGAAAACACAGGAATGCGTATTTATTAAAAAATACAGACCTGTCAGAAAGAGATAATATTACCATGAAATCCACTTTTATGAAAAATACTTTCTTTGGAATACTGCCCGCCATTTTATTACTCGCCAGTTGTAACGACGGCGACCTGGAAATAGAACGTGTGGATTTTTCCGAAAGCAGTATTACAGGTTGCACTAATTTCGAAGATACCGGGCTCTTATTCAAAATTGCAGAAAATGAGGCTCTCATACTGCAGCTGGAATCCAATTTTCTAGGGAACCGGGTCACTGCGGACAGTATTGAAAGTAACATCCCCGGAGACTCCCAGTTATATTACCGTTTTTTTGACGATGCCGTAACAAATACCTATTTCTGTAATACCGTTCCTCCTTCAACTCCCGCAGTACTACAGGAGGTCGTAGCCACAGGAGGTGTTATCCGCGCCCTCTCCACTCCCAAATCGGACGGAAGTGGTTTCAATCACGGAATAGTTATACACGGAGCGGTACTGATGAATGATGCCGGGGAACGGGTTATTGAGAACAGGTTTCCTCTGGGGACATTCACTACTTCTCCTCCGAATGCCGCAATCGGTGCCGAGCTGGGCAATGTCATACATTGTAATGATACTCTTCTGTACAGGGCGGGTACCGATAATACGGACAGGGGGATAGCCCTGGTACTCGACCTCGAAGAAGGCCTGTTCCTCAATGAAGAGACAGAGGAGGACAGCCCCATTATCAGCACCATCGGGGAAGAAGGTTCGCGAGTATTCTTTTATGTATTTGACGGGGAAGTACCCGACAACTATTTCTGCCTGGAGGAAAAACCGGAAACCCCGGTACAAATAGCAAGATATGAAGCTATTCAGGGTGAAATAACCATCGCTACGACAGAAACGAGCGACAGAACAGGTTTTTCACACCAGATCAACTTCCAGAAAATGATCCTGTTAAATGCCAATGAAGAAAGGCTCCTCGGACAAAGTGCCGCTTTCGGTACATACACGGCAACTACCGGCGAAACTACTCCTTGACAAGGACTATAAACCGGCCAACGGAACTTTTAAAAAAGGGTTAACAGCAAAGATTTTTCGGGATTGCAACAACACTATAGAGGCTCCGCAAATTATATCTGCCTGATACGCTTTGCTGGTCTTGAAGTTTATTGCCGGTTTTCCGTTACGGGCTCATCCGCCGGAGGAAGGGATCTCAACTTTTATATCTGATCCCGTCGGGACAAAGGCCGATACTTTACCACCTGATAACAGCACTTCCCCAGGTAAATCCGCTACCGAAGGCCGCAAGTACTACGATATCACCTTCTTTTATCTTCCCTTCTTCCCATGCTTCGGTAAGGGCAATCGGAATAGAGGCGGCAGTGGTATTGCCGTATTTCTGGATATTATTAAACACCTGATCGTCAGACAGCCCGAATTTCTGCTGAACAAACTGCGAGATCCGCAGGTTAGCCTGGTGCGGGATCAACATATTGATATCCCCCGGCTGCAGGTTATTTTGCTTTAATCCTTCCATGATTACTTCGCTAAACCTCACGACAGCATTCTTAAAGACGAACTGGCCGTTCATATGCGGATAATACGAAACATCGTCCGGATCGTTATCTTCGAGGATATCCTTTACCCAACGCCCTCCCATTCCCGGGGCGGTAAGTGCGAGCTCTTCCGCATGCTCTCCTTCGGAATGCAGATGTGTAGACAGGATTCCCCTTGTATTATCTTCTTCCCTGGTGATTACAGCAGCCCCCGCTCCGTCCCCGAAGATCACGGACACCGCCCTTCCCCGGGTGGTCATGTCCAATCCCGTAGAATGCAGTTCGGACCCGATAACGAGGATATTCCGGTACACTCCGGTTTTTATAAACTGATCGGCCACGGAAAGGGCATATATAAAACCGGAGCACTGGTTCCTTACATCCAGGGCCCCAACCGTTTTTATGCCGAGCTCCTTCTGTACCATTACGCCGGGGCCCGGAAAATAATAATCCGGACTCAGGGTAGCAAATACAATAAAATCTATATCCTCTTTATCTATCCCGGCCCTTTCTATAGCCACTTTCGCCGCCTTCACTCCCATAGTGGCCGTAGTGTCCCCGTCTCCCCGTACCACATGACGTCTTTCCCGTATCCCTGTACGTTCCTGTATCCACTCATCATTAGTATCCATCATTTTGGAAAGATCGTCATTGGTTACCACATTCGCCGGTACATAATACCCAAGGCCGGAAATTTTGGAGTTATACATTTTTTCTGTTTTTAAGGTATTTTTTTTATTAAAATCAAGATCAGGCGTGCAATTTAACTTAAATTTAGTGAAAATGTATGACTTACAACTTAGAAAAATGCCCCGTCTTTAAACAGCATATTTCATGGTAGGGTTTGCGGGGGTATAAATCAATCTGCCAAAAACCATTATATTTATTTTCTTTAGTAATATACAGAAAAGAACATTCCCCGCCCCTTGCCGTCACCGGTTCTATAATCCGGCTGGCTATGATAAACTTCGCGAGAGTAGTGTACAAGATCGGGATTCGCTTGAAATTGTAAAAAGCAAAGCCATAGTACATCAATACGGCAATCCTCCTCTTTTTGTTTTACTGGCCAGTATATTTCTTTCTTTTTAAGAAATATTTAAGTTTATTTATGGCTTTTTTTAGCAACTTTACCGGAATTCTAAAAATTCCACTAATGAAACTAAAACTATTCCTCTCTGCACTTCTTTGTGCCGGGTTCTCCTTTTTCTCCCCGGCACAGGAGAACCTGACGTATCAAAAACCTCCGAAAGAAATTCTGGAACTGGTAGACATTCAACGGCCTCCCTCCGTAATGATGGACAATAACAAAGAAAACATGCTGCTGCTATACCGCAACAGTTATAAAACCATAGCAGAGCTGTCCGAAGACGAACTTCGTCTTGCCGGTCTGCGTATCAATCCCAAAACCAATATATCCAGCAGGGCCGTATTTATCAACAATATAAAGTATAAGAAACTAAAGGATCCGGAACCGCAACAGGTTACGGGCCTTCCGTCAAATCCGCGTTTATCGTATTTCACCCCTTCACCGGACGAAAAGAAAATAGCCTTTACCAACACTACCGATACCGGCGTGGAGGTATGGGTACTGGACATGGCAAGCGGAACGGCAAAAAAACTGACAGGTGCCAATGTCAATGCCAATATGGGCAGTCCCCTCAGCTGGTTTAAAGACGGTAAATCCTTGCTGGTGCGGATGCTCCCGACAGACAGGCCGGCACTGGTAGACACAGAAGAAGCAGTGCCTACCGGGCCTACGGTAACAGTGAGCAGCGGCATCCTTGCCCAGAACCGGACATACCAGGACCTGCTGAAAAGCAAGGACGATGAATTCAACTTTGAAACACTTACTACCTCAGAACTCTACAAAGTAGACCTGGAGGGCAACAAGTCTCTCTGGAAAGAAAAGGCCATGTACTCTGGCGAACGTTTCTCCCCGGACGGAGCATATGTAATGATAACTACGCTTCACCGTCCGTTTTCCTATATAGTGCCGTTATACCGCTTCCCTTCTACTACCAATATATACGACCTGAACGGCAACCTGATAAAAACCGTAGAAGAGACCCCTCTTATAGAAGATCTTCCCAAAGGCTTTATGGCAACACAAAAGGGAAAGAGAAGTATTTCGTGGCGGGCAGATAAACCCGCAACGATAGTATGGGTGGAAGCCCTGGATGGTGGCGATCCGGAAAAAGAAGTTCCTTTCCGGGATGAAGTATTCACTTTACAGGCACCTTTTAAAGGAAAACCGGTATCCCTGGTAAAGACCATCAACAGGTTTTCGGGAATAATCTGGGGAAATGACCGGGTGGCCGTACTGACAGACAGGTGGTGGAACAACCGGAATACGAAAACCTATGTATTTACCCCTTCCCAACCCGGAAAAGAAGCTAAAATCATCTTTGACCGGAACTACCAGGACCGGTACAGCGATCCCGGGAACTTCGAAACGGAGAAAAACGAATACGGGCAATATGCCCTGAAACTGGATGGTAACAGTGCCTTTCTTATCGGTGACGGGTACTCCGACAAAGGTCAGTTCCCCTTTCTTGACGAAATCAACCTGGCCAGTCTTAAAAAGAACCGCCTGTACCAATCGCAATTCACAGACAAACTGGAAAACATTCACTCCGTAATCGATGCCGGAAAAGGAGAAATACTGGTGCGTATCGAATCCAAAAACGAATACCCGAACTATTACCTCCGGAACCTGAAAAAACGGATAGCTCCCATAGCCGTAACCAATTTCCGGAATCCTTTTCAAAGTATAGAAAATATACATAAAGAAGTTATCACCTACAAAAGGGACGACGGCCTGGAGCTCAGCGGCACCCTGTACCTGCCGGCGGATTACGACATGAATAAAAAAGAAAAACTGCCGATGATCCTCTGGGCCTATCCCAGGGAATACAAGGACAAGAGCAGTGCAGGCCAGACAACATCCAATCCCAACTCCTTTACCTTCCCTTCCTATGGTTCTCCCGTATATTGGGTGACCCGAGGATATGTTGTTCTCGATGATGCTGCCTTTCCCATCATAGGAGAAGGTGACAAACAGCCGAACGACACCTTCCGGGAACAACTCGTAGCCAATGCCAAGGCGGCCATAGATGCCGTGGATGCCCTGGGCTATGTGGACCGGGAAAGAGTTGCTGTGGGCGGGCATTCTTATGGTGCTTTTATGACAGCCAACCTGCTTGCACACTCTGACCTGTTCGCCGCAGGAATAGCACGTAGCGGAGCTTATAACCGTACCCTCACCCCGTTTGGCTTCCAGAGCGAAGAACGGAATTACTGGGAAGCACCGGAAATCTATAACAGTATGTCCCCTTTTATGCATGCGGACAAAATGAAAACGCCCCTATTGCTCATTCACGGGAAAGCAGACAATAATTCCGGTACTTACCCTATGCAGAGCGAGCGCTATTTCAATGCCCTTAAAGGCTTCGGTGCCCCGGCCCGACTGGTAATGCTCCCTAAAGAAAGCCATGGTTATGCTGCCATAGAATCTATTTTACATATTTTATGGGAACAGGACCAGTGGCTGGAAAAATACGTAAAGAATAAAGAGTAAACAGGAATATGGACCTGTCATTCCGGCCGGAGCCCGGGAATATACCAAAGACAAACGGTATATCTCCTGGGCTCCGGCTTTTACTGAAGCCCCATAAACAGAACGGCGGCCAGGATACATCCGACCACAGGACCAACCACAGGGACCCAGGCATAAGACCAGTCGTTCCCTCCTTTTGTTTTTATAGGTAACAGGGCATGCATAATCCTGGGCCCGAGATCCCTGGCCGGATTAATGGCATAGCCTGTGGTACCTCCGAGCGACAAACCGATGGCCCATACCAGAAAAGCAACGGGGATAGCACCGACAGATCCCAGCCCTATGGGTTCGCGGGAAGATGTTATTTCCGCTCCGGTGATATAAAAAATAGTAAAAAGCAAAACAAAGGTCCCCACCACTTCACTGATAAAATTAGAAGAATATCTCCTGATTGCCGGGCCGGTACAAAAAACGGCAAGTACCGCTCCTTTATCTTCTGTCTGGTTAAAATGATCCCGATACATAAGCCATACCAGGAAAGCCCCGGTCATAGCCCCTAACATCTGGGCCACTATATAAGATGCTACACTGCTCCAGGCAAATTGTCCTGCGACGGCAAGCGCAATGGTCACCGCAGGGTTTATATGGGCACCGCTGTAGGGCGCTGCCACCATTACTCCTACGAAAACTGCCAGTGCCCAGGCGGTGGAAATGACAATCCATCCCCCGTTATTTCCTTTGGTATTCTTCAGCACTACATTGGCAACAACTCCGTCTCCTAAAAGGATAAGGAGCATGGTCCCTAAAAATTCAGCCACAAATGGTGTCATGTATATTACAACTATATTATTGGGTTAAACACTATTTATATATTACAGACATAAACAGCCACGGTTACGGGTATTTCATTCGCTCCAGCTTCGTGTGGCCCTGATCGCTTTTTTCCAGCCTGCTATCCCCTCTTCCATATCTTTATCCTTATCAGGGGTAAATCTTTTTTCCACCTGCCATAATTGCTGTATCTCATCGACATCTTTCCAGTATCCTGTTGCCAGTCCGGCCAGATAAGCAGCCCCCAGCGCCGTTGTTTCCACAATATTAGGCCTTATGACTTCGCATTGCAGGAGATCGGACTGAAACTGCATCAACAAATTATTTATGGCGGCACCACCGTCTACGCGGAGTTCCCGAATTTCCAGTCCGGCATCGGCCTGCATGGCATTGAGCACATCGGCCGTCTGATACGCTATGGACTCCAGTGCCGCACGGGCTATATGGGCGGATGTCGTACCCCGGCTCAGCCCTACCATGGTACCCCGGGCATCCGGGTCCCAGTACGGTGCCCCCAGTCCGGCAAAGGCAGGAACAAAATATACGCCGTCAGTATCTTTCACCTGTGTGGCCAGCTGTTCAATTTCATCTGACGACCGGATAAACTTCAGACCGTCCCGGAGCCATTGCACAACGGCACCGGCAATAAAAATACTCCCTTCCAGGGCATATTCCGTTTTACCGTTAATCTTCCATGCTACGGTAGTCAACAGGTTGTTTTCGGAAAGTTTCGGTTTATCTCCTATGTTCATCAGCATAAAACACCCGGTACCGTAAGTGTTCTTTACCATACCCGGGGTAATGCACATTTGTCCGAAAAGTGCCGCCTGCTGGTCCCCTCCTATCCCGGCAATGGGAATAGGGGTTGCAAATACGGTGGTTTTGGAATTTCCGTATACTTCACTGGACTGTTTTACTTCGGGCAACATGCTCCGCGGAATGGTAAACAACTCCAGTAGTTCGTCATCCCATTCCATATCATGGATATCAAAGAGCAGGGTCCGGGACGCATTGGTCACATCGGTTATATGCAGTTCACCCTTGGTAAAGTTCCAGATGATCCAGCTATCCACCGTACCGCATACAAGCTCGCCCGCTTCTGCCTTTTCTCTTGCCCCGGGAACATTGTCCAGTATCCATTTGACTTTGGTGGCGGAGAAATACGAATCTATGATCAGTCCGGTTTTCCGGCGTATGAGGTCTTCTTTACCCTGTTTTTTCAGTTCTGCACAATACCCGGCAGTCCTCCGGTCCTGCCATACGATAGCATTGTACACGGGAGTACCGGTATTCCGGTCCCAGACGATCACGGTTTCCCGCTGATTGGTAATACCCATGGCAGCAATACTCTTACCGTTCAGACCTATTTTAGTCACTGCTTCTGCCGCTACTCCGGCCTGTGTAGACCATATTTCCAGTGCATTGTGCTCTACCCACCCCGGCTTGGGAAATATCTGGGTAAATTCTTTCTGTGCCACGGAAACGATCTGTCCCTTCTCATCGAACAGGATGGCCCTGGAACTGGTAGTGCCCTGGTCTAAAGCTAAAATATATTGTTTCATAGTATCGGGTAATTTAGGATAGATTATATTGATCTTTATTCTAAAATATAATTTCGGGCTACTTTTTCAAAAGCCTGTACCTGTTCTTGCTGCCATTCTTCGTTTTTTCCGAGTTCAACAGCGAGTAACCTTGCTGTTTCCCCGGCCATTCGCACCGCAGCCCTGGCATCCAGGAAGAGTGCCCTGGTACGCCGGGCCAGTACATCTTCTATTGTTCTGGCCATTTCATAGCGGGCAGCCCATACTACCTCGGCTTTCCGGTAAGGAAGAGCATCATCGAGTTTTTCCTCCAATGCGGGATTTTCCCTGATCAGCGCCAGAATATTTTCCCGGTCACTTCCGTATACATACAAAGGATCATTAAAGTCCGGCGAAGGTTTCGCTCCGTGGATAGTCATTGTATCGCTTTTACTGCTACGTTTCGGCAACCTCCCCAATGCCACGGCCTTATCGATAGTATCTTCTCCCATTCTCCGGAAAGTTGTCCATTTCCCCCCTGTTATGGTAATAAGCCCTGCTTCCGACACCAATATCTTATGGCTTCTGGAAATTTCCTTCGTTTTCCCGTCCCGATAGTTATCGGGACCTCCCTCGGTAGCTGCAAGTGGCCTTAGGCCTGCAAACACGGAAAACACATCTTCCCTGGCAGGTTTTCTGGTGAGATACCGCCCGGCCGTATTCAGTATAAATACTATTTCTTCTTCCAGTGCACGAGGTTCCAAGCTATGTTCATCCAGAGGGGTATCCGTAGTCCCCACCACTACTTTATTATGCCACGGCACGGCAAAAAGCACCCTGCCATCATCCGTTTTCGGTATCATGATTGCGTCCTCACCGGGGAGAAAGGACTTGTCGAGTACGAGATGTACTCCCTGGCTGGGACGCACCAGGTCTTTGCTTTCGGGTTTCTCCATACGCAGAATGTTATCCACAAAGATCCCCGTGGCATTTACCACCACGTCCCCCCGGAGATTATGTACCTGTCCGCTTTCCTTGTCCATAGCTATAACCCCGGCTATTTCACCTTTCTTGTTCAGCAACCCCTTAACTTCCGTGTAATTGAGCACTACTGCCCCGTGTTCTACACAGGTTTGGGCCAGGTTTACCGCCAGGCGCGAATCGTCGAACTGTCCGTCGTGATAAAGCACACCGCTTCGCAGTCCTCTTTCTTTGATGGTAGGCACCCTCCGCAGCGCTTCGTCCTTTCCGATATATACCGAAGCGCCCAGGCTAAGGCCTCCGGCAAGAAGGTCATATACTTTCAGTCCTATAGTATAAAAGGCACCTCCCCACCACCGGTAATTAGGGATAACAAACGACTGGTTCTTCACCAGGTGCGGCGCGTTCTTAAGCAACAATCCCCTTTCGTGCAGGGCTTCCCGAACCAGTCCTATATTCCCCTGTGCGAGATAACGGACACCGCCATGAACGAGTTTGGTACTGCGACTGGATGTTCCTTTGGCAAAATCTGCCTGCTCCAGTACCAGGGTTTTGTATCCACGGCTTACGCTGTCCAGAGCGACCCCAAGTCCTGTTGCTCCGCCGCCGATAACAATAACATCCCATTTTTCATTTTTTTCCAGTTCCTTCAGTAATTTTTCTCTTTGGAACCGTGTAGTTTCATTACCCATCTTTTTCTTTTCATTTTTCACAAAAAAGTTTCGTTATACATAAATTTATACAAAAACGAAACTTTTCAAAAGTAAACGATATTTATTAATTCCCCAAAAAAATCCTTTGCTTTTTATTCATCAAAATATTTACAGGCAGTATCAGCCTCATTTCTCAGTAAGATTATGCCCTGTAGGCCTATAAAATCGTGTTCCAGTCACTATTTCCTTTTATTTCATTTTAATTCATATTACATTTCGATTTATTGTTCATGTTACGGTTTTATCAAACTTTTATGTATTTTTACCGCTGCAAACGGGCTTTTTATGATGAACAGGCACAAACAGATACTGGATAAACTGGCAAAGGAAAAGCATGTGGAAGTTCTGGAACTCAGCAAAGAACTTCAAACATCTGCCGTAACCATACGTAAGGATCTGCGTCTGCTGGAGGAAAAGGGACTTCTGTTCCGTACCCACGGAGGGGCTTCGCTCGAAAATCCGTACGTGAACGACAGGCATGTCCATGAAAAAGAAAAGGTACAAACCGAAGAAAAGGATGCCATAGCGGCCGCAGCAGCCAGGCTGGTGGATACTGCCGAATCCATCATCATCGCGTCGGGCACTACCGTACTTGCTTTTGCAAGGGCCATTCAACCCAAAGACAAACTGATTGTCATTACTTCCGCACTTAATGTGGCCATGGAGTTGCTGAGGCACCCGAATATTGAAGTCTTACAGCTCGGTGGATATACCAGACACAGTTCTTCTTCCGTAACCGGGCATTATGCGGAAATGATACTGGAAGAAACCTCCTGTAACAAACTCTTTATCGGTGTGGACGGCATAGACCTGGATTTCGGGCTGACGACCACTGATATTACCGAAGCGCACCTCAACCAGAAGATGATACGCTCCGCACAGGAGGTCATTGTCCTTGCCGATGCTACAAAATTCGGAAAGAAAGGCTTCGGGAAAATATGCGAACTGGACCAGGTAGATCACATCATTACCGACAAAAGCATTTCTCCAGCTCTGGTCAAGAAATTACGGGACCAGGGAATCATGGTTACTGTCGTTTAGTTTTTTAGTCGGAGAGTTCCCGGTTTCAGAAGGTATTTCCCAAAAAAGGGAATGAAGGTGTCAAAAAAATCTTGAAGTTCTATCAAAACCACAAAGCGCACAAAGTAGGCACAAAGGAACCAAAGCATTGAATGTGTCGTAATCAACTATTTATTTCTTTGTGAACTCTGCATATTCTTTGCTGACTTTGTGGTTAAAATTTTTTTCAGACCTTCTTCTGATCCTGCTTCAGTTTTCAACTTACCGACTCATTATCAAATTATCATACCATCCGATTCCCCGGCCTTTAACTTTCTATTTTAAAATGTCACTTTGTCACCCCCTTCTGTCTTGGTACTTTTTTTGAAACTGCCGTTTAAGGAAAACCATTATTAAAATTCTTACAAAATGACAACCGGAAATATCAATGTATCTGTAGAGAACATTTTTCCGCTGATCAAGAAATTCTTGTACAGCGACCATGAGATCTTTTTAAGGGAACTTATTTCCAATGCCACGGATGCTACCTTAAAATTAAAACACCTTACAAGTATCGGTGAAGCTAAGGTAGAGTACGGCAATCCCGTTATTGAAGTTAAAATTGACAAGGAAGGTCAAAAGCTTCACATCCTGGACCAGGGTATCGGTATGACCGCCGACGAAGTGCAGAAGTACATTAATGAAGTAGCTTTTTCCGGGGCTGAAGAATTCCTGGAAAAATATAAAGACTCCAAGGACACGGGGATCATAGGACATTTCGGTCTCGGGTTCTACTCTGCTTTTATGGTTGCCAAAAAAGTAGAGATCATAACCAAGTCGTATACCGATGCTCCCGCAGCACACTGGACATGCGACGGCAGCCCGCAATTCACCCTGGAAGAAGCGGACAAGAAAGACAGGGGAACCGAAATTATACTGCACATAGCGGACGACTCTACCGAATTCCTCGAAGAGAGCAGAATACGCGAACTCCTGGTTAAATACAACAAGTTTATGCCTGTCCCGATCAAGTTCGGTACCAGGACGGAAACCCTGCCGAAACCGGAAGATGCGAAAGAAGACGATCCGGCACCTACCAAAGAAGTAGACAACATTATAAACAATACGGAACCCGCCTGGACAAAACAACCTTCGGACCTCAAGGAAGAAGATTATAAAAATTTCTACCGCGAGTTGTACCCGATGCAGTTTGAAGAACCACTTTTCCATATCCACCTCAATGTGGACTACCCGTTTAACCTGACCGGTATCCTCTTTTTTCCGAAACTGACCAATGATATCAGCATTCAGAAAGATAAAATCCAACTCTACCAGAACCAGGTTTTTGTTACGGACAATGTAGAAGGTATTGTTCCGGAATTCCTCACCATGCTCAAAGGAGTTATCGATTCTCCGGACATTCCGCTGAACGTATCGAGAAGTTACCTTCAGGCCGATGGTAATGTCAAGAAAATATCCAACTACATCACCAGGAAGGTTGCGGACAAACTCAATTCCCTGTTCAAGGACAACCGGGAAGATTTTGAGAAAAAATGGAACGATATCAAGATCGTTATTGAATACGGTATGCTTTCCGAAGAAAAATTTTTCGAAAAAGCCGATAAATTTGCCCTGTACCCTACGGTAGACGATACCTTCCATACTTTTGAAGAACTGCGTGAAAAGATTAAGGACAACCAGACGGACAAAGATGACAAACTGGTTATCCTCTATACCAACAACAAGGAAGAACAACACGGATATATAGAAGAAGCCAAAGCGAAAGGATATGAAGTCCTGCTCCTGGATTCGCCTATCGTAGCACACCTGATACAAAAACTGGAAACCGAGAAAGAGAATATTTCTTTTGTACGGGTAGATGCCGAACCTATTGACAATATCATTAAAAAGGACGAGGAAAAGATATCCAAGCTTTCGGATGAAGAAAAAGATAAGCTGAAAGAGATCATCACCGGGGCTGTTCCAAAAGAAAAATACACGGTACAATTGGAGACCATGGACAGTAATGCTGCTCCTTTCCTTATCACCCAGCCGGAGTTTATGCGAAGAATGAAAGAAATGAGTGCCACCGGCGGAGGCGGTATGTTCGGTATGAGCAACATGCCCGAAATGTACAATCTTGTAGTGAACACTAATAACGAACTGGTATCGCAGATACTGAATACCAAAACCAAACCGAAACAGGAAAGGCTCATCAGGCAATCCCTGGACCTGGCACGGTTGTCCCAAGGGCTTCTGAAAGGTGAAGAGCTTACCAATTTCATCAGGAGAAGTTTTGAGATGATAAAGTAAACACGCAGCCACCGGGGCCGGACCGTTGGGAATTTTCCGGTCTGCGCTCCTTTTTTTGCCGCCCACACAAACAGCCGCTCCGGGAGATTCCCGGAGCGGCTGTTTGTATTTCCCGATTACGATAAATTCACTGAAAATTTCCCAGGCTTTTTCACTTTTTCAGCGTAGTTTTACAGTATGAAAGTCATTGCCGTTAATATCGCCAAACCCACAGTTGTTCGATGGAAAGGAAAAGAGGTACTTACCGGTATCTATAAATATCCGGTCTCTTCATCGATATTCCTGGAAAAGGAAGATGTCCGGGGTGATGCGGTGATCGACCGGAAATATCACGGCGGTGCGGACAAAGCCTGTTATGCTTTTTCCGCAGACCATTATCCGTACTGGAAGCAACATTACCCTGATCTGGAATGGAATTGGGGCATGTTCGGGGAAAACATCACCATAGAAGGCTTGGATGAATCCCGTTTACACATCGGGGATGTCCTGAAAATAGGGAATGCTACGGTACAGGTTACACAACCCAGGCAACCCTGCTTCAAACTGGGCATTAAATTCGGTGATCAAAAAGTGCTCAAAGAGTTTATTACCTATGAGCATCCCGGGGCTTACCTGCGTGTTCTTACGCCGGGTGCCGTTAAAGCAGGAGACCCTGTGGAAATTATAGAACAGGACACACAGCGGTTTAGCCTGCAGGAAGTATTCTCCCTGCTCTACAAACCGGTTCCGGGCCATATTCCACAGATCATAGCCCACCCTTTACTCGCGGAAAGCTGCAAAAAAGACCTGGACCGTATATTTTCCAGAATATCTTAATACATCCTCTTCCCTTACGCCATGCGTATTATTTACCATCTTGCAGGAATCGTATTTTTTCGTATCTTTATAAGGCACGGTCTTTTACCTGAAAACTTCTGCAATTCCGAAAGAGATGACAAACCTGTTTAAAAAATTAAAACTGGAAAACCAAAAGGAAATCCTGGTATTGAACGAACCGAAAGGATTTGCGAAACAACTGGCTCAACTGGTGGATATTGAAGTATACGAATCCCTGATACAGGTGAATAAAGTAGAATTCGCCCTGGTTTTTGTGACTACTATCAAAGAATTTGAGCAGCAGATGCTTACTCTCGGACCCAAACTAAAAGATGATGTTGTGCTGTGGGTAGCACACCCCAGGACCATTTCAAAAAATTACTCGACCGACATTACAAATGCCTATGACTGGGCACCGCTTACCAGAAATTCGTATGACAGTGTGGAAAGCCTGACAATCAATAAAGACTGGGAGGCGCTGCGCTTCAGAAAACTGGAATATATTCGTTCCGGACATAATAATCACCACGCTGCCAAAATGGAAGACAAAGGTATCCGGCCGGACACTTCCGCTACTTCTTAAAAAGTGTGTTGCAAAACCGGATATTCTTTTTCCCGGCATATTTTCTCCTAATTGCTCACCATTTAGAAAAATTTATTACTGTGGCTGTCCCGGTATTTACTCTATATCGGTAAAGTTGATCCTTACATAAAGTTGGAGTAACAATTCCTTAAAACGAAAAGAGGCCGCAATAACTTGCAGCCCCTTTCGCTTTAAAATCAATCAATCTATTAAAAAACCCAATATTATTAATCTTTTTCTTTTTCTGTTTCTTTAGGACTTTGCAGGTTTTACTTTCTCCACAAAGGTTTTGTTTTTATGGGTCATTACCAGGGTATATGTACCATTGCCTACATTTGAGAAATCATACATTTTGCCCAGCTCATAACCGCCTTTTAGCGTTTCCTCATACAGAAGGTTACTGTTAACGTCGTAAACCTCTACATGAAGCGGGGATTTATCAAGGCTCAAAAGGTTAACATATACCATTTTATTCCTTACGGACACAATAGGCTTGTACATTTCGTTGTTTTCATTGTAGTACAATCTGGCGGAGTAAGCGTCTACTACGATAGGATATCTTTTTACCTTGGTAGCACTTTCCACTTCCAGGAAATACCGTCCTTCGGGCAATCTGTCGAAGTTATAGGTCCTTTTGTATTCTCCGTCAATTTCAATGTTCTCTGCATACAATACCCTGTTGTCTTTGTCGATAAGAGAGAGTCCTACGGATTTCTGCACGTTGTTAACAACAAAACTCACAGTTTTTCCCTCATATCCTTTTACTTCCAAAGAGAAGTCAAGTTCTCCTGTCTTAGCTCCGGCTGTCACCACCATAAACATTAAAGCGGCAACGATACTGATCTTGGTTAATTTTTTCATAGCAGCAATTTTTTTTAATTAAACAGATTAGGTTTTGTTGACGATGTAAAAGTACTATGGGCACAATGATCTCACTACTCTTAAATTTTCCAATATATGCGCTATTTTAACCCAATACCAATGTTAAGCCAATGTTAAGGTTAATATTTCATATATTATTGTTAACTTTGCATAGAAATCATCAAAACCGGCGATTTATTTTTAGTATATTTTCACTCTAAAAAGGCATAACTATGGAATTAAAGAATCTAAAACCGTCATTTGAGGTTATACACCCGTCTTTTGGGAATTCCTTTTCCTATACCAGATATAGCCAGAAGAAAAACAACAAGGCCAGGATATGGCATTACCATCCGGAGATAGAATTGGTGTATGTAAACGGTGGTGCCGGAAAAAGGCAGATAGGCAGCCATATATCCTATTATACGGAAGGAGATCTCATACTCATAGGGAGTAATCTCCCCCATTGTGGTTTTACGAATGAACTTACCGGTAACAAAAGCGAAACCGTAATACAGATGAAGCCCAATTTCCTGGGCAATGATTTCCTGGAAAGGCCGGAGATAAAAAACATACAGACCATTTTTGACCGGGCCAAGGGAGGAATTGCTTTTTACGGGGATACGAAAAAAGAGATCGGAAAAAAAATAGAAAGCATGTCCATGCAGTCGCAATTCAACAGGCTGCTAACCATTCTGAGCGTACTGCACGACCTCCAGGACTCCAAGGAATACAAAATCCTCAATGCGGAAAGTTTTTCCATGGAAACCGAAGTCCAGGACAACGAAAGAATAAACCGGATCTTTAACTTTGTAAAAGACAACTATCAACGACAGATATCCCTGGACGAAGTCGCGGAACTGGTAAGTATGACCGTACCTTCCTTTTGCCGTTACTTCAAAAAAATAAATAATAAAACATTTACCAAGTTTGTCAACGAATACCGGTTGGTACATGCCTCGAAACTTCTGGCGGAAAAACCCATGAGCATTACAGAAATATGTTTTGAAAGCGGGTTTAACAATTTTTCGCACTTCAATAAGTCTTTCAAGGAATTTACCGGCAAGAGCCCTTCCGACTACAGGCATGAGCTCCAGGCTGTGTTCAGCTGGTAAAACATTATGAGAAAATATGTAACCCATACCCGTAGCTTTGTATAAAAATTCCACATACCGACTTCCGCTCAAAGATGCCGAAGTGTTGTATTATCCGGGAATCTTCTCCGGGAAAGAATCTCTTGATTACTATCGATCGCTGATGGAAAAAACCCTTTGGCAACAGGACGAGATAACACTTTTCGGGAAGACTTATCCGCAACCCAGGCTCACTGCCCTGTATGCCGATAACCTTGCCCCTTACTCCTATTCGGGCATTACCATGCACCCACATCCCTTTTTTCCGGAACTGGCTGAGATCAGGAAAAAAGTGGAGTCCGTATGCGGGGAAAGTTTTACTTCGTGCCTGCTAAACCTCTATCGCAACGGAAAGGACAGTAACGGATGGCATGCGGACGATGAACGCGAGCTCGGTATAAACCCTGTAATAGCATCCGTAAGCCTGGGAGGAGAACGCTATTTTCACTTTAAACATAAAAAAGAAAAGGAACTCCGGCATAAGCTTCTCCTGGAAAACGGAAGCCTGTTGCTTATGAAAGGAAGTACACAGCACCACTGGCTGCACCAGATCCCTAAAACCATGAGAAAAACGGAGCCGAGGATAAACCTCACTTTCAGAAATATCCTCGTGCCCGGAAACACCAAAATATAAAAAAACCGTCCGCCGGAAGCGGACGTTGTATGTTTTATTCCCTGGAAAAGAAAACTAATCACTGCCTTTAATACGACCGGGATATCGGTATTAATTTCCTTGCTTTTAGCCTTCACCTATAATAATGCAATCTCCATGCCAAAGTCGAGATTACACTCATTTTCTTAGTCAAAACACCGCTTTCCGGGATTTCGATCGTTTTCGGGAATTTCCTTTAAATCCGGGAGATCACCCGAATATTTCATTCAGCACCTTTGCCAGGCGAAGCCCGCCTTTTTGCAATTGCTCCTTCACCGTGTGAAAATGGTCATACATATATCTGTAACCCAGCTTTTCCCCCGTTTCAACCGAAGCATACACCTCATCGACAAGGCTTCGCGATTCTTTTACCCAATCCAGAACGGTTCCCTGTTGTATATGCCTTATTTCCTGTTTTGAAATATCCGGATAACTGTTTGCGATTTCCGTATAACTCATTTTATAATGATCTATCATTTTGGAGTCCCAGACACTGTGCAGGTTGGTACCGCTGTTAAACCAGCGCACCTGTATATCGTTCCCCCCTTTGTCTTCCGCCCTGCCCACATGCAACGGCTGGTGCAGATCCCCTATAAAATGGATCAGAAGTTTCAGGTAAAACACTTTATCTTTCTCATCGGCATTATCGTCTTTTATTACGGCAACGCATTTTCCTATTGCAGTGACCAGGTCCCCGTATTCAGTTGCAGGTTCTTCCCCGTATTGTTTTCCCGGGGTAATGTTTACATAATGCCAGGCATTGTATTCCCGGAAACGGCTATCCGATTTTATATCGTCCGCATGGTTTGCCACAACGGCCAGGCTCTCCCCTTTCAGTAATTTATTTATCTTCCTTTTGGTCCGGCCATTCAGATATTGTTCTGCGATCTCACCGACCACCCGGTGCCCCGTAGGCCCCCAGACCACATTATCTGCCCAGGCTATATTCCCTATAAATAATAAGAGTAAGATAACTGCTCTCCTCATAATGTTCTGTTGTTTGAAATATGTTGTTTGAAAGACTTCAAAAGTAAGATATCTTTATCAAAGGAGAGAGACAGGGAAGAGTTAAAATCACGTAGTGTTCTTTCCGGATAACCCCGGAAAAAGCCATAAAACGGAACAAAACAGGGAGATTTGCCCCTTAAAAGACGAAAATCCCGGCGAAATGAATGAATTCCTGCCATATGCCCCTAAATAAAGTTACCGGAATTTCCAACACAACTTTAACATTCTTAACTTTGCCGGCAAACCTGATTACTACCAACAACAATGATTCATGATACGGACAAAAAAGATGAGGCATCTGTCCACCTTTGCACTATTGGCTCTCACCGGGCAATGGTGTCTTGCCCAGATACCGGAACCTGTAAAGAATGAAATAAAAACAAGAGTAAATAACGGCGTCTACCCTTCCGTAGTTGTCGGCGTATGGGAAGAAGGAAAAGAAAGCTATTTCGCCTACGGATTTAAAAATACTGAGCGAAAAGAGAAAGCAGACAGGAACACCTTGTATGAAATAGGTTCAATTACCAAGACCTATACGGGACTGCTCCTTGCAAAATTTGTAACGGAAGGGAAACTGGCCCTTGATTTCCCTGCCGATACACTTCTCCCGGACAGCATACGGCTGAGAGACCGCAAAGGGAACCCGATACGGCTGAAGCAGCTGGCCACACATACAGCCGGTTTACCACGCCTTCCGGGAAATATGGCCCCCGGATCTGCGGATAACCCTTACCGGGATTATAGCAGGCAAGACCTTCTGACATTTTTAAAACAATACCAGGCCACACATATAGGAGCACGGTACGGATACTCCAACCTGGGAATGGGTATGCTTGGGGAACTACTCGCTATGCAAGGTAAAACCGATTATGCTTCTCTCCTCCGGAAGCATATATTGTCTCCCTTAAAACTGGAATATACTTATGTAAAAATCCCCAAGGAAAAGGCTTCCGACATAGCTACCGGCTATCTGGGCAACCGTCCGGTAAGTCAATGGGATTTCAAGGCGATGGCAGCTGCCGGGGCTTTAAAAACCAATATTACCGACCTGCTGCATTACGGCAAATCTTATCTGGACCCGGAAAGCCCCCTGAAAAAAGCTGCCGGGCTTACCCTGCAAACGCATTATACGGACAGAACTCATAAAAAATACGGCCTTGCCTGGCATTACTCGGGAGGGATCGCCTATCACAATGGGGGTACCGGCGGCTTTCGCTCCTTTATTGCCCTGAACCCCGAAAGAAAAAGGGTTGTGGTAATGATAACCAATACCGGCAGTAATTCTGTTGACGATATGGGCATGTATCTGGCAGCTCCTGAGAAACAAAAGCCCCCGGTCACCCCGGAAGCCAGGGACATAGATCCCGAAATGTTACAGGAATATGCGGGGAACTATCAAAACAATGGCCTCGGGCTGCACATGCAGATCACTGTAAAGAACGGTACCTTGCATGCCCGCCTCCCCGGACAACCTGAACTTCCGGTATATTATTACGGGGATCATCATTTCTTTTATAAAAACGTCCTTGCAAGGCTGTTTTTCGAAACAGATGAAAACGGTACTGTAGTAGGCCTCACACTGCAACAAAACGGGCAGGAAATATTGCTCATTAAAAATTAAAAACACCAATGGCCATAGGGAAAATATCATAAAAATCATATTCCGGAAGTTTGATATCCGGGATATATTCACTTTCTTGCGCCGCAAAAATTGCAAGTATTCCTATCCATATGGCTTACAAAATACTTTTTTCTGACATAGACGGCACTTTACTGAATGCCGAAAGAGATTTATCCGAACTCACTGTGAGTGAGATCAGCAGGATTCGTGAACAGGTACCCGTAATTCTCGTTTCGGCAAGGATGCCCAAACAGATGTATCACCTTCAGGACAAACTGGGAATACGCAATACACCGTTGATTTGCTATAACGGTGCCCTGGTACTGGTGGATGACAATCCCATTCATTCCACAGAGATCCCGCTGAATGCCATAAAACAGATTGTGGACTTTAATGAGAACAACCCGGACGGAAAATTTCACATCAACCTTTTCAACACCAATTCATGGTATGTGGAAGCGTATGATTACTGGGCACAACGGGAGGAAAACAATACAAAGATAAGCCCGGAAATAAAATCCAACAGGCAGGTGATAAAGGAATGGGAAGCCATACAAAAAGGAGCGCACAAAATAACGTGTATGGGAGATGCGGCGCTGATAGAAAAGGCCTACCGGTATTTTAAAGAGCACCTCGGAGAAGACCTGCATCTCTATCGTTCCAAAGACACCTATATTGAGATCGCCAACAAGCAGGTCTCCAAACTAACCGGCATACAAAAACTGCTGGCGCATTTCAATATACTCCTGGAAGAAGCCATTGCATTCGGTGACAACTATAACGATACGGAAATGATCGCCGCAGTCGGTCACGGTGTGGCCGTAGCCAATGCCAGGGACGAAGTAAAGGCTGTTGCAAAAGCAATAACGGTCCATCACAAAGAGGACGGTGTAGCCCAATATATCCGAAAGGTGTTCTGAGATTCCCGCTGCAACGGGAAAAACATTCAGACACTGCTCTTTTCCTGTTGCCGGTCCGTGACGGACTGGTCCTCGGCCATTCCCGCTTTCCAGTAGGAATACGCATAAAGTTCATCCGTATTCCATCCCAGGTCCTTACGCAAAAAGCGCCGTATCTCCTTTACAGCAGAAAATTCCGCGGCTACGTAAGCAAATTTGGTACCGGTTTCCGGCATTTGTACTTTTTTAACCGCATCGGCCAGCATTCCTCCCTTTTCCGGGAACGAATTGTGCACCCAGTGAATTTCCAGCCGGGCCGGGGTATACAGTTCCTGTTCATCTTCCCTGCCGGGGACCTCCAGTAGTGCCATGACCTTTGCCGTGGCGGGTAAACGCTCCAGGATGGCTCCGAGTACGGGAATGGCTGTCATATCCCCCACCAGCAGGTACCAGTCAGCCAAGGGGAACAGCTCTTTTTTACCTGCTTTCATCAGAATCCCGAGTTTGTCCCCTACTTTTGCATTCCCCGCCCACCGTGATGCAGGGCCGGAATCACCGTGATATGCAAAGTCTATTATCATTTCCTGCTTTTCCAGGTCAATTCCCCGGTGGGTATACGTACGCACAATGGGACGCAGATGTGCTTCCGGATGTATCCACCGGTTTTCTTCCCTATCGTATACGGGAAAGTGAATTTCACCGGTCCCTTCAGGTGGGATCAGTATTTTATTATTGACACCTACCGTGGTATCCGCAAATTGAGAAACATCCTCTCCCTCAAGTACAACCCTGATATAATGCGGGGTTATAAATTCCTTTCTCTTTACGGATAGCACGCCTTTCAAAGCTTCATTTTTAATACTTGCCATATTTTTCAAAGGTTTAAAGCGAAATTACGGCATTACTTATAATTATTCTAAATAAAAAAGTTAAAAGAGGGATAACGGTCCCGGATAAACCTACACCCCGGCATACAGCTCCGGAAAAAATATAAATCTTCGGCCTCATTCTGTGGTATTTTTGTATTTTGCCGCGAAATAACCACACCTTATATGGAAAAGACTGCTGTCTTTACGGACGACACCATAGTATTTGCATTGTTGATGCTGGCACTTGGTTTTGTTTTTTACACCTCATCCCGGACTGCGGGATTCTGGAATAAATTTTATAAAATTATTCCTTCGCTGTTAATGTGTTACCTCATTCCGGCCATTTTCAATTCCACCGGACTGATCGATTACCGGGTCTCCGGTTTGTACTATATGTCCAGCCGGTATTTGCTCCCCGCCGCTTTGGTACTGATGACATTGAGCATAGACCTTAAAGCGGTTTTTAACCTCGGACCAAAGGCACTTATCATGTTTTTCACCGGAACATTGGGTATTGTCATAGGCGGCCCCCTGGCCATCCTGCTTATTTCACTGGTGTCTCCGGAAACGGTTGGCGGTGCGGGGTTTGACGCAACATGGAGAGGACTGGCTACCATTGCAGGAAGCTGGATAGGTGGCGGAGCCAATCAGGCTGCTATGCTGGAAATTTTCCGTTACAACCCCGAAAAATACGGGGCCATGGTACTTGTAGATATTGTGGTTGCCAATCTCTGGATGGCCGTGATACTTTTCGGTATCGGAAAAAACAAGCAAATAGACCGATGGTTCAAAGCAGATGATTCTGCCATTGAAGAACTAAAGCATAAAGTTTCCGCATTTGCGGAAAGAATATCCAGGACTCCCTCACTGACCGACCTGATGATCATACTGGCCATAGCTTTCACCGCAGTGGGAATATCGCATTGGGGGGCTTCTGAAATATCAACGTTTCTCACCTCTACCTTCGAGGCAGTCCGGGATAAACAAAGTGCCCTATCCTCTTTCGGGTCTCAGTTTTTCTGGATGATTACCATAGCTACTGCCATAGGTATATGTTTATCCTTCACCAGGGCCAAAAATTATGAAGGCGCGGGTGCGGGTAAACTGGGAAGTATATGTATTTATATCCTTGTCGCTACCATAGGTATGAAAATGGACCTCCGCACTGTTTTCGACAATCCGGGATTACTCGCTATAGGACTGGTATGGATGTCCATACATGCCGGACTTCTTATCCTGGTAGCCAAATGGATCAAGGCCCCATATTTTTTCCTGGCCGTAGGCAGCCAGGCCAATGTAGGAGGGGCGGCATCTGCTCCGGTGGTGGCAGCCGCATTTCATCCTTCCCTCACCACTGTAGGAGTACTTCTGGCCGTATTCGGATATGCTGTGGGAACATACGGGGCCATGTTATGTGCATGGCTGATGGAATTTGCCTCTACGGTATAGTGTATATGAAACAGAATAAAGATATTTGCAGCTCTAATCTAATCTTGTAAAAAAAATATGATATCCGTAAACAAGACCATAGCCGTTGCAGCGGGCCTTCTGCTGCTCTTTTCCTGTAACCGCGACGAAAACATCATGCACCTGACCGGACAGGTAAAAGGGTTGAAAAAAGGAAAAATATTCCTGCAGAAAATACAGGATTCTACCCTTGTTACCCTCGATTCTCTTATTATTGATGGTAACAGTAATTTTGATTTCACTACGGAAATAGACGAACCTGAAGTATTTTACCTCTCCGTCAATCGCCATAACAGTATGAACAAAGATACCAGCCTCTTATTTTTCGGAGAAAAGGGAGAGATCAACATCCAGACAAGCTGGGATTATTTTTCTGCCGAAGCCAGGGTAGAAGGTTCCGAGACCCATGAGAAACTCGAAGAATATGAAAAAATGATGCGGCGTTTCCGTCAGAAAAACCTGGAACTCGTTGCAGCACAGTTAAGAGCCGGAAACGATTCTCTCCGAAGGGATTCTCTGGCCGGAGTAGCCAGCAAAAATACTACCAGGAGCTACCTGTACACCCTGAATTTTGCCCTGGGGAACCGCGATTCTTATATAGCACCTTACATAGCACTTGCAGATGCACCCAATGCCAGGTTAAAATACCTGGACACCATAAACAACTCTTTATCTCCCGAAGTTGCCGCCTCCAAATACGGCAGGGCACTGAACAAATATATAGAGGAGATCAAAAAACTTGAGAAAAAGGACACCGTTGCATCCGAATAGGGATTATCTTAGGCACTTTCAGAAGTAAATAAACATTTGTAATTCAGTTAATTAATTCGTAAATTAGAAAA
>NZ_RJTM01000188.1 GCF_003725735.1 Sinomicrobium pectinilyticum | reverse complement strand
GTCATAAGGACCTTCGCTGGATGCGAACGAAGGATTCCCGAATGTTACCATAACGATTCCTGCTAAAATAAGAGCTGTTTTTTTCATGATGCTTGTTGAGTTTTAAAATTATGGTTTATGTAAAATTGGTTTCTGTAACTAAAAAGCGCTTTTGTCTAAAAGACGGAAAGGGGAGATCTTTGTTACATCTGTTGCTTTTTTATAACAAAAAATTAACAAATAATAACGCTGAAAACGGTCGGAATCTTAAAAAACAGCCTGGTGTGTTACCATATTGATAAACAGAAGAGATAATCTGTGCCGGCTATAGCTTTTTTCGAAAACGGGGACGGCAGTTTTGTGATGATATATTTAAAAAACTTTATCGTTTTCTGTGTATATCTTAACAGCGATACATCTTTTGTTTAGAGATAGTATTCGTACATTTGTCGTTAGGCCGCTAGGGCCTTATATTTCGTATCTTCAAATCGTTTAAACAGAAATACAGGACATGGACAAAAAAGTTTTACTGATGATCCTGGACGGATGGGGGAAATCCCCGGACCCCAGGATCTCTGCAATAGATAATGCGAATACACCTTTTATAGATTCCCTCTACAAAAAATATCCGAATGCCAGCCTCCTTACCGATGGTATGAATGTGGGTCTGCCGGAAGGACAAATGGGGAACAGTGAAGTGGGGCATATGAACCTGGGAGCGGGAAGGATAGTGTACCAGGATCTGGCCAAGATTAACCTGGCAGTGGAAAAGGGAACGCTTGCGGAAGAGAAAGTCCTGATAGATGCATTTACCTATGCCAAAGAAAAAGAGAAAAATGTTCACTTCCTGGGGCTGCTGAGTGACGGAGGGGTGCATTCGCACATCAGGCATCTCGAAGGATTACTGGATGCGTCCGATGCATTCGGACTGGAAAATGTATATGTACACGCTTTTACGGACGGGCGCGATGTAGACCCCAGAAGCGGAAAAGGTTTTGTGGCGGATATTCAGCAGTACTGCAGAAAAAAGAACGCCACTCTGGCTACGGTAACCGGACGTTACTATGCAATGGACAGGGACAAGCGTTGGGAAAGGGTGAAACTGGCCTATGATGCAGTGGTGAACGGTATAGGTTACCTGACCGATGACCTTGTGGCTGCAGTACAGGAAAGCTACGACGAAGGAATTACCGATGAATTCATCAAGCCCCTGATAGCAGATGATGGTAGGGGAGAACCTGTGACCAACATACAGCAGGGCGACGTGGTGATTTTCTTTAATTTCCGTACGGACAGGGGAAGGCAGCTTACGCAGGCCCTTACACAACAGGATTTCCACGAGCAGAACATGCATAAGCTCAATCTGTATTTCGTAACTATGACGAACTACGACGATACTTTCAAGGATATTCATGTTATTTACGACAAGGAGAACATAAAGAAAACCTTGGGGGAAGTGCTTTCGGAGGCAGGAAAGAAACAGATAAGAATAGCGGAGACCGAAAAGTATCCGCATGTTACCTTTTTCTTTAACGGGGGAAGGGAAGAACCCTTTGAAGGCGAAAAAAGGATATTATGTCCTTCTCCCAAGGTAGCTACTTATGACCTGCAGCCGGAAATGAGCGCATACGATATTCGCGATGCTATTGTGCCCGAACTGCAAAAAGGAGAGGTGGATTTTGTATGCCTCAATTTTGCCAATCCGGACATGGTGGGACATACCGGTGTGATGGAAGCGGCGATCAAGGCATGTGAAACGGTGGACGAATGTGCAAAAGCCGTAGTTACGGCGGCGTCGGACAATGGTTATACGTCCATTATCATAGCCGATCACGGAAATTGTGATACCATGATAAATCCGGACGGAAGCCCGAATACCGCCCATACGACCAATCCCGTACCGATTATTCTTGTAGATAAGGATATAAAAGAAGTTCACAACGGGATACTGGGAGACATAGCGCCTACAATATTGAGATTGATAGGTGTGCGCCAACCGGAGGAAATGACCCGGAAACCACTGGTCTGAAAATAAAGAAGGAAGAAGAGAAATACCGGGACTTTGAGATAAACTGCAAAGCCCCGGCATCCGCCTTCCCGTTTCCGGACCGTATGTATAACTTTTGACATCAATACGACCAAAGGAATATAAACTTCACTATATTTGTATCTATATATTTAGACAAGCTTATGTTTTTATTTATCAGCGGCCCGGAAATACTTTTTATTCTTTTTATCGTGGTGATGGTTTTTGGAGCCGATAAAATTCCCGAAATAGCCAAGGGACTCGGTAAAGGCATGCAACAACTCAGAAATGCTACAAACGATATAAAAGCTGAGATACAGAAAAGTGCTGAAAAACAGGGAATAGACGGTAGCCTGACCAAAGAACTGAATGAAGAAATAAATAAAGTAAAAGACGATATAGACGATATCTCCGGGTCTATTAAAAGGCAACTTTGATGATTATTTCCTGGCCGGAATACGATAAGGGCCTCCTGATATACATCAACCAGCTGGGAGATTCGCAGTGGGATATGTTCTGGGCCTTTTCTACCAGTATTGTGGCTTGGATACCGCTGTACCTGGCTTTCCTGTTCATAGCCCTGAAAAGTTTTACGCGGCAAAAGGCACTTGCCGTAATTACCACCATATTATTTGCCCTTGCCTTTACCCTTCTGTTTACGGAAATAATAAAAGAAATTGTACAGCGTCCCAGGCCTGTGAACGATCCTTTGGTCTCGGAAGAACTCCGGCTTGTTATTAAGGGTTATGGATATAGTTTCTTCTCCGGACACGCTTCCAATTCCATGGCAATTACCACACTTTTCATCTGTTTTATGCGGAAAAAACAGAAGTGGGTATACATAATTTGTCTTTGGCCCCTTGTTTTTGGTGTCAGCAGGCTCTATTTTGCCGTACATTATCCCTTAGATGTACTTGTCGGCTGGATTGCCGGATTTGTCATTGCCATAGCTATTTACCGGTACCTGGGGTTCCCCCTGCTAAATTACGCGGCATATCGTGAGACCGTCGCGGATAGGAAGCAATAGGGTTTCCACCCTGGAGTCCTCTTTCAGTTTTTTGTTGTATTCCAGTAAGGCTATAGTGCTTTTGTCATTAGGCTTTACCTCTTCTACCACTTTCCCGCTCCAGAGGACATTGTCCGAAAGAATAAGGCCTCCTTTGTTCATCTTATGGATAATAAGGTCGAAATACGTATGGTAGTTTTCTTTGTCGGCATCGATAAAAGCAAGGTCGAATTTTATATTCAGAGAAGGGATAATATCCAGGGCATCTCCTGTGTGTTGCTTTATCTGTTCCCCATATCCGCTACGGTCAAAATACCTGCGTTGGAGATCGTAAAGCTCTTCGTTGATATCGATGGTGTGTAATTCGCCTCCTTTCCGAATACCTTCTGCCATACACAGGGCAGAGTATCCCGTGTAAGTGCCTACTTCCAGTATATACTCCGGCGATTTGAGTTTGGAAATAAAGCTCAGGAACCGCCCCTGAAAGTGTCCGCTCAGCATTCTCGGGCGTAATACCCTGAGATGGGTCTCACGGCTGAGTTCCTGCAGGAGTTCCGGTTCGTTATCCGTAGATTTTTCTACGTAGTTTTCTAAAACTTCCGATATGAAATGCATGGCGTATCTTTTTTTTACAAAGATAATAGATAGAATACTTTTCTTTGGCAGTTGGTTTTGCGGCAGGGCAAATGTATTATAATCATGGAGAAATCAAGGGAGAAAAAGAGTTGTGGATTAGAGGTTGATGCGGTACGTGAATGAGAGATCGATAGTTTTTATTGGTACAGAAGGTCTGCCTGTTTACGAATGCACAGATAATTTTTCAGCAAGCCAGTCCGGTTATCGTATATCTGTAGCTGAAATTTACGGAATCTAAATTAACCTGCTTCCAAAGAGAAGGTTTTTAACCGTATAGAGAATGGTATTCCGGACTTCAGTGCCCTAACTTATCAACTCCGGACTCCAAAACAAAAAAAATACCCGGAAATCGTTTGAAGTATAAGATGCATTTACCCTGACTTTCCCGGGGCAATGATGTTTCAATTTACAAGAAATGCGTACTTTTACCGAAACAAAAAGGAATGCAATTTCAGAATACGAGGGCATTTGCACAGGAAATGGATGCCCGAGATCCTCTTAGAGCATATAAAGAAGAGTTTATCTTTCCGCAAATAAACGGGAACCCCGTGATCTATTTTACCGGAAATTCCCTGGGGCTACAACCCAAGCGGACCCGGAAATATGTAGATGAGATCATGAAGGACTGGGCCGAACTGGCCGTAGAAGGTCATTTTTATGCCGGAAAGCCTTGGTGGGATTACCAGGAACGTTTTGCAGCTCCATTGAGTAGTGTTGTAGGGGCAAAACCTTCCGAAGTTACGGTCATGAATACGCTTACCATAAACCTGCACCTGCTGATGGTCTCTTTTTACAGGCCAGTTCCGAAGCGATATAAGATACTTTGCGAGGCCAAAGCATTTCCCAGTGACCAGTATATGTTGCAAAGCCAGGTGAAATTCCACGGTTTTTCTCCGGAAGATGCCATAGTGGAAATACACAGACGGGAAGGCGAACACAGGATCCGGACTGAGGATATTGTCAACAAGATAGAAGAGATCGGCGACGAACTGGCTCTGGTGCTTATGGGAGGAGTAAATTACTATACGGGGCAGGTATTTGATATGGAAGCGATAACCCGTGCCGGACACCGTGCAGGAGCTTTTGTGGGGTGGGACCTTGCTCATGCCGCCGGAAATGTAAAACTGGAATTGCACGAGTGGGGCGTTGATTTTGCCGCATGGTGCAGTTATAAGTATATGAATAGTGGCCCCGGAAATGCATCCGGGGCGTTCATACATGAAAAACACCACGAGAATACCGACATCCCCAGGTTTGCAGGCTGGTGGGGGCACAACAAAGAACGCCGTTTTTTAATGGAACCCGAATTCGATCCCGTTCGGGGAGCGGATGGATGGCAGGTGAGTAACCTTCCCGTATTGTCCCTGGCGCCTTATCTGGCATCGGTGGAAATGTTTGCCGAAGCAGGGATGGATGCCCTGATCGCCAAAAGGGACGTTCTGACGGCGTATCTCGAATATATACTGGAACAGGTAGACGCACAGACAACCGGAGATTTCGAAATCATAACACCTGAAAACCCGGAAGAACGGGCATGCCAGCTTTCGGTGTTTTTGCACGGACAGGGAAGGCCTTTGTTTGACTATCTTATGAAAAACGGGGTGATTACGGACTGGAGAGAACCGAATGTAATCCGCCTTGCCCCGGCACCGTTTTATTGCTCTTTTGAAGATATGTACGAATTCGGACAGATACTCCGGAAAGGAATAGATACTTTAAAGGCAGGATAAAGACCGGAATACCGGGTATACCGGTTTCGGGCAAGAATTGAACGGTTCTCCGGAAAGACCATATAAACCGTAACTAAAACGAATGCAGGAATCAAAAAACATAGCTGTTGTAGGCAGCGGGCTGGTCGGGTCGTTACTGGCCATATATCTCAGGAACAGGGGCCATGAAGTGGATGTGTACGACCGGCGTCCCGATATACGGACGATAGAGTTTTCCGGGCGGTCCATAAACCTGGCCATGTCACTCCGGGGCTGGCTGGCACTGGAGGAAGTAGGGATAGCGGACGAGGTAAAAAAACTGGCTATACGCATGGATAAAAGAGCGATCCATATACCCGGAAAGCCACTGTATTTCCAGCCTTACGGAAAGGAAGGAGAAGCCATATATTCCATTTCCAGGGGAGTGCTCAATAAAAAAATGATAGAACTGGCCGAGAAGGCGGGGACGCGTTTTATATTTGAATCCAAAGTGTGGGACATAAACCTGGATGAAGCCACGATCCATACCGGAAAAACGGAGAACGACGCCCGGGAATCCCGTAAATATGATTGTGTATTCGGGGCAGATGGTGCTTTTTCGAGAGTACGACATAAAATGCAACGTCAGAGCCGTTTTAATTATTCCCAGGAATTTCTGAAGACGGGATATAAAGAACTGACAATACCTGCCAACCGGGACGGTACCCATAAACTGGAAAAACATTCCCTCCACATCTGGCCGAGAGGAGAGTTTATGCTTATCGCCCTGCCTAACCTGGATGGCAGCTTTACCTGTACGCTGTTTATGCCTTTCGAAGGGAAAAATTCTTTTGAAATGCTGGATACGGAAGATAAAGTACAGCAATTTTTCGAGCACCATTTTCCGGACGTCGTAGAAGATATACCGAGCCTGCTCCCCGAATTTTTCCGGAATCCTACCAGTGCACTGGTAACGATCAGGTGTTTTCCCTGGACTTATTCGGATAAAGTGGCGCTTGTGGGAGATGCCGCTCACGCTATAGTTCCCTTTTATGGCCAGGGGATGAATGCGGGGTTCGAGGATATTCGTATGCTCAATCACCTGATGAATATCCATGAAGATGATTGGGGCACCATTTTCAGGCAATATGAAGCCGGGCGTAAACCCAATGCGGACGCTATAGCCGAACTCAGTTTTCGCAATTTCATGGAGATGAGTACCAAAACGGCCGATACCGGATTTCTACTGCGGAAGAAAATAGAAAACCGTTTTGCGGAGAAACATCCGGATAAGTGGCAGCCTTTATACAGCAGGGTGACCTTCTCGGAGCGCCCTTATGCCGAAGCTCTTGCCGAAGGAGACAGGCAAAGGGCTATTATGGACCGCATCATGGAAATAGAGGATATTGAAGAACGGTGGGAAGATGAGGAAATAGAGCAGGAAATACTGGCCCTTCTTGAAGATACCCCCCTCAAGGTGGTTAACCGGTAGCCGGAGCTCTCCTTTTATGCCGGACGATAAAAAAATATACCCATCCTATGAAGAGTAGCTGCAGGGGAACCCGGAACCAGAGATAGAGAGGCCCCACGCCCTCATATGTGGCTGTTTTAAGGTTTACGTGATGTATGGCTGCATAAATATTGGAGGGCAGGATAAGCAAAAAGAAGATAATAAGCAACCATCCTGTCAAGACCGGGACAAAAGGAATGAGAAGGGCAACGGCCGCGACGATCTCCAATATTCCGGTGACCAGTACAACAGCTTCTCTGGCAGGAATAAAATCTGGCAGCATCAGGACCATGCCTTTCGTAAAGAGAAAATGTCCCGTACCCGTAAGTACCAGCATACAGGCCATAGCCACACGTCCGGATAAGAATATATCTGCTTTTCCCTTCCTTATTGAAATGATCAGTGTGATAACAAAAGTTGTTATAAGTACAATAATGGTTTCCATGTTTCCTGAGATTAAAAGTTAAGAGCTTACAAAACTATGTCCGGAAACATGGCATGTCAATGAACCCGGGTTAAGAAATAATACGTTTTCGGATACGGCTCAGGGCCTGTGGCGTAATGCCTATGTAAGATGCAATATATTTCAGGGGGATTTTTTGCAATAATTCCCGATTTTCCGCAAACAGGTTTTCGTAGCGTTCCTGCGGGCTTTGCCTGAGAAACGACATTTCCCTGTTACTCTTTTTGATGAATAATTCTTCGGCAGCTTTCCGTCCTATCTGCTGGCCAACCTCGGTTTCTTTATAAACATCCTGTAAGTCTTCATAGCTTATACTCCATAAAGTGCTGTCAGACAGCGCCTGTACGTGATATTGTGCAGGCACTTGCATCAGAAACGAATCATAAGCACTTACAAAAGAGTTTTCAAAAGCAAAACTGAAAGTGATCTCTTTTTCTCCCTTGTCCGTATAGAACCGTATGATACCTTTTTCGATAAAGGAAAGATAGTTCTCCGTCTTTCCGCAGGGCAGGATCAACTCGTTTCTTTTAAATACCCTCGGAATGAGTTTGGAGGTGAAGTAGTCGCCTTCCGCATCGGTAAGCGGAACTAATTTTTTAAAATATTCCCGGATTTCTTTCATGAATAAAAGCAGGTTGGCAGTAAGAAGTATATGCAGGTTGAGGTTGCAGGTGGCAAGGAAGCCCTATTTTACAGTCTCTTCCATGATCTGTAATATATGATCGCGGTTTTCCGCTCCCCACTTGTCCATGGCATCTATGATACATAAAATACTTTCCCCGACAGCAGTGAGGCTATATTCCACTTTAAGGGGAAGACCGGGGTGTATTTTCTTATCAATAATACCGTGATTCAGTAATTCCCGGAGTTGCATATTAATAACACGGGGGCTGGCCTCGCTTATATCTTTGTGCAGTTCGCTGGGACGCCTGATACCCCTGCGGATGGAATCGATAATACAGGGTTTCCATTTGCCTCCGAGTACTTTGCCCGTAAGGGTAATGCCACATTCCAGGTCTTCAGGGATCTTTCTTTGGTACATGATTTAAAACAGCTTTTCACAAAAATAAACAATTCGGACCAAACCTTTGATCGTGAATAACGTCTGTTTATTCTCCTGTTTTACTCCCTAAGCGAGATTTGAAATGTTCCCGGGTTCGTCCCGGGGGAATGGGTATAGGGAAAAAATTTTCTCTGCCTGAATCTTTTTTCCCTTATTGTAAAAAATAATAGTTGATGAGAACTTTGCGGTACAAATCATTCATGAAAAGATTTGCCATCCGGCGATACGTAATACAATTGAAGAACTGGTGCCGGATCAGTAGGAAAATTAATGCTTTAAATAATATTAAAATGGATAAGAAAATTAATCTGTCTAAACAGGTAACCGTACTTGGACTCGGGGCTATGGGCACGGCATTGGCGGAAGCATTTATCAAAGCAGGGTATACCACCACGGTGTGGAACAGGTCTGCGGATAAAACGGTTCCCCTGGTGAAAAAAGGTGCTGTTGCGACATCTACGGTTTCCGAAGCGGTATCGGCAAGTGAACTGACAGTAATCTGTGTGCTTAACTATGATGTGCTGGAACAAATCCTGAAACCCGTAGCCGGAGAACTCCGGGGGCATACATTAGTGAGCCTTACCAATGACACACCGAAAAGGGCAAGACAAATGGCTTTATGGGCTGAAGAGCAGGGGATAGATTACCTGGATGGCTCCGTCCTTGTCCCGGTTACCGAAGTGGGAAAGCCGGAAGCTCTTTTGTTGTATAGCGGACCACGGAATATTTTTGACAAATACTTTCCCGTCCTTAAAGCTTTGGGAGGAAAGAGTACTTACCTGGGCGAAGCGCCCGGGCGTGCGGCCCTTTACGACATTGCCATGATGAATATTTTCTTTACAAGCCTTACCGGGGTATTACATTCTTATGCCTTGCTGAATGCCGAAGGGGAACAGGCGGAAGAATTTCTTCCCTATGCACGCGAAATATTCGGTGTAGCGGAACACTTCCTCGAAAATTTTGCATTGAGTGCAGACAAAGCGCATTATCCGGGGCATCTGGACAATATAACCATGGAAGCTGCCGGGGTAAAGCATGTAGTTGAGGCAGGCAGAGATGCTGGTATTCACACGGGAGTCCCGCAGGCTGTGAAAGATGTTTTTGACCGCGCCATAGAAGCCGGATTCGGTGCTAGCGGTATGCCAAGTGCTATTGAAGGAATAAGGAAGGCAGTCCGGGCAGAAACCAGGTAGCCTGCCTTGTGCTTTAAAACCGAACATCCCCGTTTTCATTCCGGATCATATCAAAGGAAGAGAACGGGGATTATTTTTCAAATTATGTAGTGAGCAATGAATTTTTTAAAAATACGTAGTATATTTGTACTGTAATAAAAATAATTACAGTATGAATAATGTTCGTTTCGCTACTTCTGTACATATACTGACGTTGCTTGCCACCATGAAAGATGAATACTTGTCATCGGACTTTATTGCGGGGAGTGTAAATGTCAATGCAGCGGTAATACGGAAGGAAATAAGTAATCTGAAGGCTTGTCATTTGGTAGACAGCAAAGAAGGAAAGGGGGGAGGAAGTACCCTGGCACGGCCTGCATCGAAGATAAAACTATCGGAAGTCTATGAGGCCGTGAGGCAGGTACATGTGTTGGGCAGATCAAATACACCCAATCCGAGATGTCCGGTAGGAAGAGACGTGAACAAACACCTGGAAAGCTTGTATGAAGATACTGATAATTATGTAAAGCAAAAATTATCAGTCATAACCTTAGAGGAATTTGTCAAAAAGTTTAAATAATATTTTTTACCTTAAACTGTAATTATTTTTCATACAGTAAATAGAGTTTAATATAAATCCCAATAAAATGAAAGTAGCATTGATAGGCGCCACAGGTTTTGTAGGCACGAATATTTTAAAGGAATTAGTGGATCGCGGGCATAAAGTAACCGCTATAGCAAGAAATCCCGAAAGATCGGAAATAAAAGGCTACCATGTCACTCCCGTAAAAGCAGATGTATTGGATACGGACAGGCTGGCAGAGATACTTGCCGGGCATGATGCGGTGGTAAGTGCTTTCAATCCGGGCTGGGCCAACCCTAATATTTACGATGATTTTCTTCGTGGAGCGAAAGCAATACAGGAAGCGGTAAAAAAATCGGGTGTAAGCAGGTTTGTTGTAATAGGGGGCGGGGGTAGCCTTTACCTTAAGCCGGGCTTACAGGTGGTGGATACCCCGGAATTTCCTGCTGAAATAAAATCAGGGGCCGATGCGGCAAGGCTTTACCTTGAAGAGATCCGTAAGGAAAAAGTACTGGACTGGGTATTTTTCAGCCCTGCACTGGAAATGCACCAGGGGATAACCACCGGGCGGACAGGCAAATACCGGTTAGGGCTGGAAAACCCCGTTTTTGACAAGGACGGGAGAAGTGTATTGTCCGGAGAAGATGTAGGCGTTGTCATCGCGGATGAACTGGAAACCCCGAAACACCATAGAGAACGGTTTACTGCAGCTTATTGAAAAGTAAGGTCCGGCTGTGGTAAACGGAAATGAAAATAACTTTCCGGCGGAAAGCATTGACTAAATACCTTTCTTATGAATTACGGAAATTTGTCAGCCAATAGTCGCTTTTTACTGTTAATTTTGTATTTTTACTATACAATACACTTATGGTTATGAGAAAAATCTGGTTGTCATTTTTTCTGTTGTTTTTTGTGCTTTCCTGTAAAACCAATCCGTTTACGGGTAAAAGCACGCTCAACTTTCACTCCAACAGTTCCATCTTTCCGATGGCCTTTCAGCAATATGATGAATTCCTGAAAGAGAACAAGGTTGTCACGGGAACGGCCGATGCGCAGACTGTTAAAAAAGTGGGGCAGCGTATAGCCAATGCTGCGGAACGATGGCTTAATGCCAATGGATATGAAGGGTATTTAAAAGATTATAAATGGGAGTACAATCTCGTCCGCGATGACCAGGTAAATGCATGGTGTATGCCCGGTGGAAAAATTGTTGTGTATACCGGATTGCTGCCTATAACCCGGACGGAAACCGGACTTGCAGTAGTTATGGGACATGAGGTGGCTCATGCCCTGGCCGATCACGGTGCACAGCGCATGAGTGCAGGTACTTTACAACAGTTGGGGGCCGTAGGTGTAGCGGTCGCCACCAGTGGTAAAAGTGCCCAGGCCCAACAAGTATGGGCACAGGCATATGGTGTAGGATCGCAGGTAGGTGTAATGCTGCCCTTTAGCAGAAAACACGAGAACGAGGCCGATGCCATCGGAATAGAAATCATGGCGATAGCAGGCTATGACCCGGGGGAAGCCGCCCGCCTATGGCAACGGATGAAAGCCAATGCTGGACAGACACCTCCGGAAATCCTGAGTACACACCCTTCCAGCGATACCCGTATCCGGAACCTTACACAACTTGCGCCGGCAGCCAGGGCTGAGGCCAGAAAATTCGGAGTTACCAGTTTTCAGTAAGAGTAAGGAGTTGGCAGGTTACCCGATTAACAGGTTTCAGGTTTCGTTGGGTATTCCCGGGGACATTTGTGAAACCGGGGTGTAAAGGTTTTAAAACTGCCAATCCGCCTACTTCCCGAATGCGATAATGTTGATCCCGGTTCTTTAAAGCGGAAATAACAATAGGTTTAAAATTAATTTCTATATTAGGAGCTGTTCTTTTGAAGGACAGCTTTTTTATTGTTTGCAAACCTTTTCGCAATCAGCCAAAACATGACAAGAACATTAGAAAAAGGCAGTAAAAAACTGCTTTGGGCCTGGGCGTTTTACGACTGGGCCAACTCTGTTTACAGCCTGGTGATAGCATCTGCTGTTTTCCCTATTTTTTACGGAGCCCTCTTCAGGGAAGCAAACCTGGAGAAAATACACGTATTCGGTGGCGACATTGCGCGGGCCCCTTTGATCAGCTATGTAACCGCCCTGGCTTTTCTCGTGGTTTCCATGATCTCGCCGCTGCTATCCGGTATTGCCGATTATACCGGTAATAAAAAGATTTTTCTCAAGTTTTTCTGCTATCTCGGTGCTTTTTCCTGTATAGGTCTGTACTGGTTTTCCCTGGAACACATATACATCGGCCTTACCTGCTATTTCCTGGCCTTGATAGGCTTCTGGGCGAGCCTGGTGTTTTATAATTCTTACCTGCCGGATATAGCCTATCCGGAGCAGCAGGACAGTATAAGCGCCAAGGGATATTCATTGGGATATATAGGAAGTGTCGTCCTCCTGATCCTGTGCCTGCTTATGATTATCAAATACGAATGGTTCGGTTTTTCCGGGGCAGGTGCTCCTACCAGGATGTCCTTTATACTTACGGGGCTGTGGTGGATAGGATTCAGCCAGTATACTTTTTATTACCTTCCCAGGGGAAACGCATCCAACGGAAAATACCATAAGGATGTTTTGTTCAAAGGGTTTAAAGAACTGAAGAAAGTATGGAACAGGCTCGGGGATTCCCCGAAATTAAAACAATACCTGGGAGCATTTTTTGTGTATAGCATGGGTGTACAGACCGTAATGCTGGCAGCCACGTACTTCGGGGAGGAGGAACTGGAATGGGGTGGTGCCGATGAAAGGACCTTCGGTTTGATAATCAGTATTTTACTTATACAAGTAGTCGCTGCTGCAGGAGCGTGGATTACATCCAGGATCTCCGCACATGTGGGAAACATTAAAACCCTGGCCGGGATAAATATGTTTTGGGTAATTATCTGTATTTATGCCTACTTTGTCATCAGTCCTGTACAGTTTTACATAGCTGCGGCTTTTGTGGGCCTCGTTATGGGAGGTATACAGAGCTTATCCCGCTCCACCTATTCCAAATTTCTGCCCGAGACGGAAGATACCGCTTCTTTTTTCAGTTTTTATGATGTGGCGGAGAAAATAGGCATTGTTATCGGAATGTTCCTTTATGGTTTTATTGCACAGGTAACAGGAAGTATGCGAAATTCCGTTCTCTTTCTGGGAGGGCTCTTTGTCATCGGAATATTTCTGTTACTCCGGGTAGAGGTGACAAAAAAGAGTAAAATAATATAACGTTAAGATAGCGCAATGTATAAACAAAAGAAGAGGTTTTTATTATCTTAGCCCTTCACCTGCCGGAATTATATAAAAAATATACATAATAATGAAACATCCATGATTAAATTTTAAACACACAGGGGAATGATTATTTTGGACC
>NZ_RJTM01000187.1 GCF_003725735.1 Sinomicrobium pectinilyticum | reverse complement strand
AAATTACCTGAGTTCGTTGTTTATTTTTTGGGAAATTGGCTTACTTCTGAAAGTGCCTATCTTATATCAGAAAAGTGGTGTCCGTTCCTATAACGGGCACCAGCTTCTTATGCCCTATTTTAGTTTATGAAGTATTATCCGATAAGCCTGTTTTTCAAATTCCCGTTGGCCTGATCAACTAAAACAATCGGAACTCCGGAACTTTCCTGCCGCTTCATTCTGTCCCCATTTTCCGTATCATCAGAACGGCAATAATAATAAGTGCCAAAGCCAGAGACCATATCAGGAAGGCATTGCGGGTTTTCTTTTTAGCATTTTCTTTTTCCCACCATTTTCCAGGCTGTATCCCTGCCAGGTAGAAAGTAATAATCCCGGCAATATTCAGACAGATGATATTTGTAGAGAAAATAAGAAATGAGTTGAGTGCATCGCTATAATAAGCCCCTCCGAGCAAAAGACCTGCCCTCACAAGCGGAGGCACGAGTGCGGCCGCAACCATCACTCCCACCAAAGAACCTCCCTGGCCGCCAAGCGCAGAAATTACGCCTGCAAACCCACAGACCAAAGCCAGGACTACATCTTCCGCACTCAGTTTAGGGTCCATAGTAATATTTCCCACATCACCGGCCAGCATGCCCCAGAAAAAGGAGATAAGCAAAGCAATAACTGTCGAAACAATGCCCGTTATCATTGACTTTTTAATAATTTTCAGATCACCAAGTGTGGTTCCGAAAGCCATAGACATATTCGGTCCGAGGAAAGGGGCAATAACCATAGCCCCGATAATGATGGCTACATTATCTTTCAGTATGCCTATCCCCGCAACAAAAGAAGAGAGGATTACCATAAGGATAAAGTTCACGGAAAGATTTACCGGTTCATCCACATCACTGTAAAGCTCTTCTTTACTGATGGCTATAAATTTACTGAAACCTATCTTTTTTTCTTCTTCCTCATCCGGTGTCTCCAGTTTTGGCAGTATCCCCTCCACGGGATGTATAATCACCCGGCAATTTGGCATACTTTCCAGGTTGCTCAATAATTCTTTGGTATGTTCGTCCCGGATCAGCGCTTTAGTTACCAGATGACCATCCAGCGTTTCGGAACTCCATTTTTCTACAACTTCTTCTATATCCAGGAGCTTTTCCAGAACTTCTTTGTCCTCCTTTGTAATGATAATCTCTAATAGTCTCAACGATTGATGCGTAGATTAGGGTTAAACAATTATTCTTAAGCTTAAAGATAATAAAATTCTGACTTTCCCGGCTAAACAGGATCAAGTGCGGAGGTTTTGATAAACAACGGAATTGCTTTTTTGATTATCCGATCAGGCAGGCACCGCCTGTGAACTCAATAACCGGCACCTTCGCCAGGCTAATAGCCGGGCGGTATCTTCTTGTACTGCCAAAGTGCTGGAATGCGTCCGATCATTGTTGGAAGCAGGATTTGCCCTCTTTCAAAAACCAATAAAAAAGCCGCTCCTGAAAGGAACGGCCTGCATATGCTATTTATCTATTTGCTATCTAATTGTTAAGCATTACGGGCATTACCAGCATGGTAATGTACTCTCCTTCGTCGAGTCCATCTGCCGGGGTTAGGATCCCGGCCCTGTTGGGCAGCGACATTTCCAGGGATACATCATCAGAAGTCAGGTTATTCAGCATCTCAATGAGGAACCTTGAGTTAAAGCCTATTTGCATATCGTCTCCCTGATATTCACAAGTAAGTCTTTCTTCTGCTTTATTGCTGTAATCTATATCTTCGGCAGATATATTCAACTCTGCCCCTGCTATTTTCAAACGGATCTGGTGAGTTGTCTTGTTCGAAAAAATACTGACCCTCCTGGCGGAGTTGAGGAACTGCGTTCTGTCAATATTCAGTTTATTAGGGTTTTCTTTAGGAATTACCGCTTCATAGTTCGGGTACTTACCGTCGATAAGGCGACATACCAGTTCTACATTGTCAAACGTGAACTTGGCGTTACTTTCGTTATATTCTACGGTAACTTCCGTTTCACTTCCCCCCAGGATACCTTTCAGAAGGTTCAATGGTTTTTTGGGCATGATAAATTCTGCCACCTCACTTGCGGAAAGATCGGTACGCTGATACTTCACCAACTTATGGGCATCGGTAGCCACAAAAGTAAGGTTTTCCGGAGAAAACTGGAAGAATACCCCGCTCATCACCGGGCGAAGATCATCGTTACCTGCAGCAAAAATAGTCTTTGCTATTGCCGTTGCCAGAACATCTCCTGCTATGGAAGTAGAGCTGGGATCGGTAAGTTCCACTGTTTTAGGGAACTCGGAAGCATCTGCATAGGCCAGTGCATATTTACCGTGGTTAGAACTGATCTCTATCGTATTGTTGTCTTCCATGACAAACGTGAGCGGTTGTTCCGGAAATGTTTTCAGTATATCCAGGAGCAATCTGGCCGGCACCGCGATACTCCCTTCCGTATCGGATTCCACATCCAGCACCGCGCTCATGGTCGTTTCCAGGTCCGAAGCGGAAACCGTAAGCTTTTCCGCGTTTAATTCGAACAAAAAATTATCTAAGATAGGAAGGGTATTACTGTTGTTGATCACCCCACCCAAAACCTGTAGTTGTTTTAATAAATACGAACTGGATACAATAAACTTCATCTGTTAGTTTTTAAGGCTCCTTCCTCCAAAGAATGCGCAAAAGGAGATTTCTTATGTTCAACTACAAATATATCTTAATTATAAATTTTACAGAAAGATATTTATTAACATGTTATGAAAATTTCCCGGGTATATTTTCACCTCATAAACCACATCCGGGACAGGGTATTCTCTTTCATAGTAACGCTGCTATCTAAATGTATAAAAGGAGTATTGGTCTGATTACCCGTCTGAAAACAGGGGATCAGGTCCCTGCTGTTTTTATGTCCGCCCCCCATCATCATTGACCGGGCAAATAAAACAATAAATATATTCTATCAAAAACACATCAAGCCATTGTTATTATCGATTAATTTTAAACATCGAAAAAAGTTAATCTCATTTAAAAAACCTCTACAATGAAAACAACTATTATTATCGGAAGTGTACGAAATGAAAGACGTTCCCATCTCCTGGCGAATTTTATACAACAACAGCTTTCCGCAAAAGGGACCGAAACCGATATTATCGACCTCAGCAGGACACCTCTTCCTGTTTACGGTATGGACGGACCGGATACGGCACATATAGCCCCCATAAGCAGGAAACTGGAACAAAGTGATGCTCTCATCCTAGTAACGCCGGAATATCACGGCAGTTTTTCCGGAGCCCTGAAAAATATGCTCGATTATTACTGGGCTGAATTCCAGAAGAAACCGATAGGTGTTGCCACGGCATCTTCCGGGAAAATGGGGGGTATTAATGCTTCTTCGCAATTGCAACACGTTATCCTGAGCCTGGGCGCTTATGCCCTGCCCCTGAAACTACTTGTCCCGGAAATACACCAGGCTTTTGACGACACCAATTCTCCTGTCCATGAATCTGTCACCGGCAATACGGAAAAGTTTCTGAATGAATTCCTCTGGTATACCGATGCCATTTATCAGAAAAAGGCCCGGGAAAGCAGTATGGTTTCGATAGGTTAATCCAATCAAAATACAAGAATATGGACGAAAAAAAAGACAGAAATGCAGAAGTAATGCAGGTATTTCGTGAAAAAGGCCCGATAGGATACTGGGTAAAAAAGACCAATGACACTTTTTCGAATGTTACACGAAAGACAACTTCACATGGAAATTTTAACCGCCTGGAGTGGCAGTTCCTGAATCTCATCAACGAAAAAAAGGACCTTCCCGTAGATGAGGCGGCCAAACTACTAGATTTTTTTATGGACCAAAGCGGAATGGAAAAACTGGTAAAACGCTTTGAAGCGCAAAATCTCATACGTGTACATCGTCATCACATTTTTCTTACCGAAAAAGGAAAACAGGCATATGAAGAAGTATTACAAATACAGGAGCAGATTATAGCTAACGCCCTGGAAAACGTATCTCCTGAAGCTTATACAACCTGTATAGAAACCCTGCAGATCATATTAAAAAATCTTCGCCCGTATACTTTATAGGATAAGAGAAATCCCCATAGAAACTGTCTGGACAGTGGCTCAAAGCACCCTTTTCAGGCAGTTCTTTTACTTGTGAAAATCCAGTTTTTTCCGTCGTAGTTCAAAATTCTGCCCCAGATATACTTTTCTCACCATTTCATCTGCAGCCAGTTCTTCCGGTTCTCCCGCCTTGAGGATACTTCCTTCGAACATAAGGTAAGACCGCTCTGTAATGGCCAGGGTTTCCTGAACATTGTGATCGGTAATCAGGATGCCGATATTTTTATTCTTCAGCTGGGCTACAATACGCTGTATATCCTCTACCGCAACAGGGTCGACCCCGGCAAACGGTTCATCCAGTAAAATAAAATTCGGGTCTGTGGCAAGTGCCCTGGCTATTTCCGTCCGTCTCCGTTCTCCTCCGGAAAGCAGGTCGCCCCGGCTCTTCCGGATATGTCCCAGACCGAACTCTTCGATAAGTGCCTCCACCTTCATATGTTGCTCTTTCTTCGAAAGCTTGGTCAGCTGTAAAACACTCAGGATATTTTCTTCGATATTGAGTTTACGAAACACGGAAGCTTCTTGCGCAAGGTAGCCGATACCATTCTGTGCCCTTTTATACATAGGGTACCTCGTAATGTCCAGACTATCGAGATAAATATTTCCCCCATTGGGTTTGATAAGCCCCACGATCATATAAAAAGAAGTGGTCTTTCCCGCTCCGTTAGGGCCGAGAAGCCCCACGATCTCTCCCCGGTTCACTTCCAGGGAAATGCCTTTTACTACTTGTCGTCCTTTGTAGGACTTCATTATATTTTCAGCTCTCAGCTTCATTTGCAACTTGGCTTAGAAAGTAAAAATACGAAAAACATCCGTCCTTCCGGTCATGCCCCCGGGTTTAGTTTTCCTTTAACGCTTCGGAAAACCTTCAATCTCAGGAAACTTCATCGTCCGGAAACACTCTACCGATGGGGTTCCCCGGTCCCGGATTTAGCTTCAAGGGCATCCCAGAATTCATAGGCCTTTCGCAGGTGCGGGATCACTATGGTACCCCCTACGAGGGTAGCTATCCCGAGGGCTTCCATAACTTCTTCACGGTTGAGTCCTTCCTTATGGCAGCTTTCGAGATGATACTTCACACAGTCGTCACAACGGAGTACGGCAGACGCGACCAGCCCGAGAAGTTCCTTGGTACGCACATCCAGGGTACCCGGCATATAAGCATTGGTATCCAGGTTAAATATACGCTTTATGATCTTATTGTTATCTGCCAGAATACGATCGTTCATCCTGGAACGGTAGTCGTTGAACTCTTCTACTATATCGGCCATTTTTCCCGTTTTTAAAATTCGATTATCCTCTTATGATCTTCTCAGCGCCTTATCTTCCTTTTCCTGCTTACGAAGCACAAATCTGGATATGACAATACTTACTTCATACAGGATGAGGATAGGGACGGACACCACTATCTGGCTGGCAATATCCGGAGGAGTGATCACCGCCGAAAGTATAAGCACTATAACCAGGGCCACCTTCCGGTACTTCTTCAGGAATTCCGGAGTTACCAGTCCTATTTTGGTCAGGAAAAATATGATGATCGGTAATTCGAAGATCAATCCGCAGGAGATCACCGAGGCACGCACGGTGGCAATATAAGAACTAAGGTCTATATCGTTATGCACCTCCGGACTCACCTGATATGAAGCCAGGAAGTTAATGGACAACGGAGATATCACATAATAACCAAAGGCCACCCCCATAAAAAACAATAGCGAGGCGATCACAATAAAACCTCTGGCATTTTTTTTCTCATTATCGTATAACCCCGGGCTTATAAAACGCCAGAATTCGTACAATACATACGGAAATGCTATAATAAAACCTGCCCAGATAGCTGTCCAGATATGTGCGGAGAACTGTCCGGCCATAGTACGGCTCTGGATCTGGAACGGCAGCTCCTCCGTACAGAAGCTGTCGTCCAGCCCAAGGGTCTGTGATATTTTACAGAAGAACTCATAGGTTACGAAATCAGCTTTTTTGGGGCCGAAAATAATCGTGTCAAAAATAAAGTCCTTAGCCATAAATGCCAGAAATCCCACGATTACCACTGCCAGTGTAGCTCGTATAAGATGCCAGCGGAGTTCTTCCAGATGGTCGAGGAAAGACATCTCCTCCTGTTTCTTTTTTGCCATTATATGATTCCTTCTTTAATTAGGTTGTGCAAATGGATTACCCCGGCGTATTCCCCATCTTCTTCTACCAGGAGTTGCGATATACTGTTTTTTTCCATGACTTCCATGGCATCTACAGCCATAGCATCAGCCTGGATGCTCTTTGGGTTTTTGCTCATAATATCCCCTGCGGTGAGGCCGTTTATATTGTCGTACTTATTGAGCATTCGCCTTATATCACCATCGGTTACCACCCCGATAATTTTTCCGTCTTCTATAACTGCCGTGGCTCCGAGCATTTTTTCCGATATTTCCACGATGACCTTCCTTACGTCCATATCCGGGCTCACCTGTGGTTTCAAATTGGCCGATGAAATATCGCGCACCCGAAGGTACAATTTTTTACCAAGCGATCCCCCGGGATGATATTTGGCAAAGTCGTTACTGGTAAATCCTCTCAGGCTTAAAAGACAAATAGCTAAGGCATCGCCTATAACCAGCTGTGCCGTAGTACTGGTGGTTGGTGCCAGGTTGTTCGGACAGGCTTCTTTTTCCACATAGGCATTGAGAATAAAATCTGCCTGTTGTCCTAAAAGCGAGTCGCGGTTGGAGGTAATGGCTATGAGTTTGTTCGTACCGTTCTTGAGCAAGGGTACCAGAACTTTTATTTCGGGGGTATTGCCGCTTTTGGAAATACATATCACTACATCATCTCCCTGGATGGTTCCCAGGTCTCCGTGAATGGCATCCGCAGCATGCATAAAAATGGCAGGTGTACCGGTAGAATTGAGGGTGGCTACTATTTTTGTAGCTATAATCGCACTTTTCCCGATCCCTGTTACAATTACTCTCCCCTTACTGTTGAAAATATACTGTACAGCGCTGGAAAATTCATCGTCTATCAAAGATTTCAGGTGACTTATAGCACTACTTTCAATTTCAATTACTTCTTTTGCAACCGCTTTTATAGCCTCGTTATTACTCAAAATTTTTTTAAAGATTTATTGTTTGTAATAATTATAGAATGTTATATCTTTAGTTGTGCAAATGTATGTAAAATAGTAAAACGATAGAATGAGTTCAGTTGAAATTGACTTGCATAAGAAGTTAAAGCAATATTTCGGTTTTAACCAATTCAAAGGATTACAGGAAGGTGTCGTAAGAAGTATAGTTAACAATCACAACACATTTGTGATCATGCCTACGGGCGGTGGAAAATCGCTCTGCTACCAGTTGCCGGCATTGGTCGAAGAAGGTACGGCAATTGTGGTTTCTCCCCTGATAGCACTTATGAAAAACCAGGTAGATGCCCTTCGGGGCCTGTCTTCCAATGACGGTATTGCCCATGTACTTAATTCTTCCCTTACCAAAAATGAGGTGAAAACCGTGATGCAGGACATCCGGGAAGGAACGACCAAGTTGCTTTACGTAGCACCCGAATCCCTTACGAAAGAAGAATACATCGAGTTCCTGAGATCCGTAACAATTTCCTTCGTAGCTGTTGACGAAGCACATTGTATCTCCGAGTGGGGCCATGATTTCCGGCCGGAATACCGGAATCTCCGGGCCATTATCAAACGATTGGGAGACGATATCCCCATCATTGCATTAACGGCCACAGCCACGCCGAAAGTACAGGAAGACATCCTCAAAAACCTCGGTATTACCGATGCCAATACATTCAAGGCTTCCTTTAACCGCCCCAACCTCTTTTACGAGGTACGTCCGAAAACCAAAAATGTAGATGCCGACATTATACGCTTTGTAAAGCAAAACTCGGGAAAATCAGGTATAATCTACTGTTTAAGCAGAAAACGTGTCGAAGAACTGGCACAGACACTGCAGGTAAATGGCATCAGTGCCGTTCCCTATCACGCAGGTCTCGATGCCAAGACGAGGGCCAAGCACCAGGATATGTTTCTTATGGAAGATGTAGACGTCGTGGTGGCTACTATCGCTTTTGGTATGGGGATCGACAAACCGGATGTACGATTTGTCATACACCACGATATTCCGAAGAGTATAGAGAGTTATTACCAGGAAACCGGAAGGGCCGGAAGAGACGGCGGCGAAGGCCATTGCCTCGCTTTTTATTCTTACAAGGACATTGAAAAACTGGAAAAGTTCATGGCCGGGAAACCGGTGGCCGAACAGGAAATAGGGCATGCCCTCCTACAGGAAATGGTAGCCTATGCCGAGACCTCTATGTCCCGCCGAAAGTTCATTCTGCACTATTTCGGGGAAGAATTTGACGAAGTAAACGGGGAGGGTGCGGATATGGATGACAACATCCGTAACCCGAAGAAAAAACACGAAGCCAAGGACGATGTGGTTAAATTGCTTTCCGTAGTAAAAAGCACCAATCAGAAATTCAAGGCTAAAGAAATAGTAAACGTTCTGGTAGGCAAGGTCAACGCGCTTATAAAATCTCATAAAACAGACGAAAAACCGTTCTTCGGAACAGGAAAGGAAAAAGAAGGCAAACACTGGATGGCCCTTATACGCCAGGTCCTGGTAGCCGGACTACTGAAAAAGGAGATCGAAACCTACGGGGTACTTTTCCTCACAAAAGAAGGTAAAGATTTCCTCGAGTCCCCTCATTCCTTCATGATGACCGAAGATCACACCTATGAAGCAGCAGAGGACGATACCATTGTTACGACCAAGAAAAGCGGGGCTGCGGTAGCCGATGAAACCCTCCTGCGCATGTTGAAGGAACTTCGGAAAAAAGAAGCCCAGAAAATGGGTGTCCCCCCCTTTGTGGTCTTCCAGGACCCCTCCCTGGAAGATATGGCCCTCAAATATCCCATAGACTTCAAAGAACTGCTCAATGTTCACGGAGTAGGCGAAGGTAAGGCCAAGAAATACGGTAAACCATTTACAGACCTCATTACCCGGTACGTAGAAGACAATGATATCATTCGTCCGGATGACCTTGTGGTAAAAAGCACCGGTGCCAATTCGGCCTTAAAACTCTACATCATACAAAATGTAGACCGGAAACTGCCTCTGGATGACATTGCTCATGCCAAAGGCTTAAGCATGGACGATTTCATCAAAGAAATGGAGCAGATCGTATATAGCGGCACCAAGCTGAATATAGATTACTGGATAGACGACATACTGGACGAAGACCAGCAGGAAGAGCTACACGAATATTTTCTGGATGCCGAATCGGACAAAATATCTGTTGCTATGGAAGAGTTCGATGGTGATTACGAAGATGAAGAAATCCGCCTGTACCGCATCAAATTTATTAGTGAAGTGGCCAATTAACGGCCTTTTCAATAGCAGAGGACATCTGCTGTTGTCCATATAAAACCGTACGGAAAACGGTATTCATAATAGTATTTTCCGGTTTTGCCCCCCTTCTTACCATAGAAACCTCATTTCCCAAACTTTAAGAAAACATTGCTCCCCATATTTCTCTTTTTATATATATTTGACAAATTTATATAGTTTACAATGAGAAAAATACTTTATTTGGCGTTATCCGTGGCTTTTGCATGCAACAGCTCTCAAAAAGCCACTACACCTTCTAAAGAGGCACCTTCGTATGATCCTGTGCCTTATGCAAAAGTTATAACCGAACAGAATCTAAAAGATCATCTCTACACCTATGCTTCCGATGAATTCGAAGGACGGGAAACCGGGAAGCCAGGACAAAAAAAAGCTGTAGAATATCTCAAGAACCACTACGTGAAACTGGGCATCCCCGCCGCACAGGGTAACGGTGATTATTTTCAGGAAGTCCCTCTTGAGGTCAGCGGAATGCCCGACGGCTCCCTGAGTATAAATGACAAAAAATTTGAAATGGGAGAAGACTTTGTCACTTTTCAATCTCCCGTCAAAACCGAATATACAGCAAAAGAAATCATTTTTGCAGGATACGGCATAGAAGATACCGGTTATTCCGACTACAAGGACCTGGACGTAGAAGGCAAAATAATCATTACCATAGTAAGTGAACCTAAAAATGCAGATGGTACGTATGTGATTTCCGGGACCAACTCCCCGTCCAAATGGTCTGACATTAAAATATCCATGCCCGACAGGCTGGATGCTGCCATGAAAAAAGGAGCAAAAGGGGTATTGATGCTGGACCGGAACAATTACGAAATGATCGCGCAGCAATTCCAGTTTATGAAAGAAAGAGCCGGAGACGGTAGAATGCAACTGAAAGGAGAAGAGGAAGAAGATTTCTTTTTCGCTTTCATCAACGAAAAGGTAGCCACACAGATCAGTGCTGATCTTGAAAAACTGGACAGAGGCACTGCTATCCCGGCAAATTTCCAACTGGAGTTCACAGGAGAATCCGAAGAGGTCAGTTCGGAAAATGTAGTGGCCTTCATTAAAGGTTCAGAGAAACCGAATGAATACCTGGTCATATCATCCCACCTCGACCACATCGGTATAACCGAAGACGGACAGATCAACAATGGAGCCGACGATGACGGTTCCGGCTCCGTAGCCCTTCTGGAAATTGCCAAAGCATTCAAAAAAGCAGAAGAAGACGGAAATGCTCCCAGGCGTTCGGTAGTATTCCTTCATGTAACCGGAGAAGAAAAGGGGCTTTTAGGTTCCGATTATTACACAAGACATCCTATTTTTCCCCTGGAAAATACTGTGGCAGACCTGAATATCGATATGATAGGCCGTATAGACCCGAAAAGGGAGGGGGACAGGAATTATGTTTACCTGATCGGCTCGGATAAACTAAGTACGGAACTGCACAACCTCTCTGAGGAAGTAAACAAAAAATACTGCAATATAGAACTGGACTATACCTATAACGATGATAACGATCCCAACAGGTTCTATTATCGCAGTGACCATTACAACTTTGCAAAAAACAACATTCCCGTTATTTTCTATTTCAACGGTACCCACGACGATTATCACAGACCTGGAGACACACCTGACAAAATAAATTATGACCTGCTGGAAAATCGCACGCGGCTGATATTTTATACCGCCTGGGAGATCGCCAATCGCGAAAACCGGCCGGTAGTGGATAAGGCAGTACAAGAATAAGAAATGGCAACCTTCAGCTATAAAAAATCCCGGAAGAAGATTCTCACCGGGATTTTTTTATTGTTCCTTTCATGGCTTTACGTTTTCCAGAAATCCTTCTACCTCTCGTACCATCTGCCTGGCTGTTCTGTTGACTCCTATTAAGGTTGCCGAAGCATACCCGGTCCAGCTTCCGTATCCCACCAACCACAAACCGGGCACTTCCACGGACCTTGTCCCCGTTGTGCGGACGGTCCCCTTCTCATCCGGTGTAGCCAGGTTCTTCAGAAAAGCCGTGGCATACCCGAAACCTGTACACCAGATAATTGCATCAAAAGCTTCTTCGGCTCCGTTTTCCCATATTACACCTTCCTCGTACATGGCCGTAAAGGTCCCTCCGGATATTAACACTCCTCGTTTACGGGCGTCTTTTACAGAAGGGACCATGACTATATTTCCCAGGTTATACCCCGATCTGTCGAATGGTTTTCCTTCCTGTTCTGCCTTATATTTTGCCGTAGCTACATTAAAAAGGTCATATCCATCCACATTATCCGGTAAAAATTTAGGTTCCTTCCTTGTAGCCCATTTTACTTCCCGGCAGTATAAAGATAGTTCGGCCGTAATCTGCGCCCCGGAATTCCCTTCCCCTACAACCAATATCTTTTGTCCTACAAATGGTCCCGGCTGACGATAATCGGCCGAGTGCAGCTGAATACCTTTGTACTTCTTCCTTCCCGTCACTTCGGGAATAACAGGGTTGGCCCATGTTCCCGTTGCACTGATCACCGTCCTTGTATAAAAATCTCCTTTAGTGGTTATAAGCCTGAATACCCCGTCATGTCGCTCCACATCATACACCCGGACCGGTCGCTCTACGGGAAAACCATAGCGTTCTTCATATTTCCCAAGGTAGTTTATAACTTCTGCTTTTGTCGGGAACCTCCCTTCGGATTTCGGCATCAACCAGCCGGGCAGTGAACTGTGTTCGGCAGGAGAAAACAAGGTAAGACTGTCCCAGGTACTTTGCCAGGCCCCGCCGCTTTCTTCCCGGTCGTCCAGAATCAGGTAGTTCAATTTTGTCCTCCTGAGGTAATACCCCGTTGCCAGACCGCTTTGCCCCCCGCCGATAACGATAACATCAAAAACAGTATTCATGGTACATATTCAGATTTAGATCTGGTCCGGGTTACAAGTACGTGCCTTAAGAACCAGGTGTTTGTCGTGAATTAATATATCGCAATATTACGATAAGTCATTTGTTTCTGAAAATAAGCGCTATTTTTTATAACTATATGATGATAAAAAGACTTTATGTTGTCTCAAACTTACCTTCCACCTCGTCCCTTTCCAGTACCCGGTTCTTTACAATGCCATAGTTTATTACTCACCTTTTCTATATGCATCTGCACCTGGTCATACGGCCTGTTCATATCGTCTCTATCTCCACGTCCTTCTCCCGGAAAAGATCAATTACGATTTGCTGAAAAACCGTGCCCGACAGATATTTTATACCACGCAGGAGATCGCTAATATGGAAAACGGGATTGCTGTGGAATAGTCCCTTGAACTTTATAACATGCAGAAAAGACAATCCCGTTCGGTTGGATTCGAACGGGATTATCTACTATATGACATTCATAAATGATATTATAAAGGACAAAAACAACTATTTTTTCTTCCACACCACAGTTGCTGTAACAGCCCCGCCATTAGTTGTATTGGTTACAACATAGCTCAGCATATTGTTTTCCAGTTTATAAGAACGCACCTGCGCATTGCCCTCCCAGTTAGGATAAAAAGCATGCAGCACATTGAAAGTAATAGTCCGCTTTTCGGAGTGAACAGTATATGTGCCAAAATGAGAATTATTGCCTTTGACCAAGGCAGCGTTTTCATCTAGTGTTGCCTTATTCTTATCTCCTGCCGCAACTTCTGGACGAGTAGCTTTTAAAATTTGTATGGCGTATTCACCAGCGTCAGTAAACACAAGCAAACCAACAGGATTTTTGCCGTAAGGAAATGTTTTACTTCCATCGGCATTGGTATTTTCTACTGCTACCAATGACCATGTACCGACAAATTGTTTTCTGTTTTCTTTTGACAGCCTTATGTCTTGTGCCTGTAATGCGGTAAATAACATTATAAATGTAGCACACATTAAGTTTCTCATAACTTTATTCCTTGTTCTTAAATTTCTCATAATCTTATTTATTTGTTTTTAAAAATTTATTTTGTCTAATATGACAACAAATGCCTGTTACAATAACCGGCTTTTGCAAATTCATTCACACTTGAAGCTATAAACTCAATATCAGGAAACAGGCCCGTCAGTGTTTTTACAACCCGGTGCGACAAGTCGGCTTTTTGCTCTTCCGTTCTTCCTTCAAGAATATATCCGAATACGTGAATGAAGTCAGTCTTTTTACCCCCGACTTCGTACCGTACATAAGGGTTCATCCTTACTTTAATATCTTCTTCTGTAAAAAGACCGCTTGCATTAGTAGCATCAAATACTGCTGTTAAAATTTCGGGTTCAGACATCTGTGTTAAAACATTTGCCGAACAATCAATAATAAAATGTGGCATAATTTATTTGTTTTTAATTGTAACCAACTCTTATAATTTCTCCGTTAGCCGAAGTTGCAATGCTTTTAAAATAGCCATTAATCAAATCTTGGGTAGCAATGTCTGTAATTTTTGACGGGCTTATAACATTAATCCTTATACCTCTTGGCATTTCCAGTGCAGCCGCCAGTACAAAGCTGTTTACAGCGCCATTTGTTACGGCTTTGCCTGATGAGCCTTTAGCAGGATTTTCACCCATTTTGCCTGATATGAGTGTAAATGAACCATTGTCATTGATATATCTCAAACCTGTGATTACAAGATTTATTTGAGCCAATAATTTTTGTTGTACTCCTGTACGATATTTTTCATCTGTCATTGAAAGCAAGTCGCTTGTAACACTGTCACCTGCTGTACAAACAACTGCATCAACAATTCCTGTTTGTGTAAAAAGGTTTTCAAGGGAAGCGATGGAAGAAATATCCACCGAAACATCGCCACTGTTTCTTCCTGCCGTAATTACTTCGTGATTTTGTTGCAGGGCAGGTGTAACAATTTTTCCGATATTACCATATGCTCCGATAATTAAAATTTTCATTTGCTTATAATTTTATAACGCAAAGTTATTCTGAAAGCAAGTGTTTAAATTTGCACTATTTTACACTTTTTCTGTATTTTTACCATTATGAAAGGAGAAACTTTATATAAGCCTTATGAAATAGAATGGAAAGAAATGCTGCGTTTCCCCAAAACCACCAAGCGCAACAATTTTTTTGAATTGATTTATGTAATAGACGGAACGGGCATTCAACTGGTAAACAAAAACAGATTTAATTATCGCAAAGGCAACTTATTTTTACTAACCCCACAGGATGAATACTCATTTGATATCGCTACGCCAACAACTTTCTTTTTTCTCCGTTTCAATGAATCATTTGTAAAGGAAAAAATTGGCAAAGACAAAGATGCCGTAAACCAGATGGAATATATTTTACAAAATGCCAGTCACCGTCCCGGATGTATTTTAAAAAACAAAGTGGATAAACCATTGATCGCTTCACTTATTGAGAGTATCCTGAACGAACAAACTAATCAACAGTTGTACTACAATCGCATTACAGGACAAATCGTTAATACCATCATTACCATTGTGGCGAGGAATATTGCCTTGAAACTTCCGAAGAATGTAAAAGAAAGTACCGGCGAACCAGTATTAGAGATACTGCAATACATTCAGGAAAATATTTTTGACCAAGAGAATTTAAAGACACAAAATCTCAGTGACCATTTTAATATATCACCGAATTACATGGGACGATATTTTAAAAAGCAAACGGGTGAAACCCTCCAAAGCTATATTGTCAATTATAAATTAAGACTGGTAGAGACAAGGCTGTTGCACAGCGATATGCGAATAAACGAAATCGCTTACGAACTTAATTTCTCCGATGAAAGCCACCTGAACCGTTTATTTAAAAAATATAAAGGGATGAATCCGTCCGAGTTTAGAAAGACAAATAATGCAAATTGAAAATTGGCAGTACCCAAAAGACTGTGTAAGTAGCAATTTAGG
>NZ_RJTM01000186.1 GCF_003725735.1 Sinomicrobium pectinilyticum | reverse complement strand
AAGCGGGGGCAAAGATAAAACCTCTTTCCCCAATCCCACAAACAAAAAATGAAGTTTTTTTTGAACTCTTCACCAATACATTGCTCCACAACATTTTATGAAGAGAAAAAAGGATAGCTAAGATAATAGATTTTTCCGAACCTGCCAACTATTTTTCCAGATCAGGGGATTTTTTCCATTTATTGGACAGCGTAGCATAGTCAAAATCGAGGACCGAAGGCTGTTTTTCTATATGGTCTGCCGCAAAAGCGCGCTGTAAAATATCTTCAATAAGATAATCTTCGTGTACCGATTCCGGATGATATTCTTCTTTCAGAGATATTTTAAACATCCTTGCAGTATTATTATACCAAAAGGCACGCCATCCGTTCCGTAACTCTTTTACCAGGTCAAAAGCAGTAGCCCCGGTTTGGCGGTGAATAAGTTTTACCAATATCTGGCCTTCGGTACGGGTAAGTTTTTTCAGTTCATCCGTAAATTCCTCTTCTATATATTTTTGTATTCGTCTCGTATACCACCTCCTCCTTGAATTCGACTCTATCAGGTCCAGTCTCCTGTTAAGTTCCGTCAATCGTTCGGAAGCCAGTTTGGCATAAGGATATACTTTGAGGGTCTTCCTTCTTAAAATATAGTAACGCACCCTCTCTTCCCGCGAATCGAACTTCAGTCTGTCAAAAACATATACTTCTTCAAGGCTTATGGAAGTACGGGGCACGGTATCTCCTTTCAGCAAAATATACTCCTGCCCCAGCGAATCCTTAAAAGCTCCCTGCTCCTGAGCCCCCACAGAGCCCCCCAGAACAAGAAGAAATATAAAGACATATATGTGTTTTTGTACCATAATATAGCTAAAGGACTCTCCTGCACTTCCTTCCGGATGTAAATTTACAAACATTCTTTCTGCTGTCAACACATCTTCTCCTTTTAACATATGTCCCGTTTACCTGAAAAATCATGACCCGAACGACTTTACCAGACCACATGAAACGTCAAATATCTATATTATAAACTATTGAATGTAACCGAATATTATTATTTTCGTGCGATAAATAAATATATGCATTATGGCGAAAAAAGCGGAAATTATCAATAAGAAATCTTTGGGTTTCCTGGAGAAATATCTGAACAACCCTTCTCCCACAGGTTATGAATGGGAAGGACAAAAACTGTGGATGGAATACCTGAAGCCTTATGTAGATACTTTTATAACGGACACATACGGGACGGCAGTAGGTGTCATCAACCCGAATGCCAAATACAAAGTAGTTATCGAAGGGCATTCCGATGAAATTTCGTGGTATGTCAATTATATTACGGACAACGGTCTTCTGTACGTCATACGCAACGGGGGAAGCGATCATCAGATAGCTCCTTCCAAATGGGTAGATATTCATACCAAAAAAGGTATTATAAAAGGAGTATTCGGCTGGCCTGCCATTCACACCAGGAACTCGAATAAGGAAGAAACGCCGAAACTGGACAATATATTCATAGACATAGGGGCCAAAGACAAAAAAGAAGTGGAAAAAATGGGCGTACATGTAGGATGCGTCATTACTTACCCGGACACCTTCCAGGTGCTCAACGGCAATAAGTTTGTGTGCCGGGCCATTGATAACCGTGTCGGCGGCTTTATGATCGCCGAAGTAGCCCGTTTACTGCGCGAAAATAAAATAAAGCTGCCTTTCGGGCTCTACATAACCAATTCCGTACAGGAAGAAATAGGCCTTCGCGGGGCTGAAATGATCACACAAACCATAAAACCGAATGTAGCCATTGTTACCGATGTTTGTCACGATACCACTACTCCGATGATCGATAAAAAGACACAGGGGGAAACTAAAATAGGAGACGGACCGGTTATTTCATACGCCCCGGCCGTACAGAACAAACTGCGCGAGCTTATCATAGAAACGGCAGAGGAGAAAAAAATACCGTTCCAGCGAATGGCTTCTTCAAGGTTTACGGGAACGGATACGGACGCATTTGCCTATAGCAACGGCGGTGTGGCTTCCGCTCTTATATCCCTGCCACTCCGGTATATGCACACTACCGTGGAAATGATACATAAAGAAGATGTGGAAAATGTTATCCGTCTTATTTATGAAACCCTCATCAAAATTACCCCGGAAACCAGTTTCAGCTATTTCGACTAAATGGACGAATATATAGACATACTGGATGAACAGGGCAATTACACCGGAAAAGTCCTTTTAAAGTCCGAAGCACATGCAAAAGGGCTTTTCCATCCTACCATCCATGTCTGGCTTTATACCGCAGACGGCAAAATCCTGCTCCAGAAAAGGTCGGAGAAGAAAGATACTTTTCCCGGGCACTGGGATGTCTCCGTTGCCGGACATGTAGGAGCCGGGGAAAAGCCGCTGGTCTCTGCAATACGGGAAACCCGGGAAGAGCTCGGCCTGCATATTCCGGAAAAGGACCTGAAAAAAATAGGCATCTGTAAATCTCTCAAAAAACACGGGCCTCATATTACCGATAAAGAATTTCACCATATTTATATATCTCCGCTCCGAGTTCCCGTTGATCAATTGAAACTACAGGAAACCGAAGTAGATGAGATAAAACTCATGGACCCGGAAGAATTTCTGAAGGTCCTTAAATCTCCTTCCTCCCCGGATCTCTATGTTTTCCAGACTGCGGATTATTATACCCTTGTATTTTCGGAATTAAAGAAAAGAACGGGAAAATCCTGAATCTGATCACACGGTAACAGGGACAAATATCCCAAAAAGCAACGCATATGAAAAACACCATAGCCCTCCGCATTGCCGATTTCCTGAAGAACCACCCGCCGTTTGACGTGCTCAGCAAGGAGCAGCTCCTGGAAGTCTCTTCACATGTCCGGGTATTGTACTACGACAAAAACAAGGTGATCTTCAACGAGAACGATGAAGGACACGACCAGTTTTATGTGGTCCATAAAGGGGCAGTTGCCTTGCAAAAAAGAAAGAATGGCGGAGATTTTACAGCGATTGACAATTGTGACGAGGGAGATATCTTCGGGTTGCGGCCGCTCATAGCGCGGGAAAACTATGTTATTAAAGCTGTTACCAAAGAAGAAAGTATAGTATACGGCATTCCCATATCTGTTTTCAGGCCTGTAGTTGAACAAAATCCGCAGGTGGGTAATTTCCTCATTGAGACTTTTGCCTCCAATACGGAAAACCCGTATTCCGAAGAATACCGGAAAAAACTGTATACTGAAGAAGATATTGACGTAAAATTAAGTACCTCGACAGACCTGTCCGATCTGCAACCCACCAAGTATGTAAAAAATGTCATTACCTGTCCGCCCGGGGAAACCACACAGGACGTCGCCCTGCTCATGCGTGAAAAGAATATTGGTTCTGTTGTCATTACCGAGGATTATATCCCCATAGGCATTGTCACCGATCGCGACCTGAAAAACAAAATAGTCACAGGCGATTATCCGATTGATACCCCCATAAAAAACATTATGACCTCCCCCGTCATCTGTTATCCCAGGAACACTACCATAGCCCAGGCCCAAATAGCCCTAATGAAACACAAGATAGGGCACCTCTGTATTACAAAAGACGGCACACCAAAATCCAAACTCATTGGCCTCATTTCCGAGCACGATATTACCGTTTCGCAGGGGAACAACCCTTCGGTACTGATGAAAGCCATCAAACGTGCTTCCAAAACCAAACACCTGAAACGCATACATGAAAAAATCATGGTGTTACTGAAAGGATACATCCGGCAGAACATTCCGCTTACCCATATCTCCAGGATCATTACGGAACTGAACGATGCCACCATTAAACGGTGCATAGAACTGTCGCTGGCCAAAATGCCCGGAGATCCTCCGGTAAAATTCGCCTGGTTATCTCTCGGCAGCCAGGGTAGAAAAGAACAGCTATTGCATACAGACCAGGACAATGCCATCGTATTTGAAAATGTGGAACCCGAAAAGCTCGAAGAGACAAAAGCCTATTTTCTCGCCCTGGCCCAAAAAGTAACCAAGCGCCTCAATACACTAGGGTATGAATACTGCCCGGCCGATATGATGGCCAGTAATCCGAAATGGTGCCTTTCGCTCAAAGAATGGAAAACCCAGTTCACCAAATGGATCACAGAACCGGGAGACGATGAGATTCTGCTTTGCTCTATCTTTTTTGATTTTGATATTTCCTATGGCGAAAGTACCCTGACCGACGCCCTGAGCAAACATATTTTTGAAAAGACCGGGCAAAATACCTATTTCTTTGCCATGCTGGGCAGAAGCGTCTTGCAGACCCCTTCCCCACTTGGCTTTTTCAGGCAATTCCTGGTAGAACAAAACGGTGAATACAAGGATTTCTTTGACCTGAAAAAAAGGGCCATTACCCCTATTACAGATGCAGGAAGGGTACTTATCCTCTCTCACCAGGTGCAACACATAAACAACACTGCTGAACGCTTTGAAAAACTTGCCGATCTGGAACCTGAGAACAAACAACTCTACCTCTCCTGTTCTTATACCTCCAAGGCCCTGTTAAAGTTCCGCACCAAACACGGGCTTATGCACAACGATTCAGGGCGCTATATCGAACTCGCCGCATTGTCCAAAGAAGAAAAAATGAAACTTAAACGATGTTTTAAAACCATCCGGGAGATCCAGGAGCTGATAAAGATCAGGTATAAACTCACTTCCTTTATATAACGGATAAAACCAGTATCTCTTAAAATTCAAAGAGGTTGTTTACTCTTGTGTTTTTATTGGGGATTTGAAACTAAACGATAATGAGCTATTATCCGTTACAGCCTCCTCATTCATCTCCTAAATGCAGAAAAGAAATCTGAAGTTCTGTTTTTACCAGTAAATCGGCCCCGTTCCCAGGTATTTTTCCGCAATGGGGAGGTAGTAATCCTTTATTTCCTCAAGGTCATATACTTTATTGGATTTGGTATAAAGGTCGTATTGGTTAAAGTCTTTTACCCATTCCTTATATTGTTGGTCATGCCCGTCGAGCAATTCGGTATAACTTCCGCCACTGTGCCAGGGATAGAAAGAGTGGTAGCGGATCATTACCATCCCGGCTTCGGGTATGCTGTTGTCCTTGTGATTGGCCAGCACCTGATAGAGATATTCATCGTGCCCCCAGGCCAGCGCCAGGTTGTCGATACCGCAGCCCGCTTCGTAGATACCCAGAGGGGTATTGTAGCGAGGGTCCTGCATATCCTTGTTCAGCTTATTGAACTCAGGATAGACACAAGTGTCCGGCAGAGCACAACCTACTACAAAAACATCTCCCACCAAGCCCCATTGTTCGGCCTGGCTGGTACCATCTTCATCAGATCCCCATAAGTACATTACCTTACCCAGGTCGTGGATCAGTCCCACCAGTTGCATCCAGTCCGGCCTGTTGTCGGCACGGATGGCTTCGGCAGATTGCACCAGGTGCTGTACATTCGGAAGGTCGAGATCCGGATCGCTCACGTCGATCAGGGCATCCAGTTTTTCCATGGCATCCCACAAGTTCATGGGCTTGTCATAAGTCAGGTACTTATTCTTCATTTGCCGGACATAGTCATAAGTCTGGCGTTCACGCATTTTTTTGTAATGCAGTCTTACCGCTGCATCTACGTCCAGTTTATCGTAGTTACGGAATTCTTTTTTTGTAGTCTCCATGATCTAAACTTGTAATGTTATCATTATTTCGTCATCTTTCTCTCTATATTCCTGCCCTTCCGGATCATCAGGCCTGCACATTCCCGAGCAGGACGTATATGGTTACGGTGACGATCACCAGTGCAATACTTAAGGGCACGGCATATTTCCAGGGCCTTACATTGAGTATGCCTCTGTCTTTTATCACAAAGGTATTCTTCCTTGGATACCATAAAGATACAAAATGCATCATTAGAATATTCAACAAAAATTCAAGTCCCCAGATATGCACAAAATGCAGGTCTATACGAAATACAAAATAAGTAAGTACATAAAATGCCAGGCCGAACAGCAGGCCTGCCTTTGCCCCGGTAGCCGATACTTTCGGAAAAAGAAACCCGGCAATAATGACGCTGGCTATAGGAATAAAGAAAATACCGTTGAGCTGTTGCAGCAACTGGTAGAGCCCCTGGGGTGCATTGGCCACAAACGGGGCAATGCCAATGGCAAAAATGCCCAGTATTGCCGATACCCATTTACCAATACGCACCAGTTTCAGTTCTCCTGTGTTCCGGTTAATATATCTTTTGTACAGGTCCAGGCTAAAGACTGTTGCGGCACTGTTTAGGGCACTGTTGAAAGTACTCAGGATAGCCCCCATCATCACAGCTACGAAAAAACCCGTAAGCCAGAATGGCAGGACTTTTTTGACCAGCATGGGGTATACCCTGTCCAGATCGTCATAGAGGGAGTTACCGAAATAATAAAAGCCGATAAGCCCCGGCAGTACAATGACCAGCGGAATGAGTATTTTCAGAATTCCCGTATAAAGCAATCCCTTCTGGGCCTCTTTCAGGCTTACCGCGCCCAGGGCCCTCTGGATAATAGACTGGTGCATGGCCCAGAAATACAGCTGGTTGATCATAAGTCCGGTAAACAGCACCTCGAAAGGAAGAATGGCCGACCTGGCCCCCGGTCCCATACCCGGCTCCCGGCTTATAACATTAAACTTCGAAGGGTCTTTTTCAAAAACCTCTGCCAGCCCCTCAAGTATATTCCCTTTACCGATACTCCACAAGGCCAGTGCCGGGACCAGCAATCCTGCGACAAGGAGCCCGAACCCATTGATAGTATCGGTATAGGCCACCATTTTCAATCCGCCGAATATAGCATATACCGCACCTATACTTCCCACTACCAGAATGGTTATCCATATACCCTGCGATCTGCTTACGTTGAGTAATTCCGAAATCCGGAATATGGCTTCTATGTTCAATGCTCCCGTATAAAGTACAATAGGCAGGAGTGTCACCGTAAATGAAATGATAAGCAGTGTGGCCACAATAGTCCGGGTAGCACCGTCAAAACGATTTTCGAGAAATTCCGGGATGGTAGTAAGTCCCATTTTCAGGTACCTGGGGGCAAAATACAGGGCAGCAATAACCAGGGCCAGCGCAGAAGTCACTTCCCATGCAATAATGATGGCCCCGTTTTTATAAGACGAGCCGTTCATCCCCACCAGGTGTTCCGTAGAAATATTGGTAAGCAGGAGCGAGCCTGCTATCACCACTCCCGTAAGCGATCGCCCGCCAAGAAAATAACCATCCTGCGTCTTCAGGTTGTCGCGGCGCAGTTTCCAGGTGGCATAAAACGCAACGAAAGCGGTAAATAACAAAAAACTGAGGAAAGTAAGCATGTACAGGATAAATTAGGAATGCCGTGAATTTACGAAAAAAAATGTTCGATCCGGAAGTTGATAAGGGGGATGCCTTTATAAAGTATCAAATATGGTCTTTCGGAATAAAAAAATATCAGTGCACCCGGGGCTGGAAAAATACAGCAAGTTTACAAGGCCAGGACCTTGTTAAAACATATATTTCTTTGATACAATTTACCTTAAACGCTGCAATATTAATCTTATAAAATTAGCAACTTTATTAAAATCCGGACTCTTTATTAAAGACTGCACAAAAATTCACTTTATCATAAATTTTTGTTAACCTCTTATAGTTGCCACTCTTATCAAAAGTATTACTTTTGCCACTTCATTTATGAAACGCAGAATAACTACATACTTCAAAACCCTTACGCCGCCTTGATAGCGGGAGCATGCTCTGCATAAAGCCGTTCCCTGTCTTTGGGAAACCGGTTCCTTTTTACATACCATACATTTTATTATTGTTAAACATTGGTTGGTTATACACTGATCTACTATTTATAATTATTGCTATGAAGAAAATATTCAATTTATTTGATCTTTCACAGAAGGTAAATTACAAAACCGAGGTCCTGTCCGGGCTTACCGTGGCCCTTGCCCTTGTGCCCGAAGCTATTGCATTTGCCATGATTGCCGGCTTTTCACCCCTTATTGGATTGTATGCCGCTTTTACGATGGGTCTTGTCACCTCCATTCTTGGAGGCCGTCCGGGGATGATCTCCGGGGCTACTGGGGCTGTTGCCGTAGTGTTCGTAGGGCTTATTGTAAAATTACAGGAAATGAACCCGGGCATAGACGCCGAGGGCATCCTCCAATATGTATTTGCTACTGTTATCCTGGCAGGATTAATACAAATAGCAGCAGGGGTACTGCGTTTAGGTAAATTCATCCGGTTGGTACCTCATTCCGTAATGTTCGGTTTTGTAAACGGACTGGCTATAATCATATTCACTGCACAATTTTCAAGTTTTTACCAGAAGGGAAGCACTGAACTCCTTCAGGGGCCGGCCATGCTCGTTATGCTTGGACTGGTTTTGCTCACCATGCTTATTATATGGGGTTTACCCAAACTCACTAAGGCAGTACCTTCATCACTGGTTGCCATTATCGTGGTTTCTGCCCTGGTTATAGGCCTTAATATAGAAACCACGACTGTGGCCGACACACTTAAAGAAGGTGAGACCATAAAAGGAGGATTCCCTCCGCTAACCATACCCAGTATTCCGTTTACCTGGGAAACCTTTATGCTTATCCTTCCCTATTCCGCCATTATTGCCGGTGTGGGCATGATAGAAAGCCTGCTTAGTTTAAGCCTTATCGACGAAATTACCGAAACCCGCGGCCGGGGTAATAAAGAGTGTGTGGCGCAGGGAACGGCCAATATTGTTTCCGGTTTCCTTTCCGGTATGGGTGGCTGTGCCATGCTTGGGCAAAGTCTTATAAATATTTCTTCAGGAGCGAGAGCCAGGCTGTCCGGTATTGTAGCTTCGGTGGGATTACTGTGTTTTATCATGTTCGGTTCCGGCCTTATCGAAAGGCTTCCCATGGCCGCCCTGGTAGGTGTTATGTTTATGGTGGCCATAGGCACCTTCGAATGGGCCAGTTTAAAAACATTCAAAAAAATGCCGGCATCCGATGTTATTGTTATGGTGCTGGTAACCCTCATCACCGTTATTACCCATAACCTGGCCGTTGCCGTGCTCATCGGAGTAGTGCTCTCTGCCCTGGCTTACTCCTGGGAAAATGCCAAACGGATACGCGCCCGCAAATATATAGACGACAAGGGTGTAAAACATTATGAAATATTTGGCCCCCTGTTCTTTGGTTCCGTACAGGGTTTTGCAGATAAATTTGACGTGCTTAACGATCCGCAGGAAGTGGTTATTGACTTTGCCGAAAGCCGCGTTGCCGACATGTCTGCCATAGAAGCACTCAATTCCGTAACCAAACGCTATGCAAAACGAGGTAAAACCGTACACTTGCGGCACCTCAGTAAAGACTGCCGCAAACTACTGCAAAATGCCGAAGCCATCATTGATGTCAATATTATGGAGGACCCAAGTTATAAGGTTATGATAAACCGGATTTAATTTCCTTATCAGAATATGCTAATTCGATAACTGGTTAATGAGACAATGAGATAATTATATTATTACTTGATGTATATTTTTAACAAAAGATAGATTTAGAAGGAAAAATCCTCGGCTCAATCCCCAGTTATCGGGACTATTGAAACGAGGATTTTTGTTGTTTTATCCTTTGGTAAATGTTGTCTGGTTAAGCGGATTTTTTTTAGGAAATTACGACACTAACTATAAAACATGTCTTTTGGCAATGCATTAATCCCGATCCCGGATTATCAGGATTACCGGAACAGTAAAAAAATGGACAAAACCCATCAAAATGCACAGCGTGTTTCCGGATAATATTATCTCACTGACCAATTATCAAATTGACACATTATCGAATTAGCTCATTTATTTCACATAAACAATCAACCTTCCCTCCACCATTAGCCCGGAAAATCCGAATTCCTTTTTAATCCATTGCAGGGTCTCCTCGCTATAAATAAATACGTGGGTAGGGTCGTTCTTATAATTCCAGCCGTGAAAATCTATTGTATTGTCATACAAACTTGTCATACAATACAGTTTCCCTCCCGGAAGTAAAAGGGACCGCAGCAGCCCGAACTCTTCATATGGTTTATGAAAATGCTCCATGACCTCGCAGCAAACAATATAATCATAGTGTTCCTTCAGCAGGTTTTTATTCCTGGCAAAAAAAGGATCGTACTGCGCAATAGTATATCCCTTATCTTCCAGCACTTTGGAGATCACAGGGCCTGTCCCCGAACCAAAATCCAGTCCGCGATGGTATTTTTTAAAATCATGCTGTACGGATGATGTAATCGGGAAGACAAATTGCCGGTAACGTTTATCTGAAATATCATTATTGTGTTCCTCATAGCGGGATTTTTCCGCATCGCTGTCCACATACGTACTTTCCGGCCGGAAAAGGCCCCGACAATGTCCGCAGGAATAAAACGTATGTTTTCTCTGGTAAAACAAACTCACATTTTCACTACTGCACAGAGGACAGTGTCTAAGATTGCTCATAGTATTATAGTCTTTTCGAATCGCGTTAATTTACCCGCCACCAACTCAACTTATTTTCCGTAAGAAAGTACATACCGGAAATTACACAATGCGTTAAATTAAAATCGATTTATCATTTTTCGCTCTCCCATGCATGACAGCCTCATGGCAAATTTAGTATATTCGTGCAGTTCATTCTACGGGCTTCCGGAGAAACCCGGGAATAGCCAATCGTAAAGTCTAAACCGAAACCATTTGCTCATGAAGCGCTATTTTATTTGCTTTTTACTCTTTGTGACCGCATGTAATACCGTTGATAAAAAAGAAGAACAGGAGTTCATTACCTTGTTCGAAACTTCCGGTGGTGAGAAGACCCCCGAATACGAGGAAGTGATGGCCTACTACATGAAACTGGCCAGGACTTTCCCCGATATAGCCCTCCAGACCATGGGAGACACGGACAGCGGCCATCCGCTGCACATCGTCACCTACAATCCCGAAGGAAGTTTTAATTTCAACCGGATCAGGGAAGATAAGCGTATAGTTTTGATATTAAATGGTATCCATCCCGGCGAAAGCGATGGTATTGATGCCTCCATGATGCTTTTAAGGGATTATGCCACAGGCAAACTTACCCCTCCGGAAAATACGGTTGTTGTGGCCATTCCGGTATATAATATAGGTGGAGCCCTCAACAGGAACAGCCATACCAGGGCCAATCAGAACGGACCGAAAACATATGGTTTCCGCGGCAATGCGCAAAACTATGACCTCAATCGCGATTTCATAAAATCGGACTCCAAAAATGCCAGGGCATTTGCCGAAATATTCCACCTGGTAAAACCCGATGTATTTATAGATACCCATGTGAGCAACGGCGCAGATTACCAATATGTTCTCACCCACCTGTTTACCCAGCACAATAAACTGGGAGGTGATCTCGGAAAATACCTGCACCGGGAAATGATGCCGCAACTGGAAGAAAGCCTGGCCGACAAGGACTGGCATATTACCCCTTATGTAAATGTGTTTAACCAGGTCCCGGAAAGCGGCTTTTCGCAGTTTATGGATTACCCCAGGTATTCCACCGGATATACTACCTTATGGAACACCCTCGGCATGATGGTGGAAACACACATGCTGAAACCTTATAAACAAAGAGTGGAAGGCACCTACCAATTACTGAAGGACATGGTGGACATTACGGAAAAAGACCATCTGAAAATAAAGGAACTAAGGGAAAAAGCTTTTGAACATTATGCCGAAGCAGATCTCTACCCGGTACAATGGACGATAGATTCAACCAAAGTATCCACATTGCAATTCCGGGGATATGAGGCCGATACACTTATCAGTGAAGTAACAGGTTTTCCCAGGTTAAAATACGATCGAAACAGGCCGTTTACCAAACCGGTTTCGTATAACGATTATTTCAAGCCGTCCAAAGAAGTTTCCATTCCGGAAGCTTATATCATCCCTAAACAATGGTGGCGGGTAATAGAGCTTTTACAGGCCAATCAGGTAGAACTCCAGACATTTACCCGCGATACGGTTATGGAAGTAGAGATTTATCGCATTGAAGATTTCCAAACCCGGGCTGCTGCTTTCGAAGGGCATTACCTGCACTACAATACCTCCGTCAGTTCTCATACGGAGAAAAAGCAGTTTCTGAAGGGAGACTATATCCTAAAGACCGATCAGCCTGCAATACGCTACCTTATGGAAACCCTTGAGCCCGAAGCTTCCGATTCGTTCTTTAACTGGAACTTTTTTGATGCGATACTGCAGCAAAAGGAGCATTTTTCCCCTTATGTATTTGAAGATATAGCATTGAAAATCCTGAATGAAAATCCACAACTGAAAAGCGAATTCGAATCCGCAAAGGCAAAAGACTCCTTGTTTGCCGGTAACTGGTATGCGCAACTGAACTGGGTATACGAACATTCCCCTTATTACGAAAAGGCACATCTCCAATATCCTGTATACCGGGTGAATAATTTGTGAGTTGACTAGTTGTTAAGCCCGGATTTGAAAGCGTTATCTCAAAAACTTCGTACTTCTCACTTCGCACCTCTAACTTTAATTATATCCCACGGCCTGTAACGTAAACAACTCTGCGTACAGGCCCTTGTTTTCCATGAGTGATTCATGTGTTCCGTGTTCCAGCACCCTGCCGTCTTTAAGCACCACAATAGTATCGGCAAGCCGTACTGTACTGAAACGATGCGAAATAATAATGGCGGTCTTCTCTTCCGTCAGCCCTATGAACCTCTGAAAGGCTTCGTACTCTGCCCGGGCATCCAGTGCAGAAGTGGGTTCATCCAGGATAGCGATTCTTGCATCCTTCATATATGCACGGGCCAGGGCTATTTTTTGCCACTGCCCGCCGGAGAGATCCAGCCCGTCCGTAAACCTGCGCCCCAGTTTCTGATCATATTTTCCCGGAAGGGAAGCGATTACCTGGTCGGCCAGACTTTGCTCGGCAGCGCTGAATATCTTGTCACGATTATGCACTTCCCCTATATTACCGACGGCTATATTTTCTCCTGCTGAAAAGTTATACTTGACAAAATCCTGAAAGATCACCCCGAAAAGCCCCTGGTAGGCCTCTTTGGAAAATTCCCGGATATCTGTTCCGTCCAGAAGGATTTTCCCCTTCACCGGCTCGTAAAACCGAAGGGCAAGTTTTATAAGCGTAGTCTTGCCTGCACCGTTCTCTCCTACAAAGGCCAGTTTTCTGCCTGCCGGGACTTTAAAGCTTACCCCTTTCAGCACATATTCTTCCCTTCCCGGGTATTTAAACCATACATCTGCAAATTCCAGGCCCTGTTGAATTATATCCGGAACAGGGACCGTTGTTCCCGGATCATCGGAAACAGTTTCCAGGTCCAGAAAATCGAAATAATCTTTCAGGTACAGGGAGCTTTCCGTAATCTGGCTAAACCGGAAAAAGATGTTCTGCAACTGGCTTCGCAACCGGTTAAAAGACCCGGAAAGGAAGGTGAGGTCACCTACTGTAAGCACGCCCGCAACTACACGGATAATTATCAGTACAAAAGCGCCGTAATAAGACAGTACTCCCAGGATATTGAAAGCCCCTCCCCAAAGATTTTTGCGGATAGCCAGTCTTCGGGTCACTTTATAATACGCATCGGAAAGTTTTTTAAAACGGGCTGCGATATACGCCGTAAGGCCAAACAGCTTGACCTCCTTGGCTGTAATATCACTGGCACCTACATAACGGAGATCGTCCAGCTCCCGTCGTTCCGTAGTCCAGCCACGTGCGAGGGAATAACTCTTCTGGCTGAACTTTATTTCATTGAGAAAAGCCGGTATAACCGCAAGGATGAGAAGTGCTATAAGCCAGGGTTCAAATACGGTAAGGGCCGTTACCAGGGAAATAACAGTAATACTGTCCTGTAACTGGGCCATTATGTTGGACATAAGAGATACTCTTCCCACAGTTTGCCGCCGGGCCCTTTCCAGCTTATCATAAAAATCGACATCTTCCAGTTGGCTCAGTTCAATTTCCGACGTTTTATTGATGATCTCTATAGACGATTTATTGGAATAAAGATCCCCGATCAGTGTATCCGTCAGGTTCGTGGCCCTGCTGATAAGGTCGGAAACCACTGCCAGCCCCAGTTCTATGGCAACCAACATCCACAGCCTTGTGAAGTCCTTATCGGTCTCACCGATTTGCAGAACAACCTCGTCCAGTATCAACTTCCCCACCCATAAAAGGAGGACCGGAATAGCCGAATTAACAATACGGGCCAGGATATTGGCGTAAAAAAGCCCGGGAGATACTTCCCGTATCTTTCCGAAAAATCTCGGAAGATACTGAAGGGAACCCAGGCGCTCTTTCCACCCTACTTTAGATGTACCGGAATCAGTAACGGACTTTTTCTCAGGCATAATTCTATATTTTACCCGATAAATTTAGGGCTTTTGCACATTTTGCCTTCGGTATCCGTCCGTTTTTATCCGACAAACCGGAATCTATTGTTTTTTCCAGGGTTTTCTGTTCTTGTATTTAGGACCGGTGATATCGTCCTTTCTCTTTCGTGTGATAACTTTTTGAGAAGGATCTTCCTTCTCCCATATTTTGCTGTTCTTTGCTTTAGGCCCGGTCACCGTTTCTCTATCAGGTGTATGGTATACCTTTATATCCTTAGCCTCTTTTTCCCATACTTTTTCGTTCTTGACTTTCGGACCCGTCAGCGCACTCTGCTGACCGTAGGATACGGACATAGCAAGCGCCGTACAGATTAAAATAATCGTATTTTTCATAATGCCTGTTTTTTGTGATACTGCAAAAATAAGCATTAAAAAACAGCTTTTTATTAAAGAATATATAAAATTATGACGTGAAAATGAGAATCCCCCCCTCTTTAAGCAAATAAAGATCTTATGTTTGCATACGAATTCTGAAGTGCTTCGGGGATCTCGTTCCGGTTCTTCCATTCGACCTTTTCAATACCTTCTTCGCATTGTGCTCTTAATTTCCCCGTATAGGTGCTGCTCATAGCATACCAGTAAGTTTCTTTGAGCTTATAAACCCCGTTTCTTTTGAAAATATGGTAAGTCTTTTGTAATAAAGGTCCGAGTTTCAGTTTTTTTACACCCGTTTCTTCCTCCACTTCCCTGATTGCAGCCTCTTCAATGGATTCCTTTTTTTCCACTTTTCCTTTGGGCAGGTCCCATTTGCCATTTCTGTAAATAAACAATACTTCATCTTCCGCATTGGTTACCAATCCGCCGGCAGCTACCACAAGTGGTAGTTTCTCCTGGAGTTTCTGCAATAATTGCCCCGCATCCGGGTAATATAAATGAGCAGATGCTATTTCCCCTTTATTGAGTTGCCGGATGACCTCTTCTATACTCACATTTTCCAGTAAAAACAATTTATGATTTACCTCCTTCGTAAGTATATTTGTTAAAATAATTGGATAATCATTTACAAAAACTTCATACATTTGTCACCATGGTTTTAGACAAAAATACCGCTAAAAAAACAGCAGAACTTTTGTTGCAAATTAATGCAATAAAATTGAATCCGAAAAATCCTTTTACCTGGGCTTCGGGATGGAAATCACCAATTTATTGTGACAACAGAATTTCCTTATCTTTTCCACCTATCCGCAACTTTATCCGCGAGAATATGGCACGACAGATAGAGGAATATTACGGCAAGCCCGATGTTATTGCCGGGGTAGCTACCGGGGCCATAGGCATTGGCATACTGGTGGCCGAATACCTGGGACTTCCTTTTGTTTATGTGAGACCGGAACCCAAAAAACACGGCAGACAGAACCAGATAGAAGGCTTTCTGGATCACGGTCAGAATGTTGTTGTAGTGGAAGACCTTATCAGTACGGGCAAAAGTAGTCTCAATGCCGTAGAAGCCCTCAGAGAACAGGGAGCGAATGTCAAGGGCATGATCGCTATCTTCTCTTATGGATTTGACGTTGCCGCTGAGAATTTTGAAGAAAAACGGGTACACCTTACCACGCTGAGTAATTACGACTACCTGCTGGAACAAGCAATGGAAACCAACTACATCAGTGAAAACGAACACCATACCCTGAAAGAATGGCGGACCAACCCGGCAGAATGGAAATCAACAGCAGTAAAATAAGAGGTTTATCCTCCAATACACCACAACAACCGCAAGGACGGCACATAAATTGCATTTAAACATATTCACACTAACAAAATTTACACATGCATATTGAAAGTCCGAAAACAACTGTAAACAAATCCCGGGAAGAGCTTTTTCATTTCCTCTCCGACATAAAAAATTTCGAAACCCTGATGCCGGAAAATACCAGTATGTTTGAAATACTGTCCGAAAACAAATTCGCTTTTGCACTCAAGGGAATGCCAGAAATAACCCTGGAACTGAAAGAAAAGAACGAATTCGACCGTATCGTCCTCGGGTCAGGAAGCAGTAAATTATCATTTACATTAACAGCAAATATCCGTGCGATAGAAGCCGACAAAAGTGAAGTTTGCCTGGTCTTCGAAGGCGATTTCAATGCCATGATGGGGATGATGATAAAAGGGCCTATCACCAGTTTTATCGGCACCCTTACGGAGAATATGGGGAAGTTGTAAACACTTGCAAAGTATTTCAAAAGCACGGAACGTATAATGCTTTCCGTACTTTTTAATATAACAGCTTCACTTCTTTCAGGTCATATTCCCTTTGCACTTCATTCTCCTGCCTTATAATCAGTTTTCCTGTCCCCGAAACACCTTCAATAAACCCCATAAACAGCAAGCCTTCCTTATCGGCAAAAGTAGATGGTTTGTTCAGGCGAAAAAGATTGCCCTCATACTGGGATTTCAATTCTTCCAGGTTACGCTCTACCAGCAATTTTTCAATGAACTGCAATTCTTTTACTATTTGGTGCATCAGTTCATCGAGATTGTAGGTCACCCCCGTAATAAGCTTTAACGAACCCGCATTGGGCAACCCGTTGAAATTCGTCTGGTTGACATTAAGCCCCATGCCTATGACAGCAGCATCCAGTTCCCCTTTTTTTATAATACTCTCTATAAGAACTCCGCATACCTTTTGATTAGCTGACAAAATGTCGTTAGGCCATTTGATTTTTAGTCGCGGTATATTAAACTTTTTAAGCGCACGGACAATAGCGAGTGATGTAGCCATGCTCAGACAGAATATCTCTTCTTTCCGGATACAGGAAATCTTTTTATACACACTAAACGTCAGGTTTTTACCGGACTCCGAGCTCCATGATGTTCCCATCTGCCCCCTCCCCCTGGTCTGCTCGCGTGTAACAACCACTGTATAATCCTGTAGAATCCCGGAAGTACTAAGCCCTTTTAAATAAGAATTCGTAGAATCAATGGCATTAAGTTTGATGATATGCATGTAGAATATAAATGTTCTGTTAAATAGAATAGTTAAAGAAACAAAAAAGTAATAACTTTGCGAAAATAACCAATATCAGCAGGCCTTGCCTCTGGTAATTAGGCAAAACAAGCGGGATAGCTTACACCATATGTAAAAACAGTATGAGACCCGGGTGCAAATTTAAATACATGAAAGTTAATGACAAAAAAGAATAGTAGCGCAGATCAACTCATTGCAATAATCTTGAAAGGGATAGAAGATGTTAAAGGAAAGGATATAAATATACTTGATTTAAGAGAGATTGAGAATACGGTTTGTGACTACTTCATCATCTGCAACGGTACTTCCAACACCCAGGTAAATGCCATCGTAAATTCCATCCAGAAAACAGTAAGCAAGGAACTCAAAGATAAGCCATGGCATGTGGAGGGGACGGATAATGCCGAGTGGGTACTCATGGATTATGTCAATGTGGTCGTGCATGTTTTCCAAAAGCATATTCGCGAATACTATGACATTGAAGGCCTTTGGGGCGATGCAAAATTAACCGCTGTTCCAACCGATTATTAATGATTTTTTAGACAAAGACAAGTAATTAATGGCAAAAGACAACCCAAATAACAAAAGACCGAGATTCAGTTCGTACTGGATTTATGCAATCATTTTGTTTGTGATTATCGGAGTAAACCTGTTTTCAGGGGGAAGTAGCTGGCAAAAACTTACGGCCACCACTCCTTCCGAACTACAGGAATTTCTCAAAAACGGTGACGTTGAAAAAATACTTATCATTACCAATACAAGACAGGCCAAAGTATTTCTTACCAAAGATGCCATGGCCAAGGAAGTCCATAAGGATGTGGGAGACAACTCTCTCCTTCCCGCAAGCGGGTCTTCTCCCCAATACGAAGTGAAATTCGGGGATCTTCAGAATTTTGAGAACGAAATAAAAAAGACCATAAAGGACAATAACCTGCCAACCGTTATCGGTTATGACCAGGAATCCAATCTTTTCGGAGATTTTATCATTACCATCCTGCCGTTTATCCTTATAATCGGTATATGGATATTCCTTATGCGAAGAATGGCAGGAGGCGGTGCCGGAGGTGCCGGCGGACAGATCTTCAATATAGGTAAATCCAAAGCAAGGCTTTTTGATGAAAAGACCGAGACCAAAGTAACTTTTAAGGATGTTGCCGGTCTCGAAGGGGCCAAAGAAGAAGTCCAGGAAATTGTGGAATTCCTCAAAAATCCTGATAAATACACCTCCCTGGGAGGAAAAATTCCTAAAGGAGCCCTGCTCGTCGGATCACCGGGTACCGGTAAAACTCTTCTTGCCAAAGCTGTGGCAGGAGAGGCCAAGGTACCTTTCTTCTCCCTTTCCGGATCGGATTTTGTGGAGATGTTCGTGGGTGTGGGAGCATCCAGGGTAAGAGACCTGTTTAAACAGGCCAAGGACAAATCGCCCGCAATCATATTCATAGATGAGATAGATGCTATCGGAAGAGCAAGGGGAAAAAATAATTTCACCGGCTCCAATGACGAACGCGAAAATACGCTGAACCAGTTGTTAACGGAAATGGACGGTTTTGACACCAACACCAACGTTATTGTGCTCGCCGCTACCAACCGTGCTGATGTTCTCGATAAAGCACTTATGCGTGCAGGAAGGTTTGACAGACAGATTTTCGTGGACCTTCCTGACATCAGGGAACGAAAAGAAATTTTTGAAGTCCACCTCAGGCCTATAAAAACCTCGGAGGCCCTTGACCTGGAATTCCTGGCCAAGCAAACCCCCGGTTTTTCCGGGGCGGACATTGCCAATGTGTGTAACGAAGCCGCCCTTATTGCCGCGAGAAAAGGCAAAAAAGCGGTAGACAAGCAAGACTTCCTGGATGCCGTAGACCGTATTATAGGCGGTCTGGAGAAGAAAAACAAGATCATAACCGCCGAAGAGAAAAAAACCATCGCATTCCACGAAGCCGGTCATGCCACCGTAAGCTGGATGCTGGAACATGCCGCTCCCCTGGTTAAAGTAACCATTGTTCCCAGAGGACAATCGCTCGGTGCTGCATGGTACCTTCCCGAAGAACGCCTCATCGTACGTCCGGAGCAAATGCTGGATGAAATGTGCGCTGCATTGGGCGGAAGGGCTGCGGAAAAAGTAATATTCGGTAAGATCTCCACAGGTGCCCTGAGCGATCTGGAAAAAGTTACCAAACAAGCCAAAGCCATGGTTACTATCTACGGGCTCAATGACAAGATAGGGAATCTTACTTATTATGATTCCGCCCAAAGCGAATATGGCTTTACCAAGCCATATAGTGAAGAGACAGCCATAATAATAGACAAAGAGATCTCCAATATCATAGAAGAACAATACGCAAGAGCTGTGAAACTGCTATCCGAGAATAAAGACAAGTTAACAGAACTCGCAGATCGATTACTGGAAAAAGAGGTTATTTTCAAGGATGACCTGGAGAGAATTTTCGGCAGGCGTCCCTTTGAAAAAGGAGAGGAAGAGATTGTAAAAGAATAATATTTCTCGAAATATTTCCAACGCTGCCGGCTTAAGAACAACGAGCCGGCAGCGTTGTTGTAAATAATAGACAAAATAAGGATTTCTCGAAGAATATTTTTAACTTTACATAAAAATAAAAAGCACTTTTTTCCGTTGATTATTGAATGAAGCTATTTAAGAAGATTTTAGATATTATAAACAAACCGCATCCTGCCGAAGATCCTGTTGAGGAAAGAGGTAAGTTTATGCCTAATATTGATCTTCCCGTAGACGAAAAATTCACCATAAACTTTAAGAAAAACGGAGGCAAATTCATTTATTGCGATTCCATAGAAGAGATTTACGAGAGCTTTCGGAACATCCTCAGTGAAAACAACTGGAGTGACAAAAAGATCTTCTGTGTCAATGCCAAACTGAAGGAAAAGTTTGAAAAGCTTGGAGGACAGTTCTCTTCCAGTCTCCAGGGGAGTTCGGCCTTTATTACCACCTGCGAAAATCTTGTTGCGGACAATGGTGCTATATTAATCAGCTCCAATCAGATAGGAGAACTCAAACTTCATGACCTTCCGGACAATTTAATACTTTTCGCCACTACCAGTCAGCTCGTCAATACCATCGGAGAAGGCCTGAGGGGCATTAAAAATAAAAATAAGGACCACATACCGACCAATATCACTACAATAAAACACTTCAACATACAGGGAGAAAAGAACTTTCTTAACTACGGAAGTAATTCAAAAAACCTATATTTGCTCCTTCTCGAAGATTTGTAGAATGAAAGACCTTCTCACTCGTTCCATTACGGGAATCCTTTATGTATTCCTGTTGTTGTCGGCAGTGTTTTTAAGCAGCGACGCCTTTGATTTCCTATTCCTGTCTTTCGGGTTGATATGTATCTATGAATTCAAAAAACTCATTAAATTAAGCGGTTATTATATATTTATCGCCTTCCTGTTGTTATGGTGGCTGTTTGTACACCTGGTACAGAGGGAAACGGCGATCTTCTTTTTGCTTTTCATAACCCTTGTCGTAAACTTTTTTTTAATTGCCCTCCTCTATTCCGGAAAGCAACTGAAGAATATACGGGAGCTTCATAAATTCATCATCACCCTTTTTTACATAGGGGCCGGATGTATTTTTTTAACGATGATCCCTTACCATAAACCCGATAACCTTTTTGCCAAGTTCATAATTATTGGTATTTTTATATTAATATGGATAAACGATACCTTTGCATATCTGGTAGGAAGAAGTATAGGGCGAACGAAGCTGTTCCCCAGTATATCCCCAAACAAAACCGTTGAAGGTTTTATCGGGGGAATGGTTTTCTCCCTGATAGCGGCATATGTAATTGCGTTGTACAACAGCGACCTCAGTACCATAGAATGGCTCATTCTTTCCCTGGTGGTGGTAATCACAGGGACACTGGGTGATCTTATAGAATCCAAATTCAAACGGCTTGCGGGGGTAAAAGACAGCGGAGCCATATTACCAGGGCACGGAGGCCTGCTTGATCGGTTGGACAGCATTATATTCCTTGCTCCTTTTACATATCTGACTTTACAACTTTTCATCCATGTTTCATAAAGAAGGACATAAAATCATCATCATCACCTTTCTGCTGGTCGTCGGCATTATACTGCTCGCAGAATATTTTGTACCCGTTGTATGGCTGAAGTTTCCCCTACAAATTGCCGCAATCATTTTACTGGTTCTTATACTTCAGTTCTTCCGGAACCCCAGGCGAATGACATCGGAAAGCGATAATTATGTCATTGCCCCGGTAGATGGCAAAGTAGTAGTTATAGAGGAGGTTTACGAAAAGGAATATTTCAAGGACAAAAGAATACAGGTATCCATATTCATGTCCCCTGTAAATGTCCATGTTACCCGTTATGCACTGGGGGGCGAAGTGGTCTACAGCAAATACCACCCGGGCAAATATCTGGTGGCCTGGCACCCCAAGTCATCCGAAGAGAACGAAAGGACCTCCGTAGTGGTAAAGAACACGGTTTGGGGCGAGGTAATGTATAAGCAAATAGCAGGAGCTATGGCAAAGCGTATCGTAAATTATGCGACAGAAGGTTCCCTGGCCATTCAGGGCGCTGATGCAGGCTTTATTAAATTCGGCTCCAGGGTAGACCTTCTATTACCGCTGGACGCCAAAATAAAGGTTGACCTTCACCAGAAAGTCAAAGGCGGAATAGATATTATTGCAGAAAAGTTCCCTACTTCGGGCTAAATCCCGATAAAGGTATCAGAGCATTCACACCTCACTTTAGTGAGTGAAAAAAGTCTAACCGGAACAACATTGCCACAATTAATTGCCAAAATGACCGAAGAAGCACTAAATAAAGCTTTTGAAGAGGCCGTCGAGCGGGTTAACAACTATACCGAACCCTTACCTGCGGATTTCCTTTTGCGGCTTTATGCGTACTACAAAATAGCCAACAAGAACTATGACAACCCGGGAAGCCGGAAACCTCTTATCAACGCCTTTAAAGCCAATGCTCTCTTCCAGGCCCGGAACATTACGGAAAGGGAAGCGAAAGAAAAATATATAGCCCTTGTAACCTCTGAATTAAAAGACGAATAAAGAGAGGAGTCCAGACCTGAGATCATTATTTCTCAAAGCCCCTTCTTTATCTCATTAACGTGAATAATGTTTAAGCGGCCAGTAAAAGTTGACCATTATTATTTTTATTAGGTT
>NZ_RJTM01000185.1 GCF_003725735.1 Sinomicrobium pectinilyticum | reverse complement strand
ACTGTCTGAATAAAATTAATAATTAAAATCTATTCAGACAGAGTTCAGTTTACACCCTCAATTCATTATTTCAGAACTGAATTCCATCATATCTTTTTTCCTCTTCGGTTATCTGTAATAAGGTTTTTTCCTTGTATTGTAATATTCCTGCCAAGATCAGATCGGGAAATTCATGTATACCAATATTGTACATATTAACACTTTCATTATAAAACTCCCGCCTGTCGGAAATAGCATCTTCTATACCGGAAACTCTCTGCTGCAGCAACATAAAATTATTATTGGCTTTTAATTCCGGATAGTTTTCGGAAACGGCAAAAATGGATTTTACGATCTTGTTGATCTCATTGGATAAATTTATTTTTTCTTCGGGATTTTCTGCGGTTAAAAAATCTGTCCGAAGTTTGGTAAGTCTTTCCAGTACGGTTTCTTCGTATTTCATAGATTCTTTTACCACTTTTACCAGTTCCGGAACTTCATCAGCTCTTTGCTTAAGTAAGACGTCGATATTCGCGAATGCTTTATCCGTGTTAAACCTGAGCATTACCAACCGGTTATAGGCCCTGACCGTAATACCAATAAGTCCAAAGACTATCAATGCCAAAATAGCATATGAAATAATAGTTTCCATTTTATTTGTTGTGATTAATGAGTTCTTCTGACCTGGTAAAAGTATCGATAACCATATCATTTCTCTCGTATTCCGTTTTCTTGAATTCAATTTCTTTTCCCTCCTCCTGAATTTCACCAGCCGTTTCATCATTTATATAGTCTGAAGAAATATCCTCGCTTTTAAGATCTCCGAACGGATTTTGAAAAACAGGATATTCCACAATGATCTGCTCTCTCTCTATACGCATGGGAGTAATTAAAATAACAGCTGCTATAAAGGCAAAAATACAAGTAAATCCGACAAAGGAATTTAGCAAAGGCCTATACGTATTGTAATATGTTATTTTATGGGAAGGGGAGATGGCGAATACCTTCTTGATATTCTCGTATTCAAAAACCGGTTGGTTGTTGTCTTTAAGACTCACCTTACCGATAAGCAACATTTGCTCTCCTGGTTTTAATAAATGTTGCGAATACCTTTTGCCTCCTCTACGATATTGCTCATCCTTTTCTACCCAGACAAATTCTATTTTTTCGGGATTCACCTCCATGCTTCCTGTTTCGTCCTCTATAAAAAAAGGGTTACAAACGGTTTCGTTAAAAACAGTTCGATAACTTTCCTTACCGTCCTTATCGGTTGTAATATCCTCTATCCTGTATTCATATCCTATACATTCTTTCTTCTTAATAGGGGCTATAACAGGTTCGATCATCCTTAATTCTCCCTCAATTTCTGCCAGTCCCATTGCTACTGAACGTATTTTAGAGGTTGGCAGGGTACGCTGATACCGTAAATATTTATTCTTATTTCCCGGCAGGAATAGATTTACCAGGGGAATTATGAGAAACAGCAATACAAGGGCATAAGGCCCTATGTTAGCAAACAGAAAAAAAAAGGAAAGTGCCAAAATCCCCCCTACAATTTTTTTCCATAGCGGTGTGGGCTTTATATTATACTTTGCGTTGAATTTTGTCCTTTTTGCTCTGTTTTCCCGAGCACTGACAATTCCGGACCGGATAGCTCCTATGATGGCAAAAAGAAAAACGGAGATAACCAAAAGGAAAAAAACAATCAAAGCCAGTTTTTTGTTTACCAGTGCAGACAGCCCGATCAAAATGGGATTTAAAACAAAAAACAACCATTTTCTGAATTTCAGATCGAGTAATTTCGCAAAGATCACCGTGTGAAATATGGCAATCCCGGTGGCAAACAACATAAAAAAAACCACCATTGGGGTTTCTATTTCCTGTTTTATATAGAGGTCCAACAGGTTGTTCATGAAGAAATGTAGTGGTTTATAGTTGAATCAATTTTTTCAAACACAGATTAATTTGCTTTCTTCGAAATATTTCAAAAATTCAGAATCATTTTTAGAAATACATATCTACCAGGCTATTCCCAAAGCATTCAGTTCTTTATTTTTTGTAGCTATTATATTTATCAAATAATTTCAAACTCGGTTTTCCCTTCCGGGATATAGAATGTAGGTTGAAGAACCAATTCTTCCTGTGTATCCTCATTTTCCAAAAACAACGCAGACATTCCATTCATTCTTTTGAGTGTTGCAACTTTACCATAAGCTGATAATTCTACAATAACATTATCCGATATAGGTGCTACCCTAAATCCTGATTGAAAATCATCTACTAATCTTGAGATTCTTTGGTTTGCCTCATTCTCGGATAGATACATGGCCGTTGCTATATTTTCCTCTCTCTTTCTCATTGCGTCTATAAATGCTGTATAATTCCCTTCCTCAATATATCTGCTTAATTTTTCATAGGCCTCTATTAGCTTAGGTTTGATATCAAAATCCGCATGTTTTAAGTCAATCCCATTTTGCCATGCTTCTATTCTGTATGGAACTTTAGCATTAAAATTACTTTTGTGTACAACAACAGGTATTTCCCCTTTTACCGGAAGGGTTTGATGGTTGTCAAACTGCTCCATATATTTATAATCTCCGGAACTGACATCAAACACCACCACTTTGTATCTTATATATGCTTCTTTATGTAATGTATTATTTCCTTGGAGCGGAAGTACCCTGACTTCTATCTCCTGTCGACCACTTTCCAGAATTCCTTGATTTATTGGAATATCCGTACTTGTTTGCCCATCAACGTTAAACGCAAATACCTCGACATCATTTACCCTTATTTCAAAATAACACATCAAAGCGCTTAAATCCAGCATATAATATGATTGTTCACTCATTATTATTCTCTTATCTAATATGACATTTTAAATTGTTCTAAAAGGGTAAACACATCTGGATTCGTAGAATTTTCAACCCTTACATCCTTTTGTGCTATGACACATCTTGTTTCTATGTATCTGTTATCGTTTTTTATTATATTACTTCTTTGTTCCAACAAAATGACCTGGTCTTTTATATCATCCTGCCAAACGTATACTTTTCCGAAGTTTTCATTTATATCTTCTTCGGAATACAGGACTTCAGGCTCCCCTTTCGTTTTTTCTAAATAATTAATAAACCGTACTGCCTCTTTCTCATTGGCGATCTGAAGGGTTACTCCTAAATATTTGTTACTTTCATAACTATCTACATACACATCTATATAACTATAATCAGAAGAATATCCATCCTCTACAGTGTACTTGGAAAAGGTAACATCTCCATACTTAAAATGATCTAACTCTTCCGTTCTATAGCACAAAACACCATGTTGCACATCTCTATCCCTTTTTTTATCCTCCACCTTTTTTAGTACCTCCACTACATTTTCACCATATTGTAGTTTTTCAATATCAATCTGCGAGGTGCACGAACTCATTATTAATACATTAAAAAACACCATAATAACAAAAAATCTCATCATTTTTTTAATTTTTAATTAATGGAATGTTGGCGTCCATGTCGAACAATTCTTCAAGGTTTTTAATTACATCGAAACGAGGTATAACATTTTTGTATTCTCCCTCTGCTAACACCCATTCTTTATCTTTTTCTGCATTTATTCTATCCTTATCTTTGGCAATCTTCATGGCCAGACCAACACTAACCACCACAACGTATTTAGCATCCAAGCCGTCAAAACCTAATTTCGGGCGATAGCTGAGTCCTGTATCATCATATGTTATGCCATGTCCAAACGTTATAGATGCCTGGGCACTGGCTGAAGCTTCGAAATAAGCCTTTGCCTTAAATACGGCCAGGACTAACTCTCCTTTTACTTTAATACCTACTTTTAATTCTATTTTCAACCTGTTATCCGCTTCTATTTTGAAGGCCGAGTCGTTTCTTTTTCCAGCGGTATTAAATTTAAAACCAATATTTGTAATTATCTCGTTAGAAATAATAAGATCCATATAAATGTCTACATTGGCTTTAAATCCGGCGTCATCATCACCAAAATCAACTCCTCTTTTCAATTTTCCCTGGATTTGTTTGTATAATTCCAGAGCTCCTGACGCTGCTGTCCCTCCACTTACTACTCCAGAAGCCGCAAAAACAAGCCCTCCCAAGAGATCAATAGTCATTTCTAACCCGATTAATGGTTTTGCATCAAAGTCTAGGTCGACATTTGTACCCATTAACTCTTTTCCTTCATCGCTTTTTACCTTGCTTAGATACCAGGTCCCTGCTAATGAAAAATTGGGTGGCTTAACCGCAAAACTGACGGGTAACCCTCTAGGCGAAACAGATCTTGCCTTGCCCTTTGTAGTGCTGGTTATTCCGTCTGACATTGCTCCTATAGAAGAAAACAAATCGTATAACTTCTTAAATTTGGTTTCGTATTTTAACTTAAATTCATCTTTATTCAGGTAATTACCATTTTTGGCCATGTTCCATTGTCCTTCCAACGAAAAGCCAAATGAAACATCTTTCTGTTCCCATCTCTTCTCGGCTCCAATTTTTCCTGCTCTTTCCTGCAATTCTTTATGTTCATAAGGATCCATATTCTGCCATCTCACGCTCAGATCATTTGTTAGATTGAGAAAGAAATTAAGCTTCCACTTAACATCAGGATAGGTCTTAATCAGTACAGGAATATTTTTTTCGTTGGAATAGTACCGACAACTATGCAAATGCATAGCAAAGTTATTCGGATTTGTTTTGTAAGGCCAGATATACTGGATAGGGAATAGTTCAAATCGCGATAATTCGGAATACACCGGATAAATAAACGAAGGAGATGAAAAAACTTTTGTGGACGCCTCAACTGTATCTATAATTTTAATTTCCTTTCTGTGCTTATTATCTTCATTTCTAAAGCAGCTTTTGGTTTCGAACCCGACAATATCTATTGTCAAATCCTTTTTAAGAGAAACGTCCGGTGCCGTGGTTTCGTATGTAATAATCTGCGCATTATGCCCGTAAAAAGTGAAGGAAATGTCTACTCTCCGGGCTTCAATATATTCCTTCTCGTCCTTATATTGTAAATTATCTGCTCCATTCCGGGTATCATTGTCTCTATTGTTGTCCAGGAGTATTTCTCCTTTACCATTACTCAAAATACGACTGGAGCTCAATCCTCCATCTGTCAAATATTGTTTAATAGCCTGGCTTCTTCTAAGGGACAACGTTTTGTTATAATCTGCCTTGCCTATTACACAGGCATATCCGTTAAGTGTAATCGTAGAGTGTTCATGTTCCAGTAAAAAGCGAAGGGTATTGTCCAGAACGGATCTGCTTTGGGACTCTATTGCGGCCGAATCAAAATCGAAATAAACGGTACGGTTCACCAATTCCGGAATAGCCCTGACCCCTGACAAATTCTTACCGTTCTCAAAAACCACAACCTTCTTTTGCTGTACCTTACCATCTTTCTCTTCTGTTTCTGTTATAGATATGGTCTCAAACTTACATGGTTCATAGCGCTCCATGTTCAGCTGCGGTTTTCCTATTCTTACGGGTGTAAGGTTCTTGGGACGTTCGGGTTCATTCGATACCAGTTCATTTTTGATACGCAGAAAACGGGCATGGATATCATCGTTGTTATTATCTATAATATATTGTCCTCTGCCGTTTTTTACTTTTATATAAAATTTTTCTTCTTCCTGTATATTGTTTACCAGAGGTTGCCACGAAGAAGAATTCCGTATTTCCAGGTTGACTTCTCCGTCTATGACTTGTATACGGTTATACGTAAAGATACGTTTATCTCCTCGTAGTGTCTGAATATTGTATATCTCTACGGACAGGTCAGTACAACCGTTAAGCCCTTCCGTACTCAGATTCAGGTAGATCGTTTCCCCATAAGCAAATTTTTTACTTTTTCTTTCATCTCTTCCCCCATTCCGGGTACTCCACTTACTGCCAGTTATTCTGGGAGGACAATATCCGTTGACATAAAGCCCCGTATCGGCCGGGTCCCGTTTTCCGAAAAGACTGGCCTCTATATAATAGCTATACGGACCGCACAGTTTTTTTGGCAATTTCACACCATACATCTTGCTTATGGGAAGCGTCATTTGCCTTATGATCGTCTTTCTGCCGGTATCCTGCCGCATCCAGGTAAGGTCCCTTTTCTTTTCCTCTTCTGTAGTATCCGGATACCATTCACTGACCATAAAATACACAAACTGGTCGGGCACTATGACCACTTTTTCATTTTGTGCCGACATCCTGGGATAATATTTCCCTTGAACACAGCGTATTTTTTTTACTCCTTTTGCCATAATAACCTATTCCATCAACTTTGTTATTGCGCAGAATCCTCTATTCCTTCATGGGTCGCTACCGGAGCACTCATCCCTTTTATATTTGTCATGGGGTTCAGCTGACTATGAACATCTTCATTAGCATTATCCGCATTCTGTTTACTCCCCTCGGTTTTTTGCCCGTGGTTGTCTATAGAAATACAATCTGCCCCTCCTATAGGGCATGTTGCCTTACTGTCTTCAAGCAATATTTTGCCTTGATTGGACAGTATGGTATCTTCATAAAAACCACTCCATTGAGTGATAACTGCCTGACATGGTTTATATCCGCTCGACGTAGGCTGTAGCTTACATTTGCCAAAGGTGTTCTTCTTCAACGTCTGTCCCACATCTTTATCGGTTGCGATTAATTTCTGCGAACCGTCTTTGTCATTGGCAAAATGCCTGCTTTGCGTTTTCACCTGCAATACATCTGTCTGAGGTTTTTCGCTAAACTTACACTTGCAGGTCGCCCCATGAACTACAACATGTTTTTCGCTCATAATCTTCTGTTTATTTATCTTCCAATAAAGAAACGACTACTTTTATTTCCTTTCGCTTCTCCAGTTGCAGAGAACACTCCAGAAACAAACTTTCAATCAGATTATTTCCGGCATTTAAAAAATACTTAGCCTTATATGTCCCTTCTGCTTTTTCCGAATCAGGGTCCAACAAGGCATCATGAGGGAAATTCTGCCTGTTTTCCAAATCGGCCTTTGACCTGTTGTCTGATACGCTTCCTTCCTGACTTATTTGTACCAGGCCGTATTCATCCAGAAGCATTTTCACTTCCTGTTTCACCGTATACTTTACGGGTCTTATAAATGGCACAACAGGAAATGAAACTCTATTTTCAAAAACAAATCCGGGAGTATAATCCACATAGATCTGTCCGAAATAAGCCGCTAAAAACCAATCTCCCGACAAGGATTTCTTTAGCAATTCCTTATCTACCAACGAGGCTTCACTTTCAGCTACGTACTGTTCTACCCATGCTCCATCGTACTCTTCGAAAATCCGCTTTTTAACCTGCTTCCACCGTTTCCGTATATCAGGATGATTGGCAATATCCATCCAGTTACCGTCCTCATCTATAACGACCTCTAACGGGTATACCGCACCTGATACTTTTTCGGCCAGTTCATCTGCTATTTCCGACGCTTCTTCATCATTAACATATGTTTTTGACAATCGGTTTATCTCAAAGACATATCCTTTTTCATCCTGCTTTACGAAGGTTACCCTAACCCTGTATTTTAAAGTATTTTCTTCTTTTTCACCGGATGAAATGGTATACATCACACCATAATTAAGTGGTTTTTCCGCAGGTTTAAACCTGAGAGTATATCCGTAATTAAATTTTACGAACGCAGGGTTGTCTCCAACCTTTTCATAGATATGCGGGTACACATAAAGTGTACGCAAATGCGAAGGAAGATCAACATCTATAAGGTCATCTTCACTGCTGAAAACATTGTGGAACCTCTTCGCTTCCTGTGGTGTAATCCCCAGAGCCCTGGCCACACTGATCAGTGTGTCTCCCTCGTTTATTTTATATGTTCTGTATTTGGGGGGCAAGATTTTATTTATTGGTTTGTTGAACTCTGTTAAACTTTTTCACTTCTTTACAGTTCTGAAGTAAAAAGTTTCAAGAAGCTCTCTTTAATACTAAATATTTATCTTCACATTCTTCCAACTGAGAAAAAGGATTTTCACTGTTACCATAATTTTGAATAAGAATAGAAGAATCTTCATATTCCCCTCGAAATTCAGTTTTTGTTTCTAAATTTCTCGAACTGTTTTCTACACGGAAAAGAAGAAATATTTTCCCATTTCCCTTACTAACCTCAACTACTCCTGACCCTTCTCTACTATTCGATTTCAGATTCAACTTATCATCTTTTAACTTTATTTGAAGCTTACATTCATTTCTTCCGATTAACTCGTATATACCATTATAATCAAGCGATCCTTTTTGGATTTTGTTTACTTCAAAATCAACTTTGTAATATGAATCCCTATTTACATAATCCGGGATTTGGGTATATTCCCATTCTACGGTCAAAAAATAAAACAGGCGAACTTCATTCCGATTAATAATTTTTACATTCTGTGCATATTAGTTTAACAAGACTCTATAACATGTCTTCATGAGCAGAAAATACATCTAACCTGCTACTCCAAATCCGTCCAAAAGGATTTCCCCTTCCTTATCTTTTATGAAATACAGTATAAATGTTTTCTCTCCAGCATATTGTTCCTCTTGTTCTTCTATTGTATATAAATAATTAAAATATACTTCTAATTTATTGCATTCTTCATCTTGTTGATTCCTAATGTCAAAGTCAGGTTCTGCTTTAAACTTTACCGCCTCCATATAATATTTACATGGGAATTCTTTAAACTCCTTTAGAAATTCGGAAGAAAATATCTTGGTCATTTCTGGGATAGATTTTTTTGCGTCCTGACATGAATTCCGGAAAAAATCCAGTAATTTCATGATTCTCTTCCTGTCTTCCTCCTTAAAACAATTTATACTATCCTTCTTAAGGTCAAATACAGAATCTTTGGGAAGTTCTGAAGAATTTTCTATTCCTTTACCAGATTCCGCCTTATTATTCCCTATACATGAGGCAAAGGTTAATGTTAAAAGAAAAATTTTAAGATAATGATTCATGTTTTCTATAATTATGTTGTTATCGAGTTGTTTCCATAGACCCATCAGCATTCACATTCATCTCCTGCAGTTCTTTCTCTTTTTCTGAAACTGTGTAATTCTTTGGTTTACTAATTGATTTTTCCTGGCCTATAGTAACCGTACCATAACGTATTTGCTGCTCTCCTGCATTTTTACCTCCCTGGTTACCTCCTAAAAAAACATATTTGTTGGCTTTGGAATTTTTACCGACTATAAACGCAGTATGTGAATATTTTAATGTGATAACAGCTCCATAAAACGGCTCACATTTTTCTCCATTCTCCCAATTTGAGGGAGTCCAATCAAAAGCTAATGAATTATAACTTCCATTTCCACTTATGTTGGTTTCTTTAAAATCTTTTGTTTGTTCAAAGCACCAGTTAACAAAAGAAGCACACCAAGAGACTTTATGCGTCCATTCACTTTTCTTTCCATAATGAGACTTTCCTAGAGTTGTACTTTTATGATAGTGATCTTTTATTCTTTCCTTCAATGGAGTAGTATTCTCATTTATACCTTTATAAGTTGCATATTCCTGTTCTGCATAAACCATCCAAGGAGCTTTTTTATGATTACTTAACTCAAACCACTCCCCCTCTTTATTCAAAAACACATTGCTTTTGTCCGTCCCTCCATAGGTAATTTCCCCTTCTCCCTGGGCTTCAACCTCAATAGATAAGAAACTTTTTTTTGCGTCCCCGTATTCCGGTTCCCATCCTTCTTTGGTAATCATGCGGTCATAACTCTCCGGGGGTATGCTCCGTTGTCCGTCGGTATATCCCATAATTTCCTTTTCTCCCAGTTTTTCGCGCCATTCTTCCAGGGTTTCATCGTCCTTAGGGCGTAGCTTTATCTTAGCATAACGGTGTGTACCTTTTAAATTTTCTTCTTCCGGTTCACAGAGTTCTATAGTGGTAATTTCATTCTCCCCCTGCAATACGGAAAGTGCCCCTCCATCGGTAAGCAAAGCCTCTTGTTCCTTCAGGGTTACCTGTATACTGTTTACGATACCGAAATGCTCCGCTACGATATACACCTCATCTCCTACATTGCCGTTTTTTATCTTTTCAAAACTCGTTTTTTCACCTGTCTTTTTCCGACCGGTTATAGTTAACGTGTCCCCTATACTGATCACGGTAGAGGTCAATCCGTTCTCTTCCATAATCTCCTGATAGGAAACCCCTTCATAATTATCTGCTATTTTAGAGAGATTATCCCCCGCTACCACGGTATATTCCTCTGTAGTTTCTTCAAAGACATCTTCCGTTTTTTTCTTAGCAAAATAGGCCGTCCGTACAATGATGGTCACCGGCAGGACTCCGGGGCTATAATCTCCAAAACTAACGCTTGTTCCCATTGGACACTATTTTTTTATTACTGGTCAGCGTAAGGCCGGAACTAATAGCTTCCACATTGATCTTATTGGCTATTTTTTCCATCTTTCCTCCTACTTTTAAAGTATAGGCGTTATTTACGACAACAGTAACCTGTTGTGCCTGCTTGACTATAGCCATATCAGAACAGTTTTGATTTTTCTGCACTATTGAATTCTATTGTACTGCCACTTTGCATGGTCATGTTTTCTCCTTCGCTGAACATGCTTATCTCATTTGCAATTTCACTGGAAGTATTGGCCTGTCTTAAAAAATCCTTTTCCACAATTTCGGTTCTGATATCCGATGTTTCCGAGATCGTCCCCGCCGCACTCTGACTTAAATCTCTCCCCGCCGTAACCGCAATATCTTCATTGGCCGAGTTTGTCATGTTTCCACCGGCACTGACACTTACATCTTTACCAGCGGAGATCGTAATATTTTCTCCGGCGGCAAGATTAAAATTCTTGGGAGCATTAACACTGATATTCCCCTGCCCGTCCATAAACCATGTATTTCCGGAAGGGTCCTCGATAAATATACTGCCTTCGGCATCGTTCATTTTTATTTTGGTGCCGCTGCGGCTATGTATGACTTTGAGATCGTTATTTGCCGTGGCATAACCACTTTTTTGGCTGCCATTGTACATCGTCCCCACCACGTAAGGTTTCTCTGCATTTCCTCCCTCATAAGCCACGAGGACTTCTTCCCCCGCTTCGGGAATAAAATAAAAACCTTTGTTCCCTCCTCCGTGGGGCTGTACCATACGTATCCAGGGGCTTTCATAATCCCAGTGGAATTTTACTTTTACACGGCCCAGCCCTTTCGGATCGTTATTGTCCGTTACTATTGCAGGTTGGGTTTCTGCTATAGGCGGATTAAGCACATCCGTATATGGCGGCACTTCCACCACATCGGGCACCGCCTGGAATTCATTGCTGTAATTTCCGGTTTCGTCACAGGCATGAATAATAGAGGTAATGTAATAACTACCGAAAGATTCTTCTTTAACGCTATCGGACATATCCCCGGTAAGGGAAAATCGGGGTTCTTTGATATTGACAATGTCACCGATACGCAGACCTGTTTCGGAGGAGATCCCTTTTGCGGTCACTAATCCGGCCGCCCTGCCCTGCAATTGTGTTTTCACCCTGTCATGCAGGTGACTTTGGGCATTTCCCGGGGTAATGGGATGTGTATAGTGCATAGAGGCCCCATTATTCGGAAATATTCTTTTGGAGGCCTGCAACATAGCCTGTGTAAGCCCCTGGCTGTCGTAACCGATCTCATCTGAACTGGTCTTCTGAATGGCTGCTGCTTCCGGATCATATCCGGAGAATTGGAATCCCAGGGGTTTAATGCTCATATGTCTTTTGAACTTGGTGACATTCTGCCCGTAGATCAAAGAAAAGGTTTCGGATTGTGGTCGCCCGAAAATCAATTCTGTCCCGTTATAATAAAACCATTCTCCTTTCTTTTGCGCCATACGGCACAGAAAATCAAAATCACTTTCCCGGTATTGTACGGTATAATCCAGGGCAGTGTCCCGGTTGACCTTTATATTCAGGTTCATACTTTCTTTTTGTGAACCCAGGGTGTCCCGGACAATGGATGCCAATTCCTTACCGATATAAGACCGGGTATTGGGTACACCATCTATTTTTATGGTAGGGCTGGTCCCGGAGATAACAATTTCGCCGGCAGCACCCCGGCTACGGTCTACATCTACGTCCGTTACCAGGCCCTTGAAAATAAGGGGCGTGGCCGAACTTCCAAAGTTTTTAGGTTCTATCTCAATATGAACAGATTGCCCGATATACCCCTGGGCCTTGTCTATAGCCTCGGAAATAAAGACCTTAGGCAGTGGTTGTTTAATAGAAAATGCATGATGTGACAGAACATTCTGTATAATACCAATCTTGGAGAATTTGTTCAATATTTCTCCGTTAATGTTCATCTTAATATTCGTCTGGATCGGCATGATGTAATGTTTTTTCAGTTGTCAATATCTCAATATGTCCGTAAGAAACTGCTCAGATTTTATCCTTTTACCGGAGGATAGTATCATATTCCACTATCTTACTGCTTTACTCCTTCTTTAAAAATTCGTACTTATTCATATCGTCAGGGTCTCCAACCCAGTAAAACAGGTGCCACGGCGGTTTATTCTCCAACATTCCCCGGCCGGAGATATTTAACTCCATCCCTATTTTATGGCTAAGTACTTTATCATCTACGGTATAGGTCTTTTCTATACCATAATCTTCAAATGTTTGATTACTGCTGAGTTTTAGGATTGGCCGGTCTCCCTCTTCCATGATACGCCAGTCTCCTTCCATATCAAACCTCATAGTATCTTCGATTTCATCGTAACAACAATATGCTAAGAAATCCAGTTTTCTTGCTGTATAGGTACCATCTTCCCTGAGCTCTATAATTGCCCCGTCCCCACTTTCCCAGCTTCCCGTAAATTGCTCTTTTTTAAGTTCTGGTGGCCTATCACAGGCGTTCAGGAAAAAGAGGGCACAAACCATCCATATAGTTTTGAGCATTACCTTCATTTTTTCAGTTTGAGGGTTTCCGTCCAGATAAAGGATTGAGAGGTTTGTGAACCCCAACCGCTTTTAAAACTGTTGTTGTTCTTTTGTCCGACCGTTTTCTGCCATGCAGGATGATATCCGATAACCGGAAGACGTGAGGCAGATTGCATCGTCGAGGAATTATAGACGGAGAATTGGACTGTAGCCTCTCCTCCTTGAATACTGATTACCTCCCATTTCAGATTATAAGACCCCAAATAAGTCACTGCAAGATTTCCGGTCTGCCCGCCTGTTAACAAGGTGGAATAATCCTTCACGTATTTTCCAACACCCTGAACTCCTCCCAGGCTATATGCGGAAGAACCATATAGCTCTCCTCCTTTTATGATATTTTCAATAATAACCGTACGGGTTTCTTCTATATGATCGTGTAATCTCAATAATTCGGTAAAATAATCCCCGTTTTTAAAATCCCTGTGTCTTGGTCCGGCACCGATAAGCCACTCCGTACCTACCTGCCATGGCGTAACCTCCTTGTTGGACGGTGTATAGGAAAAATCTGTTTTGTCATACCCCAGATATACACTTCCGGGTTCCCCGTCCCCTATTTTCGCATTGTCTATAATAGAACCCGGGGCATGGTAATCATCATATCCGGCCGCTTTAGCCTGTTCCATACTGATAATATCATCGTCCCAGGACCAGGTGTTACATTTTTTGACCCAATCATTTGGTTCCAAAAGGTTATTTGTTATGAATTCCTGATTAATAAAGCTATTTCCCCCAGAGGAGATTGTATTGTTTATCGTATTATTATCTGCATTCTGAAGTATAAAATTCATTTCCACATCAGCTCCCATGTCGGCAAAAAACTCTGCCCACTCCCTGGCATCTTCCGCGGAATGTATATTAATATCCATGATAATTGTTTATAAGGCTTTCGGCCAGTTCTTATCAAACCGGGAACCATTGATATTGATCTCTTTGGCTACAATGGTAATTTCTGCACGCATAGGCAGGGAATCATCAGAATCAAAGGCTTCTTCATACGCTACGCAATATGCCTTTTTAAATTGCAGCCCCCTCATTTTAGACATTCCGTCCCTCCGGTAAAATACGAACTCGCCGTCCCTTACCTGGCTCGGGTTCCGCATCCAGTCGAAGAGCGAAGTACTTTTCGTAAGTTCCACCAGCACCCGAATACGTCCGCCCCTGGGGTCGGCTGCCGGTCTGTCGCTATGGTCCGTATCCTGGACCATAGACATTCTGTACCGCAGTACTACCATTTCTTCGCCATCAATGGTCAGTTTTGATAAAAAACTCATAATTAAAGTATTATTTCTGTACGGATTGTGTTTATTTTTTCTATAAAAGTACGCTTTTACGCGCTTATCCTATATCCCCGAAACCCGGTATTTTCACTATAAACATTTCAATGCTACTGATATGCCTTAATAAAATACATCTCCGGACAATCCTGAAAAAGAATATCCGAAAGCCAATTTCACATACTTCACGGGGCATGCGAATTGGCGGGCAGGGATAACTACCTGAAAAGCCGGTACCACTGTTACTTCAGATATTCCGGATGAAATCTGAGATTTCATCCGGAATTCAGTACCAAAATTCTTCGGATAATCGCTATAATATAAATATGTAAGATTGGGGGCAAGGTAACTAAAGGGATGGTGGTCCATCCCTTTTTAAGTAATATTTGACCGGTTCGCTTATTACTGTAACAGGAATGAATGATTTACACCCATTCGTTGATATGCTCTCCGCCACCACTGGCGACTGCACGGCATGATATGGTAAAAGTTTCTGTTAAAGGATTGTCTCCGGAAGCGTCGAAGTTTTCTTTATACTTCACCAGGTAGCCCTCGGTGAAATTAACTTCCCTGAGTTTTGCATCGGTGTCTCGTTTAATATAGGTAATTACACCGTTTTTACGTTCAAAGTTATTTGTCATCCATTCGAAGAAGAAGGAATCTCCTGTGGATTCCACGGTAAGGTTTATCCGCCCTCCCCGGGTTATTGATGAAGGACGCCCTGTAGCGTCCACTTCCTGTGCCAAGTCGTAATTAGCACTTAAAATGTTGACCTTTTTTCCGCCGACAGATAATGTTGCTTTAAATGACATAATACTAAAAATTTACAATTAAGGTTAACTAATAAAAAAATACCAAATCAAATATTGAGTTATATACAGCCTGCAAGATATTAAATACGAACGTATTATGCAAAAGTTGACATTAAGAAAGTGTTGTCTTTACGTTTTCTTCCGTAGGAATTGCTTTATGTAAAGCAGGGTAAAAGACCGGATACAGGAGAAGTAGCTTCTGAAAAGAAGAAAAAAATCGCGATTTTATACTTTCCATACAAAATGCGACTTCAGGAAGATCATAGCCTCAACCGATAGAATGATTGCGGGCAGTAATGTTTTTATACAGAACTTTAAAGGCCTACAAACAGCATTTCTTTTTCAGGAAAAAAAGCAGATCAGAACGACAAGCTACCGGAAATGGCCTTCAATGTAATCTCGGATAACTTGGCCTGGAGCACTGCTTCGCTGTGTCGCAGCCGGGCATTGATATAATTGAGCTGCGCCGTCCGGAACTCAATGGTGGGAATCGTACCTATTTTGTATTTTTCCATTGTAATATCCAGGTTTTCTTTGGCGATATTCTCGTTCCTATGCTCCAGGACAATAAGTCCGAGATTGGTTTGATACGTTTGAAATGCCGTTCCTAACCGGGATAATAAGGCCTGTTTCTGCTGTTCGATCATTAATTGATTATTGTCAATGGCAATTTTGGCAATTTTTTCGTTCCGGTTCTGATTGAATCCGTCAAAGACATTCAGGCTTACGCTAAAGCCGTAATTCCAGCCATGAGACGACGAGCTTGTAGTAAAGCCCAGGCTGGATTCTGATCTGGCAAAATTATATCCGGTAGAGGCTATTATCGTAGGATAACGTCCTGCCCTGACCTGTTTGAGTTCCAGTTCTGCAATTTGTTTATTAATAATCTGGGCAAGCAGTTCGGGGTTACGTTCTTTGGCAAGAACCTCCAGTTCAGGCAAAAACAGGTCCTTATCCACAGCAATTTTATCAACTACCTGAAAATCGGTTTTACTGTCGCGGGCCAAAAGTTCATTGAGCTGTATTTTAGTATTGTTATAGGACTCCTGCTGTTTTAATTTCAGGGTCTGATCCGTATTCAAATCCACTTTGGCATTCAAGAGTTCGAGTTTCGAAGCCTTACCGATTATAAAACGGTTTTCCGCAAGTTCCACCCGCTGTTCGGAAATAACCAGCGTACTGTCCAGTACTGCGAGTTGCTGCTGCTGTTGTACCACATCATAATAGGTAATGAGTACATTGCTCACATTGGTCAATATAGCTTTTTTCAGCTCGGCGCCTCCCAGTTTTTCCAGTTCCTGAAGCTGTTCGTGGCGGGCGAACATTCCGAAACCATCAAAAACGGTCCAATCCAGCGCCACACCATAATTAAGACTATTGTTCTTTGCATTGGACAGGGACCGTTCTGTTCCATCAGTCCTGGTCTGGTCCAGACTCTGGGTACTATTATTATCATTGAGTACCAGGCCGACCCGGGGAAGCATTCCCGCAAATCCGGCACTTACTCCCAATTGATCGGATTCATAGGAATTTTCGGCAAGGCGGATATCATAATTATTTTCCAGGGTTATCCTTATGGCATCTTCCGGCGTAAGTATTTCCTGGGCTCTTCCTTTTATAACCAGAAATCCGAAAATGAAATATACAGACAGTATTCGTTTATTCATGATATTATTTTTTACACGGCATCAAGTTCCGGACGATATTTTTTATCTCTGGACCACAGCACATAAATCGCGGGGATAACAAAAAGTGTCAGTATCAGTGAAAACAGGGACCCTCCGATGATAACGACTCCCATTCCTATACGGCTGGTAGAGGCTGCTCCCAGTGAAAGGGCTATGGGCAATGCCCCCAGGATAATGGTAAGACTGGTCATTAATATCGGGCGCAGACGCGACTCGGCTGCTTCGATAATAGCCTGTGATTTCGGCATTCCCTCTTCCCGGAGCTGATTGGCAAATTCTACGATAAGAATACCGTTTTTGGTCACAAGCCCTATCAACATTATAGTCCCTATCTGGCTGAATATATTCCAGGTCTCACCACAGAGCCACAATGAGAACAAGGCACCGGCAACAGCCATGGGAACGGTGAGAATAATGATGAACGGATCGACAAAACTTTCGAATTGTGCCGCAAGAATCAGAAAAATAAGCAGGAGGGCAAGTCCGAAAGCATAAGAGGTATTAGAACTGCTTTCCACAAAATCCCGTGACTCACCTCCGAGGTCGGTAGTGAATGAGTCATCAAGCACCTTTTCCCTGATCCTTTCCATAGCCTCTATACCATCTCCAATGGCTTTCCCATCCGCCAGGTTTGCAGAAACGGTGGCGGAGAGGTAACGGTTATGATGGTATAGCTGAGGCGGACTGCTGTGCTCTGTTATGTTAACAAGGTTATCCAGCTGAATTAACTGCCCGTCCTTGTTCCTGACAAAAATAGAAGTGAGATTTACAGGGGCATTTCTGTCATTTTTGTCGAATTGCCCTATTACCTGGTATTGCTTGCCGTTCATCAGGAAATAACCGAAACGTTGCCCGCTCAGTGACAACTGCAGGGTCTGTGCAACGTCACGGACCGAGACCCCCATACTTTCCGCTTTTTGCCGGTCGATATCTACATAAATTTCAGGTTTATTAAACTTCAGGTCCACATCGGTAAAGGAAAAGGTAGGATCTTTTTCCACTTCCTGCATAAATTCCGGGATTTTTTCCTCGAGCTTCTCAAAGTTAGGTGCCTGGATAATATACTGGATTGGCGGACCACCACGACGGTTTACTGAAATAGTAGGCTTTTCCGAAACACTGGTTTTTGCCCCTACATATTTTTTCGCCCATGCACCCAGCGCCACGGCAATTTCATGCTGGGACCTGTCCCGTTCTTCCGGCGCCACCAGGGCTACATTAGCACGCCCACTATTAACGGAAGAGGTACCGAAACCGGGAGAGGTGAGTATAAGGCTTACCTTTTTTTCCGGAATGGAATCGTTGATCAGTTGGGTAATCTCCGTCATATACCTGTCCATATATTCATAAGAAGAACCTTCCGGAGCAGTAACACTAAGCCGGACGAAACTACGGTCTTCATAAGGAGCAGTTTCTTTAGGCAGAAGAGCATAAAACAGCCATATAAGCCCCAGGCAGGCAAAGAGGATCGGAAAGCTAAGCCATTTGCGTTTCATAAAGCTTTTTAGCGAACTGGCATACCCCTTATTCATCATTACAAAATAAGGTTCGGTCATATTGTAAAATTTCGATTGTTTCTGCTTACCGGGCTTCATCAAATAAGCATTAAGCATTGGAGTAAGCGTTAGCGAAACAAAAGCGGAAATCAGTACGGCGGCCCCCAGCACCACACCGAATTCCCGGAACAATCTCCCTACGAACCCTTCCAGAAAAATTACGGGCAGGAATACCGCGGCCAGTGTAATGGATATGGAGATCACCGCAAAAAAGATCTCATTCGACCCTTTTATGGCAGCCTCTATGGGGTTCATTCCTTCCTCTACTTTTTTATAGATATTTTCCGTAACCACAATTCCGTCATCTACTACCAGTCCCGTTGCCAGCACAATAGCCAAAAGCGTTAATACATTAACAGAATACCCCAACAGCCACATGATGAAAAACGTTCCGATAAGAGATACGGGAATATCCAGCAGGGGACGCAAAGCCATAGACCAGTTCCGGAAAAAGATAAAAATAACGAGTATGACCAGAATTACGGAAATCAGCAATGTTTCCGCTACTTCTTCTACGGCTCTTTTTACAAAAACCGTATCGTCGATAACCACGTTCAGTTTGAATCCTTCGGGAAGGTCTTTCTTAAGCTTTTCATATTCTTTGTAGAAGGCTTCGGCTATTTCGAGATAGTTGGTGCCAGGTTGCGGAACAACGGCAACAGCGACCATAGGCTGACCGGAATCACTCATCTTGGTCTCCATATTCTCTCCTTCGAGAGCGGCCTTACCCACATCACTGAAGTGTACTATTCTTTCCCCTTCGGCACGAATGATAATATTGTCAAATTCTTCTTCGGTAGAAAGGTTTCCTATTGTCCGGACGGTAAGTTCGGTATTGTTTCCGGTTAATTTCCCTGAGGGTAATTCCACGTTCTGGGCGAGCAATGCATCTCTGACATCCCCCACGGTTACACCGTAAGAAGCCAGCTTAATGGGATCAATCCACAAGCGCATGGCATATTTACGCTGCCCCCATATCTGCACACTGCTTACACCCGGGATAGTCTGTACCCGTTGGGCAATTACATTATCCGCATAATCCGAGAGTTCCAGAATATTTTTAACATCGCTCTGTACAGTCATGGAAATGATACGCTCCGCATCCGCATCGGCCTTGGTTACTACCGGGGGAGCATCTATGTCTTCCGGCAGGTTTCGCACTGCCTGCGATACTTTATCGCGGACATCATTGGCTGCTTCTTCCAGGTTTTTATCCAGGTTAAATTCAATATTGATCCTGCTGGATCCCTGGGTACTGGAAGAAGTTATATTCCGTATCCCGTCAATGGAGTTGATTGCCTTTTCGAGCGGCTCGGTAATCTGGGATTCGATAATGTCGGCATTCGCACCGGCATAATTGGTCTGTACGGAAACCTGCGCGGGATCGATGGAAGGAAATTCGCGTATACCCAGGTACATATAACCAATAACCCCAAAAAGGATAATGAGGATATTCATTACCAGGGCGAGGACCGGGCGTTTAATACTTATAGTGGAGAGATTCATCGGGATCAGGTGGTCTGTATCGGTTAATTATCTAGTGTTACTTCTACCGGCGTACCGTTATCCAGTGCCATGATACCGTAAGTGAGAATCGTATCGCCGGGTTTCAGTCCGGAAATGACGCGTACATCACTGCTGGTACGTGAGCCGGTTTTGACTTCAACGGCTTTGGCTTTCCCCCCCTCAACAATGAAGATCTCTTTTCCGTTCTGAATAGGAATCAGTGCCTCGGTAGGGACCATCAGTGCGTCCGGGACGACTTCGAGCGGAAAATTGACATTGACGAACATGCCCGGGTACAGGACCCCGTCGCTGTTGTTTACAGTAGCCCGCATTTTTAATGTTCTTGTGGTAATATCAACTTCCGGCTCTATGGCATAAATCTTCGCCGTGAACATTTTGTCTGCGTCTGAAGTAGTAAAGGTGAGTGTACTGTTAACTTTCATCCGGGAAACATATTTTTCCGGAATGGAAAAGGTAAGTTTTAATTGCTCTGTATTTACAAGTTTTGCAATAATCGTAGTAGGAGTAACATAACTGCCTTTCGATATGTTCCTGAGACCTATAGTGCCGGAAAACGGCGCCCTCACCGAAGTTTTGAAAAGCTGGGCGGCAATGAGCTCTGCCTCGGCTGTTGCCGATTGATAATCGGCACTGGCTATATCGTATTCTTCCTGACTTATGGCCTGTTTTTCCAGAAGTAACTTTGCTCTTCTTTCATTTTCGGCAGCCAGTTTTTTTGCAGTCTGTACTTTGGAGAGTTGCGCTTTTAATTCAATGTCATTTACCTTAAAAAGCTCTTGTCCCTGGGTAACTTCGGTCCCTTCCCGAAAATAAATATTCTCTACAACTCCCGAAACTTCACTTCGTATATCCACCTGTTCATTAGCTTCCAGAGAACCGGAAAGAAAAAGCTGATCTTCGAACTTCTGGGGTTTTAAAATCCTTCCGGCAATTTTTAAAGGAGCCCGGGAAGATCCCTGAGGGTTATCCCCCGCTGAATTATTTTTGTTAATCCGATAGGCTATAAGCCCGATGAGCCCGATACCCAAAAGGCCGAAAATAATGGTCCGTATTTTCATGCAATAGATTAGGTTAATTATTTTGAGTTAGTAACGGTGTTGCCTGCAGGACAGTAAAAAAGCCTTTTAGCATTGCAATAATAAGACTTTATAGGCCTTCAATGGTTTAATGCAATTTCAAAATTACCGGGGTTTCACATTTTTTTAAGAAAAAAGTCCTAAATATCCTACTCCGCCATATATATTTACGGCAGTTTTGGTGTTAGGATCAAACGCTGTGAAGAATTCGGGAAATTGGTATTATGATTATTGAGATACCTCTTTTTATGTCAGAATAGGATACCCGGTTAGTTATTGTACAGAGAATTTAAATCGCGGAAATTTTTGTGCAGTCCGCCATTTTTAGAAATGACCTCCGAAATAATTACTTTTCAGTTATCTACCCTGTATTTTCCATATTAAATTTAATACGCGATGGCACCTGTTCAAAACACAGACGGTATGTAGTACTTCTTCCTCCCATAAATTAAAACTATAACGGGATTATTCCAGATCTTCCGGATAGGCCGGCATTGATTTCCCGGTCAGCAGAAGTCGCTCATCAAGTTTTTTTAAAATCAGGATATGCACATACTTTCCGATATAACAAACACAGATCATTTCCTGAATAAATCTTTATTGGGGGTATCGCCCATTACAAAATGCAGATTTGCACCGGATTTCAGAGTTTCCAGGGGAATCTCTTTCTGGTGATATGCTTTCCCGTTCAGTGTAACGGACTGGATATAGTAATTTCCGGGTTTATTATTTTCCGTGGTGATATTGATCGTATTCCCGTAACCATTCTCAATCTGAATCCTTTCAAACATAGGGCTTCCGAATTGAAAAGAAGGTCTCAGCCCGGTCAGCCCCTTTACATCGAATAATCCCATGGAAGACATCACGTACCACGCTCCTAATTGTCCCTGGTCTTCATCCTGTCCGTATCCATATCCGTGAACTTCTTCTGTTCCATAGAAGTTGTTGCAGATCTTTCTTACCCATTTCTGGGTGAGCCATGGACGGTCTGTATAATTGAACAACCAGGCAATGTGCAGATTGGGCTGATTTCCCTGGTTATAAAGGTATTTTATTCCTGCAAAGGCATCGATATCCTCCCCGCCGAACTTGGTCTTTTCAGATACTCTGAAAATAGAATCCAGACGTTTTACGAATTTTTCCTCTCCCATTTTATGAACGAGTCGCTTGGGGGTATGAGGCACATAAAAGGTATATTGCCAGGCATTTCCTTCCTGAAATCCTTTCCATGGGGCAAAAGGATCAAAATCCTTGAGGAATTCCCCGGAAGCCAGTCTGGGACGGATAAAATCTGACTTTTCGTCATAGATATTCTCCCAGTTCCTCGATAACTTCATCAGTTCTTTATATTCTCTTTCTTTTCCCAATGCTTTGGCCAGTTGGGCCACTGCAAAACTGCTATAACTGTATTCCAGGGTATGGGAAGCTGAAAATCCCGAGCCTTCGGGATTGGTATCCATACCATTGATTTGACTCACATACCCCTTTTCAATAAAGTTTTTCAGATCGGTTTTCCCGGCACCTTCATTACGATTATGATACCTGACCTCATTTTCATATGCCGCCCTGAATGCCAGATTGGTATCATAATCACGGATACCGGCCTGGTAGGCAGAAGCTATGATCAGGCCTACAAAATTGGTCCCGACGCCGGAGACAAATTTGGAATTGGCCAGTCCGTCGCCCAGCCACCCGGAATTCTTATACACCTCCAAATGTGTTTGTACAAAATCATTATAATATTCCGGCCATACCAGGGTCCACAACTGGGTAAGATTCCAAAATGCGCCCCAAACCGAGTCGGTATTGTAAAATGCATATTCGGGGATTCCGTTTTCATCCAGAGGAATCTGTCCCACACTACCATCATTCTGCGGGAATTGCCCGTTGATATCACTGGCCAGCCCGCGACCCAGCAAGGCGTGGAACAGCCCTGTATAGAATTTCGTTTTATTGACTGTTGAAGTATCTGTCAGCCGTATCTTGTTCAATTCCTTTCTCCAGGTTATCTGAGCCGCTTTTTTAGCCTTGGCAAAATCCAGGTCCCTGGCTTCCTGCATCAGGTTATTCCGGGCATTTTCCAAGGAAGTGTAGGAAAAGCCTGTTTTAACCTCTACCCTGTCATCCTGCTTTGTTTCAAATCCAAGATATATACCGACTCCTTTCCCCTGTCTGTCGGTTTCCCCCGGAAACTGTTCCTCTCCCTGAAAAGTCCCTACAGTTAAAGGCGGTGTATCGATCATTGCAGAAAAAAACATTTTGACTTCTCCCTCAGGCTGGTATTTCTGTACATATTTAGGATATGTGATCACCCAGCCTTCTACGCTCTGGTTTTCTTTATCATAGGAAACATAGGCATCCTTGACCTCTCCGCTTTCTCCCAACTCATTTCCAATATCCATAATCACATAGGCGTCGCCGGATTCAGGGAAGTGGTACCTCTGAAATCCAACACGCTTGGTGGCCGTAAGTTCGGCCGTAATATTATAATCGTCCAGGAGAACCTTGTAGTAACCAGGCTGAGCTACTTCATTTTCCCTTTTGAACCGGGAACGGTATCCCGAATCAGGATCTTCCAATGTACCGGGTACTGTCTTTAACTCACCGGTCATAGCGGCAAACAGGAAACCACCGACCTGGAATTCGTGCAGGTTGGCAAAACCTTCGATACTGTGGTGACGGGAGTCATACCCCACGGCATCCCACCCATAGGCATTCCCGTAACTTCCGTTGGTTGAGGGACCGAGTTTTGCCATTCCAAAGGGTACTGAAGCCGGTGTATAGAAAAACCAACGGCTGTGCGCCGTCCCTATATTCGGGTCTACATATGTAAATACGTCAGTGTCGGAAGATATTTTTGTTTCTTTGCTTTGCCCGGCTTCATTACAGCCCAGAAGCATCAAAACCGGAAGTAAAAGGAAAAATCGTCTCATAATTATAATCATTGGTGTATTTTTTTAAATTGAAAACCGGTAAGTAAAAATCACACCTTCTAAGAAGGTGGCTTTGGCTAGCCCCCATAGGGGACCT
>NZ_RJTM01000184.1 GCF_003725735.1 Sinomicrobium pectinilyticum | reverse complement strand
TATAATGACTTTACTCCTTTTTTACGTTAAGATTATTTTATCTCTTATCCATTATTCACGTCTCATTAATTCACCACATAATCAAATATTACATAGAATTACCTTTTTATAATATTCACGGAACACAAGAAATCTTCCGGAAATTACACGACACGTAAAAGATAAGGCTGCGTGGCTTCCCGGATCGGGCTAAAATAAAAGTTCAGCAGATTTACAGGGAATTCATTAATCGTGGTCTTTTGAAGATCATAATCCTTTTTTCAGGTACAGATCATCGATTAACACGTCGGGCTGATTAAAACACCTCTACCTGGTCGAAACAGTAGCAAAATCGACTTTTCCCCACTGCTTTAAGTACTACACTAAAGCGAAAGAAAAAATAATCTCCCTCTCCTCCAGCCATTGGTATTCTCATCGGTTTCACACGTGGAATATGGCCCTCCTTATCCCTCAATCAAACATATAAAAATACTTCAGGTGACAGCAAGCAAAGGCATTCGAACCCGTATAGTTTACATTTATAACATCGCTTCCATTCATCTTCAACGGGTTACTATACATACATAAAGCGCTATTCTTTTATCTCTACAAAATCCAAAAAAGAAACCGCCGGGGGTTTCCCGGCGGTTTATCTATAAGCCTTTATTCAGGTCTATTTTATTACTTCAATTTGAAAGTAACTCTTCTCACGATTTGACGTGCATTAGCAGAGCCCTTATCTACAGTGTCATCTACACCCATTCCTTTATAGGAAAGTCTGGATTCCTGAACACCTGAAGCAACCAATATATCGTATACTGCTTTAGCTCTTCTTTCGGAAAGGGAAGTATTGAACTCTCCTTCTCCGCCGATCTCGTCAGCATACCCAAGCAATTCAGCTTGTGCAGACTGATTCTCGTTCATGTACTTGATCAGGTAATTAATAGCATCGAAAGAATATACAGCCGGTTTGCTGCTTGAGAATCCGAAGTATACGTTTACGTATCCATCGTTAAGCAATCTCTTAACAGGATCTCCACCTTGAATACCATCGAGGCTTTCTTTAGAGGCGTAACGCATATCAAGAGAACTTTCCAGATCATCCGGAATTCCGTTTTCATTCAGATCGTTTGCTTTACCATATCGGTCAACAGATACTCCTGTAGGAGTGTTCGGCTCCTGATCCAAGTAATCCGGCACACCGTCCCTGTCAGTATCCTGAAGCATTGCCTCGATATCATCTACACGAAGTGCAAGGTTATCCAAAGCTTCATTCTCTCTCAGGTACCAGTCAGCATGTTGTTTTGCTTTTCCGAGATAGAAAGAAATACCAACAGTTGCATTGAACATTATACCGTCAAAACCACGGGTTGAGGTCTTTTTGGTACCGTCAAAAGTATAATCCTGACGGCTGTGAGCCAATGTAGTAAAGTCAGCATTCAGCACTACACGATCACTGAGTTTTACCTGTCCTGTCAAACCGGCAATCCAGTTCATCATCTGATCGTGATCATCGGAAATAGGTCCTTGGTCAGGACGCAATTGGGAATATCCCGCACCGGCATGTCCTAAAAGGTTGAAGGTTTTAGTCCATGTTTCCCAGTTCATGATCCTACCCAGGTTAGCAACACCTTGTAAACTTGCCCTGTAGTAGTTGCTTTCAAAATCCAAAGAGTTTTCGTCGCTTTGGAAATTGTCGTATCCAACATCCAGTTTCAAACCGAATTTTTCGTTGAACATGTATCGAACACCAAGATCGAGGTGAAGAAAATCGGGAGTATTGGTAAAATATCCAGAAGCTATGGGCCGCATCGGCTTGTTAACACCTCCGTTAACCTCAATAGACCATTTATTGAAATCGTCCTGAGCCATAACATCTGTAGTCCCCGATTCCTCGGAAGTATTCATCTCCTGCGCAGTAATGCTTGTAGCTAATAATCCCACACACAGCGATGTAAACATTAATTTTTTCATAATCATAATCAAGTGTTTAGTAAAAAAATTTTCTTAAATACTGTTTCCTAAATATACAAATGTTAGTGCGAATGTAATACAGTTTTCTCAAAATTTAATAACTTTTTTCATCTTTTTTTGACATACTGCCCCTTCGATAACGTCAAGAAAAAAACTCAATTCACAACAAAACACTGTATATCAAAACATTAAGCTTAATAAGTGTTAAATTACACAATTCGCAGTACACGCTATCTCTCCAACATGAAATGAAGGAAATTCCCTACTTATTTTTCAAATTTGATAGACTTTCCTTAATAGTGGCGATTTTAGCAAGTGCGTCGGCTTCCTTTTGCTTCTCTACTGCCACCACCTTTTCCGGGGCATTATTCACAAAACGTTCATTAGACAGTTTTCCCCTTACCGATTTAAGAAATCCTTCGATATAAGACAATTCTTCCTGAAGCTTTCTGATCTCACTCTCCACATCTACCGAACCCGTCACAGGGATAAAATATTCACTTGCTCCAACACGGAAGGATACACTTCCTTCGACCTTTTCCACATCATAATGAATTCCGGAAATATTTCCCAGTTTTTTTACGACCTCATCCAGGTCTCCCGCAAAATCAGATCCGTCTCCGGTAGTATATAATTCCAATTCATCTTTAAAAGGGATGTTTTTGTCTTTTCTAACCGTCCGTATTCCGGAGACCACTTCTGTCATCAGAGAAAAACCTTCAAGCAATGACCCGTCCGGCTTCACGGGCTCCGGCCAGGTTGCCACTACCAGTGCCTCATCCCTGTTTCTGTTCTCCATATGCTGCCATATTTCCTCGGACAGGAAGGGCATAAAAGGATGCAGTATCTTAAGGTTCTCTTCGAAAAGAGCTATGATCTCTCCATAAGTCTTTTTGCTTATAGGCATACCATAAGTGGGTTTCACCATTTCCAGAAACCAGGAGCAGAAATCGTCCCAGATAAGCTTATATGTAGCCATGAGGGCATCTGAAATCCTGTATTTGGCAAAATGATCTTCAATTTCCGCGAGTGTTTGTCCTAATTTCGATCGGTACCAGCGTACTGCGACTTCCGAAACTTTGGCGGGTGGGATATCCGAGATTTCCCATCCTTTCACCAGGCGGAAAGCATTCCATATTTTATTAGCAAAACCCTTGCCTTGCTGACAAAGCGCCTCGTCAAACAACAAATCGTTCCCTGCCGCTGAACTGAGCAATAAACCAACTCTAACCCCGTCCGCACCGTAATCGGAAATGAGTTTGAGAGCATCGGGGGAATTTCCCAGGGATTTCGACATCTTCCGTCTCTGGCTGTCTCTTACCAGGCCGGTGAGATATACATTCGTAAAAGGTTTTTCGTTCCGGTATTCATAGCCGGCCATAATCATCCTTGCCACCCAAAAAAACAGGATGTCCGGCCCGGTGACCAGGTCATTTGTAGGATAATAATATTTTATTTCTTTATTCTCCGGCTCCAATATCCCTCCGAACACACTCATCGGCCACAACCAGGAGGAGAACCAGGTATCCAGCACATCCGGATCGCGGGTTATATCTGAAGAAGAAAGGGATGCCTTCCCCGATTTTTCACGCGCAAGTTGTAATGCTTCTTCTTCATTTTCCGCAACGACAAACTCTTCTTTTCCGTCTCCGTAATAATAAGCGGGCACCTGTTGTCCCCACCATAACTGCCGGGAAATATTCCAGTCCCGGATATTTTCCATCCAGTGCCTGTACGTATTTTCAAATTTTTTCGGAAAAAGTTTTATCTCTTCGTCTTCCAGGACCGCTTTTAGTGCGGGCTTTGCCAGTTCCTCCATTCGTAAGAACCACTGGTCGGAGAGCCGGGGCTCTATAACAGCTTTGGTCCTTTCGGAGGTTCCCACCTTATTGATATGGGTTTCCGTTTTTACCAGATGACCTTTTTCTTCCAGCTCCCGTGCTATTTCTTTCCGTACTACGAAACGATCCTTCCCCTCATAATGGAGCCCGTGCTGATTGAGCGAAGCGTCTTCATTAAAAATATCAACCACTTCCAGTCCGTGTTTGTCCCCCAGGTTCTTGTCATTAACATCATGGGCAGGCGTTACCTTAAGACATCCGGTACCGAACTCCATATCCACATATTCATCTTCGATTATAGGGATTACGCGGTTACAAATAGGCACTATAGCCTTTTTCCCTTTTAAATGTGCATAGCGTTCATCATGCGGATTGATACAAACGGCGGTATCTCCAAGTATGGTTTCCGGGCGGGTAGTAGCAATGATTACTTTCTCATCTTCACCCTCTATATCATATGCGAGATAATAAAGGAGCCCTTGTCTCTCTTCGTGAATAACTTCCTCATCAGACAGGGTGGTCCTGGCTTCCGGGTCCCAGTTCACCATGCGGTATCCCCTGTATATCAACCCTTTGTTATACAGGTCCACAAACACCTTTATCACAGAGGCCGACATATCGTCATCCATAGTAAACTTGGTACGGTCCCAATCACAGGAAGCTCCCAGTTTTTTCAATTGTTCCAGAATAATCCCACCGTGCTCGCCGGTCCATTCCCAGGCCTTCTCCAGGAACTCCTCTCTACTGAGGTCTGACTTTTTAATGCCTTTTTCTTTCAGTCTGGCCACCACTTTGGCTTCCGTAGCAATAGAAGCATGGTCTGTTCCTGGTACCCAGCAGGCATTATACCCTTTCAGACGGGCCCTGCGTATCAGAACATCCTGTATGGTATTATTTAGCATATGCCCCATATGCAATACGCCGGTAACATTAGGTGGAGGAATTACAATAGTATAAGGCTCCCTTTCATCGGGTTCCGAATGGAAATAACCGTTTTCTAACCAGTATTTATACCACTTATCCTCTACTTTTGCAGCATCGTATTTTGATAGAATATTCATTTTTTGGAACGATTTTTGACTTTAATTGGCAAAAGTAGTCATATCTGTAAGATTATAAAAGCCCGTCAATCAAAGAAAATGACTGTAAAAACGGAATTCACCAGGCGGGTAAAAAAAGTGATAATTTTGCAGAAGAAGAAAAAGTGTTTATTTTTAGCGCTTGTTACAAACTTAAAAGTTACAAAAACAGGTTGTTTTCTAAGCAGAGCAACCACAAATTTAAAACTCATGAAAAAGTTAGCATTGTTCCTGTTCGTAAGTACATTTGCCCTGGCCGTACACGCACAAGAAAAAGTAGCAAAAATTGATTTTAAGGAAGACACCATAGACTACGGGGAAATCGCCCAGGGAAGTAATGGTTTGCGTGTTTTTGAATTTACCAATACGGGTAATGCCCCGCTGGTTATTTCAAACGTATCCAGCTCTTGCGGATGTACGGTACCAAAATGGACCTCAGAACCTGTACAACCGGGACAAAAAGGAACTATTGAAGTAAAATACGACACAAAAAGAGTAGGCCCTATCCGAAAGACTGTAACCGTATCTTCCAATGCGGAAACACCAACTGTAGCCTTAAAGATCAAAGGTAAAGTACTGGGAGGCAACAGTAAGTAAATATCACTGTTCCCCTTGCAAATGATTAACAGGCCCCTTTTCAGGGGCCTTGTTGTTTTTATACGCTACTAAAAAGTTAAAGTACCTTCTCAAGCTCAAAATCAAACCGCATTCTTTTACCTTCCCTTTCCACAAGCAGCCTTATTTTTTTACCGGCTTTCACATTCAGCATTTCCGTAACTTCGGGAAGCGAATATTTATACGTCGGTTTTCCGTTTACGGATAAAATAATATCACCTGTCCTCAATCCGGCCAAAGCCGCAGGGCTTTCTTCCCTTATTTCGACAATTTCAAATGCGGGGTGAAGTGCATATTTAAAAAACCTGTTCAGTCGTATCTCTATACCTTCAGATCCCGTATCTTCAGATCTTCCCCTTTTTATACCTGATTCCAGTTCCTTGACCAGCCGGATTCCGTTGTGCTGCAATTCTATCCCACTCATATTGTATTTGAAAGGGTCCCTGAAATACCTGTTGCGCCGGAGCGTTATTTTTCGCTCCCCGTAATCCAGTGTTACGTTAAAACGTTTTAATACCTCTGCCCCCAGACTGCCGTCCCTTTCACTGAGATTTTGCAGATGCTGTATAGAAACGGAATCCGGAAAGGCCACCTTTGCCTCTTTAAGTTCAAACTGTCCCAACTGTAATTTTTCCACTCTTGCCCTGTCTCCGTAAATACTTCCGCTAAGTCCCCTGCCCAGAAAATCTTCAAAATAGTTTTCGGGAGTAACAAGTCCTTCATCCTCCTTCCTGAAAAGCCAGAGCGCATCACTACTACCGGAATCGATCAGTAATTTCACTTCTACGTCGCTCAATCCGTTTAAATCTACTGTCGCCTGTAAATACGGCTTATTGTGAATAATGTCCAGGGGAAAGGTCTGGCATTTTCTGCAGCGGTCATGTTCATGGGTTCCGGGACGGTAGAATTTTATTCTTTTCCGTGCATAATTGATCTCCACCACAAAATCACGAAAGAGTTCAAAACCTATAATACCATGTATAGGGATTCCCAGACGTGGCGCAAAATTAATCTCCTGGTCCAATATCAGGTATATGTCCTCATTGTAATTGACAATATCCTTTTTAATCCTGAAGGTATTATTTTTCGCCCTGTAAGCTTTTATGGCCTCGCCTCCCCCGAGCCCCCTGATGTAAATTACTTCCGTGTTTTTCAGTTGCAGGGAATCTGCCGAACTAAGATCGAATAATATCGGTTTATTAACCCCCGTATCCAGTATGAACGACAGTTCCACGCCGTTTATTTCCACGGGCAATACAATAAGGTTACTGATAAGCCGAAACCTGACAGAATGATAATCCTTACCGGAGGGTAAACTAAACTTCGATTGAGCAGGAGACGAAATACAAAAAAACAACACTGAAAAAACGGTCAGCATTGCCTTTTTATCAATATTTGGTATAAAAAAATGCATAATACTAATATACACATAAGTTTTATCTTTTAATAATACACTCATACCGTATTAAAAATTAAAGAATAATAATATTCGGCCCGGCAGATAGCAGCTGAAAATTATTTTGCAAATTTGCAGGACATTATGATAATCCGATAGTTCAATAATGATAATGGAATAACAGGTACATTATTACATTGGCACATTGATTAATTAACTGATTAACTAAAGCATTATGCCAGCAATCTCCGAGAAAGGCAGACTTATGCCGGAGTCACCCATACGTAAATTGGTGCCCTATGCCGAAGAGGCAAAGAAACAAGGACGTAAAGTATATCACCTGAACATCGGCCAGCCCGATATTAAAACCCCTCAGGTCGCCCTGGATGCGGTAAAGAACAATAACATAGAGATCCTGGAATATGCCAGAAGCGAAGGTTCTGAGCAGTATCGTGAAAAACTGGCTGCATACTACCGGGGTAAGGGAATTGATATTACTGCCGGGGAGATCATTGTTTCCACCGGTGGCTCCGAGGCACTTTTATTTGCTATGGGAACTGTTGCCGACTACGGGGACGAGGTTATTATACCCGAACCTTTTTACGCAAATTACAATGGTTTTGCCACCGCTTCGGGTGTAAAAGTAGTGCCGGTGGTTTCTTCCATCGAAAATAATTTTGCCCTTCCCCCTATCGGGGAATTCGAAAAACTCATTACCCCGAAAACCAGGGCCATCCTGATCTGTAATCCCGGCAATCCCACCGGTTATCTCTATTCCAAAGAAGAGATCCGCAAACTTGCCGAAATCGTGAAAAAACACAATTTATTCCTGATCTCGGATGAAGTATACAGGGAATTTACCTACGATAACGCAGAACACTATTCCATAATGCAGGAAGATGGAATTGCAGAACACGCCATTATGATCGATTCCGTTTCCAAACGATACAGCATGTGCGGGGCCAGAATAGGCTGCCTGATATCGCGGAACAAAGAAGTCATTTCAACGGCACTGAAATTCGCCCAGGCCCGGCTCTCCTCTCCTACTTACGCTCAAATAGCGAGTGAAGCCGCCCTGGAGACCCCACAACGCTACTTTGATGATGTCATTGAAGAATATGTATCCAGGAGAAACCTCCTGGTCAGCGAACTGGAAAAAATAGAAGGCGTACGTGTAGCGAAGCCAAAAGGTGCATTTTACTGTATTGCCGAACTTCCCGTAAAGAATGCCGACGATTTTGCGCGATGGTTACTGGAAAGTTTTCAATGGGACAATCAGACCGTCATGGTCGCTCCGGCTGCGGGGTTCTATTCCACCCCCGGAATGGGAACGGACCAGGTGCGTATTGCATATGTCCTCAGGAAAGAAGACCTGCTAGAGGCGGTAAATATTCTGAAAGAGGCCCTTAAAGTATACCCGGGCGGAAAATAACAGACCACAGGGCGGCTCCTACGGGCATTCAGGTTCCTTTAGCCGCCCTTATTTACAGTAACTACGGACCTCTTGAACAAAAGACAAAGTGAATATTCAACGAAACATATCCCTTAAAAAATACAACACTTTCGGTATTGATGTCCGTGCCGGTTATTTTACTTCCGTATCGGATACGGCAGAACTTCTGGCAATCATTAAAGATCCCGCCTATCCGGAAAGGTTCATTCTCGGCGGAGGAAGCAACATCCTCCTGACCAGGGACCTGGAAACCCTGGTCATCCATATGAAAATAAAAGGGATCACAGTCTTGCAGGAAGATGAAAACCAGGTATTGCTCAGGGCCGGGGCCGGTGAAAACTGGCACGATTTTGTTTTGTGGACACTGGACAGGAGTTACGGCGGACTGGAAAACCTTTCCCTCATACCGGGCAATGTAGGTACTGCACCTATTCAGAATATAGGGGCCTATGGTGTAGAGCTCAAAGATGTATTCGAATCATGCGAAGCTATTAAGATCAGCTCAGGAAAACACAGAATATTCACTCATCAGGATTGTCGTTTCGGCTACAGGGATTCTGTTTTCAAACAAGAGGCCAAAGGGAAGTACATCATTACAGGCGTCACCTTCCGGCTTACTAAAAAAGATCACCGCTTACACACCGGTTACGGCGCCATAAGGGACCTTCTCAAAGAACGGGGCATAGAAACACCCACTGTCCGCGATGTCTCCGATGCTGTAATATCCATCCGGAAGAGTAAACTTCCCGATCCTGCGGAAATCGGGAATTCCGGAAGCTTTTTCAAAAACCCGGTCATTACGGTAACTGATTACGAAAAACTACAAGCAGTATATTCCGAAATCCCGGCTTACCCTATCTCCGAAAGCCACACCAAGGTGCCTGCAGGATGGCTTATCGAACAATGTGGTTTTAAAGGTAAAAGGTACGGTGATGCCGGTGTACATGCAAAACAAGCGCTTGTTCTGGTTAATTACGGCAATGCCTCCGGCAAAGATATCTGGAAATTAGCCGAAATGATACGGGCAGCTGTAAAAAGTAAATTCGGAATTTCACTGGAACCGGAAGTAAACGTTCTATAAACGATAAAAACCCCACCGACTTAAAAAAGACCGGAGAGGTTTTCCGCCGGTATGACTAACCCTTTCCATACCGGATGTATGATATAATCACTATGTCGCACATTCACATTTCCGGCAAACCTTCTTCCGGTTTAAGCCGTAAAAAAATAGTGTTCCTCCTTACGAAGAGCTATTCATAATTTTAATAACTTTGAATAGCCTCATACTTATATACGAAATAACCGGGTGTACCGGATGTCATGTACCAAAAAAATACCAAGGCAATGTCCTCTTTATTAGAAATCAACATCATGAACCTGCTCATTGAAAAAGATGAGAAAGGCATGACCATGCTCTATGACTACTATGGAGATGCCCTTTACGGCATTGCCTATAAAATAACCCGCGATGAAGAACTGGCCAAAGATGTCCTGCAGGAAGGCCTGATGAAAATATGGAAAAAAGCACATACCTATAATGCCCAAAAGGCCCGGCTTTTTACCTGGATGTACCGGATTATCCGGAATACGGCCATAGACAAAGTCAGAAATGCAAACATAAAAGAGGAACAGGAAATCCAACTGGATATTTCTAACGTATATAATATAGGTATTGATGCTATAAAACCTGAATATATGGATATTCAGAAACACATTGCATCGCTGGATGAAAAATACCAGATAATTCTTGAGGCCCTGTTTTTTAAGGGAATGACACAGCAGGAAGCCAGTGAAATACTGGATGTCCCTTTGGGCACCGTCAAATCCCGCCTGAAAATCGGCCTTCGTGAACTCAGAAAAATTTTTAATACGAATATTTAATTTCACTTTTTACATCTGCCGGGAACGCCCATATACCTCGTGCAACACAGGTGTAATTTACAGACAGTCAAAAGACCGAGAAAATGAACAATGATATTAAAGCCATGCTGGAAAGTGATATGCTTGAAAGATACCTGATAGGGGCTACGTCATCCGAAGAAAACTACGAGATCGAGGAAAATATAGCACGGCACCCGGAGGTTAGAAGAAAATATACCGAACTACAGGAAGACCTCGAAAACTATACCAGATCATTCTCACGACCTGCTCCCGTACAGGTCAAAAAAAATGTAATGAGGTCCATCCGCAAGGAAAAGAAAAAGAACAAACCGTGGTACTTCAATGCCGCAGCGGTTATTGCGATTATTTTCTGTACCTCCACCATAGTACTGCTCTATCAGAACAAACTATTACTCAGTAAAAACGGTCTGGTAAATGAAGAGATCGCTGCACTTAAAAGCGATATCCTGAATACCAACTCCAAACTGGACGATGTAAAAAACCAGTTCCTCATACTCAATAATCCCAAAACCCAGAAATATGTCCTCCAGGGAAACCGCCGGGCCAAAAACCTGAAGACAGTAGCTTACATTGATCCCGTGGAAAAGCTCTCTATGATCAATGTAGTCTCCCTTCCCGAACTTCCGGAAGAACAGGTGTTCCAGATGTGGGCGGAAATCGATGGTAAAATGGTTAGTCTCGGTGTCCTGGAAAATGCGCAAAACAAGCTGTTATCCATACCTTTCAAGGAAGGAGCCAAAAGTTACAATATCACCATAGAGCCCAAAGGAGGGAATATCAATGCTACGGAAGAAAATATGGTGGCCAGTATTTACCTGAGATAGTTGTACCCCCCAAAGTAGCCGGCCGGAAAACGGATTTCGCAAAATACGGGACCGTATCACGGAAATATGTATCATTACATCCGGATAATTCGCTATTCCGTATTTTGTTTTGTAACTTTGCGGTAGAATAAATAAAGATTGCTACGATGAAATTAGTTTTGCTTACGATAGGATTGTTAGCCCTGGCATTTGCAGGAATAGCCATAAAAATTTGGGCAAAGAAAGACGGCAAGTTTGCAGGGACCTGTGCCAGCCAGAGCCCTTTCTTAAATAAATCGGGGGAGGCCTGCGGTTTTTGCGGAAAAATGCCGGATGAACAGGAATGCAGAGACCCGAAAGTACAACAAAACTAATGCGGCAGGGTACTGCTTATGGTAATAACTTTACTCTCCCTGTTTGCAGGAAGCACAGGTATCCTGGTCATTTATTATATACTATTCGGAAAACTGGCTTTTTCCGGTAATTCCCTGCAACAAGGAAACCCCATTCCGGTTTCCGTTATCATACGAACAAAAAACAATGCCGATATTCTCCGGCAGACCCTTCCTTCCGTTCTGGTACAGGATCACCCGTATTTTCAGGTTGTCCTTGTTAACGATGCTTCCTCTGACCATACACTCGATGTCATAGAAGAGTTTGCCCGGCGATATCAAAACATAAAAATAGTCAACGTTGTAAATAACGAAGCTTTCTGGGGAAAGAAAAAATATGCTCTTACCCTCGGGATCAAGGCCGCTCAAAACAACCTCCTGGTATTTATCGAAGATAATTATGTGCCGCTTTCCAACATATGGTTACGGGAGATTAGTCAGCATTGTTATGGAGAAAAAACCGTTATTCTCGGTTACAGCGCCGTAAAAAGAAAAAAGAATATATTCTCCAATGCATTGATCCGTTTCGATAACTGGTTCCATGCCATAAAATACCTGTCCTTAGCCACAGCCGGATCTCCTTATACGGGCAGCGGAAAAAACCTGGCCTATCATAAAACCGCTTTTTACCAGGTAAACGGGTTTATCGGTCATATGGATATGAAAAACGGGGAAGACGAACTTTTTATAAATGAAGTCGCTACAGCAAAAAATACCATAGTGTGCACTACAAAAGCGGCACGCACCGAATCTGTCACAACACCTTCTTTTTCCGAATGGATAACACAAAAAAGGGAAGGATTTTATGTTTTCCGGAACTTTAAACTCAAAGACAGGGCGCTGCTCAATACCTATTATATGGCACAGGTGCTTTTCTGGCTATTGCCTGTTCCGCTGGCACTGCTGGGCATAAACCCCGTAACCCTGCTCGTTCTCTTTTTCCTGAAATGGGTGGTTCAGTATATCATCATGGCAAAGCTGGCCCGGAAATTCAGTGAAAAAGGTTTTATATGGCTTCTTCCTTTGTACGAAGCCACTCTTATTAGTGTGCAATTTTATATCTTTATAACAAGTTTCAGAAAAAGTACACGTTGGAAATAACTTCAGAACTTATCCGAAAAAACATAGAAAAGGCCCGTAAAGGCGACCAAAAAGCCTTTAATTTCCTTTTGGACTACTATTGGAATGACATTTACGGTTTTCAACTTATACGTACCAAAAACGAAAATGACGCGGAAGACATAACTATCCAGACCTTTTCCAAAGCTTTTGACAAAATCAATACGTTTGACAACAGTTACTCTTTTAAGACATGGCTGACCACCATTTCCAAAAATATTCACCTGGACCTGCTGCGAAAACGAAAGTCGAGCCCGCTTCAGGCTACTTCGCAGGATGAAGATAAGGTTTATGACGTGCCGGACGACACCCCTTCTGCAGAAGATAACCTGATATACGAACAGAACCTGGCACAGTTGAAACGCTTCATTAAAAAATTAAAGCCCCACTACCAGGATGTGATTAACCTCCGCTATTTCCGGGAATTAAGCTATCAGGAAATAGCATCCGAACTGGACGAGCCCCTCAACAATGTTAAAGTAAAACTACTCAGGGCAAGAAAACTGCTGGCCGAAATTATCCACAAAAACAAAAATGTATAAGTATATCAAAAAGCTTGGCCCCGGCCTGTTGTTTGCAGGGGCGGCAATTGGCGTGTCTCATCTGGTCCAATCGACAAGAGCCGGTGCGGATTTTGATTTTGGCCTGCTTTGGGCCCTTTTGCTCGTTCACCTCTTCAAATATCCGTTTTTCCAATACGGCCCCAGGTATACGCTTTCCACAGGTGAATGCCTGCTGGATGGTTATAAAAAACTCGGCACCCCCATCCTGGTAATGTATTTCATCCTGACTTTTGCCACGATGTTTACCATTCAGACTGCCCTGACCATTGTTACGGCGGGTTTGGCCTCCACGCTCTTCGGAATCACACAGAACATTATTTTATGGAGTGCCCTGATTACGGGCCTATGCATGGCCATACTTATTGCAGGAAGGTACAAACTTCTCGACAACCTGATGAAGATTATTGTCCTGACACTGACAATAAGCACCTGCATTGCAGTTATTCTCGCCATCCCGGATACTTCCGTTCAGCATACCTTTACCCAGGTATTACCAAAAAGTGATGCCGGCATTGCCTTTCTCATCGCATTTATGGGGTGGATGCCCGCTCCTCTTGATATTTCCATATGGCATTCGCTCTGGGCCCTAGAAAAGAAAAAAAATATTCCGGGATACAGCTTAAAAAATTCTATTGCCGACTTTAACCTGGGCTACGGCAGTACCATAGTCCTCGGCCTGTTATTTATGACATTAGGCGCGTTGGTCATGTTCGGGTCCGGTAATACTTTCAGCGGGAATGCTACACTTTTCTCCGAACAACTCATATCCCTCTATACCAAAAACCTTGGAGAAGCAGCTTATATACTCATTGCCATAGCAGCCTTTACCACCATGTTCAGTACAACACTCACCACATTGGACGCCTCACCCCGCGCCATGTCTTATACCACTGCATTATTACTTGGGCAAAAAAACAGGCATTCCTATGCCATCTGGATGATAATACTCGCTGCGGGAACGGTTGCCATACTGCTTTACTTCCTGTCGGAAATGAAGACCCTTATCGATATAGCCACTATCCTGTCATTCGTAACCGCGCCTTTCTATGCGATCATAAACTTCCGGCTCATCTGTTCTTCGCACACCCCCGAGCGGGACCGGCCGGGTATTACCCTCAGAATCATCAGCTGGCTTGGTATTATATTTCTCGTAGGGTTCAGCCTTTGGTATACGATAACTCTTTTTTAAAAAAACTAAGGAAGGTGCAGTACTCCGAACCTCATCTCTCAGGTTAAAAATATTTGTGAATAATCCCGGGAAAACTACATTCCCACTTCCCCGTCATCATACCCGTTACTTCATACTTCTTTTGTATCTTTGTATTACAAAAACAGAGCTATGAGCGTAGAAACTGTTGCTAATGCAGCACCACCGAAAGGCAAACCGAAATGGCTGCGTGTTAAACTGCCTACAGGCAAGAAATACACGGAACTAAGGGGATTGGTAGATAAATATAAGCTAAACACCATATGTACATCCGGTAGTTGCCCCAATATGGGGGAATGCTGGGGCGAAGGTACCGCTACCTTTATGATCCTGGGAAATATATGCACCAGGTCCTGTGGCTTCTGCGGTGTAAAAACCGGAAGACCGGAGACGATTGACTGGGAAGAACCTGAAAAAGTAGCCCGTTCCATCAAATTGATGAATATCAGACATGCCGTGCTCACCTCCGTGGACCGGGATGACCTGAAAGATATGGGCTCTATCATATGGGCAGAGACCGTAAAAGCCGTAAGACGAATGAACCCGGAAACCACATTGGAAACCCTGATTCCGGATTTCCAGGGTGTGGAAAGGAACATCGACAGGATTGTGGAAGTCTCCCCTGAGGTAGTATCCCACAATATGGAAACCGTAAGGAGGCTTACACGTGAAGTCCGTATTCAGGCCAAGTATGACCGAAGCCTTGCCGTATTAAAATACCTGAAAGACCAGGGAGTGAGAAGGACCAAATCCGGGATTATGCTCGGGTTGGGTGAAACCGAAGAAGAAGTTATAGAGACCATGAAAGATCTCAGGGATGCACAGGTAGATGTGGTTACCATAGGGCAGTACCTGCAGCCCTCCAAAAAGCACCTCCCGGTTAAACAGTTCATTTTACCGGAGCAATTCGACAGGCTGCGGGAAGCAGGTCTGGACATGGGATTCCGTCATGTAGAAAGTGGTGCCCTTGTGAGATCTTCTTATAAAGCCCATAAGCATATCCATTAGTGCAGTAACCGGTATTGTACAGAGGAGGACCCTGCAGTAAGGATAATTGCCATACAGGGAAGGCTTTTTCTATGAACAGGTCCGCTCCCGAACCGAATCACAAAAAGCAAACAAATCAAAAAACACCCTTATTCTCAGGGTATGGACAGAATTAAAATAGCAATAAACGGCTTCGGACGTATAGGCAGAACGGTATTTCGTCTGCTCCTGAACCATCCCGGTATAGAAGTGGTAGCCATCAATGACCTTGCGGACAGTAAAACCCTGAGCCATCTGCTCAAATACGACAGTATCCATGGCGTGCTGCCAGACAATGTAAGCTGTGATGCCAATTCCCTTATCGTCGGTGACAAGCATTATCCGCTTCTCAATGTATCCGACATACGAAATCTGAACTGGACTCCTTTTCATCCGGACATTGTACTGGAGTCTACGGGAAAGTATAAAAAAAAGGAACAGCTGGAACATCACCTTAAAAACGGTGCCGAAAAAGTGCTCCTTTCCGTTCCTCCGGAAGATGACCTGATAAAAATGATTGTCCTCGGCGTAAACGAACATATACTGGACGGTTCGGAAGATATTATATCCAATGCGTCATGCACGACCAATAATGCCGCTCCCATGATAAAGGTCATCGATGAGCTCTGCGGTATCGAACAGGCATATATAACTACCGTACACTCCTATACATCGGACCAAAGCCTGCACGACCAGCCACACCGGGACCTCAGGCGGGCGAGAGCCGCAGCCCAGTCCATCGTACCTACCACTACAGGCGCAGCCAAAGCCCTCACGAGCATTTTCCCCGCACTGAGCGACGTCATCGGGGGATGTGGTATTCGCGTCCCCGTACCGGACGGCTCTCTGACCGATATTACCTTTAACGTCACAAGGGAAACCTCTATCGCAGAAATAAACGATGCTTTCCGGGAAGCAGCAAACAACGGTTTAAAAGGTATTTTGTCCTATACGGAAGATCCTATCGTATCCATAGACGTGATTAATAATCCGCATTCGTGTATATTTGATGCACAAATGACCTCTGTCATCGGCAGAATGGTAAAGATTATTGGCTGGTATGACAACGAATACGGATACAGCAGCCGGATCATCGACCTGATCTTACACATCAGTCTGTTAAATAAAAAGAATCAGGTACAGGGTGTCCGGTAAACGTTTCGGAGATACAATATCCCCGTTTGCAAGTACCGAAAGATATTCCGGCAAATTTTTAGTCCGTTTAATTTTTGATTTTATGGAGAACCCTATTATATTTATGTGAATCTTTTGTCATGAAGGGACTCTCTTGCTATTTTCTGGTCTTTTTGTTCCTGCTCCCGGGATTCATATTCGGGCATTACAATACTACTGCCGGGGATTCCATTGAAAATACCATACAAAAAGTATACGATCACAAAAACAAATTTGATTTCGCACATGCCGTAAAAGAGCTAAGACATGCTGTGAACATGGCCGACACGATAAAACGGAAGCGGTCGTATTATCTCTTTGAATGTTATACCCTTTTTATACAATTATACCTGGATTTTGACCGGAACAATGACCTGCAGGTGTACGAATTTCTCAGCGAATCCCATCTCCGTCCCAATCCCGAAGCCACCAAAGAAGCCAGGCTATTGGAACTCAAAGCACTTATAGCAGCCAGGAAGGGGAACTACCCCGATGCAACTTCTTTAATCTCAGAGGCAAAAGCAGCGCTTGCCAACCGCAAGGGAGAAGATGCCCTGGGCCATGTTTTTTACTACGAAGCACAAGTACTCCTTGAACAGGGGCAATACGATAAAGCGGCAGATATCCTTCACCGGATCTTTCCGGTACAGGATGCTTTCGAACAGGAGTATCTCAATACCGGCATTCTTCTCGATCTCGCCTCCGCATACCTGAAACTAAATGAACCCGAAAAGGCGATGTCTTGCGTGCAAAAAGCTTCCCAGCTATTACACCATGCCGATTTCCCGGAACTGAACCTTCGGAAAAACCTTCTCCTGGCCGATCTGTTGCTTGTTCAGGGTAAAAAACAGGAAGCTACAGAATATAGCCGACTGGCGGAAGTGCTCAAAGAAGAATATTTCAGTACACACGCCATAGAAGAACGCAATAATATAGCCTATCAGAACACCTCGAATTTCAAAGACAGGGTTATTGAACAGTACAAAACAGATGCACGGAAACAGGCTCGCCAGGTGAACATTGCAAAAATGATCTCTATCTTCAGTTCTGTTCTCGTAATCGTCATTTTTATCCTGACACTGTCCCTGTACCGAAACAACAAGATAAAACTCAAGACCAACAACCTGTTACTTAAAAAAAACAGGGAATTACAGGCCGCGAAGGAAGAAGCGGAAAGTGCGCTGCAGGTCAAGGCCAGATTTCTCTCTACGGTAAGCCACGAGTTAAGGACGCCTTTATATGCAGTAACCGGCCTCACCCATCTGCTACTGGAGGAAAGTCCGAAAGAGAGCCAGAAAGAATATCTCAATTCCCTGAAATTTTCGGGAGAATACCTGTTAAACTTCATAAACGACATTCTCCAGGTCAATAAATCAGAGGCCAATCAACTCAAGGTCAAGAAAGTGCCTTTCAACCTTGAGCAGATGCTCGTCAAGGTAGTAAGGTCCCTCGAACACTCCGCCAAAGAGAACAATAACACTATAGAATTAAACCTCGATAAAAATGTTCCGCTTAAACTCATCGGAGACTCCCTCAAATTATCACAGGTATTCATAAACCTTATAGGCAACGCCCTCAAATTTACAGAAAACGGCAAGGTCGCCATACGGGGAAAAATTGTGAAACGCAAAAAAGAAAATATAACCATCCATTTTGAAGTACAGGACAACGGCATGGGTATAGAATCTGAAACCCTCCCGCTGATCTTTGATAGTTTTGCCCAGGGGTCCACACAGATCAACCGGAAATACGGGGGTACAGGACTGGGACTCACCATAGTCAAAAACCTCCTGAACCTTATGGGGAGCGATATAAAAGTGGACAGCACACCGGGCAAAGGAAGTACTTTTACTTTTGATCTCACGCTGGATAATGCAGACGATACGGAAGTCGCCAGTCCTGCTTTACCGGCCGTAGACGACGAATGGACGGAAGAAGAAATCGTTTTTGAAAACATTCATGTCCTCCTGGTAGAAGACAATAAGATAAACCAGGTGGTTACCAAAAAAATGCTCGCCAAAAAAAATATCACCTCAGAAGTAGCCAATAACGGTTACGAGGCTATCGATATGGCCAGGAACAACACCTACGACCTGATCCTTATGGACATCCACATGCCGGGGATCAGTGGTATCAAAGCAACGGAAGAGATCCGGAAATTCAACAAAAAAGTCCCCGTTGTAGCCCTCACCGCCATTTCGCTGGAAGATAATATGGACGCCTTGTACAATGCAGGGTGTAATGATATTATTACCAAACCTTTCAAACCACAGATCTTCTATAAGAAGATCAAAAATAACCTCGACAAAAATAAGGGGACAGCGGACTAAACGGATGCCTGTGCCTTTTGGTTTTCCTTCACATAGTGCCGCACCAGGCGGTCAAAAGTTTCCTGTTCCCCGAACAGGAAAACGGGTTGTATTTCTATATAAAAGATCCCTTCAATTTTATCCTTCAGCCGCATAAAGTCCTTTTCCGTAGTCAGGATATTTTTCTTTTTCCTTAACGCCTTCAGCTCATTTTCAGTAAAATCATGGTGGTCCGGAAAATTGCAATGTTCAAAATCCATGCCCCTCCCTTTCAGGAACTCTACCAGCGGATGGGCATTGGCTATCCCGGTGACCAGGGTAAATCTATGCTTTGTCCAATCGGATAACCGGGCAGTTTGTTCCAGGGAAGCAATCTGTTCGTGGTAAGCTATAGTAGTAAAAAAAACATGCTGGTGTTTTTCCGGGGCCAGTAATTCTAAAACGGTATGTTTTTGCTCCGTACTCAAATCCTCCGGACATTTGGTCACTATTATAATATTGGCCCGCCGGGCTTCTTTTCGACTATCCCGGAGATTTCCCGCCGGCAGGAATATGTCCTTTACGTACAATGCATTCCAGGCGGTCAGCATAATATTCAAGCCGGCTTTTACCCTGCGGTGCTGAAAGGCATCATCCAGAATAACCGCATCCGGGGGAGGTTGCAGGGCAAGGAGGTTACGTATACCGCTTACACGGTCGGTATCTACCGCTACCGCTACACTACGGAATTTTTCATGATACTGGCAGGGTTCATCCCCCAGGTCCTCCACCCCCGTTTCCGGACCCGCCAGGACAAATCCTTTCGATTTCCTTTTGTATCCCCTGCTCAGGGTCGCCATATAAAAGTGGGGAGTCAACAAGCGTACCAGGTACTCAACCATAGGGGTTTTCCCCGTTCCTCCCACACTAAGGTTCCCGACACAGATAACCGGTATATCAAAAGAAACAGAGCGAAATATCCCCTTGTCATAAAAAAAATTCCTGATCTTAACTATCAGCCCGTAAAGCAGGGAAAATGGCCAGAGTATTTTTCGGAGTTTTCGCATATGGTGTTTTTGGCAGGCATACAGGCCGAAAGAAAACATCATGCTTCGGCACGTATACCTGTTAAGCTGTCTTTCACATTCACATTACAAATAACGGTTAATTTTTTTACTTCCGGATAATCCCGATTTTTCACTGTATCTTTAGAACCTGTAAATTTATACGGGAACCCTCCTGATTTGTTTAATATAAAAAAAGAACCACATGTACATTAAGGACGTCATAGCCTGCTTGGAAGAACTTTCTCCGCTGGCCTATGCCGAAGATTTTGACAATACGGGCTTACTGGTCGGGAACAGGAACGAGGAAGTAAAGGGTATACTCATTACACACGATACCCTGGAGGAAGTAGTCGACGAAGCTGTTGAAAAAGACTGTAACCTCATCATAAGCTTCCATCCCATCATATTTTCCGGTCTCAAGAAACTCAACGGTTCTTCCTATGTAGAGCGTACGGTAATAAAAGCCATACAACACCAGATTGCCATTTTTGCCATTCACACTGCCCTTGACAATGCATTTAACGGGGTAAATGCGGCCCTGTGCAACGTATTGGGCCTGCAGAACAGGAAAATATTGATCCCACAGGAAGGAACGGTAAAAAAATTACTGACTTTTGTGCCCGTAAACGATGCCGAACAACTACGGGAAGCGCTTTTCCGTGCCGGTGCCGGAACTATCGGCAATTATAACAACTGTAGTTTTAATCTTGAGGGTACGGGAACTTTTCAGGGAGATGAAAACAGTAATCCTGTGATCGGTGAACGGGGAGTAACCCGTTACGAACCCGAGACCCAGATCGGTGTTACCTTTCCGAAACACCTTGAAGGCAAAATCCTTGATGCCCTCTTTACCCACCACCCTTACGAAGAGATCGCATACGAGGTCACTACCCTCGAGAATCACAATCAACACATCGGTATAGGAATGATCGGCGATTTGGCAGGACCTGTGGAAGATGAAACGTTCTTACGCCGGGTTAAAGAAAAAATGCAACTCGCCTGTATACGCCATTCCGGCCTTTTACACAAAAAAGTCAGGAAAATAGCAGTCCTTGGCGGAAGCGGTGCTTTTGCCATTTCGCATGCAAAAAGGGCGGGAGCCGACATCTTTATTACGGGAGATGTTAAATATCACGAGTTTTACAAAGCCGAAAAACAAATGATTATTGCCGACATAGGGCACTATGAGAGCGAACAATATACAAAAAATCTTTTGTTTGAGCATCTTACGAAAAAAATTCATAATTTTGCACCTGCCTTGCCAGGGGGTAAGGTGGTTTTATCAGAGTGCAATACAAATTCGATCAAGTATTTATAACCTATGGCAAAAAAAACCGACGCTACTGTAGAAGAGAAATTAAGAGCCTTGTATGATCTGCAGTTAATTGACTCCAGAATTGATGAAATAGCCAACGTGAGAGGAGAACTCCCTCTTGAGGTAGAGGACCTGGAAGACGAAGTCGAAGGACTGAGGACACGGTTAGACAAACTGGGAGTAGAACAGGAAAACCTCACCCAGGAAATTGCCAACAAGAAAAACGCTATCGAAGAGTCCAAGGGGCTCATCAAGAAATACACGGAGCAACAAAAAAATGTTCGTAACAACCGGGAATTTAACTCGCTGAGCAAAGAAATTGAATTCCAGGAACTTGAGATCCAGTTGTCTGAAAAACACATCAAGGAATTCAAGGTACAGATCGAGCAGAAAAAAGAGGTCATTACAGAAACCAAAGAACGTCTTAAGGAACGTGAAGGCCACCTGAAACACAAAAAAGGAGAACTCGATGCCATCCTTGCCGAAACGGAAAAAGAGGAGAACATGCTCAAGGAAAAGTCCAGAGAGTTCCAGGAGCTGATCGATGACAGGCTGGTAAAAGCATACAAGCGTATTCGCGAAAATGTGAAAAACGGTCTTGCCGTAGTAGCTATCGAAAGAGGAGCTTCGGGAGGTTCTTTCTTTACCATTCCGCCACAGGTACAAATGGAAATCGCCGCACGAAAAAAGATCATCACCGATGAGCACAGCGGGCGTATCCTCGTAGACCCTAACCTGGCCGATGAAGAAAGAAGCAAAATGGAAGAACTGTTCCAGTCCCTGTAAAGGAGATACCGTATCTAAAGAATATCAAAAGGCTGAAAGTTAAACTTTCGGCCTTTTTTCATTTCTGCTGTTTTTGTCCGTTTTTTACTATCCCGGCGAAGCGGTTATGTGCAACTTTGCAGAGTAACAAACCATCAGCGATATGAAAAGCATACTGACATTAGCAGGCATTATCTTTTTTATTACCACTATTAACGCACAAAACCATTCTGTTATGAGCACCAAGCACAAAATGAAATTAAACGCAGGTATAATCACCGCAAAACTGGCAGAGACAAAAACCTTTTATACGGAGGTACTCGGATTCGGAGTAACTTTTGAAAATGATTTTTACCTGCTGTTGCATACCCCCGACCAGGAATCGGAAATAAGCTTCCTGATGCCGGAGCACAATTCACAACAACCTCTTTTTCGTCCTGCCTTTACCGGACAGGGTGTGTATTTTACGATTGAGGTAGAAGACGTGGATAAAATTTACCGTGAACTGAAAGCAAAGGATATCCCTATTGCCATAGAACTGAGAGATGAACCCTGGGGAGACCGTCACTTTGCCATTGAGGACCCCAACGGGGTGGGAATAGATATTGTCCGCTATCACGCCCCGGAAGAATAGCGTAATGCTGCAACAAAAAAATCCCCGGCAACCATCTGCTGTTTACCGGGGATCACTTTTTTCTTTTTCAAACGCTCTCTTATAACTTCAGTATTTTCTTTGTCACCGCAGTACCGCCTTCGGCAGGTACTATCTTACAAATATAGATCCCCCTGCGATAGCCGGCAAGGCCCAGGCCTATCTTATTAGAGCCCGCATTAACGGATTTTTCTTCGGAATATACCTGATTGCCTCTCTGGTCATAAAGCTGTACTACCACTGCAGTATCCATATTACTTTCCAGGGTCACGTAAGTATTCCGCAATACCGGGTTGGGAAATATGAATACATCCGATATTTCAGGGCCGCCGGAATTACCGCATGAACCCAGGGTAGCGCCTATCCTGAGCAATTGTTCCGCCGCAATTTCCGGCAAACAGAGTGTTTTTCCTTTATAGCAAATCTGTATCTTATTAAAAAAACGGTCATTGCCACAGAGTATATCTTCCGCTTCTACCGTTACCTCCTGCAAGGCAGAGCACCCGGCGGCATCTGTTACCGTAAGGGTATATACCGTAGTTTCTTCCGGGCTCACCGTAATACCGGCTTCCGTATCCCCGGTACTCCACAAATAAGTATATCCTCCTGCCCCGCCGGAAACCGTAGCTGCCAGTGTTGCGGACTCTTCCGGCCCGTAGCCGGGGTATACTCTCCTATCTCCCTCCACGCTTATAAGAATGGCTTCGGGTTCTCCTATTTCCACTTCAGAGGAGATCTCCGTACCGGAAGCATCTGTTATGATCACCGAATATTGGCCTGCGGGAAGCCCGTCTATACCAGCCGTATCCCCTCCGTTGCTCCAGGCATACGTATAAGGGGGTACTCCTCCGGAGACCTCTACAAAAGCCGTACCGTCGCTTTCCCCGTTACAGGTTGCATCCGTAGCTTCCGTTCTTACGATTTCCAGGGTAGCATGCATACGGAAGCGGGCCGAAACCGGAAAATGATCGGAAGTGGCATTGGTATAATGACTACCGTAAAATTCATATCCCACACGGGCCGATTCTTCTATAAAACTGTTTTCCAGTTCGTTGGACACCATAATATGGTCTATCATATTTTCCCGGAACACATAGGAGCGGAAGTTCCGGGCACTGAGTGTAGCGGATACCACATGGTAATTGGCTGCATCGTTCACATAGGCTTCGTACGAAGTCACTGTTGTATTGACATTATCCGCCACAGTTTCATCCACATCATCATTAAAGTCGCCAAGCACTATGAGATTTGCATCCGGATACATGGCATCAAGGCTGTCTTTCAGCACTTCCACATCATATTTGCGCATATCATATCTTGACTGTGAGCCACTGCTGCTGTTTGCCCTGGCATGAAGCGCTATAAAATTTATTTGCTCTGTTACGCCTTCAATAGTAACATTGGCTTTCATCAGGTACGGAAGCCGCCCGCTGGCGAAAAAGCGGGTAGGATCGTCCGGATAATCCGCAAGGGCCGTATCATCCCCTCCGTTATAATACGGATGTATACTGGCCAGCAACGGTTTGGTCTCTACGGGGCTTACCACCGCTGTTCTATAAATAAAACCGACCTTTTGCTTAACGCCGCTATCATTGGGATAAGAGGTATATTCTGACAATACATAGTCATAGCCGTCCATTTCTGTTACCATTTGGGCAAAAAGGGTATCATCGGATATTTCTTCCACAGCTATTACATCGGCATCCAATGCCGTAAGGACCGCTTTAACACTGTCTTTCTGAATCCGGTCGGAATCCGGGGTTCCGGCAGACGGTGCATTGGATTCGTCACCAAACCATTCAATGTTCCAGGCCACTACATCCAGTGTCTGGTCCCGGGGGATATCCAGGTCGTCTCCTTCCGGCACATATTCTTCTGCACAGGCGATATCAGCGCGCATACGGGGTAACAACTGGTAAACATCCTGGAATCTTCCGACTACACCGGTAATTTCATCACAGTGCTCCGGTTGTGCCAATCCCACTATAGGCTCCACATCGTTATCAATACGCAGTTCTCCCGAA
>NZ_RJTM01000183.1 GCF_003725735.1 Sinomicrobium pectinilyticum | reverse complement strand
CCTGCCGTATCGGTGAGGATGTAGTTGGAATTGCCAAAGAGCATATCACCGGGAACGGGAAATGATACCCCGCTTATACGTACGAGCTCTCCCGGATGGTTTCCCATTTCCGCCAGGCTGATCTCCACGGGCTCTATAGGATTATTTGCAGGCCCATGTCCCGTCACCAGGGTTACCGGACTTATCTGTACCTGGTTATTAAAGGCACTCCGTGTTCCCGTGAGTGTTATGGAATCGCCTATTTGAAAAGTCCCGTCGCCATGTACGGACTGGTCAAACACCGCTATCCCTCCGGTAGCATCCTGAATATATGCCGAACCTGCGAACTGATCGGACACGGTGAGCACTCCGGAAATTGTTATGGTAGTCCCGTCTGCCACACTTCGGGCTTCAGCTATTGAAACAGGTTCCGTAGGTTCTGCAGTTCCTCCGTTAGCAGTTCCGGGGGTAGGTAACGCGGGAATATAAGCAGAGGTATTCCGGGCACCTCCGGAACCGTCG
>NZ_RJTM01000182.1 GCF_003725735.1 Sinomicrobium pectinilyticum | reverse complement strand
CATTGTATACGGGGACAAGGGCTTCCCATGCTTTTCTTCCGGCTTTCCGGTATAATTTCCATGTTCCGGCAAAATGAACCAGTTGCAGGACAAGAAAAAATACAAACCACTCTGTTGCTGTCATTGTTATTTTGTTGAATGTTGTTCTATTGCATTTCCGGGAGGCAGGAGCCCGTTAATTTCCGGTGCAAAATACGCAAAAGGTCATGAAAATGGTTATTCTAATCCAGGTTTAATACATCCTTCATACTGAATACCCCGGTTTTTCCGATGATCCATTCAGCGGCAATAACCGCTCCGAGGGCAAACCCTTCCCGGCTGTGTGCAGTGTGGGTAATTTCTATATCGTCCACTTTTCCGGAGTAACGTATGCTATGGGTACCGGGTACATTTTCTATGCGTTTTGCCGTGATCGGTATTTCATTGTCGCCGGCCTTGTCAAGCTGCCACCCGGTTTTGGAGCTGTTTTTTATAATACCTTCGGCAAGAGTTATCGCCGTACCGCTGGGCGCATCGAGTTTTTGCGTATGGTGGATCTCTTCCATGCTTACCTGGTATTCTTCCAGGTTAGACATCATCCTGGCCAGGTATTCGTTAAGCTGAAAAAAAATATTTACGCCCAGGCTGAAATTAGAAGCATAAATAAATGCACCTTTCTGCCTATGGCAGAGATCCACGGCTTTGTCGTAATTATCAAGCCATCCGGTAGTGCCGGAGATAACGGGCACACCATTTTCCAGACAGGAAGTTATATTTCCGAAAGCGGCGGAAGGAACACTGAAATCTATGGCAACATCGGCACCGGCAATGTCCTTTGAAGTAAATTCATTATCAATTTTCGCTATGATCTCATGGTTACGGGAAATGGCAATTTGTTCTATCATTTTTCCCATTTTGCCGTATCCCAGTAATGCTATCTTCATTTTTTATTCTCGGTTTAGGTTTTTATCTTATGGTCTCCGCTTTCGGTATCTGCTATCTACAGGCGGGTGTTTACTGCTTTATCACTGCCTGATGGCTCAATTCGGGCATTAAAAATTAAAATTTAATGACAATCCGAATGTCGTTCCTGTGGTAAAATCATTGGGGACTATGAGCGGGCGGAGGGTGAGGTCCTGGCTTATGTTGTGTTGTTTGAGGTGTGCATCTACATTGGCGTCAATAATATTCAGTGCGTATAGCCCGATGGTAATAAGGAGGGAGAGGTCTTTATATCTCTGGTAGTATTCCTGTGCCCTCCTGAGGGCATCCATGGACACATCCGGGCTGCCGTCGGCATTGACCACACCGTCAATATTATAGAACTCATCATCCGAAAAGCCGGCAAGTCTTCTCTTATAGGCATTTCTGTACCTGTGATATTGGTCTTTGTTAGAGATGTAAAAATACAGTCCGGTACCTATGGCGCCATACACAATGGGTACTTTCCAGTATCTCTTGTTGTATATCTGCCCGAGCCCCGGCAATATCGCAGAGTAAAATGCGGCTTTACTGGGAGATAAAGGGTCTATAGTATAACTTTCAGGTAAAACAGTGTCCCGTATTACTTCGGGTTTTTCCGTGCGGACAGAGTCCTTTGCTGTCTCTTCCTGCTTGTCTTCCTGTGCAGATAAGGGATGATAAACTGTGAGCATGAAGGCGAAAAGAATAAGTAACAGCCGTATCTTTTTCAGGCAGAATGCATCCGCAGGCATATCCGGTTTTTGCATGGAATAACTTCCGTTAACAATCCGGTACGCAGTATCCGAAATACGGTACCCGGCGCTTACATTTCGGGATAATACTTGGCATTTGGTACTTGGCATTCGGTACTCGTTATTTTTTGGTATTCCGGCTCTTTTATCCGGAAACGGTTCTGATCTGTACTTTGTACTTAAACGGGTATTCCTTATTTAAAGAGTTTGGTCAGACGGATGAAATCTTCGCGGGAATGAAAAGGGATAATCAATTTTCCTTTGCCGTTCCTGGATACCTTAACGTCTACTTTAGACGAAAAGTATTCGGTAAGATCATCCATTTTGTCATCGATATATGCAGGCAGTTTACCGGTCGCGGTATCGGGAGCGGACTTGCTGCCTTTTTCCTGCAGACTTTTTACCAGTTTTTCCGTTTCCCTGACAGAAAGCGCATTGGAAATGATCTTTTCATAAATGGCCAGTTGGGTCTCTTTATCTTCCAGGTTGATCAATGCCCTGCCGTGTCCCATACTTACAAACCCGTCGCGCATTCCTGTCTGGATGATGGGATCGAGTTTCAGCAAGCGAAGATAATTGGCGATGGTAGAACGTTTTTTTCCGACCCGGTCACTGAGCTGTTCCTGTGTGAGTTGTATTTCATCGATAAGACGCTGGTAGGAAAGCGCAATTTCTATCGGGTCCAGGTCCTGTCTCTGTATATTTTCCACCAGTGCCATTTCCAGGGATTCCTGGTCGTTGGCAATACGGATATATGCGGGTACGGTAGCAAGGCCTACAAGTTTGGAAGCACGGAAACGCCGTTCTCCCGAAACGAGTTGGTATTTATTGAATTCTATTTTCCGTACGGTAATGGGTTGTATAACCCCAAGTTCTTTGATAGAGGTGGCCAGTTCCTGAAGGGTATCTTCGTTAAAATTGGTACGCGGCTGAAAGGGGTTAACCTCAATGGATTCTATATCTAATTCAACAATATTACCAACTACTTTATCCGCATTTTTGTCCGAAGCCGTTTGTATGTCATTTTCCGGATCTTTTAACAATGCCGATAATCCTCTTCCTAATGCTTGTTTTTTTGTTGCTTTTGCCATTAAACCGTCTGCTTATTCTTTTTAATGATTTCGTGGGCCAAATTTAAGTAATTTGCCGCTCCTTTACTGCTTGCATCGTAATTAATGATACTTTCCCCGTAACTGGGGGCCTCGCTGAGGCGTACATTCCGCTGGATAATGGTTTCAAAGACCATATCGTTGAAATGCTTTTGAACTTCCTCGACCACCTGGTTGGAAAGGCGGAGCCGGGCATCGTACATGGTGAGTAACAGGCCTTCGATATCGAGGTCGTGGTTGTGTATCTTTTGTACACTTTTTATGGTGTTCAGCAATTTTCCGAGTCCCTCCAGGGCAAAGTATTCGCATTGAATGGGTATGATAACGGAATTTGCTGCCGTAAGGGCATTCAGGGTAAGCAGTCCGAGGGAAGGGGCGCAGTCTATAAGTATATAATCGTACTTGTCGCGGAGACCTGAAAGGGCCTCCTTAAGCATATATTCCCTGCGGTCTTTGTCCACAAGTTCGATTTCGATGGCAACCAGGTCTATATGGGCGGGTATGAGGTCTACATTTGGGGAATCGGTACCTATAATAGCATCTTTGGCATCCATGGTGTGCTCCAGGAGCTGGTAAGTGCCCACTTCTATTTCTTCTACATCCAATCCTAGTCCGGACGTGGCATTGGCCTGCGGATCAGCGTCGATAAGAAGGACTTTCTTTTCCAGGACGCCGAGGGATGCAGCTAGATTAACGGAAGTAGTTGTCTTGCCCACACCGCCTTTCTGATTGGCAATTGCTATAATTTTACCCATGTAATTTCAATTGGATTTAGACAGGTAAAAATACAACTATTTCCGGGTTTTGAAAATGAAAATTGTTAACAGCCTGCCGGGCGTTATTGTCTGTTTGTATGATTACTTGCTTTGTAGCCTGATGTTTACTGTGTATTGCGAATACTTTTCTCCGTTATGTATGTTTTTCTGATGGGAAAAATCGTGTTACTTGGAGTTTTTCCGGATCATACTTTCGAGCATATCCCACATTTCCTCGGGGATCTGGTCAAGGATGTTGAACTGCCCGGCGCCTTTCAGCCATTCCCCGCCATCTATGGTAATCACTTCGCCATTCAGGTAAGCAGCAAAATCAGATACCAGGTATGCGGCCAGATTGGCCAGCTCCTGGTGATCTCCAACACGCTGTAAAGGTACTTTCCTGGCCAGGTCGAATTTTTCCCGGAGTTCCCCGGGAAGCAACCTATCCCATGCACCCTTGGTAGGGAAGGGGCCCGGGGCTATGGCATTAAAACGGATACCGTATTTGGCCCATTCTACGGCCAGGCTGCGCGTCATGGCCAGTACCCCTGCTTTTGCAGTAGCGCTGGGCACCACATAGGCAGACCCGGTCCAGGCATAGGTGGTAACAATACTGAGTACAGTAGTGTTCTTTTGCTTTCGGTCTATCCAGTGCTTTCCGAATGCCAGGGTACAGTTCTTGCTCCCTTTGAGTACAATGTCTATAATAGTGTCGAACGCATTGGCGGAAAGCCTCTCGGTAGGGGAGATAAAATTCCCGGCTGCATTGTTCAGCAATACATCCACTTTACCAAAACTATCGACAACCTGTTGTAACATGGATTCTACCTGCTCGTAATGACGGACATCGCATTGGACGGCCAGGCAGGTGCCACCGGTTTCTCCTTCGAGCTCTTTGGCGGTATGCTGCAGTTTTTCCAGGTTACGTGAGGTTATGGCCACTTTAGCGCCCAGTTCCAGGAAATATCGGGTCATGGCCTTGCCCAGGCCGCTGCCGCCGCCGGTTACTACAATGTTCTTACCTTTCAGGGCATCGTCGCGAAGCATTTTGTCGGTGTACATGATAGACTTGTTTTTGTAAAGATATGAAATTAGTATGCATGCATAATAAAAAAAGCTCTTAAAAAAGCAAACTACATCCGGTTTATGGGATGAGGAGTAAATGTCCGTTTATTTCCGGGTGTCCTGAGAATATATAACTTATTATCTGAAGATTGATACGATGTTTTTTATTTGCTGATCTCCAGTAAGATTTCAAGCATTTGTATAGCAGCGTCACTGATTTTGGTCCCCGGTCCGAAAACGGCAACAGCCCCGGCATTAAACAGGAAATCGTAATCCTGGGCGGGGATAACACCGCCGACAATTACGAGGATATCTTCCCTGCCGTATTCCTTCAAGGCTTCGATAACCTGGGGCACCAGGGTTTTGTGACCGGCAGCAAGAGAGGAAACCCCCAATATATGCACGTCGTTTTCCACGGCTTGCTTTGCCGCTTCGGCAGGTGTCTGGAATAAAGGGCCGATATCCACGTCAAAACCCACATCGGCGTAGCCTGTGGCCACTACTTTAGCGCCCCGGTCATGGCCGTCCTGTCCCATCTTGGCGATCATGATCCGTGGCCTCCGGCCTTCGATTACGGCAAACCTGTCGGCAAGTTGCCTAGCTTTTTCAAAGCTTTCGTCGTTTTTTATTTCTTTGGAATACACGCCGGTAAATGATTGTATTTTAGCTTTATGTCTGCCGAACACCGCGCCGAGCGCGTCACTTATCTCTCCCAGTGTAGCCCGGTGTCTTGCGGCCTGGACGGATAAAGCTAATAAATTTCCGTTACCCGTACGGGCACATTCGGTTAGTTTTTGCAGGGCTTCCTGTACTTTTTGGTTGTCCTTGGCCGATTTCACCTGCTCCAGGCGTTGTATTTGCTGTTTTCGAACAGTTTCGTTGTCCACTTCCAGGATGTGGAGCGGATCTTCTTTGTCCAGGCGATATTTGTTAACCCCTACGATCACATCCTGGGAGCTGTCTATCCTGGCCTGTTTCCTGGCGGCTGCCTCTTCGATCCGCATTTTCGGGATGCCTGCTTCTATGGCCTTGGTCATCCCTCCCAGTTCTTCTACCTCCTCTATGAGTTGCCACGCCTTACGGGCGATCTCATAGGTGAGATATTCCACGTAATAGCTACCTGCCCAAGGATCTGCCGTTTTGGTTATTTTGGTTTCTTCCTGCAGGTAAAGTTGTGTGTTCCGTGCTATCCTGGCAGAAAAATCGGTAGGGAGTGCGATGGCTTCATCCAGTGCATTGGTGTGGAGCGATTGTGTGCCTCCGAAAGCAGCTGCCGCTGCTTCTATGCAGGTACGAGCCACGTTGTTGAACGGGTCCTGTTCGGTAAGGCTCCACCCGCTGGTCTGGCAATGGGTGCGGAGCGAAAGCGATTTTTCGTTCCGGGGCCCGAACTGTTTTACCAGTTTGGCCCATAGCATCCGCCCGGCACGCATTTTGGCAATCTCCATAAAATGGTTCATCCCGATCGCCCAGAAAAACGACAGGCGGGGGGCAAACGTATCTATCTCCATACCTGCCTTTAGTCCCGTTCGTATGTATTCCAATCCGTCAGCCAGGGTATACGCCAGTTCAATATCGGCAGTAGCCCCGGCTTCCTGCATGTGGTACCCGGAGATGCTGATACTGTTGAATTTAGGCATGTTCTTACTGGTGTATTCAAAAATATCCGCTATGATTTTCATGGAAGGTTCGGGCGGATAGATGTAGGTGTTCCGCACCATGAATTCCTTCAGAATATCATTCTGAATAGTCCCGGATAACTGCTTGGGAGAGACCCCTTGTTCTTCTGCAGCTACGATATAAAAAGCCATGATAGGAAGGACGGCCCCGTTCATGGTCATGGATACGGACATCTGGTCAAGGGGAATCCGGTCGAACAGTATTTTCATATCTTCAACGGAATCTATAGCGACTCCGGCCTTTCCCACATCGCCCACAACACGTTCATGGTCACTGTCATATCCGCGATGGGTTGCCAGGTCAAAGGCTACGGAAAGGCCTTTTTGTCCCGCCGCGAGATTGCGGCGGTAAAAGGCATTGCTTTCTTCTGCCGTGGAAAATCCGGCATACTGGCGGATTGTCCAGGGTCGGGTGACGTACATGGTGCTGTATGGGCCCCGAAGGAAAGGAGGAATACCTGCACCAAAATTAAGGTGTTCGGCATTTTCTATGTCTTTTTCGGAAAAAACGGGTTTTATTTCTATGCCTTCGGCAAAAACGTATTCTTTTTCGAACGGGACCGGTCCGTCCTTCAGGGCGCCCGGCCTATCTGTTGAGACTCCCGGCCGTGCGTCTCTATCCGGATAGGATATTTTTATATTTTGCAGATTTTTTCTTTTCATACGGATAAATGGTATTTATCATATAACCGGTCTTCTTCCCATTTTTTCGGATTGTTTTCTATATATCTTAAAATCCTGTGGTATTCATATGGGGTACGTACAATATGATCATGATAATTTGGCTGCCATAATCGATTTTCTTTGTTGTATTTCTTTAACTCCGGAAATAGCATCGGACTGATATTACGGTCTATCCAATTATTTATTTGTGTGGTTACGGACGATTTATATCCGGCAACGAATGAGGACAGTGATTTGGGCTTTCGGATAAATGCCGGAGATGCTTTTGCCCGGACTTCCGGAGATGTAACTGCTTTCTCTTTTGTTACGGCCGGGGGGATAATTGTAATTACCGCGTGAAGGTGATTGGGCATTAATACAAAAGCATCCATACTGATCTCCTTTCTGATCTCAAATGATCTGTACCATTCCCTACGTGTTATTTTTCCCCATTCATTATCTTGCATCATGCCGTTTTCAATACTGCCGAATATACAGCGCCTGTTTTGGGTTACCATAGTTATGAAGTACGTTCCCTTACCTGCGTAATTCCATTTTTTTAAACGGGACGATCCTGTATTGTATTTTCCTTTGTATTTCATTTTGGTGGTTTTATTCCGGTTGTGGCCTCCCGGTTGAGATGCACGGCTTCCCGGTTGAGATGCACGGCCGTGCATCTTTACGGGATACTATCTTCTTTTTTTAACCGTTCCTGCTCTGTTTTTTCTGACAACCGCCTTTCTACGACAGGTTCGATCAGTGTTTTTCTGGGGTTGGTTTTTACGAAGGGATACAATTCCAGGGTATCACTCATCCTGTCTTCCGGATTCGGATATTTGTTGGTGCCGATAAGGACCTCCAGGCCTTCGTCATATCGTTGTTGTTCTTCCCGGGCGCTTTCCTTTATCTTTCTCTGGATGGTATGCTCTTTCAATTGTTTGAGGAACCCGCCTCCGGCTTCTATCTGCTTAAAAATATCCAGGGCTTTTTCGGCCATCCGGGCGGTGAGGTCTTCTATGTAATATGTTCCGTCTGCCGGGTTATGCACTTTATCGAAATAGCTTTCGTGTTTCAGGACCAATAGCTGATTACGGGCTATACGCTCTGCAAATTCGTTGTCTTTATGGTATATGTTATCGTAAGGGAGGTTACAAACAGTATCCGCGCCACCGAGAATGGCACTCATGTTCTCTGTTGTGGTGCGCAGCATATTCACATTATAGTCATATAAGGTCTTGTTGCGCCTTGTGGGAATGGTCAGGATATGGCATTCCGGATTGGCATCATATTCGGAGGCCAGGGTATGCCATAAGAGGCGAAGGGCCCGGAGTTTTGCTATTTCGAAAAAATAATTGGAACCGACAGCGGATGTAAATACGATTTTCTGTTCTTTTAATGCAGGTGTGTCGTGGAGAAAATTCAGGTATTCATTGACGTGAGCCATGGCATAGGCAAGTTGCTGTACCATAGTGGCGCCTGCATTCTGGTAAAGGGAAAGGTCAACGGAAACCGCGGAAGTACAATCCCCGCAAACGGACATCGTTTCCCTGAACAGGTTATGGTCGTTCTCCAGGTTGTTAAACCAGTTGCCGCTTCGGGCCAGGTTGCCGATGATGTCGGTGTGGATATATACTTCAGCACCGGGGAGAGGAGCATGCTCCTTTATTTTTTTTACAAAACCCGGGGATAAGAAAAGCAGGTGGAAATGCAACGGAGTGACGGATGTATCTATGCCATTCAGCAGTACGGACAGGTCGGTTTCTTCGGACGGAATGGTGAACCATATACTTTCTGCTCCCCGGTTTAAAGCATTGGCCGCTTTTTTGGATGCCATTTTTTCATTGCCGGCAAAGATCCTCTGGGTTATTTTCCATTCGGTAGATTTTTTCAACCCGCTATGTGATGTGATGGCATCGTCACTGTGATAGAAAGGTTTTACGTCAATACCTTCGGCAGTTTTCCAGATCAGGGAGTTATAATCCCCGCCTTTGAGGTCGAACTGTATTTTTTGTTTCCACATTTTTGCGGAAATTTCGGGGAATTCGTCAAACAGAAGTTTACTCATGCCTGTGCAGGTTTTGTGGTGTTTTATTGATCTCCGTTTCGGGTTTTAACCCTGTCAACCGGAGGCAGGCCTGCAATTGTATTGCAGTAGTTTTTAATCTCCTGGTTTAGCCACTGATTCACGGATACATTAATAGTTATTTTAAATTATTCATGTACCCGCAGCAAAACAGATTTTTAGTCTGCCGGAAACCTATGATTTTCTAATCCGTTTGATTACCGGAATCCCATTTACCCGGATTCTCAGGGTTTTCGTTATCCCGTTACGGTGCCACCCCGATGGACTTACCCGTTTTTTAATGCTGTTCCTCCCGGCGGCCGGTTTTCTCCGGCACTATTCTTTTTTCGCTTTTTTCTTGTTCCAGGTAATGCTGTCCTGTCTTTCTATAATATAGATCTCTTCATTTTCTTTCTTGAAATAGTATTCCTCCCGGGCAAATTTTTCGATATTACCATCGTCTTTTAAGTTACGGATTACTTCTTTGTCCTGCTCGATCTCTTTTTGCAGGTATTCTTTTTGTTTTTGCAATTTATCGATTTCTTTTTCCAGTTCCATATGAGTGAGCAGGGAATTGGTATCGAAAAAGATCATCCATACGGCAAATACCGTTAATACAATAACATAAATATTACTGAAGAAGGAAAACCACCTGTTCTGTCTTATTTTTTTTATAAAATTCATGTCGTATGAATATAAATTTTTTTCCTGCTTATCCAATTTTATGCGCCGGACGGATGTATGATCCGCCTTTCCGGCAGCCAATGAGATTGTGTACGGGGTAGTGGCTTTCTGTATTACAAGGCTTTTCAGGCCAGTTTTTCATTGATAATGGTTCTCACTATACCAACTGCAACGGTATTGTATTTATTGTTCGGAATGATAATATCTGCAAATTCTTTTGTCGGTTCTATAAATTGCTGGTGCATGGGTTTAAGGGTGGTCTGGTAGCGGGTCAATACTTCATCCAGGTCCCTGCCACGTTCGTTAATATCTCTTTTTAACCGCCGGATCAGGCGTTCGTCGGAATCGGCATGTACGAATATTTTTATGTCGAACATGTTCCTTATTTCCGGGTGCGTCAGAATCAGTATACCTTCCACGATCATCACCTTTCTGGGATGCGTGAGAATAGTGTCTTTGGTCCGGTTGTGTTTTACGAAAGAATATACGGGTTGATGCACCGGGTTTCCTTCTTTGAGTATTTTCAGGTGACTTACCAGGAGATCAAAATCAATGGCCCTGGGGTGGTCGAAATTTATTTTGGTACGTTCTTCATAAGACAGGTGTGAAGTGTCTTTGTAGTAGGAGTCTTGTGAAATAACGCCTACTTCGTTTTCCGGTAATTCGTCAATGATCTGGTTTACAACGGTGGTTTTGCCGCAACCCGTCCCACCGGCGATTCCTATAATTAGCATGAACAGACTGGTTTTTCGGCAAATTTAACGAAAGCAAGTCAAAAATATCAGTGACTTCACAAAAATTAGTGCCGGGGTTTCCGGGCGGGTCGGTCAGGGACCATTCTGTAAGTACCTCCCGACAACCTCAAAATTATTTTTGCACCCGGGCCACTTCTTCCGTAGTGACCATCTCTTCGGAAGTATTGCCCCAGGAGTTCAGTATATAGTTCATTACATCGGCTACTTCTTCATCGGTCAGTCCCAGCGGTGCCATAGAATTATTATAAGTGATACCGTTGACAGTTATCTCTCCGTTTTGTCCGTATTTTACGGCACGGATGCTGGCTTCCCGGTTGTTCAGAAGATAGTCGGAACCTGCGAGGGGAGGAAAGGCTTTTTCTACTCCTTTTCCGTTCGGAAGGTGACAGGTAACACAAAAATCGGTATAGATCTCTTTTCCGTTTTCCATGCTTTCTTCCAGGTCTTTTTCCTGCCGTAACAGGAAAAAGGAAGAGATCAGGCCTATTCCGTAGATAGTCCAGAGTAATTTCATAGTATATGAGTTTTTTAAGGTTTGGTTGCAATGTAACCCGGATTCAAGATAGTGAAATTGAAGGAAAAAAAGTGAAAGCTTTTTTGAATATTTATATTATTATCCAATTGTCGGGAGGGAAGGAGGTCAGGGCAAACGCATCATGTGCAGAGTGTCTGATAATGTGGAAATGTGATAATTCGATAATATGACCATGAGATAAAGGGGCTTGGGAAATGAAAGGATAGGGATTGTTAGGATGATCGGGAGACGAGGTGCCATTCGGTATACCCATAAGTGCAACCTGCAATCTGTAACCTTGAACTATTTTATAATTTTGGGATACGTTTGCCTTGTGTGACTGGTATCCGTATATAATGCAATTCAAAAATTCCGTGTAAGTTTGTGTCATGAAGAAAATCATTATACCATTATTTATAGTTCTTTTTGCGGCTTGTAAAGAGAAACATGACAAACAGGAAAGCCCCCCTGATGGATTCAATGACAGTGTGGCCATAAAAGATACCGTAGTGAAAACAGAGGTAGAAGAGCCGGAACCGGAACTATTGTCCCTCGATGATGTGGCAGATACTGCTTTTGTGCGTTTGCGGGACTACAGCAGGGATTTTGTTTACGACATGAAGTATGCCACGGAAGACAATTTTTTAAAGACAAAAGTATATGACTGTGCGGAATGTTACGTCAGAGCGAAAACAGCACGGGCACTTATCGCCGCAAATACGGAATTGATGGTTAAAGGATACAGGATCAAATTCTTTGACTGTTACCGTCCTCATGATGTACAGAAAAAAATGTGGAAGATAGTCCCTAATCCGCAGTATGTTGCCAATCCTGCAAAAGGATCCATTCATAATAAGGGCGGGGCAGTAGATATCACCCTGGTGGATAAAGAGGGAAAAGAACTGGATATGGGAACGGGGTTTGATTTCTTCGGAAAAGAAGCGCATCACGATTACACGAAGCACCCGAAAAAAATACTGGAAAACAGGAAACTGTTGAAGGAAACTATGGAAAAGCACGGTTTCTGGGGAATACGGACGGAATGGTGGCATTATAACCTGACGAGTGCTTCCAATAGTAAAGTGACCAACTTCCGCTGGGATTGTGAGTAGGAAGATATCGAATCAGGTACGGGAAACACCCGGTTGTATATACGGATAAAGAAACAGCACCGGGATGTTGCTATTCTTATATAAAAGAGCTCGCTGCATATGCACAGCGAGCCCTTTTTTGAGCCTTTTTCGGAATTATTTTATAAACACATCCGGATAAGCTCCCGGGTTTACCTCAGGAATAGTGGAATTGTACGTTTCGTTTATGGCCTCTATAAAGGCATTTGCAACGAGGGCATATCCTTTTGCCGTAGGATGTACTCCGTCCAGGGAAAAGGCTTTTCCGGTAGCGTAAGTGGAGGTGAGCACACCACCGTCATAAGGAATACCCGTTTCGGCTGCCTGTGCCAGCATGGCCCTGGTATCGACAAACGCAAGGCTGTGTTGCTCCGCCAATGCTTTGATCGTGGCGTTATACTGGGTCTGGGCATTGGATACCAGTTGTTGTTCTTCCGGAGTAAGTACCCACCGGTCACCCAAAGGAACGGAAATACCATTGATCTGTGTAGGGTCTTCTCCTGCCGGCGTTCCTATAAAAGATGAAGCATTGAGCACGATCAGGTCTTCGGAAGTTGTTTGCCTTAAATTGGGAATGTCATCTCCGGTAACAGGATGCTTTAAAGGAGTGAGGTCTTCATCCAGAATAACTACGGGATTCTGCCCTGCCTGAAATTTGATCTCTCTGCGTTGCGCTTCTTCTTCGTCTATCTGACCTAACAGGACAAAAAGGGAGAGTGCCTGGTTATAATCCGCATACCCTTGATTCACCTGGTTAGCCGTCCCTTCATCCATAGGAACGGGAGCATAAGGTACGGTAGTGAAGTAGGGGATAGAGGTTACATCCGGGATATTGGCCACGGCACCTTTAGCACCGTTTCCGGTAAGGGCGGTCAATAAATTGTTGTATATCGATGCGAATACATTAGGGTCGGTAATATCATTTTCGCCATAACCGGCAGGGTTGGTGTCTCCCGTCCGGTCAACTCCGACACCACCGGACGTAGCATAAGAAAGAATATCATTGTTCCCTATCCACAACGTAAAAAAAGTAGGGTCCTGCGCTACGGCATCGGCAATAACCGAAGTACTGGCTGAGGAGGCAAAACGAACAAAATACGGATTTGCAGTACTGCCTACCCCACCGATATTACCGTAGCCTTCCGCTACAAGGTGATAGATCTTTGCGCCCGGGACCCCCATATTATTCATGGGGCCTTCGAGGGTATTGGTGATGTCTGTTGTGGGCTCTTCATCCAGGTTGACGGGAGAAGGGTTTCCTTCGGCATCGAACTCCAGGACCATCCTGCTGTCGGCTATCTTATTCCCTCCCGCAAGTAACCCTCCGATGTTGTCGTTCATAAGCGGTTGTGTGAAATCACCGCCTCCTACATGGGCAAATTGCATGGCTATCATATTGGGATAGGAGTTTTCCTGTCCCTGGAGGTACAGGGCATTATCCGCATATCCCGCAGTCAGTGAATTACCAACGGCAACATAGGTGGTGAAATCGGCATCACCAGCCGAGTAAAATCCGGATTCACTTACTTCCTTGTCGAATTCGGGTTCACAGGCGGCCAGTCCTAATGCTAAAAGTGCTAATAGTTTTATATTGTTTTTCATCGCTATCGGTTCTTTAGAAAGATTAGGAAAATAGATTAAAAGCCATAGGAAACCCCGATACTGGGGATAAAGGCATTATTTTTATAGGAACCGCCGAAAGGTACATTCTGGCCGTTTTCCTGGTAATGGTCGTAGCTTGCATCTACTTCATCGAAATGAATGAAGAGGAATGCTGCATCTATGGCAAACCTTTCGGATATGTTAAACGAAAGTCCCCCGGTAAAGTTGTTGGAATCGTTTCTGGGGGTTTCCGGTGCAAAATAACCTGCCTGTACCGGAGATTCGTCATAGTAATATCCTCCCCGAATGGTAAACCTTTCACTGGCGATATACTGCAGTCCGAAACGATAAACGGAAGAGTTCTTATAATTTCTGGGGTTATGGGAATCCGTACCGTTGCTGAAATAAACGTCGAGAGATTCATAAGAGTCCCAGTATACCCTGTTATAGTCGAAGGCCACAAGCCACTTCTCGTTGATCATATAAGAAGCACCTACGGCAAGTTCGGCGGGTAAGGGCAACGTGGCATCGAAAGTAACATTGTCATAATTTCCCGGTGCAGTGCTGGGAATATTGTGGAATTTGGCTTCTCCGTCCCTGGCTTTCATTTTCATTTCGGACTTATAGGTCAGACCCAGTGTGAGTTCTTCCGTAGGCCGGAATGCCAGGCCAAGGGAGTATCCCCAGGCAGTAACCCCGCTGTCGTCGATGGTAACATTGGCCCTTTCTCCGGAAACATTGGTCATGGACCGGTCTATGTTCCGGTTAAAATTTACACTACCAATGGCAATGATAGGACCCCCGCCTATACTCAGCTTATCATTGATTTTAAAGGATAATGTAGGTTGTATATAAATGGCTGCCAGTTCTATTTTATTAACGAGATGTGAGCCTTCCCAGTTTTCGGGATATTCCACACCACTTCCGTAAGGGGTATAGACCCCGATACCCGCGCTCATCCATTCGTTGACTTTATATGCTGCATATACATTAAAAGGTGTGGCAATGGGGTTGTCGGCTTCCGTACTCCAGCCGAACTGACTGTTCTGAAAATGAATGTTGGAGAATATGGGGCTGATCCCCGCACTGATCGTAATCTTCTTATCGAGAAAAGTAAGTCCGCCCGGGTTAAAAAATACAGACTCTGCGCTATTGATCACAGCAACTCCCGTATGTCCCATGGCAAGCTGTTTTTGTCCCTGCAAGGCCACACGGTAACCACCGGCATAGGCAAAAGTAGTCATCAATACCACAATTGCTGAAATGTAGGTTCTTTTTATCATTGTCTATTTCTGTTTTTGTGTTTTTACTGTCAAAGTATCAGATATTACTTGTTAAATAAAATTAAGGCAGATTATTTCCTCCATTTTATTGCGAATGGGCTTTAACTGCATATGGCTCTTGATGTGCGAAAAGCCACAGGTTACCTATTATACCTCCGGAAACTTTCGCATTGTGCGGGGTAGAAGGTTATACCTGTTTTCAGTTTCTTAAGAATATAAGCAAATTTTGTGATAAAATATGAAATATGCAATTTTTGGAGCATGAAATTATGCGTGCATAGTAAATTTACCTTAAAATTTAACGTTTTAAGAATTCGGAAGTGATCCTGAAGAACATACCGGGATTTTCTGCCTGTACCCAGTGACCGGCACCTGGTATGGCCGAAACGGAAGCTTCCGGGAAGTGCTGCCGGATCAGAGTTTCATCCTGAGCAGTAATATATTCGGATTGACCTCCTTTGATAAAAAGTGTTTTGCCTTCATATCTGGCATTATCGGGAAGTGCTTTTCCTATCTCCTCGATATTGTCGTTGAGGGCAGTGAGATTAAAACGGAAGGCGAGTTCGTCCTTGTCTTTCCAGTAGATATTTTTCAGAAGAAATTGCCTTACGCCAAGTTCGGGGATATAGCGGGCCAGTTGTTCATCGGCTTCTTTACGGCTTTTTGTGGTTTTGAAGTCGATAGAAAGGAGCCCGTTGAGAATGGTTTGATGGTGTACCGGATAGTATTTCGGGGAAATATCGGCAATGATAAGCGCTTCCACCATTTCCGGGTAGGTGGTGGCGAAGAGCATAGCGGTTTTCCCCCCCATGGAATGTCCTATGATGCTGATCTTTTCCAGTTTGTGGTTCAGGCAATAGCGGTGCAGGTCTTCGGCAAGTAATTCGTAGGAAAACTGGTCGGAATGAAAGCTTCTGCCGTGGTTTCTCTGGTCGATAAGGTGGACCTCAAATCCGTTTTCGGCATATTGATTTCCCAGGGTTTTCCAGTTGTCTGACATCCCTAGAAATCCGTGCAGAATGATGAGGGGGGGGCCTTGTCCTGTTATTTTGGAATAAAGTTCTTGCATGCTTCTATATTCTATGATTTTTTTTGGCCACAAATACACGGATATTTTGAGAATACTATTCCCGTATCCAAGTATTTTGCCGAAAACAGACTTTCAATCCGACAGACCTATGGTTTTTTGATCTATAATAATCCGTTTTTTGATTAACGCCATCCGATTTCCTGAAATATACTATAAAAAGATGAAAAGGAAAAGCAGTGATATGGCCGGGTGTAAATATCGTGATTATCTTATTTCATATACGATTACCTTATCCTTTTCTCCCTGGGTAACAAATTCCAGTTTTCCGTTTCCATCCATATCGGCGAGATCTATTGCAGAAGTTCCGTATACGGGGAAATTGCTGAGTAACACTGCGTTACTGTCAAAAAGATATACTTTTTTTGCCTGGATATCCGTAAGGGCAACATAAATTTTGTTGTTTATGTAAAAAATATCGGGACCGGTATAAATACCGTAATCCAGTTCGTATTTGTTTTGTTTTATGGTAAGTATATTGTCGGACAGTGTGGCCAGTGTCCTGGACGTTGTGGCAATATGGTGGTCTTTGGCCAGTCCCAGGGCTATTTTGTTAAGTCCGCCGCGTTCATCTACCTGGATGAGGTCGCCATCACTATTGGTCGTTGTAAACTTATCCTGGTACAAATATAACCGGTTGGCCGAGAAATCAATATTTCCTTTTACGTTAACCCTGCTTTTGCCGGTGCGGTGGAGCAGGTGAAGGGTCCCGTTTTCTTCCTGAACGGCAATATAGTCGCGCGTGCCGGTCCTGAAATGTTCCGGTGGGTTCAGAATGGCACTTTGTGTGCCGCTGAAATCAAATCCTTTTACCCTTTTTCCGTTGGAATCAAAAGGAACGATGATATTTTCCTGGGTTATGAAAAGCCGGTATTTTTTATTGTTGTCATAATCGAATACAGCAAGCCCTTTGGTAATGGGTGCCTGTACTTTTACCGGGAAGGGCGAAACATCATTGCTATTGCGGTCTATGACATAAATACCGTCGGGCAGGGCGAAAGCAAGTTGCAGTTTTCCGTTCCTTAAAATATCTACCTGTTCTATTTTTCCCAATATCCTGGCATTTAATTTCTTTTTCCAGAGCACTTTTCCTTCGTTGGAGATCAGGTAGAGATTATGCTCCATGTCCTGCACTACTACTTCTTTTTCTTTGTTCAGGTGATTGGTTACCAGTTGCGGCGGAATGGCTATATCGGCATCCAGGGCTATATTGAATTTCTCCGAGATTCCTGTTGATATCCCTGCTTTTCCGGGTTTTTGTAGCAGGAGATTGGTATGTGTGAAATTTTTGTCTGCAATGCCCTGTACCACCAGGTAGGGGAAATCATCCGGGGATGAAAACGAAAGGTCGTCATGATACCCGGAGAGCATTTTTTCGAGGAACAATTCCTTGTATTTCGGAGTTATACCCACGGCAAGCATGGATGAAGCGTCGGGAAGGCTCTTCATCATATCCGTAAATGAAGTCCGTTTTTCCAGGGTGGACTGGTTTTGATAATTGGTAATGATGTCTGCCAGCGCCCGGGGATCGCTTCCCAATACGATATAGTTGTCCACTGCGGTATAGAAACGCATTGCATTGCCCTTTCCGAACGGGGGAAGGATTTCTGCAAATGGCTTCAGCGAATCTATCTTATAAATATTATGCTCGCGGAAGGTGGTCTGTAATACGGCGGAACCGGAAAAGGCTTTTTCCGCCACACCGGAATCAAAGGTATGGAATGTCACCACATCGTGGTTTTCACCGTAAATAATCCCCACTTCATCTGCCGTAGTCAGAAGGTCACGCACGGGAACGTCGGTCAGGGAGTCTTTATACAGGCTGAAATCATAAGGGGCCAGGGACAGCATTCCTTCGGCATCGGCCGGGGTTATTTCTGTGGTTTTCCGGGCGGCAACAGGTATGGAGGTCGTTCCGGGAATAGAATCCTTGGCCGGCACGATTCCCGTAAGCAAAAGCTCCCCCGGCGACAGGGAGATATCAAACATGGCCCAGCCGGCAGGGCTTTGTATTCCGGCAGTACTGTCGGATAATGTCAGATTGCCAGGGTAAAAAGGATGATTGCGGAGGAAGAACGAAGCCTGTTTGTCCTTATTGGCCAGCTCGTATACTTTCCGGAAAGCGGCCCGCCCCGCTGTATTTCCCCCGAGTATGCTCTGTTCCATCAGGGGCTCGGAGGAAGACGCTATAAAAATGCTGTCAATCACCGTGTTAAAAAAACTGTGGTCTTCGGAAGAAGCTTGTTTAATCGGTATTTTATTGAGGGAAGAACTTTCGGTTTTCCATCCCTTCAGGGAATCCAGGGTCGAATAATTATCGGTATCGCGGGAAATATAGGCAAAGTCGTAAATACTGTCCGTATTCCGGATGATACAAAGAAGGGCCTCACTTTTTTTATCCAGTACCCGGAGCGGTTCGAGTTTTTTGGAAAGTCCGGGAGGGATAAGCGTATTGGATTTTAAAAAGTCATTGTTTTTCAATGCATTGAAAAATGCCTGTGGATTAGATATCTTGACTACAATGGAGGTGTTTTCCGGGATATGGGAAATGAGATCGGTGTTTGTTTTCTTCGGGGTAGTACAACTTGCCAGGACGAGGGAAAGTATAAAAAAAACAGCGGTCTTTCTCATTCGGATAAATTCCATTTTACCTCAGGTTCTTTATAATAACGAATTACGGGACATTACTATTGTCCGACGTGGCGAATTCCATGCGGTTCAAAAGAAAACAGCCTGTAAAATACGGGCTATTTTCCTTGTCCTTTTTCTTCTGTGGCTTTGGTCTTCTGGTTGCTGAGTGCCTGCCTGATCTGCTTGGCCAGGTTAAAATTCGGAGCCAGGGTTATAGCTTCATCGATCAGTTTCAGGGCTTCGTCTATTTTCGTTTTGTCCTCATTATAGGTAAGCAATCCTTTTTCATATGTCAGTGCAGCTTTTAACGGCACTTCATAAGGCGGTTTGCTTTCGTAAAAGGGAACTTTCATATCGTCTTTGGCATTTTCCAGTCCGTAAGCAATATGTTTTTTGGCTTCTTCTATCTTTCCTATCTGCAGGTTGAGATCCGCAAGTTCGTAGGCGAGAAAAGCATCCGGTTTTCTTTGGAACAGGATCTCGTATTGTTGTACGGCCAGTTGCGGCTGGTCCAGGGATTTCAGGGAAATCGCTTTTACATCGACAGCCATATCCGAAGCGGAGGCATCTTTTTCCGTCCCCAGCAGGTTTACGGCCTGAATGTACTGTCCGGAGTTGGCATACAGGAAAGCCAGGGTGTCCTTTCTGGCATCCGAAGGTTCTATGACATACAGGTGCGTCAGTGCATTGATAGCGCCCCTTATATCTCCCTGTGTCCTCATTTGCTTGTAGAAAGCTTCATAGTGCTTTTTAAGGTCGCTTTGGCCGTTCGCCGCGAAGAACGATGCGAAAATGGCCAGAATAAAAATTTTCTTCATGCTGTTCAAACGTGTTTTTAAGGTCTTCAAAACTAAAAAAAAATAGGATTGGAAAAAGAATAATTAACTTTAATTAAATCCCTTATGAAAAATAAGTGTTTCCCGTGCTGTAGGAATGCCACATTTTTTTCTGTCACCGGCTTATCCCCTGTCGCCGGATTTTATGAGATAATAAGTCTTCATATCCTCTTTTAACCCCTATTTTTTGAATTATTTTCATGTTTTTCATTTAAAAATAATTTTCCTGTACTTTCAGAACCCTTTTGTTGAATTATTTTCACCCCGGCCTGTTTTTCATTTCTGTAAGTTTGTTCTGTCATTGTTCACTGTCTTCCCGGTATTGCCCGGAACAGGTTTTTTATACGGAGGCGAGACATGTACCAAAGAATTCAAAAACAGCTATATGAAAAAAGGTTTCCTTATTGCCTGTCTGACTGCCATATCCGTGTTGCCCGTATCCTGCAATAAGGGGACGGACAGCAGGCTGGCAACCGGGGATATAGAAAAACTGGATGCTTATGTAGAAGAACTTCAGCAAAAACTGCCTTTGCCATGCCTGGGGGTTGTGGTGATGAAAGGCAAAGACATTTATCTCCGTGCCACAGGGCATCGTATATTTAGTGAGGGGCAAAAGGCTGTATTTTCGGAGCGTACGCCTTTTTTTGCCGGGGACCTGTCCGGGCTCCTCGTCGTAACCGCCATAGCACGCCTGGCGGATGAAGGAAAACTGGACATGGATGCGCCGGTAGTGGATTACCTCCCGTATTTTGCCCTGGCAGATACGGATATCAGGGGAATAAAAATAAAACACCTGATAAACCAGACCGGAGGAATTCCCGGTCACTCTGTAATGTGGGACCTTCCGGATCTCAGCGATTCCGCCCTGGAAAGCACTACCCGGAGTATTCACCTGCAACAACCGGAATTCGTACCGCCCGGGAGCAGGGTAAAACGTTCGCCTTACAATTTTGACATTCTGGCCGACCTTATCGCCAAAGTAACGGGGATGGCCTTCGAAGACTATATGAAAACAGGTGTCCTGGAACCGCTTCGTATGAAAGATTCCTTTTTTCCGAAAGACGAGACTTTCAAAGCGAGCGTGGCATGGCCACATGCTATAAAAAACTGGCTGACCTATACCACCGATACGGTCGGGGCATATCCCCTTAACCGGCAACACTCGGGCAGTATGGGCTGGCATACCTCGTTACGCGATCTGTCCGGATGGCTTTTTATGATAATGCACAAGGGAAAAACAGCGGAAGGGGCCCGTTTTTTAACAAGGAGTACAGGTGAAAAACTGCTTGCCTGGCAGCGAACGGGAGAGATGACCGCTATGGGTTACGGCTGGGAAGTGATCCCGGCAAAAACCAGGACCATGTACTATAAGGAGCATAGCACAGGGAATTTTACCGCAGGAATAACAATGATACCTTCGGATGAACTGGCGGTGGCAGTTGTGAGCAATATAACAGGAGATTTTAATACGGAGTCTGTTCGAAACGGAATTATCCGATGGCTGGACCGGGAACAGGAGACGCCGGGGGAAGTAAAACCCCTTCTTGCAGCTGCCCTGGGGCAGAGACTGGAAGTCACGGGGCAGATGGATAGTGTGTTCCGTCTATATGAACGCCTGAAGAGAAAAAAAACCGGGGCCTATGATTATTCAGTTCTATCCTTGGAACAACTCGGTACAAACCTGCTTTACAGGCTCGGCGAACCTGAAAAGGCCCTGTCGTTTTTCCGGTATTGCGAGCAGGTGTTCCCCGGGTCGGATGCTATAAAACTCGATCTTGCCGAAGCCAGCATCATGAATTCCGATTCACGTAATGCCGCCGCTTACCTGGACCAGATAGACACCATAAAACCCGGGACTCCGGAAGCCGGAATGCGGGTCCGGTTGTTAAGGACGGCCCTGAAGAACCGGGACAGTGCCGTTACGAAACGAGAATAGTTCAATTATTAACCAATAAAACCCACTTATTATGAAAAAACCAATGAAAACAGGCAGGTTGTTGCTGTTATGCACCTTGCTTGCCTGCGGACTGTCTTCCTGTGACAAGGATGCGGACGATGCGGAGATGCTGATTGATGAAGACATGAAAACAACAGTCCGTGCTGTGTATTCCGGCCGGACAGTGGATTTCAATAACCGCCCTCACGGGGATTCTTACTGGAATTCCTGGGCGCAGGAAGATTTTGGTGACGGATGGGGGTGGAATTCCTCCAGGACCTATGTTTCCAACCAGACCCTTCGTGTTACATTAATAGCAAACGCTGTCGGGGGAGGTTCGGGGATGACTGCCAATGTGAGCCTGCCGGCGAGCGATGGTTATGAAGTTTCTTACCAGCTCCGGTTTCACAGTGCCTTTGACTGGAGCAGAGGAGGAAAACTCGGTTTCGGTTTCCTTATAGGCGACGGGAACACCGGATGTGACCGCCCAACCGATGGCAACGGGGGGAGCGCAAGGCTCATGTGGTATAACGATTACAGCAGGGTATATTTCCGCCCTTACCTGTACTACAGGGACCAGCCCGAACAATGCGGGGACCATTTCGGACTTTCTTATCCTTCTTCCGGAAGCCTTTCCAGGGGAACATGGTATACCGTAGTCATCCGCGTGGAAAGTAATACCGGGTCCAGTGCCAACGGCCGTGCCCGTATCACGGTAAACAACACGACATTGCTGGATGAAAATGTACGGTGGACCACAAACGATTCCAAACGCCTTATCAACGCCCTGTCTTTTCATACGTTCCGGGGTGGAAGCCAGAGTTACTGGGAATCCGATAGCGTTGGCTATATTTATTACGATAATGTAAGCTGGAACCAGATATAATGCTGATACCGTCCCGAAGAAGGCCGGAGTACCTTTTAAAAAGGCGCCCGGCTTTTTCTGTAAACTATCTTTACTAAAGCTATGGGTTCCGGGAAAATGTTGAAATCACTTTCCCGCTAAATACGGGTACGGAAAGCATACCGGAGTTCTTCGGACAGCTTTTCGGAAGAAATTGTTTTTCCCTTTACGGGAGTATTTGTGAATTCCGGCACAGGAAGACCAAATTCCCCGGCTTTTTCCGTGTAATATTCTTTTCTTGTGGGATGGAAGGGAAAAGCAGCATGATAGGTCTCTCCCCATTTTTCCTGTTGCAATATTTCCAGGATGATGGAAATACAATCGTCCAGATGGATAAGGTTGACCGGGGCATCCGGGTTTTTGAGTTCCTTTTTTCCCGCCAGGTGATGTGCCGGGTGCCGGTTCGGCCCTATAAGACCGGCAAACCTGAGGATAGTGGTTCGGAAACGGGAAGAAGATCGTAATAAGCGCTCTGAAGCCAGCAATTGTTTTCCGCTTTCGGTTTCCGGGTCGGGGGTAGTTTTTTCCGTAATAACCGTGTTGTCATCCCGGAATACGGAAGTACTGCTTATAAAAAGAAGTTTTTTGACAGAAGAATTTTCTACCGCGGGCAATAGTTGTTTTGTCTTTTTTACAAAATTTTCAGGGTGGATGCCCCGGAGCTTCGGGGGGATATCCACGAGAAGAACATCCACATCTTTAAGGAACCGGTCCATTGCTCCGTCTATTTTATCCTCCTGCAAACGGATCAGGTAAGGGTGTATTCCCGCAGCGGTAAATACTTTTTCCTTTTCCGGCGATGTCGTGGAACCTTTAACATGATATCCCGCTTCCATACATTTTTTAGCCAGCGGGAAACCGAGCCATCCGCAGCCTAGAATTGCTATCCGCATAGAAAAATGATTTGTTTATGGACGGTCAAAAGTAACGGTTTTTTTGACGACGACAGCATCATTGAGCACAAAGGGCATAGGGATGTGGTCTTCAGGCCTGGCAGGAACGGTAAACAGCGGGTTGTCCAGGAGATCATTGGACGCTTCGTATAATATTAGTTCCGGGGTTTCTCCTTTGGGGAAACGCAGGCTTATTTCCGTGTAGTCGTTATCACTTATAAAATGAGAAAACAAGCGGTTTTCCCTTTTCGGGTTTTGGAGGTATTTTTCAGGCAGAGCAAAGCCATTCACTTTACAGGAAACAATATTCCGGAGGGAAGTGAATACATCGAGCCGGGTAACGTGGCGTTGGGGCATGATACAAACTTCCACCTGCCTGTCGGTACCGATAAGTGTATCACTGAGTATTTCCGCCACAGGGGCCGGAACTTCTTTTACCGGGGCAGTGGAAGTGTATGAAAAACCGGTGTTATATTTGCTTGTAATGGTAGCTTCTTCACCGGGAGAAGGTACTTTTTTATCCTGCCCCAGGTAGGCGGAATTCCACACGCCGGGAACTTTATCATAAGTTGCCCATTCCGCTTTACCTGTATCCGCATCCAGTACGTATAACAAACTGTCCGGTTTCGGCCTGTCTTCGGTGAAGCCGGATTCTGTATGTGCGGTAATAAGCAATACAAGACTTACCACACCTGTAAACAGTGCCAGCTTGTCCTGCTGTCTGTAAAATCCGAATACGGGGATAAGCAATCCGAACAGCAATACCGTAAACAGGGTGGAGGCCACCATCATTTTAAGCCCGAGGCCAACAGGGAACATCTGTATAAACGGTGTAAATATCCAGATTGCCGGGAGCGTAATAACAGCCATCAGCAAAAGACCGGGTTTCTCGAAGAAAACGAGTATGGCCATAGCAATAAGCGCCGCATATACCGGGATAACAAAGAAGGAAGCTCCTTCGAGATAAATACCGAGCAGGATGCAAAGGATGATCCAGAAAAAAAGAGGGAACACAAACAGGTTTACCGGCCGTAGATGACTGAATTTGTGGTAGGTGAAGAAACATACGGCCAGACTTAATGCGGTAAAAGCCGCGATATAATAATATCCGTTATATGTAAAACCATGAAGAATATCTCTGTACTCCGGATATATTTTGAGCAATAACGGCCAGCTGTAATATCCTATAAGGCCGCTTATGAGTAACGTAATGACAAAAGGTAATATTCCCAGGAGCATTTCCCTGACACGGATCTTCTTTTTTGCGATACCGAAAATAAGGAGCAGTAAAAAAAGTACGGCGGCCAGAACATTCATGGCAGTGATCCAGGAAAAGGGATAGGATACCAGGATAGAGAAGGGGGCATTGAAAAATACATAATCTTCATTGCTCTTAAGGTTGGATATATCGGCATTACTGAAATAATGCAATAAGGGCATGAGATAACTGCCCTGGTGTTCCAGGGTATTCCGGTCCAGTCTTTGTTCTGTGTCCAGTGCAGTGTGGTAATCGAAATGGTCATCAATAAAAGCAAAATTGAACCCGTCCGTATCGGCATCTTCCCGGAAAATGGTGAGATCGGTATCGTTGGGGAGCATTTTATATATGCTGTACATAAACGAATTACTCACCGGGTATTCGGGACGGGCCTTGGTAAATTCCCGGATAAGTGCGGAATTCCCGCCATTGGTCTCCACCAGCATAAAACCCGGGCCTCCGCTGCCCCTTGCTTCGAAATTCAGTACCAGTTTCACGTCTTTTGCCCAGGGATGTTGTTTTACAAAAAGCCTTGCGCCGTTAAGCCCCAGTTCTTCGGCATCTGAAAACAGAATGATAATATCATTTTCAGGGACGTTATTCCCGGAGAGAAAAGCCCGGATACCTTCAAGTATGGTTGCCACGCCACTGGCATCGTCACTGGCCCCGAAAGAAGAATGCGGACTACTGTCGTAATGGGAGAGCAGCATAAGGGCCTGGCCGTTACCGCTTCCTTTTATACGGGTCAGTATGTTCCTGGCTTTGCTGACATTTCCCCAGTTGCCTGAAGTATAGCCCTCCTGTACCTGTGTTTCCAGTCCCATTTTACGGAGTTCGGATAGCAGGTATTCCCTGACTTCTTCGTGGGCTGCAGAACCTACAGAATGGGGCTTTTGCGATATGGCCCGGACCTGTATCATCGCCCTTTCCGTAGAAAAGGTATTTTCCGGTGCATTTACTTTGGTATAAGTATGCGGCATAATGGCATAAAATGACCAGTAAACGGCTCCTATGATAAAAAGAAGGGACAGTGTAGCGGCATAGCGTTTCATGGTATGGCGGTTTAGTGAAAATAAAATTTCCCGTACAAAATACGAATATCTGCGGATATGGGAAATAATTGAAATACGGCGAATTTTTTAAAAAATGCGGAAGAGACCGTATGTCGCCGGAAATGGGGACTACATTTTGTTATTATCCTTGTTTTTTGAACTTTAATAATGATTTATGATATAAAATTATGTTAATTAATTAAAAATTCTTAAATTTAGAAGAAAACCTAAAACAGAACAACCATGGGAATCAAGAGTTTTCAAGGGGCCAGGCAGGAGATAAAGCGAGAGTACCTCCGCCCCATAGCAGTAGCGGATTATATGACGAGGAAGTTAATAACATTTACCCCGGAACAATGTCTCCTGGAAGTTATGGAAACCTTTATGAAACACAAGATCACCGGGGCTCCCGTAATAGACGAGAACGGAAAACTGATCGGGATCATTTCGGATAGCGACTGTATGAAGCAGATATCGGAAGGTCGTTATTTTAACATGCCTATCGGTGATATGGTCGTTCGGAAATATATGTCCTCTGATGTCATGACCATCAATGGCGATGCGAGTATTTTTGACGCGGCTACCCAGTTTCACAAAACAAGGCACCGTCGTTTTCCGGTAGTGGAAAATGGTTTCCTGATAGGGCAGATCAGCCGTAAGGATGTTATGCTTGCCGCCCTTAAGCTCAGCGGACACCACTGGCGTTGATACTGATTAAAGTACGTGAATAATGGATAAGACAAAAAGGCTCTCTCTTCAGTAGAGAGGTATTCCGCAAGCGGAACGGGAGTTTGGCGGGACCCAAATCCCCGGGTATACCCTTGACTTTTGTCTTTCCCTAGGGCTTGGACTGTTAATTCACTACACTTAAACATTGCTGTTCAGAAAAACAACGA
>NZ_RJTM01000181.1 GCF_003725735.1 Sinomicrobium pectinilyticum | reverse complement strand
CTCAAAACAACTATTTACACAAAAACAATGCACTTCATACCCCGTCTTCACAGGAGCCGATGTGGCAATCTCGTGAGGCCGGCACCATATCCGCAATTACAGGCACATACCTGCCGCCGGACCACCACGCTTCACTGCCAATGACGCATTGATTCTGGCCAGGTATTTTCCCGTTGAAAGCTGTAAAACGGCCATGAACACAATCCCTTTGACACCG
>NZ_RJTM01000180.1 GCF_003725735.1 Sinomicrobium pectinilyticum | reverse complement strand
AACCTTTACCCAATTTCCCCACAACTTTTGAGATTGATCCGATGCCGGATTAAAATGGGTTCTAGTTACAAACGAGCACCAGATGGGAGAAGCCTTCCCTAAGCTAAAATCTCTTTTTATTCTTAATGTTTAAAGCGCTCTGCTTTATCCAATGAATAGAAATGTCAACTGGTGCTGTGGTATTGGCAAAAGCAGTGTTGTGTCCTAATGCTGGAAACAGAGAATATTCGAAAGGTTTGCCTTGAACTTTAAACGTATTAAGATGCTCTATACATAATTTTACCGGGATCTGTATGTCTTTTTCACCAAAAAGCCAGAGACCCGGAACTGAAAGGGCACTCAAAGCGACCTTTGGGTCTGTGCTTGTAAATTGATACCGGTCAAGATCATTCTTGATATGTTCTCGTGCGTCTGCTTCTGTATGATTTTCCCAAAAATCAGTATCTCCATTGGTGTAAAACTGAAATCTGAGTTGTTCCAGAGTTGTAACTGTAGGGCAGCTAAACAAAACCATGAATTCTACTAACGGATTCCCGGTTGCAGCAATGGGGATGATCCATCCTGCCTGACTAAAACCAACAAGACCTATAGGTATGTTTTTATTTTGTTGATGAAGCCTGTTCACCGCAGCACTTGCATCTTTCGCTAATAAAGTGAGGTTAACCGAATCAATGTTATTTGTCCCTAATTCCGGACCCGCATAAATTCCTCCTGATTCTCCAACTCCACGTTTATCATAGGTGAACACTGAAATGCCGTTTTTTGCCAGAAGTTCTGCAAAATCGGTCATTCGAGGTTCCTGACCTGAACCATGTACAAGGACCACTGCTGCATGCGAATGTTCAGGCTTATAGATTGTTCCGGCAAGAAGCACTCCTTCACTCTTGAATGTTATATTCTCTGTTTTTATTGAGCCTAATGATTGAGCTTTTACCTGATTTAGTGGTATCAGGAAAAACGACAGTAAAAAGAATATCCCGAAAAAAACTGGAAAATACTTCAGTCTTTTAACCGTTTTGATGTAAGTGGAAATACAATTTCTTTTGATCATAATATGGTTTTATCGAATGGTTTTCTCTTTCCGTATTTTTCGGTGGCATTTACTGATTACTTACTGTAAATATAAAAGAAAATGTCAGCAATACCCCCGCTGATGCGCAATTGTATTGCGTTCTCTCCCTCTCTCCTCTCGCCGGTTCCGCAACCGTACCATAAAATTGAGTAGTTTTAACCTATGAGCAGAAACTATAAATGCCACAATCCGGAAGGCCTGTGTACGTATGGTTGCTCTTCCAATATATTGTGCAATGAAGTTAAGTTACTTTTTCGTTCTTTTGTCAAAAATTATTTTAGGCTTCTAATGATACCATTTATGCAAAAAAATTACTATTCACCTAAAAAGTTTCGTTTACTTCCTTCCTTAGGTAAAACCGTCAGCCTGGCTATTTTTATAGCACTGACTTCCAACGCGGCTATTGCTCAAACTACCAAAGGCCAATACATCCGGGCCTCTATAGGATATGGCATATCAGCACCTTATGACGATGTAGACACATACGGCTCCGGTTTTTATGCACAGGGAGAATACCTTTTTAACCTGCGTACCTGGTTTAGCCTGAGACCATATGCCGGGGTAATATTCACCAAGACAAGGAAAGACGACAGTGCGCAACGAGAGCCGGATGACAAGATAACTTCCAATGCATTCCTTATTGGCGGCAAGGCCCGGGTTACGGCGCCCATTCCGTGGGTGGCTCCGTATGTAGAAGGGGGTATAGGTGCCTCTTTGGGTTCCTTTGAAACCTATACCGCATATACCGACATAAAAAAGAATGGCCTGCTGTGGCATATTCCTTTTTCCCTGGGCTTGCAATTAGGCCCGGAGCACAACTTTGACCTCGGGTTTACATATTATTTTCATCCGTCTGCAGAACAGTTTGCCGGAGCCCTGGCCTTTGGATTGTCTTTTCCGGTAGATTAGATACGCCTGTGTGGTATAAGAGTGTTTACTTCGATAGACTCAGTACAGGCAAACTCAACATAGGTGTAATGCGCCGTATAGGAGCATTACTCCCGATCCCGATAATCGGAATTATTGGGATGCCGGATTAAAATGGGTTCTCGTTACAAACGAGCACCAGATGGGGCAAACTGGCGGTAGCGGGGGAAGGTATTGCGTATTTTATTATGTTATTGACCATTCTTTTTACCGTCATACTTAACGGAAGGGAAGATTATCAGTTGATTATTGGTTGTTTAATTGATTCTTCTAATATGTAATAGCCTTTTATAAATAATCATATCAATTAAAGCTTGCCCTGAACTCCAAAGGGCTCATCTCGGTTTTTGTTTTAAATAATTTATGAAATGATTGCGGATATTCAAAGCCCAATGAATAGGCAATTTCGCTAACGGATAGTTCAGTCGTGGATAGTTTTTCTTTGGCTTTCTCAATTAACTTTTGTTGGATGCGCTGCTGGGCACTCTGGCCCGTTGTACTGCGTAACATATCACTTAAGTAATTGGGAGACAGGTTCAGTCTTGCAGCTAAATAGGCGACACCGGGAATACCTTCCGTTTCTGTGAGGTTTTGGTTGAAATAATCTTCTAACAAATCTTCAAAATCGGATAATAAACCACTATTGGCCTGTTTTCGGGTTAAGAATTGACGATGATAAAACCGATTAGAATAGTTCAGTAATAACTCTATTTGTTTTATAATAATTGCATGTGAAAATGTATCTGTTGAAAATTGACTTTCTTTTGAAATATCCAATAGTAAACGATTAATGGTTTTTTCTTCTTTTGTAGATAAATGTAAAGCTTCGTTTACGGAATAGGAGAAAAAACCAAATTTACGGATATCCTTAGACAAGGAAAAACCCTGTAAAAAATCAGGATGAACGGTTAGCCAAAGACCTTCCAACTCCCAATCATCCCTTATTTCTGTAATTATTACTTGATTCGGGGCGTAAAATGTCATAATACCATCATCAAAATCAAAATGCCGTTGACCATAGCGCATTTTACCTTTAAAATTCTTTTTGATTGCTATGCAATAAAATCCGTAAGTAACCGCCTCTAATTTTTCATCATCATAACATTTAATGGTAGAAAAATCAATTAAACTGATTAACGGGTGCCTCGGTTTTGGCAACTCTAAAAGCTGATGTAATTCTCGAATTGACTGAATTGTGTAAGGTTTCATTGCAAACAAATTTATGAAAACGGAATTTACGCTTCCTAGTTAATCAAAATTGGTCGATAACGTCAAAGATTTCCATTTTTCAAATTCTGCATCTTCCTGCGCTCTTTTTCGGGTCACCAGCTCATAAGTGTCTGGTCCTAAAAGTAAATGAAGAGGCGGCTGTTTCATTTCATTAATCTGAACCAGGATTTCAGATAATTTGGCAGGGTCTCCGGGTTGTGTCCCACTGAATTCAGACCACATCTTTTCAGCTTCATCTACACCATATACTTCAATACGGTTCTTTACATAGTTGATGGAATTCATAAATTCTGTTCTAAACTGTCCCGGTGCAACTACCGTCACCCTTATCCCGAAATTTCCCACCTCTTGCGCTAAAGCTTCGGAAATTCCGATGAGCGCGAATTTAGCTGCATTATAGCTTGCCGCTTTTTCAAAGCCAATATAACCCGCATTGGAGGAAATATTAATAATGTGCCCGCTTTTCTGTTGGCGTAAATAGGGCATTACATTTCGAATGATATTAACGGCTCCAAACAGGTTGACGTCCATTGTTGCCCTGAATTCTCCATCGGTCATTTCTTCCATACTCCCTACAAGACTATAACCTGCGTTATTCACTACAACATCAATTCTTTTTAGTTTTTTTATAATGCCGTCGATAGCTTTCTTAACTTCCTTGTCGGAAGTAATATCCAGTTTTACAGGGTATAGATTCTCTTTAAATGAAATAATTTCTTTTTCAAGCGCATCTGTATTTCGACTTGTAGCAATTACTTTGTGTCCCAGTGACAATAAAAGCCTGGTTAAATAAAGCCCCAAACCTTTTGAAGTTCCTGTAACCAACCATATTTTTTGATTTTCTGTACTCATATTTTCTTTATTTAATAAACTCGTTTAATTTATGAATACAAAGTTGGAAGTTATTTCCCTACAGAAAGTATCCCAATTACTGAATTTTGTATTTGAATTCACTACCGTTTCGATGTTGTTAAACGAAGTTCTTTGAAAGCGTTGTAGAATAAGGATGTTTGAGAGATTTTGGGGTTCAAACGATTTGAAAATAGCTTTGCTAAAAGCTGTCGTTATGAACCGGGGCAAACCCGCCCCACCAGTTTTCAATTGGCGGCGGGCATGAGTACGTAATGAGCCTTAGAAGACCGTCTCCTGGATAAATTACTTATTACAATACCGAACCCAGGTCTTTGCCCGACTCGGAACCGCTTATAAGAAAAGTTAATTCATCACAACAAGCAATTTTACCATGCCGGATTTTAAACTCCGCCAATACTTTGTGCGTATTTGCAGTACCATCTCGCAATACGGAATAAACGTGGTGTTTGGTAAAAACCGTATTGGAGTTACCAGCGCAGTTAATCACTTCTACGTGCACATGCTTAATTAAGTCTTTCAGCTTTATAATATGTTGCTTGAAATGTGGTAAATCTAAGGTGGAGTGATCAACGGTTTGCGTATAATTGTCCGTAAAATACCGATGAATCAATTTTTCGTCATAAACCGGGTTTTCGATGATGTCCTTTAGCATTCCTTTTACTATTGCTTCCATGGTATTAAAATTTAATGTTCGAAACAAAGCTAGGAACAGGAAAGAACGAAACAGATAACAATTGTTAATTAATGCCGGTTACGTATTCTACTTAAAGAAACGGATGTGATACCTAAATACGAGGCAATATAATGTTGAGGTACCCGACGGATAATCTCCGGAGCCCGGTCTAACAATTCCTGGTATCTTTTTTCGGGCTTGTCTTTTATTCTGTCAATAAGCAGTTTTTGATAGGTTAACAGCCGATTTATCAAATATTCATTAAAAGTTGCCAATAAGGCTGGTTTTTGAGCCAGAAGCTCCATCGTTTTTTGTTTATCGATAGCTAATAATTCTACATCTTCAATCGCTTGAACAGAGTAAAGGCTTTGCTTGTTATACCAAAAGCTTTCAATGCTACAGAAGAAATGATTTTCAAAAAGGAACTGAAAAGTAACTTCCTTGCCCTCGTGAAGCGTCCACCCTCGTAAAACACCTTTTTTCAGGTAGTAAAATTTTCCTGAACGTTTTCCTTCCCGGATGACCATCGTTTTTGACTTTACATATTCTTGTGTAAGATGTTCTTTAAGCAAATGATAGAAGGTGCTATTGACGTCAGCCATATTTATAAATTTCTTTTGTTACTTTCCATGGTAATAAACTCCGGCAAATACTCTGGTGTACACCCTTTTGAAACCATTTTACCTTTGTACAGACCGGTTTTTTCACCAAGGGCAATACAACGGTTCCGGTGCTTTTTTTCATAAACCCCAATCCAGCCTGCTGTAAAGTTCATTGCCCATTGGACTTCAGCTTCTTCTTTTTCTATCTGTTTTTCGATGACCGTTAATAACTCCTCACTATTTGGCGGTGTTTTACCTGTCCAGCGCAAACGTCCCTGATAATACCAATAAACTCGTCTTTTAAGTGAAGTTGGGCTTTCTTTCCAGGATTCAATCATTGCAATGGTCTTTTTGTCTTTGGTTAGTTGGTTTGCCATTAACCAGTCCATGAGTTGAAGTTTCTCATTTTTGTGGTGTTGGTTTATGTCTGTAACCAATTGGTCAATCACCGCTTCGCTTAGAAGTTTCTTGTCCATAATCAGGATGGCCAGTTGCCGGGCAAAAAAATATTTGGATGACCAAAGTTCCATGGCCAGTTCGTGGTCTTTTTTTATGCCTTTGGCAAGGGTGCGTAAGTCTCCGAGTTTGGTACTCTTGCCGGTGATTTGAGTCAGTATTTTTTCTGCTTTCGTTGAAAGTTTCATTTCAATACAATTATTTAACGATCTCTTTTTACCGTTGCCCGTAACGTCCCGGCGGCTTGGCTCAGTACACAAAGCCCGAAGGGAGATTAGATACGCCAACCGGTCCCCTCGTTTGAGCATCACGGAAACGAGGGCCCATCGCAGCTTTGACTGTGCCTAAACTGAGTTTAGTACGGATGACCAGTTTTTTTGATATGGTATCCTTTTTTAAATTAATTAATTCAACTGTTTATCTACAAAATCAACATCATTTTCTCCAAACACCGATAAAAGTTCAGGCAAGTAGTCTTTCCACATCGGGTATTGCTCCCTATTGTTTTCGAACTCCATGATTTTCTTTTCCAGCTGTGGAAGAAAAATAAATTTTTCCTGTTTTATATGATAATTGCGTAAAAATTCTGCCCTGGATTTGTCCTCTTGAATTTCGGCAATCCTGATCTCTCCGAGTCTGACCAGGTTCTCTATAACATACACATGCCAACTCTGTACCCCTTTCGATTCCATTTCTTTTTTTAGCCTATCCGTAAACAAGTACGAATAATTATCAATTTGTTCTCGGTAAGGTTCAAGTTCTGAATTGACAAAAGAATGCCCGAATTCGTGTATAGTTAATGTTCTGGCTCTCGGTTGATAATCATAACCAAACTGGTGATATGCCTGATCTGAAGATCCTACAGGGACCTGTACATATGGGCTCATGATCTCGTAGACCGTTTTTTCGCCTTCATTTACTACCATTGCTCCTATTCCCCGGCCTTCATTTTCTTCTATCGGCCATATCATCATTGGGCTTACCAAAGCAATATATTTTTCCCGGGCATCACCATAGTAAGCTTCCATGGCATCGGTAAAGCCCTTCGGTATATGAGATCTGACCTCGTTTATCGCGCCTTCATAAAAATCCGAATTCCTTTGATAAAATTCTCCAATATTTTCTGTCCGGTAAAAATTATAAAGCGATTGTATATAATTGGAAATTATTTTCTCTAAGTACGTTCTTTGCGCGGTGTCAAGGTCTTCTTGAGCGTATTTGAAGTCACCCGGAGGTTTTGACAATCTGAATTCAGGCTGTTCTAATAAAATACCCATCATAAAGTCGTTTCCATATCCAAAACTTCCCAATGTATCATTCAACCCGGCCGTTTCAATAGCTATTTTATGATTGGATAGCTTTCCGAAATCTGTCAATGCCCTTGCAACTATGGGTTGGTATTCTCTGCAGGTTTTTAGTTTATATTCTTCCCATGATCTGTTTTTGTTTCTATGGCTGATTGACAATATTTCTGCAAGAAAATATGTTTCTATATTTTCGTTAAAACCCACATCAAATTTATCGCGTTGTCGTTTTTCTGTTTTGCAAGAAAAACATGAGATAAGAATTCCTAAAATTATTAGTTTTTGCATCGAACTTGGTTTTATGCTCTAATAAAACAGACGCTAATTCTTGTGAAATAGTTGCCTGAATCGAATTCCCGTTATTTTACGTATTCCTAAAATTACAAAAACTTTCCAGATTCGGGTACCCGCAACTGGTCCTCGTTTGAGCCCAGCAGAAACGAGGGCTTATCACAGCTTTAACTGTGCTCAGCACAGGCCTTCATCTGAAGATGGGAGCCTTTTTTCTTAGCCATTATTCGCGTTAAATAATTTGTACTGGACAACACTTTTAACACACCGGATTTCCTTTCATATCTGAATTTGGAAAAAACCAAAAAACCTTGTAAAACAACCACTTTACAAGGCCTTTCCGTACTTGGGACGGGATTTTCTCTTTTTTTACGGTATACAGATATTAGAACTCTTTTTTACCAAATTCGCTATCAATAAATCTGGATTTATTATTACCTGTTTTTATTACATAGGATAGATTTAATACCACCATATCCACCTCATATATATAATTTGTAGTGGTATAAAACCGATGCGGGCCGGAAGTGGTTATTCGTTGTTCATTGGTCTTGAATAATCCCATGTCTATATTAAGCCACTGAAGTGTGGCTTTCAACCTGTCCCCGAGAAATGATTTCTGAAGGGTCAGATTGGGGGAATAAAACCGGGAATCTTCGCCTTGTGCTGTTACCCTGTCTGATAAGTAATTAAAATTAAACTGGATCGAAGCAGTCTTCCAAAACTCATACGTGGAATTTATGTTAAATGAATAAATCGTAGAGGTTGTGTTAACAGGCCTGCCGTCAAAGGTCCCTTTTAATTTATAGTGATTCAGGTTTCCGCCAATAAAATTACTCCATTTTTCTGTAATGTTGAACTGAGAACCAATTTCAATCCCCCAGGTTTTAGCATTTCCGACATTGGAATAAATTCTGTTTAAAATGGTATCGTTGTACACGGTGTTTACCCTGTTCACTACATTTTTAACATGGCGGTAGTAGCCGTTAGCGTAAATATTACTTCCGTGATTGAGATCCTTAGTAATACCGATCTCCATAAGGTCAATAAATTCAGGTTTGAGCGTTGGGTCTCCCTGTTCTAAAGTTTCCGAGTGTTCTCTTTCCGGAAAAGGGTTCATTTTAAAGGTTGTAGTCCTCTCAATACGTTTACTATACGCGGCTTTAATATCTGTACTTTCATTTAAACTATACTGAAGGCTTGCCGACGGAAACAATTTTACGAAGTCATAACTGTACGTAGTATCGATAGCACCCGTCTTATCTTTCAGGTCGTACTCACGGTTCATGGCTTCCAGTCGTACACCTGCACTGTATTGCCACTTATTCTCAGTATTTCCCAGCTGTATATAACCGGAGTGTATATTTCTTTTAAGGTCGGCATCACTCGAAAATTCCGGGACCAATTCAAATTCACCCGTATCGTTATTTTGCCTTTCATACACAAAATCTCCTGTATGATTTAAACCCCTGTACTGATAACCGATCTCCAGGGTCCCGAACGATAAAGGCTTAAAATCATAATCCAGTTGTAGCCTTGTTCCATGCAAAGGGTTGTCATTGGTGTTGTATTCATCCTGGTAAACAACAGAAGTGTCCGGATATCCCAGGTTCTGATTTACCGTAGGCCCCCCTAACAAGGTATATTCATACAGTACGGACCCCGATAATCTGGATTCGTCATTAAAGGTATGGTTATAATCAAGACTCCCTAAAATAAAGTCTCCTTTCCTGGTACGCAGGTTGTGGTTGAAATACTGGAAAGTATATATTCTGTCTCCTCCTTCTGCGGGAGTAATGGCATGATTATCGTAATACACAATATCCGCTAACCGGTCTTTGGTACGTTTCCCCCCGTAGAACCCGAATGAGAAGTTATTATTTTCGTTCAGATTATAATCTACCGTAAGGCGGCCATTATAGCTTATTTCGTCAAAACTCCGCTCCCCGGCAGATGGGAAACGCGTTAGTGTATCGTTGTTTATGGTATACACATCACCCTCGCGTCGCCCTCCGAGATCGTTTCTTTGATAACTGGCCCCAACAGACACGTTCCAACGATCATTTCTTATATTATACGTAAAATCTCCACCATAACGCCTGTGCGGGTCTTCATTCCCGTAGGTTTCGATCGAAGGAAAACCTCCTTTGATATTGACCTGTGCAAAAGAACCATTCAGCGCTCCTTTTTTGGTAAGAATGTTTATAATCCCCGCTTTTCCTTCCGGGTCGTACTTAGCGGAAGGGGCGGTAATGACTTCAACGCTTTCTATGGCATTGGCAGGAAGTTGACCTATAAATGTCGCAGGATCGCTCTGTAAGGGTTTCCCGTTTAATAAGACTACAAAACCGGTGGTGCCGCGTACACTTATTTCCCCCTGGCCATTAATATTAACTGCGGGAAGGTTCCGGATGACATCTGCCCCGGAACCACCCTGTGTACTGTTAAATTGACTGGTTTCAAACACCTGCCGGTCAATTTTACTGATCATTGATTTTTTGTTCGCCTGAACAACAACTTCCGAGAGCTGGTTTCCCAGCATGAGCTGAATAGTTCCGAGATCCCTGTTATTCTTTTGTTTATCAATAACAATGTTATTTATGTACTTGGGTTCAAACCCAATAAATGAAGCCTTTAAAAAGAATTTCCCTTTTTTCAGACCGGAAATTTCAAAATTTCCGTCAACGTCTGTTACCACACCGCCAACCAGGGAGCTATCCTGCTGTTGATAAACAGCAGCAGTGGCATATTCCAGAGGGGTATTGGCATCATCTACAATTTTACCACTAACCTGCGATTTGACATATATACAATAGAAAAAAGAGAGAAATACTAAATACGGTGTTTTGAAACTTCTCATGTCTGTAATTTAAAATTGCAACGCCATCAAAAGTACCTTTTCAAGGTTGCGAAAAATGGTGTAAGTGAAAATTAAATGGTTGTTTTAGTACTCCTGGTCTATTTTTTTGTATTTAAGCGGGGTTAACCCGGTATGTCTTTTAAAGTATTTGATAAAATTGGAAGTGTCCTGAAAACCTAATTTATAAGCAATGTCAGAAACCGCAAAATCTGTGTAAACAAGTAAATATTTAACTTCTTTTATAATATGCTGTGCAATAACTTCTGAGGCCGTCTGATTAAATATTTTTTTACACAGGCTATTTAAGTTTTGAGGGGTCATATTCAATTTCCCGGCATAATGCCCGACATTAATTTTAAGATCTGCCGGGATCATATTTAAGAACAGTAAACCTAAATTCTGATTATTACCATTCAAACGATTCGTACAATCAATTAAATACATCAATATAACATTGAAAATCCCTTCAAAGATCTCTGTTTTAGGATTAAATTCTTCAAATTCATTGCACAATGCCTTAAAAAGGTTTTCCAGTTGTTCGGCTTTTTCAGAAGGAACGCTTAATTTGTTAATCCCGTTCAGTTGAAGAAGCCTCGCATTTATAGATTTATCTTTGGTCGTGTTCAGATAAGATTCCTTGATAATAATTACATAGCCCCGGGGCACTGCATCTATCTCCCAGTGATGTACCTGATTTTTAGTGATAAAAAAAAGAACCGGGGGTTCGATCTTATAATTTTTCAGATCCAGGAAATGATACCCCTCCCCTCCTGTAAAAAAGACGATCTCCAGGTACTTATTATGTTTATGAGGCTTTGTGTAACGCTTATTTACATCGAATTTTGCTACTTTAACATCAGATAAAGTGCTTGTTTTATCAACAACAGGGATATCTTCTTTCATAATGACTATCAAAGTATACTTTCAAAAGTAATAAATGAATTCTGTTTTGACCGGGGGGTGTTATATTATTAACAGACTGCAAGGCAATTGCTTATACACCTCCGCCACCGCTGGTCTGTATTTGGGACACAGCAGAAACAAGGGCCTATCATATTAGAGCGTTTACTTCGACACTTCGATAGACTCAGTACAGGTATAACGCACCATAAAGGAGCATTACTCCCGATAAGAATATCGGGATGCCGGATAAAATGGGTTCTCGTTGCAAACGATCACCGGATGGTGTGCTTATTGCAGCTGACCTTTTCAGTTCATTACCTCACTCCAGCACCACACCAACGCCTATCTTTTCCAGTAAATACGGATTATGGTCTATTACTAAAAGATCATTGTGCACGCTTAGCTGCTGCAATACCTCGTACAACAGATCTATATCGGCATAATGCAATCCTATGCCGGGTTCGTCTAATATCAACAATTGATCTTTCGTTTTGTTTTGCAGCCAATGGAACAACAACAAACGTTGTTTCTCCCCGGAAGAAAGTGATTTTACCGTTTGGTCGAGCCGTACATGAGAAAGCCCTATATCGCTTAATGCCTGTAATTGTTGCACCGCTTTGGTTGTGCCGGTATAAGGAGCGATCCAGTCTGACAATTCCGTAAGGTTCAGTGCCAGGATATCTGCAATGTGTTTTCCGCCTATGGTATGTGCCAGAATAGCTTTTTGATAGCGTTTTCCCTCGCATACATCACAAATTTCAATATGCTTTGCAGCTACATCCAGGCTCGTGGCTACGACACCACTTCCCTGACAATATGTACACTGACTCGTTTTGGTCTTATACGAAAAGGCTGCGGCCTTACCCCCTGTTTCCTTCGCAAATACCCTGGTGATCACGTTTAACAGATCTAAATAGGCGACCAGCAACGTACTGTTATAGGCTTGTAATTTTTTAGGTTCGAAATAATGTATGCCCTGGTATGGCTTCGGAAAATCAATATGCGTGCAATATACGGGCCGATGCTGCTGTAAACTTGGCATGATAACCTCTTTTACCAAAGTGGTCTTCCCGATACCCGACTTACCTGTTATGGCTGTAATACCACCTGCCGGAATATCGATTTCAGTTTTTTTCAGACTGTGACGCTCTATTTCTTCTATATGAATATGTGCTGTTCCCTGCCGAAGGCGTACTGTGCTGCTTTCTGTTTTTATATAAGGATGACATACTTCTGAAGCCCGGTAAGCGGCCGCACTTCCCTGGAAGGTAATTGCTCCCCCCATGCTCCCTGCTTTCGGACCTATCTGCACCACATGATCGGCCGCCAGCATAATGTCTTTGTGATGCTCAATGACAATGACCGTATTGCCTTTGGCTACAAGCGTTTTCAGCAAAGCGATCAGGTCCGGTATATTGTTTTGTGATAAGCCGGCCGAAGGTTCGTCCAGCAAATAGGTTACCCCCTGTAACGGACTGTTCAATTGTTTGATGAGCGAAACCCGCTGCTGTTCGCCGCCACTCAAAGTACCCGACTTCCGGTTGAGGTGTAAATGGTCTATATGCAACTGACGCGCCCGCTCCAGGGTATGTTGCAGATGCGCATGTAATTTTGCTGTCAATTCGGCATCAACAGCATCTTTGGGCTGACTATTTACCAACCATACTTCAAACGCCTGTAAACTCATCGCTTTCAGGTCGCGCATGGAATTGCCGCCCAGGGTAACCGTTAAACGTTCGGGTTGTAACCCGCTGCCCTGGCAATGGCTGCAAACTTCCGGGGCGAACAAGGCACGTAAATGCTGAATATTCTTGTTCTTCCGGGTCAGGAAATATTCGTCCGTCAAATACGCAAACAGGCCTTTCCACACCATCTTTACCTGTTGGGTCCCTGCCCGTGACCTGGTTTTGAAAGTCCAGGTCGTTTCCCAGGTCTTCTCCGGGATTCCTTGAAAGATCACGGCCCGTTGCTCGCGGGTCAATGCCTTAAAAGGCGTTTGCAAACTAAAACCATACGCCTTCCCTATTTCACTTACAATGGCCATATACTGCCCGCCTGCCTGCCCGTAGTAATACAAGGCCTTGTTGTGCTCAAAAAGTCCGTCGGCAATGCTCAGGTTTTCATTCAGCACTATTTTAGACAGATCCGGAAGTAATTCCTCTCCCACGCCATCGCAAACACCGCATTTCCCCAATTCGTGTGCATTCGAAAAATGACTGGCCGACCATTCCCGGCCTTCGTATTGTGCTTTACGCGAAAAGGCAAAACGTAAACTTTTATCAATACCGGTTTGCCCGGCTACATCCGAACGCCCGGAAAACTGCTGATCTTTCCGGGTGATACAAATGCCGGGCGTCAACCCGGAGATATGGTCTACTTCAAACTGGTAGTCAATACCTACCCTGTTTTGTTGATAGCTTGAAAATTGTTTGCTCATTTCCTGTAATCCGTAGCCGTGCAGGGTATCGATGACCAAAGAAGATTTTCCCGATCCCGAAATTCCCGTAACCACCGTGAGCTGTTGTTTAGGCAACGTAATATCAATGTCTTTCAACACATGGGTCCGTGCGCCTTTAATACGAATGGCGTCAGTAGCTGATTGTTCGGGAATACGTTCGCTTACCGCAGCTATATTTTCGGCATTATTTACCCATACATCACAACCCGACTGAAACAAAGTGTGATTCTCAAAACATACGATCCCCGAAGTTTCGTGTTTCAACTGGTGCAAGGCCTCTAACAGTTGTACTACATTTTGCCGGTGCAGCCCGATACTCGGTTCTTCCAACAATAAGACGGTCTGTTTGGCAGGCTTCGCAAAATGCTTGGTGAGTTTAATACGCTGTGCTTCGCCTCCGCTTAATGTGTTGGACGGTTGCCCGAGTTTGATATATCCCAATCCCAGACGCAGCATCAACGCCAGGATTCCGGATAATTTTTTTTCATGCCTAAAGAAATCATACGCTTCTGCTATACTGAGATCATAAATTTCTGCGATGTTCTTATGATTCCAGTATGCCCGGAGTACTTCCGGCTTAAAACGTTTTCCGTTACACTCGGGGCAGGTTTGATTAACGGTTCCCATCACACTCATCGAAAGGGTAATAACCCCTGCGCCTTCACAACGGGGGCAACGTCCTGCCTTGTTATTAAAAGAAAAGGCACTTTTCTTTAATTGCAATGTCCCGGCTTCACCGGTTTTTGCCAGCAGGTCCCGGATCTTATCGGCCATTCCCGTATAGGTCGCCGGGTTGCTGCGCGGCGTTTTCCCTATCGGCTGATCGGATACCGTGAGTAATTGCAGTGCCTGTTCTTCGCTATAGGCTTTGATCGCTTCCAGTACAGCAGCTGTTTTCCGGCTTACTACCGATAACCTTTGTGCTGCCGGTCGGAAGTCCGCTTCCGAAAGCTGTTGTCGTTCGCTGTTCGAATGTTGTGCGGGAGAACGCAATTCAGCCAATGTGGGGCTCGCTATACCTTCTGCCTGAAGAAAGTCTGTCCGCTTACCGTTAAAGATCACCTCTCCGCCGTGAATCCCGGCTTTCGGGCCTAATTCTACGATCCAGTCCGCTTTCCGGATCAGATCCAGATCGTGCTCTACGACCATTACGGTATTTCCACGGCTGATCAAACGCCGTAAAATGCCGTACAAATGCTGCTGATAGGCCGGTGACAATCCGATGGAAGGTTCGTCAAAAACATATAAGATGCCCTGTAAATTACTGTTTACCTGCTTAACGAGTTTGATGCGTTGTCCGTCTCCACTGGAAATATCCGTGCTCGGCGTACTCAAACGGTAATGGTCCATCCCCAACCGGATCAAATCGTATAACGGGGTGCACAATTTATCTACCAGCACCTGTTCTCCTGCCTGGTACTTTTCTGCCCGGAGTTTATCGTACAATTCCTGTAAAGGCAACGCCATCCACTCCTGAAAATTCAATCCTTTCCATCGATACTTCAAATGTTGAGCCTTAATACGTGCACCCCGGCAACCCGGGCAGGGTTTAGCACTTGTAAACCGGAGAATACTCGGGTTTCGATCTAACCGGAGAATATTGCTCATAATAGGCAAGATCCCCTTGTAATAACCGATCTCACGGGGTTTCGCCTTAAAACCCTCCCAACGCAGGCGCGATTCCAGGCTGTGCTTTCCGTAGTACACCTGTATGCGTTCACTACCGTTCCAGATCACCTCCTGTTGTTCGGGAGTCAGGTCTTTCCACGGAATATCAACACTAAACCCATGGGCTTCACACACCTTGTTCAACTCCTCGACGGTAACCTGCGAATACACGATATAGCCGTTGGGCAAGGTGGTTACAATGGCTCCTTCCCGTAACGTTTTGGTTTCATCGCCCACCAGTTTAGCAATATCGATATATTCGGCCTCGCCTATCCCGCGGCATTCCTCACAGGCGCCTTTGGGATGATTGAATGAAAACAAAGACTTACTCATGCTTTCTGCCGCGGAATACCGGGCGAACAAAATCCGGAAGACGGGCGTCAGCTCGGATAAGGTGCCAAACGTAGCGTTGATCGACTGGAAACGCCTGGATTGCTCTACCTTGATCACCGGCGGAAGCCCGGCTATATCATCTACCGAAGCTGTTGGTATCGAAGCTGCATTTTGCTGATTGTAAGCCGGCAAACTCTCTAAAAAATACCGATAGCCTTCGTTCCCGATCACGCCCATAGCCAGGGAAGATTTCCCCGAACCGGAAAGTCCCGTAACCACAATTAACTGGTTTTCCGGGATGGTTAAAGTTATATTTTTAAGATTGTTTTGGTAGGCGTTTTGAATGCGCATGTAGAACTTTCTTTTGCAATAGAGGTGCCAAAGGTACTAAGATTTTGAGTGCTGAAAAGGATATTACATTTTCAGTTCTGCTACCCCTGAATAATATTCGCAACTGGTTCAAAACTTTAAAACCTCATCCCGCTTCTCTTTCTGCCCATGACAAATACAACTTTAAGCAAGCAATAACTTGCATATTAAATTGGCAAGCATTAACTTGCGCAATATATTCAATCACTTATGAGAAGAGATGTATACCAGGCGATAGCCGACCCTACCCGAAGGCAGATATTAATGTCACTGACCGGGGAAAGAAAAAAAGTAAATGCATTGGCAGCGCAATTTGACATGACAAGGCAGGCCGTATCCCTGCACGTTAAATTTCTTCAGGAATGCGGGGTCATAAGCATTGAACAGGAAGGGCGGGAACGCTATTGCTGCCTGGAGGCACAAAAACTTTCGGAAGTGGCCGATTGGCTTGAGCCATTCAGGACACTGTGGAATAAACGACTTGACAGGCTGGATAACCTCCTGGATGAACTACAAGGAAAAAACAAAAAAAGATAAAATGGAAGACATCAGTAAAAGAACCATGGAAATAACCAGGACATTCGAGGCTCCTGTTGAACTGGTCTGGGAAGTCCTGACAACCCCTGAATATATCAAAAACTGGTGGGGACCGGAGGGCTTTACCAATACCATTCGGAAAATGGAGGTAAAAGAAGGCGGTACCTGGGATTTTACCATGCATGGTCCGGACGGTACGGACTTTGTCAATTTTTATCACTACCTGGAAGTGAAACCCCTGGAAAAGATAGTCATGGAACACAGGCAACATCCGAAGTTTATCATTATCGTACAGCTCTTTTCAGAAGGCGACCATACCAAAGTCGTCTGGCAAAATGTTTTTGACTCTGTTCCTACCAAAGAAGAAGCAATAAGGGCATTCAAAGCAGATATCGGCCTTGTGCAGAACATGGAACGGCTTTCACAATATTTAAAACAGCACCGGGGGTGAGACTCAGAACTCGTCTTGAGTTCTCAATAAACGGATCAACCCAACTTATTCTGCAATAATTAAAATAGTACCATATGAGAAAAATAATTTCATTTATGCACATATCGCTTGACGGCTTTGTAGCAGGACCAAACGGAGAAATGGACTGGATTAAAGTGGACCAGGAACTTTTTGAATATGCCGGTAAGCGAATAAGTAAAGGCAACACTGCTTTATACGGGCGGGTAACATACCAGATGATGGAAAATTACTGGCCTGCCGCAGGAGACAAGCCAGCAGCAACCAAACACGACATTGAACATTCTGCATGGTACAACAAAATTCACAAGGTTGTTCTGTCAAAAACAATAGAAAATACGGGTTTAACCAATACAACAATTATCAGTGACAACCTCCCGGACAGCATTAATGAAATAAAGCAACAGGCCGGTGAAAACATCCTGCTTTTCGGCAGCCCTACTGCGACGCATTCGCTTATTCAGCAGGACCTGATTGACGGCTACTGGCTATTTGTTAACCCGATTATCCTGGGGCAGGGTATTCCGTTGTTTACGGATGTCAAAGACAAGATAAAACTAAAACTACTGCCCACCACCCGGCAATTTACAAGCGGGGTCACCGAACTGAATTACACCGTGGACAGGCCATAACAACAAACCGTTAATACATGGTATAGTGCATGCGGGTTTCGGTGGTTTGCAAGCGTTTGCTGCTTGTAAAAGGCTGGTGCAAACGGACAGAAATCACTCCCCGCTCTCTGAAGTGCATTCAAAAAAGAAATCGGCCAATAAGGGCGTAATATGATAAAACACAGGGAAACCCTTAGCCGGGCAAAGCCACATAACCACTACGCCAAAGAGTTATTTGTAAAATCTGGCATCTATTTGCAAATACACAGGATATAGACCACATCACAATGGTACAATTTCAGAGTACCGCTATTTTTTATCATTATACGACGATACAAAGTCTTTACACAGGGAAACAAACCTGTTACATCATGGCGTAGCGGAACAAGACTGTGATACGGGTAAACAGTTTATATGTGGCACATATGGAAAACGTTTTTGCCAGGAACAAACCTGTTACACGGCGAAACAAAACCGAAATCCCGATTCCCGTTTTCCGGCCTTTTACCACCACCTTGGAGAGAGGGTTCATTCTTTCCTTGACCTCCAGGGTTTGGAGATCCATTGAACGACAAAGACATTTAATATCTATACAGTGCATTTACTTTTGCATGCGGATCTGGCATATTCTCCTTCTCCGTTACATAGACCTTACCGCCATTCAAAAATGTACTGATGGCCGCTTTGTTCAATAAGGATACATTGGAGGGCAGCAGGGCGTTATCTACCCGGACATGCCTTGTTTTCGGTTCGTAAACACCCCGGATATCTTCCTTGTCCTGCAGGAACAGGGTATCTACCCTTCCATCTATTGCAGCGGGTACCACCTTTTGTATTTCGGAAGATGTTTTGCCGGTACCGTTCTGTTGTTTGAAGAGTTCCTTTTTTTCCTTGCGTTCCCTGTCAAAAATGGGTTCCATTTTTTTCCAGGCCAGCCTCTGCAACATAGATTCGTCCGCCTCCGAAAGATTACAAACAATATGATCGTCCAAAAGATGGGTATAGGTGTTCGCTTTTTGGTATATGGGGAACAGAAAATCCTGGCATGCCACGATCATGGGGCTGTTTTCATCGGCTATCAAGGTCATCAGGCCCTTATCTATAGCCGTAAAGTACCTTGCGATCTCGTCCTTGCGATCGCGGTCCCCTGCCCCATGGCCGTGAAAAGTAGCCTCGCCGTGGCCCTCTTGCTGGCTTCTGAACTGTAGGTTTTTCTGTTCGTAGTCGTACCCTACCCGGTCTTCCAGGCGGGAAGGAACCACGTCTTCAATGACCAGCTCCGTACTACTGTAGCGGGTCTGTTTGTAGAGTTTCACCTTTTCCAATTCCAGGGAAAGTACAAAAAAGGAACCATCCCCCGTGAAAATGGGTAATAAGGGCATGAGATAAAAACTGTTGCCCACATGGCTGAGCGGTTTAAATGCAATAGGAAGGGAATATTTCTTAAAAATCCCATCGGTCAGAAACAGGGCCAGGCCCTCCGACCGGTGCCGCCAAAATCCGCTATCGTCCATCAATTCCCGGATTGGCGCGACTATATCCTCAATCTCTTGCCCGCTCAATTCCTCTTGTTCCAATTTGGCCTTGACCTCCTTCAATTGGTTTTTCAGCAATAGCACATCCTGTCGTTGTAAGACTTCTTTCCCTGTCCTGTGGGTGGGAATGAAAATAGAAATGCAGCATGTATTGTATATGCTGTCCAATTCTTCGATATCCTTTTTGGTGATTAAATCCATTTCCAATATAGTTTACGAAGTTTCCGTACGGAATTCTTCCTGGGTTCACTTAAAGATAATGATAATTTGATTTTTAGAAAAAGATTCGGGCGAGTAAGACATGCCGATCTTACAAATTTAAGAAGACTTTAATATTTTGAAGATCTGGTATTTACCATTTTTACAGGCCATGACCGAAGCCTTCCCAAAAAACCGTCTGACTACATATACATATGCCAACGATACCGCATTCACGACTTTTGATAAAAAAAGAGGAACTGTGTATATTTATGTGCTAGCTGAAAGCAAAAGATCATTTCTTTGAAAATTCTTCTTCAAAATTGGAAATAAAGTCATTGATATATTTTTTGTCTTTGTCCGATTTGCGAAAAACCAGATGGTGCGTCCTTTTTAACCCGTTTTTTCCAATTCGCTTGAACTCCAAATCGTCTGACAATTTAAAGGGAGCCAATGCCCATTTGGGCATACACATAATTCCCATATTGGCATCAACCATTTCCAAAGCAACCTCGGTCAAAGGAATAGCCGAAATTTTTAACGGAGTAATTTTATACGGTTTTAAAAACCGGTCGTAGACTGAGACGGTTTCTATAGGGAAAGAATGGATGATTAAATGTACATCAGAAAAATCATTCGCATCTACAAATTCAACCTTACTCAAAGGATTTTCTTTATGAACAACTGCAAAAATCTCGTCTTCATAAACTTCTGTACTTAACAAGGCCTCGTTTACGGGCTTTTGCGTAACAACGGCTATATCTATCTCGTTTGACAAAATTTTTGAAATGGGCTGGTGCGTCGCCTCGAGTATTAAATCAACAGCTATATCAGGATATAAAAGCCCCATTTTTTGAATAAAAACAGAAAGCCCCTGGTAAAAACTATAACACTCCGTACTTACTTTTATAGTTCCGACTGAACCGGTTCTCAATTTTTCGATATTTCGAAATCCTTTTTCAATACTGTCAAAAATCGAGTTGCCCAATCTATAAAGTTCAGTACCTTCTTCCGTTAGTTGCCATTTATTCCGCTTTCTATGAAATACCTTAAATCCCAAACGTTCTTCCAGTTCCCTTAATTGATGGCTCAAAGCAGATTGTGTTAAAAACAGTTTATCAGCGGAATTGGCAATACTGCCTTCTTCTTCGATTGCTTTTATAAGTCTGAAATATTTGATTTCCATAGGTTACAAAATTAACAATTTGCCCCCTTGTTCAACCTGAAAATTTTTCATCTCAAGTTTTAAAACCCTCAATTTCAAGATTTGAAAAACCGGTCCTTAGCTAATTAATTTTGACAAAAATAAAATCATAGAAGCTATGCAAAAACAAATTGAATTTTACGAAAACAAACTTGCTTACGAAATGGACCCCTCAGATTTATACGATGCATTTGAGAAGAGTACGGAATACATTGCAGTAGATACAAGGCAAGCATTCGGGTATGAAAAAGAACATATCCCTACGGCAATTAATCTCCCGCATAGAGAAATGACGAAAGAAACAACAAAACACCTGGATAAGTCTAAGATTTATGTTTGCTATTGTGATGGAATTGGTTGCAATGCTTCTACCAAAGGTGCTTTAAAAATGACCAGGTTAGGATTTAAGGTTAAAGAATTGATGGGCGGAATCGAATGGTGGAAATTTGACGGTTATGCAACAGAGGGAACTCAACCCAACAAAGGTTCCATGTTTGAATGTGCTTGTTAAAACAATACCGGATGAACATAAGATTTGCCAAAAAAAAAGATTTGCCCCAAATTGTTGATCTATGTAAGCAACATGCTGAATATGAACATTCTGAATATAACAAAAAGGACAAAGAAAAGTTGCTGTACGAGTCCGTCTTCGGGGAATTTCCCGCCTTAAAGTGTTTAGTAGTCGTAAGGAAAAACATCATTGTTGGGTATGCAACCTATATGAAACAGTTTTCAACCTGGGAGGCAAGTTCTTATATCTATCTTGACTGTCTCTTCCTCATAGAAGAAACACGCGGGCAAGGGTTGGGAACAATCCTGATGGAGAAGATCAAAGAATGCGCAAAAATTGAAAATTGTAACCGTATACAATGGCAAACACCCGACTTTAATAAGAAAGCAATCCGGTTTTATCAAAAGATCGGGGGAATTTCCAAAACAAAAGAAAGGTTTTGTATGAATATTTGAGTGAGGAAAAGCCGGCAGCCGGCAATCTAGAAACGCAACAGCGGTTTGAGTACCAACTTGAACCGCTATTTTATTAAAAAATTGCATCTTCATGACAGGACACCTCTGTGAAGGGCTGTCAGCACTATATTTCTCACTTAAACCGCTTTTTATAGCTTTCACTTCTAAAAATATAACAATATACCGCGGGTTTATACCATGATATGATATATGCTCCGTTGAAATCTCCCTGAAGAGACTTACAGGAAAAATTGCCGTAGTCCAATTCAAGTAAAAGGTCTTAAAAGAAGGCACTCTTGTTGAGAATTCAGGCTGCTAAGTCGCAAACTTCAGAGCAAGTTATTTTTTCAAAATTCTTTGTAAAATTTATCAATAACATAAAAATTTTCGGTAATTTTATATATAGAAATAACTGACATAAAGTTTAGTTTGAAACTGAAATTCAGCCCTTTCATTTACTGATTTTTTTTTCCAAAAACTTCGCTTTTTATAACCAACTTACATTAATGCAATACATTATGAAACCCGAAGAATACAACTCAGGGGATTACCTCCCGCTAAACTATTATCCATGGCCTAACCTTGTGAATCCCCACATAGAACAGATGGGTAAAGATATGGATACGTGGATTGACAACGACTATACATTTCTAACGGAAATTCAAAAAATAAGATATAAGAAGATGCGTCTGCATGCCTGTACGGCCTGTATGTGGCCTCACTTAACATACGATCAGGTTATTCCTTGTAACCGGTTTATGCTCCAGTATGTTGTACTCGATGACCAGATAGAACACTCATCTCCTCAAGAAATCGAACACCTGAGAATGCGTTGTACGGCAATCCTCCGGGGAGAGCAACCAACACCGCAAGAAAATGCGTTGTACCGGCATATGGCATTGCTCAGGGATGAGTTTAAAGCTTTCATGCCCGGAATATGGATGGAACGTTTTATTGATTATTTTTATATTACCATCCGGTATGGTATCGAACTCGAACATCCGTATAAAGTAGCCAACCGCCCTCCTTCTCTCGCACTTTTTAAAGTCCTTCGCGAATATAATGTGCTGATGCTTCCTTATCTGACTTTCGGGGAGATAGAATCAGGACTTATTTTGCCAGAACACATTATAGAACATCCGGTAGTCAAACGGATGATTACTTTACTCGTAAGGATTATCGCATGGCAAAATGATATCCATTCCCTGCCGAAGGAATTGGCGAAGGGCACTGAGATTTTTAACCTGGTCCTTGTGCTGCAACAGGAATACCAGCTTTCATTGGAAGATGCCAGCGCTGAGGCTCTGCGTATTCATAATGAAGATCTGGCTGAATTGCTTGCTTTACATAAAGAGTATCGTGAGTTCGGTGAATACCAGGCACATGTGGATCAATTTTTGTACTATTCCGGAATCGGAATTCAAGGGGTTAATACTTTTTACCTGCAGGAAACGGAACGTTACAAGCATGGCGGAACCGGATTTGCCTGGCCGGATGCCGCATCGAAAAATAGCCTTATTTAATATCTGAAGTGTTCTCTGGCGCTGTGAATGTCTCCATCTGACTGACGTTAATCGGGCGTTGTGCTAAACTTTAAAGGCAGTTCTGCTATTGACTTCTTCGGTCAGCTCCTCCTTTCCTGACTTTCAGAAAAAAATCATCACCCCCGGGCAGCCGTTCAGACTTACCAACAAACTATTTTTCGATGATCTTCTTGCGATGTGCAATTCCCCATTCCGTAAGGTTGTCAATTATGGTTTTCAGCGTTAAACCGTGTTCAGTAAGCTGATACTGAACAGTTACAGGTTGCGTGTCTAAAACGGTTCGTTTGATCAACTTGTTTATTTCGAGTTCCTTTAGTTCTTTGCTCAACATCCTGTTGGAAATTCCGGCCACGTCATTCAGAATATCCGAAAACCGCCTTTTGTTGTAAAAGCAAATAGACGAAATAATTGATATTTTCCATTTTCCACTCAACACATCCATTGAATCCTGAACGGCCCTCATTTCTTTCTTGTGTTCCTGCCCGAAATCTTTTGTCTGACACTTCATAATGTTACTTTGTTACACCGATGTTACTGTTATTTTCAGGAACAAAGTTACTAAAAGTAACTTACTACAGTTACCTTTGATCCTGCTAAACAAAAAAGAAATTTTAAAAAATGGATTTTACAAACAAAAATGTAGTCATCACAGGGGGTAGTACAGGAATCGGATTTGCGACCGCAAAAGCATTTATCAACGCAGGAGCAAGCGTTTGGATAACAAGCAGAAGTGCCGAAAACCTGCAAAAAGCAGCGGCAAAAATCAACAGTCCGAAACTAAAAACGGTAGTTTCGGATATTTCCGATTTGGCAGGAATTGCAGTTTTGGAAAAAGCAGTTGCAGAAAGCGGAAACAAAGTGGATATTCTTTTTCTAAACGCAGGAATTGCCTTGTTTACACCCATTGAGCAAGTAACGGAAGCCGACTTTGACGCGCAATTCAACACGAATGTAAAAGGTTATTTCTTTGCATTGCAAAAACTTATCCCGCATTTGGCAAACGGAGCATCGGTGCTGTTCACTTCATCAACGGTTGCTACAACATCCCAAATGTACGGAAGTGTATATTCTGCAACCAAAGGTGCTGTAAATAAAATTGCCCAGGTTGCTGCAAACGAATTGGCAGACCGCAAGATCAGGGTGAACATCGTAAGTCCCGGGCCAACACAAACCGAAGGCTTTGATAAAGCCGTTCCTGCTGATGAAGTTAAAAAACAATTTGCTACAACTACGGCTTTGCAGAGATTGGGAAATCCTGATGAAATTGCAAAAGCGGTGTTGTTCCTGGCTTCCGACAACGCAAGTTTCATTACAGGAACAGAATTATTAGTGGACGGTGGTTATATCGGCTATGCACTGAAATAACCTGGCAACAATGACTGTTTAGACAAAAGCCACAGACAGACACACAATCATCTGTGGCTTTTGCTTTTTACACGACTGTATTCAACAGACAAACAGAACAAGCAAGCGAAAAGCCCCACCCTCGTACCCTCTCTCTTAATGGTTAGGCGTAAAGGTGATGGTCACTTTTCGTTTTCCCCATCGGCGGGCGGCTTTTACGTCCTGCCCCATATAGATGTCTATTTTTTTCCTCCAGCGTCTGTTCATCTTGTCTTTCACTATATAAACGCCGTCCAGACCTTCTATTTTAACTTCTGTGTTGTGGTCAAGGCCCATCTTTATCAAATCGCGCGAAACAGCAATCGACTTCATCCCCGGCTCTAACTTATCACCCCAGGCAGTTACTGCAGGGCCTCCTGTCCCGGTTTGGCTCTTAACAGAATTATAGGCCATGGCCGTAACCTCCAGGGTAATGGTTTGCTGGGGAGGCATGTTGTTAGTGAAACCGGAAAGGACAACTACGGCTACCAGAGTGATCAGGGACCATAAAAATTTTAAGCCGTTTTTATAAAGAGGTTTCACAATTGTACACATGTATTTTTAACGGTTTCCTGTTTAATTTATTTTCCTTTTCCCAACTGACCCTCATCTGAGCACCTCAGAAACAAGGACGCAGGGAGAATAAACAGGCCTCAAAAAGAGGAATTGTGTATATTTATCTTAGCTATCGTTCCGAAATACTTTTAATAGTCTCGCAGACAGCTAAATTGATATTATAACAATTAACGAGCAAAATAATCAGAAAATGGAATTTACCCCGAACAATCATGTTGTTAAACGCTGCCTCCAAGGTATGGAAATGGAAGAAAAAGGCAAACCTGAAGAAGCGGCCAGGCTGTTTCATCAAGCCTGGGACGAAGCGACAAACGATTTTGAAAAATTTATTGCAACTCATTATGTAGCACGACATCAAAAAAATGTTTCCGACAAATTAAACTGGCTCGAAACATCCTTGCAGTTCGCCTTAAAAATAAATAACGATACTGTTAAGAGTGCTTTCCCTGCTCTGTATTTAAATATTGCCAAATGCTATGAGGAGCTAAAAGAACCCGAAAAGGCAAAGGAGAATTATGATTTGGCAGCTTCGTTTAAGGATAATCCGTCCGACAAAGGCCCTTTTTATCATGGAACGAAAGCAGACTTGCAGGTTGGCGATTTGCTGACAGCAGGGGGCAGTTCCAATTACAAAGCCGACCTGAAAATGAACCACATTTATTTCACGGCCCTGGTGAATGGTGCGGGACTTGCTGCCGCATTAGCTAAAAGCGATGGACGTGAACGTGTTTATATCATTGAACCGACAGGAAATTTTGAAAATGACCCTAATGTCACCGACAAAAAATTTCCAGGCAATCCTTCACGCTCATATCGCTCCCGGGCACCATTAAAAATTACTGGCGAAGTAACAGATTGGGTGAGACAGACACCTGAGGAACTCCAAAAATGGCGCCAAAAGCTGGCCAATAACAAAGGGGAGATTATTAATTAATTTTTCATGATGCCTGTACCCTGCAAACTATGGCAAATACGGACCTGGAATTCTATTATAATAAAACCCGGCTGGTCCCGCGGAAATAAGGACCTTTTATAAAAAGCATTGAAAATGCCGGATTAAAAGGGGGCTTGTTATAAATAAGCTCCGGATGGAATTGTATTAAGCGTTCTTGCAACAAGAAATGTGTTAGTGCAAAAAAAACAGGCTATTTTGCAATAAGAAATAGGTTAGTGCAAAAAAATAGGTTATTTTGCACTAAGGAACAGGTTAATGCAATTTTCAATACTTTCTGAACATGCAAAATTTTAAAGCAGGAAATTATGTCTCCCAGGGATACTATAAAAGCTTCCAACCAGGACTTATAAACAGGCCATGGGAACTGGTGGATATGGAAATTCTTCACTTACTTTCAAAAGCAGACAGGCACCTGGGAAGATTGGATATGTATAGTGAACATATTCCGGATATAGACCTGTTTATCAGCATGCATGTTTTGAAGGAAGCCACCCAAAGTAGTAAAATAGAGGGCACCCAAACAAATATGGAAGAAGCTTTATTGGAGAAAGAAGATGTTAGCCATGAAAAGCGTGATGATTGGGAAGAAGTTCGAAATTATATTTCGGCAATGCATAAAGCCATTCAAATGTTAGAAAAGATCCCTTTTTCGAGTCGGCTTATAAAAGAAACTCATAAAATATTATTACAAGGTGTACGTGGAGAACATAAACTGCCCGGCACCTTTCGAACAAGTCAAAACTGGATAGGCGGTGCTTCTATTAATGATGCTGTATTTATCCCTCCTATCCATTCAAGTATTGCCGAACTTATGAGCGATATAGAAAAGTTTGCTCATAATGAGGCATTGTTTTTTCCAGATCTTTTAAAGATAGCTGTTATCCACTATCAGTTTGAAACCATACACCCATTTCTTGATGGTAATGGTCGCGTTGGTCGTTTATTAATTAACGTGAATAATGTTTAAGCGGCCAGTAAAAGTTGACCATTATTATTTTTATTAG